>NZ_JBEYUP010000003.1:0-708890 GCF_040643575.1 Streptomyces sp. NPDC047108
GGTTGATAGGCCAGATATGGAAGCGCCGTGAGGTGTGGAGTTGACTGGTACTAATAGGCCGAGGGCTTGTCCTCAGATGCTCGCGTCCACTGTGTTGGTTCTGAAACAACGACCCCGGCCCCACCCGTGTGTGGGGTGACGGTGATGGTTGTGTGTTTCATAGTGTTTCGGTGGTCATTGCGTTAGGGAAACGCCCGGTTACATTTCGAACCCGGAAGCTAAGCCTTTCAGCGCCGATGGTACTGCAGGGGGGACCCTGTGGGAGAGTAGGACGCCGCCGAACAATCGTTGCAGAGAGCCCTGTCGGGAACTTCGGTTCCCGACAGGGCTCTCTTGCGTTTGGGGCGTTTTCTCTCCGCCGTAAAGGCAGTTCCGAATACGTGTGACAGCGGAGTGGAGCCAGGGCGTCGTCGTCAGAGCCGGCCTGCGGCCTTGAGCGACAGATAGGTGTCGGCGAGCGCGGGAGCCAGGTCGCCCGGAGTCTCGTCGACCACGGTCACGCCGTGACGGCGCAAGCGGTCCGCCGTACGGAGACGCTCCGCTTGAGCGCGGGCCCCCGCCGCCGCTTCGTAGACGCTGTCGAGCGTGCCGCGGGACCGGGTCATCTCCTCGACGCGCGGATCGGCCACGGAGGCCAGGAGCACCGTGTGGCGATGCGTAAGTCCAGGGAGGACGGGCAGCAGGCCCTCTTCGACGGCTGCGGCGTCGAGACCGGTGAGCAGCACGATCAGCGACTGTCGCGGCGCGGAGCGCAGGGCGGTCGCGGCGAGTCCCCGGGCGTCCGTTTCGACGAGCTCCGGCTCGAGTGTTGCCAATGCGTTGACCAGGGCAGGGAGAACATCTCCGGCCGCCCGGCCCTGCACGGAGGCGCGGAGGCGTCGGTCGTACGCGAGCAGGTCGACTCGGTCTCCGGCGCGTGTGGCCAGGGCCGCGAGGAGCAGCGCGGCGTCCATGGAGGCGTCGAGGCGCGGAGCGTCGCCGACGCGTCCGGCCGAGGTGCGGCCGGTGTCGAGCACCAGCAGGATGCGGCGGTCGCGTTCAGGGCGCCAGGTGCGGACGGCGACGGCGGACTGACGTGCTGTCGCGCGCCAGTCGATGGATCGGGTGTCGTCGCCGGGGACGTACTCCCGGAGGCTGTCGAACTCGGTGCCCTCACCGCGGGTCAGGACGCTGGTCCGGCCGTCGAGTTCGCGGAGGCGGGCCAGCTTGGCAGGCAGGTGTTTGCGGCTGGTGAAGGGCGGGAGGACGCGGACGGTCCAGGGGACGTTGTGGTGGCCTTGGCGGGCGGCCAGCCCGAGGGGGCCGTGCGAGCGGACCGTGACGCGCTCGGACCTGCGGTCTCCGCGGCGTGTGGGCCGCAGAGCCGTTGTGAGCCTTCTGCGCTCGCCCGGCGGGACCGTGAGCCGGTGGCGGGACGCGGCGGGTCCGGTGGGAGCCGGCCAGCTGCTGGGAGGCCAGGCGTCACGGAGGTGCGCCCGCAGGGGACGGCTCGACGGGTTCTCCAGCACGAGCTGCACGTGTGCTACTTCTCCGAGTCGAACGGATGTGTCACCGGATCGGGTGAAACGAAGGCTTCGCACTGGTGCGGCCAGTGCCAGATCGCACAGAATTGCGAGTGCGAGGAGGGAGTTGAGGGCGAGGAAGCCGGTCCGGTGGGGGGCGAGGAGACCGGTGAGGAGAGCGCCGAGTGCGGCGATCAGGGCGGTCCGTCCGGTGAGAGCCAAGGTCTTGTTCCTGTCGCCTCAGCGCGGCACGGGCACGTTGGCCAGGACCGACGTGATGACGGAGTCGGCGGTGACGCCTTCCATCTCCGCTTCGGGGCGGAGCTGGATCCTGTGGCGGAGTGTGGGCAGGGCGAGTGCCTTCACATCGTCAGGAGTCACGTAGTCGCGGCCTGTCAGCCAGGCCCAGGCTCGTGACGTGGCGAGGAGAGCGGTGGCTCCGCGGGGGGAGGCGCCGAGAGAGAGCGAGGGGGATTCGCGGGTGGCACGACAGATATCGACGACGTAGCCGGCGATCTCGGGGGAGACCGATGTCTTGGCGACGGCTTCCCGGGCGGCCGCCAGGTCCTCGGGTCCTGCTACGGGGCGCAGCCCGGCTGCTGCGAGGTCCCGGGGGTCGAAGCCCTCGGCGTGCCGGGTGAGGACGTCGACCTCGTCCTCACGGGAGGGCAGAGGCACCGTCAGCTTGAGCAGGAATCGGTCGAGTTGGGCTTCGGGGAGGGGGTAGGTGCCCTCGTACTCGACCGGGTTCTGTGTGGCGGCGACGAGGAACGGGTCCGGGAGTGACCGGGGCGTCCCGTCGACCGAGACCTGACGTTCTTCCATGGCTTCGAGCAGCGATGCCTGCGTCTTCGGAGGCGTGCGGTTGATCTCGTCGGCGAGCAGCAGATTGGTGAAGACCGGTCCGGGCTGGAAGGAGAACTCGGCTGTGCGCGCGTCGTAGATCAGCGAGCCGGTGACGTCACTCGGCATCAGGTCCGGGGTGAACTGCACGCGCTTCGTCTCCAGTTGGAGCGATGCGGCCAGGGCGCGGACGAGCAGCGTCTTGGCGACTCCCGGGACGCCCTCCAGGAGGACGTGACCACGGCACAGCAGAGCGACGACGAGGCCGGTGACCGCGGGGTCCTGGCCGACCACGGCCTTGGAGATCTCGTTTCTCAGGGCCTCGAGCGAAGCACGGGCGCTGTCGGGGGTCGGGGCGCTCACGGAGTGCGGTCCCTTTCGATCGGGGGTGATGCGGGGTGCGGGGCTGACGCGGAGTCGGCGTGGCGGGTGCTGCTCGACGTGATGCGGTGCTCCAGCTCGTCGAGTTCGTCGGCGAGACGGACCAGAGCGGGGTCGTCCGCGGGCGCCGGGCCGAACAGCAGGGCGTCGATGTCCGGTGGCGGGAGTTGTGCTGCGACTGCCGGCACGAGGTCCTGGCGGCTGTGGGCCGTCGCGGCCGGCACGCCGACGAGTGGAGCGAGCCGGGTACGCGTGGCGGAACGCAGGGCCTCGGCGGCACGATCGCGGGCGTTCGCCTGCCGGTAGAGCCGGGCACGGCCCTCGGTGGCCTCCGATGCCCGGATGACGACGGGCAGCCGTTCGGCGACCAGCGGGCCGAGCCTGCGGGCGCGCCAGAGGGCTGCGAGTGCCGCGGCCACGGCGAGTTGGAGCACGGCCCAGTGCCAGCCGTCGGGGATGAGATCGATGAAGCTGCGGTCGCCTTCACCGGCGCCCGCATCGGAGACCGAGGGGAGGTACCAGACGAGATGGTCGCGGGAACCGAGCAGCTGGAGCGCGAGGGAGGCGTTGCCTTCCTTCGCCAGGCGGTCGTTGAGGAGGAGGTCGGGGGAGCCGAGGAGGACGGTGTCGCCGCCGTTCGCCCCTGGCACGCGGAGCAGGGTGGGGAGTCCGCCGCTGCGGTAGCAGGCGTCGGAGCCACGGCCGGTGAAGTGGTAGCGGACACCGCCCAGTTCGACGGCCCCGGCCCGGCGGGCAGCGGGCAGGTCGCAGCCCGGGGAGCGGGTACCGACGTCCACGGGTTCGGCGACGCGTACGCCCGGGGCGAGGGTTTCGGCGGAGGATTCACCGGCGCCGACGAGCACGGCGCGGCCGCCGGACTTCGCCAGGGCGGCGTGCAGCTTCCGTTGCCGGCTATCGGTGAGGCGGTCGGGCTCCGCGATGAGGACGGTCGTGCCGGGGCGGGCGGCTGCGGTGGCGGCGTCGGCGGTCGTGACGACCTCGGTGGAGACGCCGCGGTCGGCGAGGAGTTCGGCGACGGCGCGGCTGCCGTACCGGTCCGCGGAGCGGGGGTCCAGAAGGCCGCGCTGCTCGCCGGAGCGGAACACGGCCAGGATGACACCCGCGACGACGAGGATGGCGAGGCCCAGCAGCAGTCCGCGGGAGCGGGTCCACATCTGGCGTGCGGTGGGGGAGCCGGACGTGGCGACGGTGGCGGACGCGGTCATCGCGCGCCTCCCGCCGTGGCGTTGTCGAAGCGGGGCCTGCTGCGCTGGACGGCGGTGTCGAGTTCGACGAGGCGTGCGTACGCGTCGGGGCTGGAGTGGCGGCCGCCGTACGTGACGTCGTCGAAGGCGCGGGCGGCGGACTTCAGGGCTTCGGCGTGGTCGGGAAGGGAGCGGCCCGCCTCGGTCGCGGCTTCGTCCGCGGTGCGGCCCGGGCGCGGGTCGAGCAGGGCGCGTTCCTCCAGGGAGCGGACGACGGCTCGCATGCGTTCCTGGACGGCCTGGTCCCAGTGGCTCTCGGCCGCGTGGCGTTCGGCCGCCGCACGGTGCTCGGCGGCGCTGCGGGGGCGGTCGTCGAAGAGCGTGCTCCCGGTGGTGGGGGTGCGGCGCAATGCCCCGAGCCTCAGGCGCAGGGCGACCACGAGCAGGAGGACGGCTACGACGATGACGACGACGCCGACTGTACCGCCGGGAGTGGCCCCGGAGGCAGCGTTGAGCAGATCGCCGACGCGTTCCCAGAACCAGTCCAGGGCCCGCTGGAACAGGCCCGGTTCGTGCTCCTGGTACATCGACTTGGAGAGTTCGCGTTCCGCCGCCTCCCGGGCGGGGACGCGCGGGATCGTCACCGGTCCCTCGTCGCCGGCCCGCACGAGGAAGCGCGTCAGTGCGGCCGTGCCCCCCGTCGAGATCACCGCATCAGCTCCCCGGTGCGGTGTCGTGGGTCGGCGAGGCGCTGGGCTCCGGCTCGCCGTAGCCGGGGACCCCGGCGGCACGGGCGAGTTCGAGGTCCAGCGCTTCGCGGCGGATGCGCTGGTCCATGTAGAGGAGGGCCGTGACGCCGGCGCTGATGGGCAGGGTGATCGTGGAGCTGATCACCGCGCCGACGCCCATGACGATCAGGAACGGCCAGGTGGCGACCGTGGATTCACCGGACACCCAGTCCATGGCGCCCTCGCCGCCGGCGAACACGCCGACGATGCCCACCGGCACCTCGATGACCGCCGCGACGACGGTGATCAGGATGACCGTGAGGAGCTGGATGCCGAACACCCGCCACCAGGCGCGGCGTACGAGCTTGGCGGAGCGGCGCATCGAGGCGACCACGCCTTGCTTCTCGAGCATGAGGGCGGCGGCCGAGAGGCTGTAGCGGATCCACAGCCAGATGGCGGCGACCATCCCGGCCAGGCCCCCGATCAGTGCGAGGGCCGCTCCCGCGCGAGTGCTGCCGGCCTGGGAGAGGATCAGTCCAGGTGCGACACCGACCGCGGCGACGCCGAGGATGAGCAGCGGGATCAGGAACAACAGGCCGAAGAGACGCGGCAGTTGGGACTTGGAGCCCTGCCATGCCTCGGAGGTGGACACGGAACGTCCCAGGACGGCACGGCTCACGACGATGGTCAGCATGGCGGTGGCGATGATCGTGCCGAGCATGTTGATCAGCCAGGTCACGCCGGTGCTGGCCATGGTGGAGCCGAGGGCGTCGAGGGTCTCGTTCAGCGTGGGATTCGGGTTGTTCTCCAGGCCCTCGAGGCTGGCCGTGTCGCGGAACCAGAGCCCGGTCGCGAGGGTCGAGACGCCCTGGGTCAGGACGGCGACGACGAGGGAGATGCCCAGCACCGTGCGCCAGTGGGCGCGCATGGTGGACACCGCGCCGTCGAGGATCTCGCCCACACCGAGGGGGCGGAGCGGAATGATGCCGGGCTTGGCCGCCGGGGGCTGTGCCCAGCCCGAACCCCAGCCGCCCTGGCCGCCCCAGCCTCCGGGGTCGCCCTGGCCACCCCAGCCGCCCGGGCCGCCTTGACCGCCCCAACCACTCTGGCCGCCCCAGGCAGGGCCGCCGCCAGGACCGGGAGGAGGTCCGGGAGGAGGAGGGGTGGATCCGGACTTCTCCCGCCCCGGATCGTCCGAGGGGGAGGACCCGGGCGAAGCCCAGCCCGGAGAGTCGTTCATCATCGCTCCTTCACGGTGCCCGTCCGCGGAGTCGGCTGGGCTCCGGTGACGGGGCGACAGCCCCGGGAGAACCACAGCAGCGGCCGGTTGGCTGCCATCGTGCCACGGGCCGTCGGCGTTCGTACCTGGCCCTCTACCCTCGCCGCACCTTCAAATACCTGTGCCGGAGCGTGCAGACTGGGCGAATGGCTGATCAGGACGCGGTACCTCCGGTGGCCGGAGGGCCACCCGCAGTTCCTTCACTCCGCTGGGACGAACCGCCTGAGGGCCCCATGGTGGTGCTCCTCGACCAGACCCGACTGCCCGCCGAGGAGGTGGAGCTGGCCTGCACCGACGTACCGGCGCTGGTCGAAGCGATCCGTACGCTGGCCGTCCGCGGGGCGCCGCTGCTGGGTATCGCCGGTGCCTACGGCGTCGCGCTCGCCGCCGCACGCGGCTACGACGTGGACGAGGCCGTCGAGCTGCTGTCGAACGCGCGGCCCACCGCCGTGAACCTCGGCTACGGCGTGGGACGGGCCCTGGGTGCGTACATCCGGGCCACCGAGGAAGGGGCCGGCCCGGAGCAGGCAGCGGCCGCCGCGCTCGCCGAGGCGCGCGCACTGCACCGGGAGGACGCGGAGGCGAGCGCGCGCATGGCGGAGCACGGTCTCGCGTTGCTCGGCGAGCTGCTTCCCGGCGGCGGTCACCGGATTCTCACCCACTGCAACACCGGCACCCTGGTCTCGGGCGGCGAGGGCACGGCGTTCGCGGTGGCGAGGTCCGCGCACCGCGCCGGTGAGCTGCGGCGGCTGTGGGTCGACGAGACGCGCCCGCTGCTGCAGGGGGCCAGGCTGACGGCGTACGAGGCGGCGCGGAGCGGCATGCCGTACACGCTGCTCGCCGACAACGCGGCGGGCTCGCTGTTCGCCGCGGGCGAGGTCGACGCCGTGCTGATCGGGGCGGACCGGATCGCCGCCGACGGCTCGGTGGCGAACAAGGTCGGCAGCTACCCGCTGGCGGTGCTGGCGCGCTACCACCATGTGCCGTTCGTCGTCGTCGCGCCGGTCACGACCGTGGACCTGTCGACCCCGGACGGGGCGTCGATAGAGGTGGAGCAGAGGCCCGGGCACGAGGTGACGGAGATCGCGGCGCCGTCCGCGCCGGGAGCGGCGGGGGAGCCGGGGGCCGGGATACCGGTGGCGCCGCTGGGGACCCAGGCGTACAACCCCGCCTTCGACGTCACGCCGCCGGATCTGGTGACGGCGATCGTCACCGAGGCCGGGGTGCTGTCGCCGGTCACGGGCGCGGGGCTCAAGGAGCTGTGTGCCAGGTCACGCCAGGTAACGATTAGCTAATGGGATGATGTCGATTATGAAAGGACGCGTCCTGGTCGTCGACGACGACACCGCACTGGCGGAGATGCTCGGCATCGTGCTGCGCGGAGAAGGCTTTGAACCGTCGTTCGTCTCGGACGGTGACAAGGCCCTCGCCGCATTTCGCGAGGTCAAGCCCGATCTGGTGCTGCTCGATCTGATGCTGCCCGGCAGGGACGGCATCGAGGTGTGCCGGCTCATCCGGGCTGAGTCCGGCGTACCGATCGTCATGCTGACCGCGAAGAGTGACACGGTCGACGTGGTGGTCGGGCTGGAGTCCGGTGCCGACGATTACATCGTCAAGCCGTTCAAGCCGAAGGAGCTGGTCGCGCGGATCCGCGCGCGGCTGCGCCGTTCCGAGGAGCCGGCGCCCGAGCAACTCGCCATCGGCGATCTGGTCATCGATGTCGCGGGTCACTCCGTGAAGCGGGACGGTCAGTCGATCGCGCTGACCCCGCTCGAGTTCGACCTGCTCGTCGCGCTGGCCCGCAAGCCGTGGCAGGTGTTCACGCGCGAGGTGCTGCTCGAGCAGGTCTGGGGTTACCGCCACGCGGCGGACACCCGGCTGGTCAATGTGCACGTCCAGCGGCTCCGCTCGAAGGTCGAGAGGGACCCCGAGCGCCCGGAGATCGTGGTGACCGTGCGCGGCGTCGGTTACAAGGCCGGGCCCAGCTGACATGTCCGGGAACGGTGCTGCTCCGGAGGCCGGAGCTCTGGGGGCCGAGCCCTCGGGGGGATCGCGTTCGGGGCGGCCCGTCGACCCGGTGGGCAAGATCTCGTTGTTCGAACGGTTCTGGCAGGGCGGGAATCTGCTGCAGGACGGTGCCCCCGGCGGCCCCGTCCATCCCGTGCTGCGCCTGTTGTGGCGGTGGTTCCGCAGGCCGATGCTGCCGGCGGTGCGGCTGTGGCGGCGCAACATCCAGCTCCGCGTCGTCGCCACCACGCTCCTCATGTCCCTCGGTGTCGTGCTGCTGCTCGGCATCGTCGTCATCGGCCAGGTCCGCAACGGCCTGCAGGACGCCAAGCAGGGCGCGGCGCAGAGCCAGGCCGTCGGCGGCTTCAACGTGGCCCGCGAGAAGGCGGACTCCGACGTCCGCGGCCAGGACGGCCAGGTCCGTGCCCGCGGCGCGCGGAACTCCAGCGAGTGGCTGACCGATCTGGTCGAGCAACTCGCCAGTGGCGGACAGGGCGTCTACTCGGTGGTGGCGCTCAGCTCCGAGACCGAGCAGGCACTGGTCGACGACAGCCGCGGTACGCGGGGGCCGCGCGCCTCCGGCTTCGTGGATCCGGAGAAGAGCGTTCCGGACGAGCTGCGGACGGCGGTCGACGCGGAGCCGGGGACCCACGAGCAGCACACCAGGATCTTCCGCGAGGGAAGCGACTCCGGGGAGCCCGGCCTTGCCATCGGCCGGCAGCTCAACGACGTCAACGGCCACGCGTACCAGCTCTACTACCTTTTCCCGTTCACCCAGGAGGAGAAGTCGCTGAGCCTGGTCAAGGGCACGCTGGCGACCGCCGGCGTGTTCGTGGTGGTGCTGCTCGGCGCCATCGCCTGGCTCGTGGTCCGGCAGGTCGTCACCCCCGTACGGATGGCGGCCGGGATCTCCGAGCGGCTGGCGGCCGGGCGGCTGCAGGAGCGTATGAAGGTCACCGGCGAGGACGACATCGCACGTCTCGGTGAGTCCTTCAACAAGATGGCGCAGAACCTGCAGGTGAAGATCCAGCAGCTCGAGGAGCTGTCGCGGATGCAGCGGCGCTTCGTCTCGGACGTGTCGCACGAGCTGCGCACCCCGCTGACGACCGTACGTATGGCCGCCGATGTCATCCATGAGGCCCGGGAGGACTTCGATCCGGCGACCGCGCGGTCGGCGGAGCTGCTGCGCGGCCAGCTCGACCGCTTCGAGTCGCTGCTGTCGGACCTCCTGGAGATCAGCCGGTTCGACGCCGGCGCGGCGGCCCTGGAGGCGGCCCCGGTCGACCTGCGGGACATCGTCCACCGGGTGATCGAGGGCGCCGAACCGCTCGCGGAGCGCAAGGGCAGCTACATCCAGGTCCGCGGCGACGAGCACCCGGTGATCGTCGAGGCGGACGCGCGCCGCCTCGAGCGGGTGCTGCGCAATCTGGTGGTCAACGCCGTGGAGCACGGCGAGGGCCGTGATCTCGTCGTGCGGCTCGCGACCGCGGGCGGCGCCGCGGCGGTGGCCGTACGCGACTACGGCGTGGGGCTGAAGCCCGGCGAGGCGACGCGGGTGTTCAACCGCTTCTGGCGGGCTGACCCGGCCCGGGCGCGGACGACGGGCGGTACGGGCCTCGGCCTGTCGATCGCCGTCGAGGACGCGCGGCTGCACGGCGGCTGGCTGCAGGCCTGGGGTGAGCCGGGCGGCGGCTCGCAGTTCCGGCTGACCCTGCCGTGCACGGCGGGCGAGTCGCTGCGCGGGTCGCCGATCCCGCTCGAGCCGGAGGACTCGCGGCGCAACCGCGGGCTGATCGACGCGGGTCTGCCGCACGGCCGCCGGATGGCCGCCGTGCCGCCGCAGCCGCGTACCGCGCCGCAGGCGGAGGCGGCGTCGTCGGCGGACGAGGACCGGGAACCGGAGCGGAAGGGCGGGCCGCGTGGGCTCTGACCGGCACACACATCGTCGAGCGAGCTCACTGCGGGGGGCGGTCGTGCTCGGCTCGGCAGCCCTGCTGGTGGCGGGCTGCGCCTCGATGCCGGACAGCGGCGAGGTGAGCCGGGTCGATGCCTCGCCGCGCGCGGAGGCCGAGAGCCAGGTACGGGTCTACGGGGTACCGCCGAGGGCGGGCGAGGGGCCGAACGACATCGTGCGCGGCTTCCTCGAGGCCGTGACCAGCGAGGAAGCGGACTTCAAGACCGCCCAGCTGTACCTCACGGAAGCGGCGTCCAAGAGCTGGCAGCCGTTCTCGCAGACCACGGTGCTCGAGGACGCGCCGAATCCCACCATGGACGGGCCCATCCGGGACCCCGAGCAGAAGACCGCCGTCGCGGAGGTCAGCGGCCACCGAATAGCCACGGTGGACCGGAAGCAGGCGTACAACCCCGCCGAGGGCTCGTACCGGACGACGGTCCACCTGACCAAGGCCAGCGGTGAGTGGCGTATCGACATCCCGCCCACGGGGCTCGTGCTCGGCAAGTCGGACTTCGACCGCCTCTACCGCTCGGCCAACACGTACTACTTCGCGTCGTCGGACCGTGACGACCGGGCCGCGGGGGCGCAGAAGCACGTCCTCGTCGCGGATCCGGTCTATCTGCGGCGCGGGATCGACTCGATCACCTCCAGCGTGAAGGCTCTGCTCCAGGGGCCCACGAGCTGGATGGAGAGCGTGGTGGACTCGCAGTTCCCGACCGGGACCCGGCTCCTCGACTCCTCGCTCTCCCTGGACGACTCGGACGGGCTGAAGGTCCGGCTCAGCGGCAGGGCGTCGCACCTCGGCGGGGTGCAGTGCACACGCATGGCGGCCCAGCTCCTCCACACCGTGCAGGACCAGGCGTCGGCCAAGATCAGCCGCGTGGTGCTGGCCGGCCGGGACGGCTCCGAGCTGTGTTCGCTGACCCCGGGGGAGGCGGCTGTGTACGCGCCCGCGGGGCTGCGCAAGCACACCGAGCGGCAGTACTTCATCGACGGCGAGCACCGGCTGGCCAGCCTCTCCGACGCCAGCGACGAGCCGAGCAGGGTGGAGGGCCCGTTCGGGGACGGCACCGTGCAGCTGGGGTCGGTCGGCGTCGACCGCGCGGAGCGCCAGGCCGCAGGGGTCTCCCTGGACGGACGGTCGCTGTACGTGGCGCCGATGAGCTCGGGCGCGGAGCGCGGGGACGCCAAGCTCCGGTCCCGCGCCAAGAGCGAGAAGGACGCCCTCACCGCCCCGAGCTGGGACGGTGACGGCAACCTGTGGATCGCCGACCGGGACCCCAAGCGGCCGCGGCTGCTGCGGCTCGCGGCGGGCACGGACGAGGCGCAGGAGGTCGACGTGCCGTCGCTCGGCGACGGGCGGATCGAGGGCCTGCGCGTGTCGTCGGACGGCGTGCGGATCGCGCTGCTGGTCACGCGGGACGGGCGGACGTCGCTGGAGCTGGGGCGTGTGGAGCGGTCTGACACCGGTGCGGGGAAGACGCCGCTGGTGGTGAACGATCTACTGTCGGTGGCGCCGCAGCTGGAACATGTGGAGTCCGCGTCGTGGGCGGGCACCAGCCGGCTGGTGGTCGTGGGCCGGGAGCCCGGCGGGGTGCAGCAGCTCCAGTACGTGGAGACCGACGGTTCGTCGTCGAAGACGCCGACGTTGCCGGGTATCAGCGGCGTCGAGGCGGTCGCGGCCTCGGAGGACGAGAGCAAGCCGCTGGTCGCGCACTCCGACGACGGGATCGTGCGGCTGCCGGTCGACGCGAACTGGCGGCTGGTGGCCGAGAAGGGCACGGCTCCCGTCTACCCGGGCTGACACCCGCCGGTGCGCCGCTGACCAGGTCGTACGTGGAGTGGTGCGGCGGGGAGTACGTCGTGCCGTACGGGCCGCCCGGCAGCGTCCGCGAGGCGTTGTCCACAGGGCTGGTGGCCCGCGGCCGCGGGCGGCAGAGTGGCCGTCATGCGGGGGATCCAGAGGTGGTGGCAGGAGATCGCGGGGCTCGTCCTGCCGGTCGGGTGCGCGGGGTGCGGTCGGCCACGGAGCGTGCTGTGCGACCGGTGCCGTGCGGCGCTGAGCGGGGAGGGACCGCGTCGGGTGCGTCCGAGTCCGGAGCCCGCGGGCCTGCCGCCCGTCCATGCCGCGGCGCCGTACGGGGGCGAGGTGCGGGACGTGTTGCTCGCCCACAAGGAGCGCGGGGCCCTGGCGCTGGCCGGGCCCCTGGGCGAGGCCCTGGCCGGTGCGATACGTGCGTGCACGGGCGGGCGGGGCGGGCTGCTGCTGGTGCCGGTTCCGTCGGCGCGGCGGGCGGTGGCGGCACGGGGGCATGATCCGACACGGAGAGTCGCCCGGTCCGCGGCCGCGGGGCTCAGACGCGAGGGCCGGCCGGCGAGGGTGCTCCCGGTACTGCGGCAGCAGCGGGCCGTGGCGGACCAGTCCGGGCTGACCGCTCCGCAGCGTCTCGCGAACCTCTCCGGGGCCCTGGCGGTCCGCGAGCGCGCCGCCGGGCTGCTCGGCGGCGGTGAGGCAGGGCCGGAGAGCGCCTCGGTGGTGCTGGTGGACGATCTGATGACGACGGGGGCGTCGCTCGTGGAGGGGGCGAGGGCGGTGAGGGAGGCCGGTGGCCGGGTCGCGGGCGCGGCGGTGGTCGCCGCTCCGCCGACGGCGTTCTGACCCGCATCGTGCACCGGCTGACCCGGACGTGGTGCCGGGTGGCCAGGAGGCTGATTCCGGGAGGTGAGGACCGTGCTGCGCCGGATCATCTCTGTGCTGAACGGAGAGGGAACTGGCGTGAATCGATCGTCGTTGCTCGTGATGTGAGGGGAAGGAGTTCCGAAGCCCAAGTACGCGCCGGTAGGGGGTGCCGACACCCATCCGGTCGAGCTATGTTCGGTTGTGAGGAAGTGGCGGACCTTTTGCCATGAATGTCGGACAAGCGTGCTTCGGGACTTTTCGCCGTCTCTGAAGTCGATGGGGTTGTGATCTTGTCGACTGGGGAGGAGGACGTGAAAGTCGCAACGCCGCGACTCCGGACGACGCCCGGGTGCGTGGCGATGCAGCAGACGCAGTGCCGGACGGGCCGGCGCCGGAGGAGAAGGCGAGCCCGACCGGTCTCAGGGCAAGTTGGGATGCGCTCCGTGCTCAGCGGAGCCGTCCGGGAACGGAGTTCTGCGTGGACATCGTCGTCAAGGGCCGCAAGACCGAGGTGCCTGAGCGCTTCCGTAAGCACGTGGCCGAGAAGCTGAAGCTGGACAAGATCCAGAAGATCGACGGCAAGGTGATCAGCCTCGACGTCGAGGTGTCCAAGGAACACAATCCCCGTCAGGCCGACCGTTGCGACCGAGTGGAGATCACGCTCCGCACCCGTGGACCCGTCATCAGGGCGGAAGCCTCGGCCGCAGACGCCTACGCCGCACTCGACGCGGCCACCGCCAGGCTCGAAGCGCAACTGCGCAAGCAGGCCGACAAGCGCCGGGTCCACCGGGGCGGCAGCCGGACGCCGACCAGCGTCGCGGCCGCCACCGCGCCGCTCGCCGCACGTCTCAACGGAGACATCGCAGCGTCCGAGACGCGGGTGGAGGAGACCATCCCCACCAAGAAGATCGGTTCCCTCGAAATCCAGGGCGACGGACCGCTGGTGGTCCGGGAGAAGACCCACGCCGCCGCCCCGATGACGCTCGACCAGGCCCTCTACGAGATGGAGCTGGTCGGACACGACTTCTACCTGTTCATCGACTCCGAGACCAAGGCACCCAGCGTGGTCTACCGCCGCCACGCCTACGACTACGGCGTGATCCACCTGGAGTCCGACCCCATGGTCGAGGTGGCCCCGCACGGCGCGGGCGGAGCGCTCGGCGGCTGACGCCGGGCTCACGAAGCCCGCGAAGCCCGTGAGGTCCGCACAGCCGGCGAAGCTTACGGAGGAAGGGCGGCCAGCCGCCGGAAATCGCTGAACAGAGGCCGGATTCGGTGCCCTCGGGAGCGCGGAAGGCGCTCCCGAGGGCACCATTGTGCGACCACGAGGGCCGCGCGGCGGCGTCCGGTCATGGAATCATGGCGGCGCAGCCAACCCGCGCTCTCTTCAGACCGGTTGGCCCGGCAGGCAACCCAGGGCCATGGACTTCAGGGGGAGGAACGATGGCGGACAGCTTCGGGCCCCGACCCGGCGGGTACGACGCGTGCGTCGACCCGGCCGGTGCGGATACGGCCCGGCCACGGAAGGAGCCCATCCGGGTCCTCGTGGTGGACGACCATGCCCTCTTCCGGCGCGGCCTCGAGATCGTCCTCGCTCAGGAGGAGGACATCCAGGTCGTGGGCGAGGCGGGGGACGGCGCGGAGGCCGTGGACAAGGCCGCCGACCTGCTGCCCGACATCGTGCTGATGGACGTCCGGATGCCCAAGCGGGGCGGGATCGAGGCGTGCACGTCCATCAAGGAAGTGGCCCCCAGCGCGAAGATCATCATGCTGACGATCAGCGACGAGGAGGCCGACCTCTACGACGCGATCAAGGCCGGCGCCACCGGCTACCTCCTCAAGGAGATCTCGACCGACGAGGTGGCCACGGCGATCCGTGCGGTCGCCGACGGGCAGTCCCAGATCAGCCCCTCGATGGCGTCGAAGCTCCTCACCGAGTTCAAGTCGATGATCCAGCGCACCGATGAGCGCCGTCTGGTGCCCGCCCCCCGGCTGACCGACCGGGAGCTGGAGGTCCTCAAGCTCGTCGCGACGGGGATGAACAACCGTGACATCGCCAAGGAGTTGTTCATCAGCGAGAACACGGTCAAGAACCACGTCCGCAACATCCTGGAGAAGCTGCAGCTCCACTCCCGGATGGAGGCCGTGGTCTACGCGATGCGCGAAAAGATCCTCGAGATCAGATAGCGGGCGGATGGTGCGGCCGTCCGGATCCCGGCCGCCAGGGCCCGGGGCGCGCACGCCCTGTCCGGCCCCTTACCAGACGCACCAGCCCGAACCAGCAGTACCGGCCGTATCCGAGCGCCTCCCTTGCACCGGCCGTGCCGCCTGGCGACCGGCCCGCGCGGGAGCTGCGGCAGCCTCGGAGGTCCGGCAGCTTCGGAGTCCGGCAACCTCGTAGCCCGGCCGCACCGGAGCCCCGGCCGCCTCGGATCCGCTCGATCCGATCCGGCCAACTGCCCGCTCCTTGACGGCCGTTCCCCAGCTGCCGATTCACATGAAACCTCCCGGGGTCGGCACGTCTCAGCCGTCGGCCAGCGCCTCCGTCAGCGCGACCGTGAGCTCCGGCTGCATCACCCGCTCCACGCGCACCGATGTGCAGTCCACCCACGCCGCGGCCTCCCGCAACGCATACGCCATCGGCCGAACCGCCTTCCGCCCGTCCAGCGACACCTGCCGCGCCACGAGCGTCCTTCCCTCCCGCGCGGGGTCGACGCGGCCCATCAGCCGCCCGCCGGAGAGCAGTGGCATCGCGAAGTAGCCGTGTATGCGCTTGGGCTTCGGTACGTACGCCTCGAGCCGGTGGGTGAAGCCGAAGATCCGCTCCGTGCGCGGCCGGTCCCAGATCAGGGAGTCGAACGGTGACAGCAGCGTCGTACGGTGCCGCCCGCGCGGCTCGGACGCGAGAGCCTCCGGATCCGCCCACGCGGGCTTGCCCCACCCCTCGACCTCGACGGGGACCAGACCCGAGTCGGCGATCACCGCGTCGACCTGCTCGCCCTTGAGCCGGTGGTAGTCAGCGATGTCCGCCCGCGTCCCGATCCCCAGCGACTGCCCGGCCAGCCGCACGAGCCGCCGCACGCACTCGGCGTCGTCCAGCTCGTCGTGCAGCAGCGCACCGGGGACGGCACGTTCGGCGAGGTCGTACACC
Source organism: Streptomyces sp. NPDC047108 (assembly GCF_040643575.1). Classification (NCBI taxonomy): domain Bacteria; kingdom Bacillati; phylum Actinomycetota; class Actinomycetes; order Kitasatosporales; family Streptomycetaceae; genus Streptomyces; species Streptomyces sp. NPDC047108. The sequence continues at coordinate 15,731 of NZ_JBEYUP010000003.1, forward strand.
CTCTTCCAGCCACGTCGCTCGGTGCAGACCACCTCGCCGTACATCAGCGCCCGTTCGACGGCGACCTTCGTCTCCGACCAGTCCCACCACTCGCCGCCGTTCTTGGCGCCGCCCAGCTCGGTGGCGGTCAGCGGCCCCTCCGCGCGCAGTTGCTGGATCACGGCGTCGTACGCGCTGTCGGGCAGGTCGTGGTGCCAGTGCGGCCGGTCACGGTACGCACGGCGACGGAAGGCGAAATGCGGCCATTCCTCGATGGGCAGGATGCAGGCCGCGTGGGACCAGTACTCGAAGGCGTGCGTCCCGGTCCAGTACGCCGACTCGACCGAGGGGCGCCCGACGGGTCCCAGGCGCGCGTACGGCACGAGCTCATGGGACCGGGCCAGTACCGAGATCGTGTCCAGCTGCACCGCACCGAGATGACGCAGCACCCCGCGCGCCCCGCCGCGCCGGTCCGGGGCGCCGAGCAGGCCCTGGGCGCGCAGAGCCGTCCGCCGCGCCTCGTCGGCGGAGAGTGCGGTCACTGGCCGTGGCGTCGGAGTCGGCATCGTCGTCATGCGCGGCACCCTAGACCCGGGCACTGACAATGACCCGGGCCCGGACGACCCGTCCCGGCACCGGAGGGGGCCATCGCCCGCCGCCACCGCCTCCCCCGGCGGCGCGCCACCACCGCCACCCGGCGCCCCGGGTCGCGGCCCCGGCGAGCTGTCCCTCCACGGTCTCCGGACCGGTGATCCGGAAACCATCCGCGCCGGTCGCCCGTTCTCCTGAGGGTGACACCGGTCCTTCGTACCCACGGACCTCCCGGCACGGAGGTGTCCTGACTTACGATGGCCGTTGCGGTGGGGGCTGACCCCGCCGTGCCCGCGCACCCCGACCGTGCCAGGCCCGACCGGCAAGGAGACCAACCTACGTGTCCGTCTTCAACAAGCTCATGCGTGCAGGCGAAGGCAAGATCCTGCGCAAACTGCACCGCATCGCGGGCCAGGTCAACTCCATCGAAGAGGACTTCGTCAACCTCTCCGACGCCGAGCTGCGGGCGCTCACCGACGAGTACAAGGAGCGGTACGCCGACGGTGAGAGCCTGGACGACCTGCTCCCCGAGGCCTTCGCCACCGTCCGTGAGGGCGCCAAGCGCGTGCTCGGTCAGCGCCACTACGACGTCCAGCTGATGGGCGGCGCGGCCCTCCACATGGGGTATGTGGCCGAAATGCGCACCGGTGAGGGCAAGACCCTCGTCGGCACCCTGCCCGCCTACCTCAACGCACTCTCCGGCAAGGGCGTCCACCTGATCACGGTGAACGACTACCTGGCCGAGCGTGACTCCGAGTGGATGGGCCGCGTCCACAAGTTCCTCGGTCTCGATGTCGGCTGCATCCTCGCCAACATGACCCCGGCGCAGCGCCGCGAGCAGTACGCCTGCGACATCACGTACGGCACGAACAACGAGTTCGGCTTCGACTACCTCCGCGACAACATGGCCTGGTCGCAGGACGAACTCGTCCAGCGCGGCCACAACTTCGCGATCGTCGACGAGGTCGACTCGATCCTCATCGACGAGGCGCGCACCCCGCTGATCATCTCCGGTCCGGCCGACCAGGCCACCAAGTGGTACGGCGACTTCGCCAAGCTGGTCACCCGCCTGACCAAGGGCGAGGCCGCCAACCCGCAGAAGGGTCTGGACGAGACCGGCGACTACGAGGTCGACGAGAAGAAGCGGACCGTGGCCATCCATGAGTCCGGCGTCACCAAGGTCGAGGACTGGCTGGGCATCGACAACCTCTACGAGTCGGTGAACACCCCGCTCGTCGGCTACCTCAACAACGCGATCAAGGCCAAGGAGCTGTTCAAGAACGACAAGGACTACGTCGTCATGGACGGCGAAGTCATGATCGTCGACGAGCACACCGGCCGTATCCTCGCGGGCCGCCGCTACAACGAGGGCATGCACCAGGCCATCGAGGCCAAGGAAGCCGTCGAGATCAAGGACGAGAACCAGACACTCGCCACGATCACCCTGCAGAACTTCTTCCGCCTCTACGGCAAGCTCTCCGGCATGACCGGTACGGCCATGACCGAGGCGGCCGAGTTCCACCAGATCTACAAGCTCGGCGTCGTCCCGATCCCGACGCACCGCCCGGTCGCCCGCGTCGACCAGTCCGACCTGATCTACCGCACCGAGCCCGCGAAGTTCGACGCGGTCGTCGAGGACATCGTCGAGAAGAACCGCAAGGGCCAGCCGGTCCTGGTCGGCACCACCTCCGTCGAGAAGTCCGAGTACCTCTCGCAGCAGCTCAGCAAGCGCGGCGTCCGGCACGAGGTCCTCAACGCCAAGCAGCACGACCGTGAGGCGCAGATCGTCTCCGAGGCGGGCCGCAAGGGCGCGGTCACGGTCGCCACGAACATGGCCGGCCGTGGTACGGACATCAAGCTCGGCGGCAACCCGGACGAGCTGGCCGAGGCCGAGCTGCGCGGACGCGGCCTGGACCCGGCCGAGCACCCCGAGGAGTGGGCGGCGTCCCTGCCCGCGGCGCTGGAGAAGGCCGAGGCTGCGGTCAAGGCCGAGTTCGAGGAGGTCAAGTCCCTCGGCGGCCTCTATGTGCTGGGCACCGAGCGGCACGAGTCGCGCCGGATCGACAACCAGCTCCGCGGTCGTGGCGGCCGTCAGGGCGACCCGGGCGAGTCCCGCTTCTATCTGTCGCTGGGCGACGACCTGATGCGTCTGTTCAAGGCGGCCATGGTCGAGCGCGTCATGGCGATGGCCAACGTCCCCGACGACGTGCCGATCGAGAACAAGATGGTCACCCGCGCCATCGCCTCCGCCCAGTCGCAGGTCGAGCAGCAGAACTTCGAGACGCGTAAGAACGTCCTGAAGTACGACGAGGTCCTCAATCGGCAGCGCGAGGTCATCTACGGCGAGCGCCGCCGCGTCCTGGAGGGCGAGGACCTGCACGAGCAGGTGCGCCACTTCATGGACGACACGATCGACGCGTACGTCCAGGCCGAGACGGTCGAGGGCTTCGCCGAGGAGTGGGACCTCGACCGTCTGTGGGGCGCGTTCAAGCAGCTCTACCCGACCAAGGTCACCATCGAGGAGCTGGAGGACGCGGCGGGCGACCGTGCCGGGATCACCGCCGAGTTCATCAGCGAGTCGATCAAGGACGACATCCACGAGCAGTACGACGCGCGCGAGAAGCAGCTCGGCTCGGACATCATGCGTGAGCTGGAGCGGCGCGTGGTCCTGTCGGTCCTGGACCGCAAGTGGCGCGAGCACCTCTACGAGATGGACTACCTCCAGGAGGGCATCGGCCTCCGCGCGATGGCCCAGAAGGACCCGCTGGTCGAGTACCAGCGCGAGGGCTTCGACATGTTCACGGCCATGATGGAGGGCATCAAGGAGGAGTCGGTCGGCTACTTGTTCAACCTGGAGGTCCAGGTCGAGCAGCAGGTCGAGGAGGTCCCGGTCTCCGAGCCCGCCGAGAAGGCCAGCCTGGAGAAGGCCCCGCAGGACGCCGTCCCGGCCGCGGCCGGAGGCCGCCCGGAGATCCGCGCCAAGGGCCTGGAGGCCCCGCAGCGCCCGGATCGGCTGCACTTCTCCGCGCCCAAGGTGGACGGTGAGGGCGGCATCGTCGAGGGCGACTTCACCACCGACGGCGTACCCGCCCGCTCCGAGGCGGACGGGATGACCCGGGCCGAGCGTCGCAAGGCGCAGAAGTCCGCGGGGCGCCGCCGCAAGAAGTAGCGCGAGCGTCGCGCGCGACGCAGCCCACCGCGTAACGGGCCGGGCCACCTCGGGGAGGTGGCCCGGTCCGTTGTGTCGGTCCCGGCTGTTTGCGCGGGCACCCCGGTGCGGGCGCGGTCGGCTCGGCGGGGGCCCGTCCGCCGCGCCGGCGGGTCGCCGTACGGCTGACTGACGGGCGGCCGCTGCACGGCCGGGCCGCGCCGGTCCGCCTGGCCATGCCGTGCCGTGCCGTGCCGGAGCCGCTGGGCGGTGACGGCCGCGCGTTGCGGTCTCCTACGGACAGGCGTGCACTGCCGCCGTCTGCAGGGGGAGTGGTGCCGGCCCGGACCGTCGTGCCGCTCCGGCCGACCGTCGCGCTGCGCCGGGGCTGTCGTACGGCCCGGCCGCGTATGTAGGGCCAGAGCTGCGGCAGGCCTCCGCCCGGGCGCTCGTCACGCACCCTGGGGCGGTTGCAGGCCGGAGGCCGCCCGCCGGGCCGCCCGCATGCCGGGCCACCCGCATGCGTGCCGGGCCGCCCGCATGCCGTGCCGGGCGACCCAGCACGCCGCCGCTGGGTTCAGTACAGCGGACGGCTGCGTGCCGGGGGCGGCCGCGCAGAGTTGGGCTGCCCCGCCGGGCCCCGACCGTCATGCCGCACCGGAGCCGCCGTAGGGCCGGAGGCCACGTCGGGCCGCCGTACGACCGGAGCCGTGTCAGGTGGTCCGTCACGCCGGGCCAGGGGCGCCGTACGGCGGCCCCGAGGCGCCGGGCCGTCCGCATGGCGCGGCGGCCCGTAGGCGACCGAGCACCGGTGCCGTCGCAGAAGCCGGAGTCGTGCCGGGTCCGGCCGTCGTGCCGCGCCCGAGCCGTCGTAACGGCCGGAGCCGCCCCCGTCCCCGCCCTCACTCGCGCCGGGGCCCCGTCGTGTGTCCCCAGTGCCCGCCCGGCCAGCCGCGGCCCTGTCCGCGCACCACGCCTGTCAGGCGCGTTGGCAGGTTCCGCTCGGCTGCGTGGGCGGGCCGCCCAGTTCCACGGCTGAGCAGCGCCAGCGTTCGTCCCGCCCGCGCTCCAGCCGGAAGGCCACGGCACGCAGCCGGTCGCCGGACCGGACGCGGGCGAAGGCCTCGATGACCCCCGGTGCCGGCCGGTACTCGCCGCAGCCGGTCACCACGGGTGTCGCCGAGCGCCCGCCCGGACCGGTTGTCGGGCGCAGGGGCATGAGCGGCGCGAGCTGTACGAGCTGGTCGTACGCGGCGCCGAGTGTGTGCCCCAGCATCCAGTGGACCGGCTTCGCGCCGCTCAGTACGAGCAGCAGCCGGTGGGCGAACCAGTAGCGCGGCTGCCGGTCCCGCTCGCGCCTGCGCAGCGCGGCCGCCGCCCCGCCGGACGGCGGCCCGCCGCCCGGGCCCGGGCGGCCCGGTGGTCGTACCGCATCGCCCCGCCTCGGCGGTGCGACTCCGGCACCCGTGACCGGCCCGCGGCCCGGTCCCGCGAGGGGCCCGCGGCCCGGGCCCTGCCGACCGGCGGCGCGGCGGCTCTCGGTACGGCTCTCGGTACGGCGGTCGGTCGCGCGGCCCGGCGGCCGCCTCCTGGTGTGGTCCATGATCATGCCCCCGCGGTCTCGGCCGGTTCCAGGTTCGGTACCGGGCAGTAACTTCGCTGCGCAGACTTCTACGGGGGCGGGCCATCGGCGTGCAACGACCGCACCCCTCGCCGGGAGCCCTTCGACAGGTTCACCTATCCGGGTGACGGTCCGGGCGGAAAGCCCCTCGGACCGGGCCCGTAGGCCGAAATGGCGCCGGAGGAGCGGGCGTTGGCGGACGTCCGGAGCGGCGCCGGCGTGGGCCCGCTTCACCCCGAAGGGGGACCCGGGCCCCGTATGCTGCAGCCATGCGCGTCTACGTCCCCACGACACTTCCCGGTCTCGCAGCGATCTCCAAGGCGGGCGAGCTGGGGCCCGGCCCGTTGGACGCCTTCGCCGTCACCCCGGCCCTGCGCGAGTGGTACGTCTCCGACAACATCGAGGAGCTGGAGTACGCGGCGCTGACCCGCGCCGCCCAGGCCTCGCTGCGCATGCTCGCGGGAGACCCGCAGTCCCCGCGCCGCAGGGTCGTCGTCGCCGTGGACGTGCCCGACGGGACCGCGCCGGCCGACCCGGACCGCGGGCTGGACGCCTCCTCGCTGGGTGCCGTGCGCATAGCGCGTCCGGTGCCGTTCTCCCGGATCGCGGCCGTGCATGTGGACGCAGGCGACGCCGAGGCGGATGTGGCGGCCGCCGCGGCCGCGCTGGGCGCCGCGGACGTCGGCGACGACGACGCGCAGTTCACCGTCGACGGCGCGGACGACCACGAACTGCTCTGGTACGCGACGCAGGAGATCCCGAACCTCGTCGGCGGAGACGCCTGAGAGCCGCCCTGTCGTACCCACTGGGTACGGTCTCTCCATGGGGACGCACGCTGCTCGCGGGACGCACATCGTCTGGGACTGGAACGGGACGCTGTTCCACGACATCCACGCGGTGATCGAGGCGACCAATGCCTCGTTCGCCGAGATCGGCCTGGCGCCGATCACGCTCGACCGCTACCGCGAGCTGTACTGCGTTCCCGTGCCCCGGTTCTACGAGCGCCTGCTGGGGCGGCTGCCCACGGAGGAGGAGTGGGAGGCCATGGACGAGACCTTCCACCGCCACTACTGGATGCGGGCCGAGACCGCCGCGCTGACCGACGGCGCCAGACAGCTGCTCGCCGACCGGCAGGACGCCGGGCTCACCCAGTCCCTGTGCTCACTGGCCCCGCACGACCGCCTGCTCCCGATCGTGCGGACCCACGGCATCGAGCAGCACTTCATCCGGGTCGACGGGCGGATCGGGCCCTCCGACACCGGAAAGGCCGCGCACATGGCCCGCCATCTGACCGCCCTCGACGGAGCCGCCGTCCCGGACCGCGTCGTGGTCATCGGTGACGCGGTGGACGACGCGGTCGCGGCGGCCCACGTCGGGGCACGGGCCGTGCTCTACACGGGCGGCTCGCACAGCCGCGCCAGCCTGGAGACGGCCGGGGTGCCGGTGGTCGACAGCCTGGCCGAGGCCGTCGAGGCGGCCGAGGACCTCTACGGCGGCGGAGCCTGACCCGTACGGCGACGCAACGGCCCGTACGCCACCCGCACCCGTACCCAACCCGCACCGGCCCCCGGCACCCGTACGCAAACCCGCTCCCGCTCCGTCCGCTCGCCCTCGCCTACGCGCCCCGCGTACCGGCCCCATGCACCCGAGCGCCCGCACCGCCCCCTGCGCCCCGTGCGGCACTCCCGTGGTTCCCGGGAGGCCGGGCCGTCCCGACCCGTCAGGCCAGCGGGGCCTTGTCCCGCAGCACCGTGAGGAATTCGCGCATCCACGCCGGGTGGTCCGGCCAGGCCCGGGACGAGACCAGCGACCCGTCGACCACGACCTCCGCGTCCCGGTACGAGGCGCCCGCCGCCTGCATGTCCAGTTCCAGCGCCGGATACGCCGTCACCCGCCGCCCGCTGAGCCCGTCGATCGCCGCCGTCATCAGCGGGCCGTGGCAGATCTGCGCGACCGGCTTGTCGGAGTCGAAGAACGACTTGAGGACCTTCCGCAGCTCGGGGTCGTTGCGCAGATACTCCGGAGCCCGCCCGCCGGGGATCACCAGGGCCACGTACTGCCCCGGGTCGACATCCGCGATGGCCAGGTCGGCGGGCCAGGTGTAGCCGGCCTTCTCGGTGTACGTGTCGAAGCCGTCCACGAAGTCGTGGACCACGAACTGCAGCTTCTTCCGGCTGGGGGCGGCGATGTGCACCTCGTAGCCCTCTTCGCGCAGCCGCTGGTAAGGGTAGAGCACCTCCAGCGACTCCGCGGCGTCCCCGGTCACCATCAAGATCTTGGGCGCCATCGCTCCCACCTCCGCAGTGTCCGATTTGTACCCCCAAGGCCAACCAACACCGCGTATCCCGGTTTGCCAAGAGCCGCCGCGTCGCTGTCCAGAACGTCAAACTTCCAGGCCAGGTTTTGTACGCGGATGGCCCATGACGACCCCGGGGGAGGGGGCGATAGCCTTGTCCCGTGATCAGCGCGATACGTCGCGGGGGCGCCGAGGCCCCTGCCCTGCGCCCGGAGAGCCGTACGGCCCCGGACGTCGCTGGTCCCTCGCTCCGGGAGCTGACGGCCAACACGCCCGTGGACGCCCCGGCCATCTCTCATCGAGGCATAACGTCGACTACGACCGGAGATCCCGCGTCACGGCCCACTGCCGCCTTCATCACCACCATCACCACCGACGTCACGCAACGGCGCGCGACAGGAGCTAGAGGACATGCAGACCAAGCTGGACGAAGCCAAGACCGAGCTGCTCGCACGGGCGGCCCGGGTAGCTGAGAACAGCCCTGCCGGGGGGCAACATCCGGTGCAGGGCCTCGAACCGGAGGCTCTCGCGACGTTCCTCCAGCGCTACTACCTGCACACGGCACCCGAGGACCTCGCCGACCGGGACCCGGACGACATCCTGGGAGCCGCGCTCTCGCACTTCCGTCTCGCCGAGACCCGTCCCCAGGGCACGGCGAACGTGCGCGTCCACACCCCGACCGTCGAGGAGAACGGCTGGACCTGCAGCCACTCGGTCGTCGAGGTCGTGACCGACGACATGCCCTTCCTGGTCGACTCGGTCACCAATGAGCTGTCCCGGCAGGGCCGCGGCATCCACGTCGTGGTGCACCCGCAGATCGTCGTCCGCCGTGATGTCACCGGCAAGCTGATCGAGGTGCTGGCCGGGACGTCGGCCCGCGGCGGCGACCTGCCGCACGACGCGCTGGTGGAGTCCTGGATCCACGTCGAGACCGACCGCGAGACCGACCGCGCCGACCTCAAGCAGATCAACGCCGGTCTGCTCCGTGTCCTCTCCGACGTCCGCGAGGCCGTCGAGGACTGGGAGAAGATGCGCGACGCCGCGCTCCGCCTGGCAGACACCCTGCCGACCGAGACCCGCCCGGACGACCTGCCGGGCGAGGAGGTCGAGGAGGCCCGCGAGCTGCTGCGCTGGCTGAGCGACGACCACTTCACCTTCCTCGGCTACCGCGAGTATCAGCTCACGACCGAGGCGACCAACGGCGACGAGGAGGACGTGCTCACCGCCGTCCCCGGGACCGGTCTCGGAATACTGCGCTCGGACCCCTCCCACGCCGAGGCCGACGGCCACCCCGTGTCGCCGTCCTTCAACCGGCTGCCCGCCGACGCCCGCGCCAAGGCGCGTGAGCACAAGCAGCTCGTCCTGACCAAGGCCAACAGCCGTGCCACCGTGCACCGCCCCTCCTACCTCGACTACGTCGGCGTCAAGAAGTTCGACGAGCAGGGCAACGTGGTGGGCGAGCGCCGCTTCCTCGGCCTCTTCTCCTCGGCCGCGTACACCGAGTCCGTGCGCCGCGTCCCGGTCATCCGCCGCAAGGTCGGCGAGGTGCTGGCGCAGGCGGGCTTCTCGCCGGACAGCCACGACGGCCGCGACCTGCTGCAGATCCTGGAGACCTACCCGCGCGACGAGCTGTTCCAGACGCCCGTCGACAAGCTGCGCGAGACCGTCACCAGCGTGCTGTACCTCCAGGAGCGCCGCAGGCTGCGGCTCTACCTGCGCCAGGAGGAGTACGGCCGCTACTACTCGGCGCTGGTCTACCTGCCGCGGGACCGCTTCAACACCACCGTCCGGCAGCGCCTCACCACCATCCTCATGGAGGAACTGGGCGGCATCAGCGCCGACTTCACGCTCATGAGCACCGAGTCGGTGCTGACCCGGCTGCACTTCGTCGTCCGTGTCGAGCCCGGCACCGTGTTGCCCGACCTGACCGAGGCCGACGCCGAGCGCGTCGAGACCCGGCTGGCCGAGGCCGCCCGCTCATGGGAGGACGGCTTCTCCGAGGCGCTGAACGCCGAGGTCGGCGAGGAGCGGGCCGCGGAGCTGATGCGGCGCTACGCACAGGCATTCGAGGAGGGCTACAAGGCGGACTACTCGCCGCGTGCCGCCGTCTCCGACCTCCAGCACCTGGAGCTCCTCACCCCCGAGGGCGGCGAGCGTGACTTCGAGCTGAGCCTGTACGAGCCGGTGGGCGCGGCCCCCGGCGAGCGCCGCTTCAAGATCTACCGTTCCGGCGGCCAGGTCTCCCTCTCGGCCGTGCTGCCGGTCCTCACCCGGCTCGGTGTCGAAGTCGTCGACGAGCGGCCTTACGAGCTGCGGTGCAACGACCGTTCCAGCGCCTGGATCTACGACTTCGGTCTGCGCATGCCCGCGCCGACGCAGAACGGCGGCGACCTGCTCGCCGACGACGCCCGCGAGCGCTTCCAGGACGCCTTCGCCGCCGTCTGGACCGGCCAGGCCGAGAACGACAACTTCAACGTGCTGGTGCTGCGCGCCGGGCTGACCTGGCGGCAGGCCTCCGTGCTGCGCGCCTACGCCAAGTACCTGCGCCAGGCGGGCTCCACCTTCAGCCAGGACTACATGGAGGACACCCTCCGCGACAACGTCCACACCACCCGGCTGCTGGTGAACCTCTTCGAGGCCCGGATGTCCCCGGCGCGCCAGGGCGCGGGCGTCGAGCTGACCGACGCGCTGCTGGAGGAGGTGGACGCGGCGCTGGACCAGGTGGCCAGCCTGGACGAGGACCGCATCCTGCGCTCCTTCCTCACCGTCATCACCGCCACCCTGCGCACCAACTACTTCCAGCGCGACGCGGACGGCCGTCCGCACGGCTACCTCTCGATGAAGCTGGACCCGCAGGCCATCCCCGACCTCCCGGCGCCCCGCCCGGCGTACGAGATCTGGGTGTACTCGCCCCGCGTCGAGGGCGTCCACCTGCGCTTCGGCAAGGTCGCGCGCGGCGGTCTGCGCTGGTCCGACCGGCGTGAGGACTTCCGTACGGAGATCCTCGGCCTGGTCAAGGCGCAGATGGTCAAGAACACCGTGATCGTGCCGGTCGGCGCGAAGGGCGGGTTCGTCGGCAAGCGGCTGCCGGACCCGAGCGTGGACCGCGACGCGTGGCTGGCCGAGGGCATCGCCTGCTACAAGACGTTCATCTCGGGTCTGCTCGACATCACCGACAATCTGGTCGGCGGCGAGGTCGTGCACCCGGGGGACGTCGTCCGGCACGACGAGGACGACACCTACCTCGTCGTCGCCGCGGACAAGGGCACCGCGACCTTCTCCGACATCGCCAACGAGGTCGCCACGGCGTACGGGTTCTGGCTCGGGGACGCCTTCGCCTCCGGCGGCTCGGCGGGCTACGACCACAAGGGCATGGGCATCACCGCCCGCGGCGCGTGGGAGTCGGTCAAGCGCCACTTCCGCGAACTGGGCCACGACAGCCAGACCCAGGACTTCACGGCGGTCGGCGTCGGCGACATGTCCGGTGACGTGTTCGGCAACGGCATGCTGCTCTCCGAGCACATCCGTCTGGTGGCCGCCTTCGACCACCGCCACATCTTCATCGACCCGAATCCGGAGGCGGCCGTCTCGTACGCCGAGCGCCGCCGGCTCTTCGAGCTGCCGCGCAGCTCCTGGGAGGACTACGACACCTCGCTCCTCTCGCAGGGCGGCGGCATCTTCCCGCGCTCGGCCAAGGCGATCCAGATCAACGCGCAGATGCGGACGGCCCTCGGGCTGGAGGCCAAGGTCACCAAGATGACCCCGGCCGACCTGATGAAGGCCATCCTCCAGGCGCCGGTCGACCTGCTGTGGAACGGCGGCATCGGTACGTACGTCAAGGCGTCGACCGAGACGCACGCCGAGGTCGGGGACAAGGCCAACGACGCGATCCGCGTGGACGGCCAGGACCTGCGGGCCAAGGTCGTCGGCGAGGGCGGCAACCTGGGCCTGACCCAGCTCGGCCGGATCGAGTTCGCCTCCCACGGCGGCAAGATCAATACCGATGCGATCGACAACAGCGCCGGTGTCGACACCTCCGACCACGAGGTGAACATCAAGATTCTCCTCAACAAGGTCGTCGAGGACGGCGACATGACCGTCAAGCAGCGCAACAAGCTGCTCGCTGAGATGACGGACGAGGTCGGCGCGCTCGTCCTGCGCAACAACTACGCGCAGAACGTGGCCCTGGCCAACGCCGTCGCCCAGGCGCCCAGCCTGCTCCACGCCCACCAGCGCTACATCCGCCGCCTGGAGCGCGACGGCCGCCTCGACCGTGACCTGGAGTTCCTGCCCTCCGACCGGCAGATCCGCGAACGGCTCAGTGCCGGGCGCGGGCTGTCCCAGCCCGAACTGGCCGTCCTCCTGGCCTACTTGAAGATCACGGTCGCCGAGGAGCTGATCGAGACCGATCTGCCGGACGACCCGTACCTCCAGCGGCTGTTGCACGCGTACTTCCCGAGCGCGCTCAACGAGCAGTTCATGGAGCACATCGACAACCACGCGCTGCGCCGGGAGATCGTGACCACGGTCCTCGTCAACGACACGGTCAACAGCGCCGGTACGACCTTCCTGCACCGCATGCGCGAAGAGACCGGGGCCTCCACCGAGGAGGTCGTGCGTGCCCAGACCGCGGCTCGAGCGATCTTCAAGCTGGGCGACGTCTGGGACGAGGTCGAGTCCCTCGACACCAAGGCCGCCGCCGACGTCCAGACCCGGATCCGGCTGCACTCCCGGCGTCTGGTCGAGCGCGCCACGCGCTGGCTGCTGGGCAACCGGCCGCAGCCGCTGGGGCTCGCCGAGAACATCGAGTTCTTCGGAGAGCGGGTCGCCGAGGTCTGGGCCCAGCTGCCGAAACTGCTCAAGGGCGGCGACCTGGAGTGGTACCAGAACATCTACGACGAGCTGACCGAGGCGGGCGTCCCGGCGGAGCTGGCCCAGCGCGTCGCGGGCTTCTCCTCCGCCTTCCCGACGCTCGACGTGGTCGCGATCGCGGACCGTACGGGCAAGACCCCGCTGGAGGTCGCCGAGGTCTACTTCGACCTCGCCGACCGGCTGAAGATCAGCCGCCTCATGGACCGCATCATCGAACTGCCGCGCACCGACCGGTGGCAGTCGATGGCGCGCGCCGCGATCCGCGAGGACCTGTTCGCCGCGCACGCGGCGCTCACCTCCGACATCCTCGCCTCGGCGAACGGCGGGGCGACGCCGGAGGAGCGGTACCGCACCTGGGAGCAGAAGAACGCGGCGATCCTGTCGCGGGCGAAGACGACGCTCGACGAGATCCAGGGGTCGGACTCCTTCGACCTGGCGAACCTGTCGGTGGCGATGCGGACGATGCGGCAGCTTCTGCGGACGCATCAGTAAGCGGCCTACCGGTACCGATTCAGATTCCGGTACCGGACCGGAGCCCGGCGGCGCGTGGCGGCCGCCGGGCTCCGGCGTGTACGGGCACTGTCCTGGCGGAGCGCCCCGTCAGTCCTTCTCGTACGGGGACCGGACCGGGAAGTACGCCGTCAGGAAGGCGCGGAGCACGCGGTCCTGTTCCTCCGGGGGGACCTCCGCCTCCGCCGAGTCACCGATGCAGAAGACCGCGTGGCTGCGGGCGGCCAGCAGGCGGCCCAGCAGCGCGTGGTGGTCGTAGCGGCCCGCGTTCACGAAGGAGCAGGAGAGCGTCGAGGGGACCGAACGCCCCGTGAGATAGCCGTAGTGATGGTGGAGCGAGGACGTCACCGACAGGTCGGTGTGCGACCGGAACCGGCTGCCCGCGGTGCGGGCGACCTCGTCCGGGAAGCGGTCGGCGATCTCCGTAAGGACGCTGCGTCGCAGCGGGTGCGGCGCGTGCAGGAAGCCGTGCGTGGCGACGCGGCCGAAGGTCTCCCTCAGCAGCTCGCGGTTGTTCTTGCCCGCCGCGATGTAGCCCTCGTCGTCCGGGGTGACGGCGGTCGGCGGGACCGCCGTGGGGGAGCGGAAGAAGCGCGCGGCGCCGTTGCTCTGGAAGAACGTGTCGGGGCGCAGCGGCTGCCCGAGGAACACGTCGTCGTTCAGGTACAGGAAGTGCTCGGCCAGGCCGTCGATCCGGTGCAACTGGCTCTCGATGGCATGGGAGTTGAAGGTCGGCAGTGCGCCGGGGTCGGCGAAGATCTCCCGGTGGTCCACCACGCGCAGCCCCGGCGCCGAGGTGTCCAGCCAGTCCGGCACCTGGTCGTCGGTGACGAGGTGGACGTTCCGGATCCAGGGCGCGTACATGGCCAGGGAGCGCAGGGAGTGGCGGAGTTCGTCGCGGTTGCGGAAGCGGACGTCGCCGCTGTCGGCGTCCCGGCCGCCGCCCGCGCGCTCCGTCCACGCCGCCCGCTTCGCGCGCCAGCGCGGGTCGCCGTCGTCCACCCAGGTGTAGACGGCGTCGACGGGGAAGTCGACGTCCCACATGAGGAGTTCGGTGAACGCCGAGGACGCCGGGTGCTCGCGCTCGCCGACGCGGAGCGTGGCGTCCGGGCGCAGTGAGGGCAGGCGCGCTCCGCGCAGGGTGGTGCCGCGCGGGGCGCGGCGCCAGCCCGCCGCCCAGGGGTCACCGTGTTCGCCCTCGTCCTCCGTCCAGAATTCGACCGTGCAGCCGTACGCGGGTCCGTAGCGCAGCGTCCTGCTCTCGGACGTCACCGGCTTGAAGACGCGCAGCCCCGCCACCTCGCCCGCTCCGCCGAGCCGTTCGGCGAGCAGGGCGCCGGGGGCCGCGCCGCGCGGGCCGATCAGCTCCGCGTACACGGGAAGGCCCTGGAGGGCGGATGCCAGGGCGCCGCACGCCCGCTCCCGGTGTTCGGCGGGGACGGCGACCCGGTGGCCGGTCCGGGTGTCGCGCAGCAGGAGGTACGGGACCGCGCCCTCCTCCAGGGCCCGTGTGGTGATCTCCAGGTTGAGGTCGGCCATGTCCCGGGCGGTGAGGTCGTCGCGCACCTCGGCGAGGCGCCCGGCGGAGCGCACCAGACGTCCCGTGCGGTCCTGGGCCTGGATCAGCACCTCGCGCGCCTTCTGCTCGTCGGCGGAGGCGGCCAGGGTGGTGGCGGGCGCGGCGACGGCGAAGCTGCGGGTGCCGCCGGCGGCGATGCGCAGGCCGGTGCGGTCCGCGCGGGCGGCGAGCCGCTCGGGGGCGTCGCGGCGGGCGGTCAGGCGCCCGAACAACTCCTCCCACAGGGCGGTGACGCGCTCGGCGGAGAACCGCTCCCGCACGCCGTCGCGGGCGGCCCGGCCGTAGGCGCACCGCGTGGCGTCGTCGCCCATCAGCTTGTCCATGGCCACGGCGAGGGAGTCGATGTCGCCGGGCGGTACGAGCAGGCCGTCGGTCCCGTGCCGGACGATCTCGGCGGGACCGGTCACGATGTCGTAGGCCACCACGGGCACGCCCGCCGCGAAGACTTCGAGGAGTACGAGCGGGAACGCCTCGTTGCGTGACGGCAGCAGGCACAGGCTCGCCGTGGCCCACTCCTGTTCCATCTCCGCGGAGCGGCCGAGCAGTTCGACCCGGTCGTGCAGGCCGTACCCCTCGACGAGGCGGCGGAGCGCGACCTCCTGCGGGCCGTCGCCGAAGATCCGCATCCGCCAGCCGGGGTGGTCGTCCGCGACGCGGGCGAACGCGGTGACGGCGTGGTCGAGTTGCTTCTCGGGCGTCATCCGGGCGGCGAGCACGATGGTCCGGCTGCCGAGGTCGGAGCGCGGACGGAAGCCGTCGGGCACGGCGTTGGGGATGACGGCCAGCTCGGGCGCGGACGGGCCGAGGGAGTCGGCGAACCAGTCGTGGGTGCGCTCGGTCAGCGAGACCAGCGCGTCGACGCGCGGCGCGTACACCAGCAGCGGCTCGCCGCTCGCGCCGCGCAACTGGGACGCTCGGTGCTCCTGGTGGACGGTCACCGTACGGGCGGGGGCCAGCTCGGCGGCGGCGGCCAGAAGTGCGGGGGTGGTGGTGACCAGGACGTCGGAGTCCAACGCGCCCAGGGCCGCGGTGAGTTCGATGTCCGAGAGCCGGTCGAAGGTGGACTCCCAGGACGGCCGGATCAGCTCGCTCGGGAGGGAGGCGAGGGTGCGGCAGGCGTCCTCGCCGAGCGCGGTGGGGCGCACCGGACGCTCGTAGGGCCCGGTCCGGTCGACCAGATAGCGGCGCGGTACGGACCGGGCGGCCGCGAAGAACGGCTCGGGCCGGGTCCGGAAGACGCTCAGCACCTCGACGTCGTGGCGCGGCGCGAGGTGGGCGGCCTGGGTGTAGGCGGCCAGCTCGGTGCCGCCCATCTCGTCGCCCCAGGTGAGCAGATACGTGATCTTCATGAGTCCTCGCCGGGTCAGGTCGGGGCGTCCGTGGGGGCCGGGGCGGTGTGCGCGTCTCCGGCCGATGTCCGCGGGGCGTTCGGGCTCTGCGGGTCGTTCGGGCTCTGCGGGGCGGTCGCGCGCTGCAGGTCGATCGAGGTCTGCGGGTCGATCGCGGCGCAGGTCACCGCGAGCGCCCCGGCCGCCGTGACGTGGGCGTGCACCCGCAGCAGGGCGCCGTCCTCCAGGGCGATCACGCGGTACGGGGTGCGGAAGACCCGGCGGGGGTGCCGTACGTCGGTCAGGCGGCGGGCCACCCTGAGCCGGGCACGGCCGGAGCGGAGCTGCACGTCCCAGGTGCGCTGGACGCGTTCGCCCCCGGCCATGGCGGCCAGCGGCAGGTCGAAGGCGAAGCCGTCGCCGTCCCACCGCAGGTCGGCCGGGAGGGCCCGGCCGGTCGCGCCGGCGCCGCGCCGTACGGCCTCTGCGGTGTACGCGGCCCGCACCAGGTGCGGCTCGCCGCCGCCGACGAGCCTGCCGCGGACCGTCACCCCGTCCCAGCGCAGGTCGAGCGCGGTCAGTTCGGCCTGGCGGCGCGGGGGCGTCACCTTGAGCATGGCGTGGCCGTCGACCGACCGTACGGGCCGGAACAGCGTGCCGCACTCCGGGCTCGGCGACCCCGGCAGGGTGGGCCCGTCGGCGGGGAGCGGTGCGGGCGCGGCGAGGGAGGCGCGCAGTTCGCGGCCGGTGCCGTCGGTCACCACGACCGCGATCCGCCACACCCCGGCGCTCAGGACCAGGCCCGGTGCACGCGGTGCAGGGGTAGGAGCCCCGGTCGTACGGGGAGCAGCCGTAAGGGGATCGGGTCTGCCGGGCCCGGGCGTGCGGGACCCCGCGCCGTACGGCGAGAGCAGGGCCGTCGTCGCGGCGAGCAGCACGCCGCCGTCCCCCTGCGCCGGGGCGGGCTCCTGCTCCAGCGGCACGGTCTCCTGGTGCCCGCCGCGCCGCAGTTCGAGCCGTGCGGCGGCGATGCCGGAGGCAGGGCGGGGGAAGGGGACGGCGGCGTTGAGGGTGCGTCCGCCGAGCACGGAGAGGTGGACGGGGACGAGCAGTGGCCGGCGCAGGCCGTGGCCGCCGAGCGCCGGGACCGTGTTCATGCGCTCCACGCGGCGGCGCACCCGTACGGCCGTGGTCCGTGCCGTCCGCGCAGCGCCGACGGCACGGGTCAGCAGGGTGCCGCTCATCGGGGGCACGTGTCCGGGCATGGCCAAAGCCACCTTTTTCCTGTCATGAGGTGATTCAGGTCACCGAGGCGATGCACAACAGATGTCGCGATTCCTCCGTCTGTCCGTTAGACGGCCGCCTCGGCGGCGGGGTTGCACGACAGATCGCAACGAGACGCAACGAGACGCAACGAGACGCCATGAGCCGGGCTTATCGCGAACTGATGCCTCAATGCGCACAACTCGGCCCCGGGGTGGTGAGTCCAACGAGATGCCGGTGGCTGACGGATCGGTTCGCGTCGATCGCGGTGGCACCGGTGGCGGTTCAGCTATGGAGGGGGAGTCGGATGCAGGGGCAGAGCATCGCCGGGCCCCGTCCGGGCGCGGCGGATCCGCGGACCGGGCGCGCCGCGACCGGACTGCCGGTCAATCCGGAGGCGTCGGCGCTGGTGTCGGCGTACCGCAGGGCCGTGCCGGTGGGGGTCCGCCGGGCCATCGCCGGGCGTTCCTCGCCCGAGCTGCGGCGCATCGTCAAACAGCGCATCGGCGCCCTCACATCGGGCCGCCCGGTGCACCGGCTGCGCGCCGCCCATCTGGCGGGCCGCCACCAGGAACTGCTGGTGGCCGCCGGGCGCACGGTCGCCCTGGTGGCGGGGCAGCCCCGGATCGCCCTCGTCGAGCGGGACCTGTCGCCCGTGCGCGCCCGTACGGGCAATCTGACCGCCGTCACCGGAGCCCTGGAGGAGGCGGGGGTCCCGTACTTCTGCGTACGGGGCCGGGCCCGCGGTGCGGCCGTCGTGGCCGTGGCGCGGGACGACCGCGACCGCGCACTGGCGGCGCTCGCCCGGCTGTGCCGCACGCTGCCCGGGTACGTGAGTGCGCTCGCGCACGGCCGCCGCGACCCCGTGCACGCCGTCCCGGGCTACGTCCCGGGCGTCTGGCGCCGGTTCGCGGGGGCGGAGGCGCTGCGCCTGACCTGGTTCCGTACGGATCCGCGGCAGCGGCAGGTGCTCGGCACGCGGTACGGCTGCGACGTGGAGTTCTGGGTCCGGGAGGACGACCGGCTGACCGCGCCGCGACGGAACGCGGTCACGGAGTCGGTGCCGGTGGACGGCGCCGCGGTGCGGGTCCCCGCTGTGCTGTTCACCACCCCGTACGGGCCCGGTGGCGCGCCCGCCGTCCCGGCGCCGGACACCGAACGACCCTGCACCGAACAGCCCGGCACCGAACAGCCCGGCACCGAAAGCACCGCCGCCCCCGTCTCCGGCACCGCACGGTCCTCCACCCCCGAACCGTGCGGTGCCGGTCCCCGTGCAGCCGTGCTGCCCGCCGCCGTGTCGCCGGCCGCGGGCCCGCTGACCGTGCGCACCCGTGAGGAGTTCACGCATCCCCTGCCCGGCGACATCGCCTTCCCCATCGACGCCGTCTACACCTGGGTCGACGGCTCCGACCCCGCCTGGCTGAGCCGCCGCGCCCGGTTCACCGACCGCGCCTACCACGACGAGGCCGCCAACGCCGCCCGCTACGCCAACCGCGACGAACTCCGCTACTCCCTGCGCGCGCTGGAGACGTACGCCCCCTGGGTGCGTCACATCTATCTCGTCACCGACGACCAGACCCCCGCCTGGCTCGACATCGCGCACCCGCGCATCACGGTCGTCGCCCACCGCGAGATCTTCCGCGACCCCCGGGTGCTGCCGACGTTCAACTCGCACGCCATCGAGAGCCAGCTCCACCACATCGAGGGCCTGTCCGAGCACTTCCTCTACTTCAACGACGACGTCTTCCTCGGTCAGGAGGCCGTGCCGGAGGACTTCTTCCTGGCCAACGGGCTGACGAAGTTCTTCCCCTCGCCCGCGCTCGTACCGTTCGGCCCGCCGTCCGAGGCGGACGTGCCCGTCTCGGTCGCCGGCAAGAACAACCGGGCGCTGATCGAGGCCCGCTTCGGCACCACGCCCGTGCAGAAGATGAAGCACGTGCCGCACGCGCTGCGGCGCAGCGTGCTGGCGGAGATCGAGGAGGAGTTCGCCGAGCAGCACCGGGCCACGGCGGGTCACCGCTTCCGCAGCCGCGCGGACATCGCCGTCCCGTCCTCGCTGCACCACTACTACGCCTTCCACACCGGGCGGGCCCTGCCCAGCGATCTCGACTACGCCTACATCGACCTCTCCCGGCCGAACGCCGCGGCCCGGCTCGACCGGCTGCTCGCCGACCGCGACCGGGCCGCCTTCTGCCTCAACGACACCCAGTCGGACGAGGCGGACATCACGGGGCAGGTGGCGCTGCTGCACCCCTTCCTCGACGCCTACTTCCCGCTGCCCGCCCCGCACGAACTGCCGGGCTGACCGGGACCGGCCCGCCGCCCCACCCCGGCGCCGTTGCTCCGGGCGCCCCGGGGCCCCGGCCTTCCGGGGTCCCGTACGGCACCCATCGAGGCGATATGTCGACTTTGCCGCGCTATGATCGGCTTTGGTCTCGGCCGATCGGAGGGGCGGATGGGCGCCACGGACACGACAGGAAAGCCGGTCACGGACACCCCGGCTCCGGCCCCCGACGTATCGGTGATCGTGATCGCCTACAACGACGCCGCCCGGCTCCCCACCGCCGTGGGCTCCGCCCTCGCCCAGACCCTGCGCTCCACCGAGATCGTGATCGTGGACGACTGCAGCACCGACGGCACGTACGAGGTCGCGCGGGAGCTGGCCGACGCCCACCCCGGCCGGGTCCGGGCCTTCCGGCTGGAGCGGAACAGCGGCGGCTGCGGGGCGCCGCGCAACCACGGCATGCAGGAGGCCCGCGGCCGCTACCTGATGTTCCTCGACAGCGACGACGAGCTGGAGCGCAACGCCTGCCGCAACATGCTGGAGGCCGCCGAGGAGACCGGCGCGGACCTCGTCTCCGGCCTCTGCGTGCGGGTCCATGTCGACAGCCGCCACCACAAGACCGTCGAGTGGTACCCGTGGCTGTACTCCGAGACCCGCACGCTCGACTCGGTCGCCGAACTCCCCGATCTCTTCGTCTACGACACGCTCTCCACCAACAAGTGCTACCGGCGGGACTTCCTGCTGCAGCAGAACCTGCTCTTCCCCGTCGGCATCCACTACGAGGACCTGCTCTTCTCCGCGAGCGCCTATCTCGCCGCAGGCCGCATCACGCTCGTCCCCAACCACGTCTACTTCTGGAACGTCCAGGAGAAGACCGCCGCCGACGGCGCGCGGTCCATCAGCAACCGCCGCCATGAGATCGCCAACTTCGCGCAGCGCATGGAGATCCACCGGCGGATCGACGAACTGCTGGAGCGGCGGCAGCTGCCCGAGCTGAAGTTCCACAAGGACGTGAAGTTCCTCAAGCACGACCTCGTCCTCCATCTGCGCGACCTGCCCCTGCTCGACGCGGAGTACCGGCGCCGCTTCGCCGAGCTGGTCGGCGGCTATCTGGAGTCGATCGGGCCCGAGGCGTACGCCGAGGCCCAGCCCATCCAGGCCATCTGCGCCTATCTGCTGGCCCGCGAGGACTGGGACAACCTCCTGCCCGCCGCCGACACCCTCACCAACCGCGACAAGATCTCCTCGCCCCTCGCCGAACGCGACGGGCGGATCTACTGGTGCGCCGAGCACCTCGACGACCCCGAGGGCCGCCGCGTCCTCGACGTCACCGCCCTCGGCTACCACACCGCCGAGCTGCGCACCCTCTTCCTGCGCAACCGCCTCACCGACTACGCGGACGACGGCCTCGGCACCATCCGCCTCTCCGGCCGCGTCGTCAATCCGCTCGGCCGGATCCGCCCGGACGCCACCGTCCGCGGGCAGCTGGAGTTCCGGGCCCGGCGCCGCAGCCTGCAGACCTTCCGCTTCCCCCTGCTCTCGCTTCGGCACGCGGGGGACCACCTGGAGTGGACGGGCGAGGCCGACCTCGGGCGGCAGCTGCGGCCGCTGGGAGTCGTCGACGCGGTGTGGGACGTACGGCTGCTGCTCGACGTGGACGGCGAGCGGCTGCGCACCCGGCTCAGCGCGGACGGCCTCGCCCTCGAACGCGCCCGGCCCCTGCACGTACGGCCCCGCCTCACCCGGCTCGTCGCCGACCGCCTCGAACCGCGGATCTCCCGGCGCGGCCACCTCTCCTTCGTCCTGGCCGCGCGGGGACCGGCGGCCGAGCGCACGCGCCGGGCCGTCGACGCGGCCGTGCGCAGCAGGGCGGGCGGCCTCGCCAAATCCGGTTTCCGCACGGCCCGCACGGTCAGGCGCAGGCTGGACTCGGGCGACACCAAGATCCGCGCCTACCATGCGGTGCTCTGCAAACTCCCCGTCCGCAAGGGCCTGGTGGTCTTCGAGAGCCACCTCGGCAAGCAGTACAGCGACAACCCGCGCGCCATCTACGAGGAGATGCGGCGCCAGGACGTCGTCTTCGAGCCCGTCTGGTCCTACGCCGGACGCAGGCCCCAGGGCTTCCCGGACAGCGCCGTGCTCGTACGCCGCTGGAGCTGGCCCTATCTGCGGGCGCTGGCGCAGGCCGAGTTCTGGATCGACAACCAGGGCTTCCCGCTGAAGCTCACCAAGCGCCCCGGCACCACGTACATCCAGACCTGGCACGGATCGGCGCTCAAGCGGATGGGGTTCGACGAGCCGGGCAAGAAGCTGATGAGCCGCACGGAGCAGGAGGAGTACGAGCGCGTGCTCGACCGCTTCGACCACTTCCTCGTCCGCTCCGAGCACGACGTCCGCACCCTGGCGCGGGCCTTGCGGCTGCGGGAGGAGGTGCTGCTGCGTACCGGCTACCCGCGCAACGACGCGATCGTCGCCGCCCGGCGGAGGGCGGAGGAGACCGGGAATCGCGAGCGCGGTCCGCTCGCCGCCGAGCTGGGCATCCCCGACGACCGGCAGGTGCTGCTGTACGCGCCCACCTTCCGCAGTTCCGCCTCCGGACGGGTACAGCGTTTCGAACTCCCCTTTGACGTGGAGGAGTTCGCGCGGCGCTTCGGCGACCGCTTCGTGCTGCTGATCCGCTCCCACTACCTCAACCACGTGGTGCTGCCGCCCTCCGTCCGCGGCGCCGTCCTCGACGTCAGCGGCCGGCACGACGTCACCCCGCTGCTCACCCTCGCCGACGCGCTGATCACCGACTATTCCTCGGTGATGTTCGACTACGCGCTGCTGGACCGGCCGATGATCTTCTACGCGTACGACTGGGACGAATACGCGGGCGAGGCCCGCGGCACCTACTTCGACCTGCGTGAGAAGGCGCCGGGGCCGGTCGTGGAGACCGAGGACGCGCTCTTCGCCGCGGTCGCCGATCTCAAGCGCGCGGACACCGAGTACGCCGACGCCCGCCGCCGCTTCGCCGCGGAGTTCGGCGAGTACGACCGGGGCGACGCGGCCCGCACCGTCGTGCGGACCTTCTTCACCACCGGAGGGGGCGCGTGATGGGCCGTATGACGAGCCGCGACATCTTCTTCGTCTCCAACAGCGTCGACGAGCTGGGCGGCGTGACGAGCTGGTCCCACCAGATGGCCCGGCTGTTCACCGAACACGGCCACCGCGTCCACGTCGTCGGCATCACCGAGCCGGACGTCCCGCAGGACCTCGGCGGCGACCTCCCGTACCCCACGACCACGCTCTACGACGCCAAGCCGCAGAAACTGCGCCCGGTGAACGGGGTGCGCGGGCGGCTCGACCCGGTGGCGGCCTGGCACCGGCGCGCCCGCGCGGCGGGCATGCGCGACCAGGCGGCGAAGCTGAGCGCGATGTTCCGCGCGGCCCGTCCCGGCGCGGTCGTCATCGTCACCCAGGTGTGGGCCATGGAGTGGGTGGTCCTCGCCGACACCGCGGGGGCGAGCGTCATCGGCATGAGCCACGAGAGCTACGAGTACACCCGCAGGACCTCCCGCTATCCGCGGGTGCTGCGGTACTACCCGGAGGCCGACCGCATGCTCGTCCTCACCCGCGAGGACGCCGACCTGTGGATCCGCCACGGCCTGGACAACACCGGCTGGATGCCGAACCCGCTGCCCTTCATGCCCGGCGAGCCCTCGCCGCGCACCGAGAAGACCGTCGCCAGCATGGGCCGGCTGACGGACCAGAAGGGCATCGACATGCTGCTCGACGCCTGGGCCGAGACCGCACCCCGCCACCCCGGCTGGACCCTGCGGATCTACGGTGCGGGGGAGGACGAGGAGGCGCTGCGCCGGCAGTGCACGGACCTCGGCCTCGACGGGTCGGTGGCCTGGATGGGGCGGACGAACGACGTGCCGGGTGCGCTGCGCCGCAGCTCGCTGTTCGTCCAGTCATCCCGCGGGGAGGGGTTTCCGCTCGCGCTGATGGAGGCGATGGCGACGGCCGTGCCGTGTGTGGCGTTCGACTGCGCTCCCGGCGTGCGCGACATCATCCGGGACGGCGAGGACGGTCTGCTGGCGCCTCCCGGCAACACCAGTGAACTGGCCCGGCGGCTCGGGCAGTTGATGGCCGACCAGCCGCTGCGTGACCGGATGGGGGAGGCGGCGCGGGTCAACGTCCAGCGGTACGTGCCCGCGGAGATCGTCCGCCGCTGGGAGGAGTTGTTCGCCTTCCTGGAGCGCTGACGCGCCGGGCGTGCCCGGGGCTTTCGAACCGACCGTGCCCGGGGCTTCCGAAGCGGCCCGGACCCGCGTACGGACTCAGGCGCGGCGGGCCTCCGGGTGGAGGCGGCACCAGCCCTCCCACGCCGAGGAGACCATGGAGCGGACGTCGTGGTGCGCCTTCCAGTCCAGCTCGCCCTTGATCCGGGAGGACGCTGCGACCACGCGCGCCGGGTCGCCCGCGCGCCGCGCGGTGACCTCGGGCGCCGGCTCGCGGTAGCCGGTGACCTCCGCGATGAGGTCGATCATCTCGCGGACCGAAACGCCTTCCCCGCGGCCGATGTTGACCGTCAGGTCACCCGTCCGCCCCGGCTCGGCCAGCCGCCGGGCCGCACTCAGATGGGCGTCGGCCAGGTCCTCGACGTGGATGTAGTCGCGGATGCAGGTGCCGTCCGGGGTCGGGTAGTCGTCGCCGAAGATCCGCGGCGCCTCACCGGCCGTCAGCCGCTCGAAGACCATGGGGACGATGTTGAACACCCCGGTGTCGGCCAGTTCGGGTGCCGCCGCGCCCGCCACGTTGAAGTAGCGCAGGCACGCGGTGGTGATGTTGTGGGCCCGGCCGACCGCCCGGACCAGCCACTCCCCGGCCAGCTTGGTCTCGCCGTACGGGTTGATCGGCACGCACGGGGTCTCCTCGGTGACCAGGTCCGCGTCCGGCATGCCGTAGACCGCGGCGGAGGAGGAGAAGACGAAGCGGGGCACGCCCTGCGCGACCACGGACGCCAGCAGCGTCTCCAGGCCGTGGACGTTCTCGCGGTAGTAGTGCAGCGGCTGTTCGACGGACTCGCCGACCTGCTTCTTCGCGGCCAGGTGCACCACACACGTCACGCCGTGCTCGGCGATCGTACGGTCCAGCAGCTCGCGGTCCAGGACCGAGCCGACGACCAGCGGGACGCCCTCGGGCAGCCGCGCCGCGTCGCCCGACGACAGGTTGTCGACCACGACGGCCCGCTCGCCCGCCTGCGTCATCGCGCGTACGACATGGGCTCCGATGTACCCGGCGCCACCTGTGATCAAGAAGGACATGCCTCTCCCCAGTCTTCCGCGTCTTCCGCATTCGTCCGTCCGCCGGCCGTGGCCGGCCGGGCTCCGGTCACCGCCCGTCGCGCCCCCGGCGGGAACCCGGCCGTCGCCGGCCGCGCGCCGCCATGCGTCGCAGCCTACGTCGCACGACGGCGGTCGCGGCGCTCGGCCCCGCGGCGACCCGCAGCGCGAGCGATCCGCCCGCGGTGGCGTACGGCTGGACGAGCACCAGGCCGCGCCGCCCGCCCGGGACGGCCGCCCGCCGCAGTCCTGGGCCGGTGGCGCGGGCCGCGGTCCACAGCGAGGATCCGTCGGAGCAGCGCAGCCGGACCCGTACGTCCCACACGTCCGGGCCCGCGCGGCCCTCCCTGCGCCCGCCCGCGAGTGCCACGGCCGGGAGATCCAGCAGGACGTCGGCCGTCCACATGCCGTCCTCCGCGACGACCTCGGCGTCACGGGCCACGCCGAGGCGGCCGTCGTCGCGGTGGCGCAGCTCCAGGTCCACGGCGACGGGACCCGCGGCGGCCAGGCGCCCGTACAACTCGTGCACGCGCACCGTCACGCGCAGCCGGGCCGGGCGGGAGGGGCGGGGATCGCGTTCGAGGCGCGGCTCGGCGTCCACCGTGACCGGCAGGCGGTGCATCGGCTTGGTGTCGAGGCCGTCGAGGACGACGGCGGGCAGGTCCGCGTCCCAGACCGGGCGCCCCGCGGCGCGGACGTACGGCGGCAGCAGCCGGGCCGGGCGGTTCGCCAGGCCGGCCATCCGCTCCAGGTCGCGGGGGCCGTCCGCGGCCGTGACGACCCGGGCGATCCAGCGTGCGGGGGCGCGGGCCGCCCGCAGCGCCGCCTCGTCGACGTCCGCCAGGTGCTCCTGGGTGAGCCGCCACCACGCGGAGCGGTACTCCGGGTCGCGGGCGGGGAGTTCGCGGGCGTACATCCGCAGATCGTCGTCGAGGAACTTCACCTGGGCGGCGTGCGTCAGCTCCTTCAGCCCGGCCTCCTCGAAGATCTCGACGGTGCGGCGGTGCGCGGCCAGCCGGCTGCGCCAGTTGCCGATGTCGCCGCGGGCGAGGGAGATCGAGGGCCGGTCCGCGCGGCGGACGTGCCAGATGTAGACGGTGTCCGGGACGAGGGCGAACCGGGGGGCCGCGGCGAGGACGCGGGCGGTGAAGACGAAGTCCTCGTAGCGGAACGCCCCGTCGGGGAAGGCGATGCCGTGCTCCTGGAGGAACGCGCGGGAGTACAGCTTGTTGACGCACACCGTGTCGTGGACCAGGCGGGGCAGCTCGGCCGGGGAGCCATGGGCGGTCTCCACCGTGAACAGCGCCCGCTGCCAGGGCACATCGCGCCCGCCGGGCAGTTCTCGCCGGACGCACCGGCCCGCGACGACCTGCGCGTCATGGCGGACGGCCCCGCGGAACAGGGCCTCGACGGCGCCCGCCTCGAGGACGTCGTCGCTGTCGAGGAACATCACGTACGGCGCGGTCGCCAGGCGCATTCCGTCGTTGCGCGGGGTGCCGCAGCCGCCGCTGTTGGTCTCGCGGCGCACCACACGGATCCGGGCGTAGCGGGCGGCCAGCTCGCGCAGCACCCCGGGCGTGGCGTCGGTCGAGGCGTCGTCCACGACGATCACCTCGGCGACCGCCGTGCCCTGGCGCAGGGCGGAGTGGACGGCGCCCGCGATGTGCTCGGCGTCGTTCCAGCCGATCACGACGATGCTGACCTGCGCGGCGGGTGACGGGGGAGGAGTCCTGGGTGTCATAGGTGACATCAGTCTATTTCTCGCCGCGAACAGTTCATAACTCCCAAAACTGTGCTTTTCATCGGAGCCGCGGAAGGCGCCGGGCCGCCCCGCCCCGGGTGCCCCCATGACCGCTGTGAACTCGCCGCGCCCCGCCTCCGCTTCACGCCGTCAATCGGCCGCCCGGCCCATGACCGGATCGGCGGCGCCGGGCGTCCCACGCGGGTGGGACGCCAGTTCAAGCCACACCTGGCTGATGCCGAACCAAGGAGCGGACAGCCGACGCCAACGACAGGAGCACGCCGATGGTCACAACCGAGGTGAAGATCCCGCTTCGGCCCGTCCCCCTGGTGCGCCGCACCCCGGTGGCGATCCTGCTGTTCCCCGCCGCCACCATGGCCCTCCTCGGGCTGTGGGACCTGGGCCGCCGCGGGATCTGGAGCGACGAGGCCGCGACCTGGAGCGCCGCCCGCCGCACCCCGTCCGAGCTGTGGCAGCTGCTCAGCAGCATCGACGCCATCCACGGCCTCTACTACCTGCTGATGCACGGCCTGCTGTCGCTGCGCCCCGACGCGTTCATGCTGCGCCTCCCCTCCGTCATCGGCATGGTGCTCGCCGCGGCCCTCGTCGCGGCGATCGGCGCGCGGCTCGCCGGGGCTCGGGTGGGCCTGGTGGCGGGGATGCTCTTCTCGGTCCTGCCGCTGGTCAGCCTGTACGCGCAGGAGGGCCGCAGCCACGCGCTGGTGGTGGGGGGCGCGACGGCCGCCACGTACTTCCTGGTCCGCGCGCTCGAGACCGGCGAGGGACGCTGGTGGCGCTGGTACGCCGTGGCCACCGCGCTCACCGTGCTGCTGCACGCCTTCGCCCTGCTGCTGCCGGCCGCGCACGCCGTCACCCTGCTCCTGTCCCGCAGCAGCGCACGCCAGTGGCGCTGCTGGAGTCTGTCGGCGGCCTTCGCCGTGGTGGCCGTGACACCGGTCGCCTGGATGGCGAGCGGACAGAAGGAGGACGCCCTCGCCTGGATCCCGGAGCCCGGCTGGGAGGCCGTGACCCGGCTCGTCCGGTCCTTCGCCGGACCCTCCGGCTGGATCGCCTGCCTGGTCCTGCTGCTCGCGGCGGCCGCGCTCGTCGCCCCGCGCCGCCCCACGCTCGACCGCCCGCCGGTCTCGGTCGTCACGGTCGCGCTGCCGCTCCTCGTGGTCCCGCCCGCGCTGCTGATCGCCGTCTCCCAGATCGACCCGGTCTACGACCAGCGGTACGTGCTGTACGCGCTGCCGGGCCTGTGCCTGCTCGCCGCCTCCGGGCTCGACCGGCTCACCGGGCTCGTGCTGTTCCGGGGAGCCATGCCGCTGGCGATGCCGGCGGCCGCCGCGCTCATGGTGTCGCTGGTGCTGGGCGGGCAGCTCGGCGCCCACCACCATGTACGGGCCGGGGAGAGCAGGCTGGACGATCTGCTGCCGATGGCGGAGATGGTCCGGCAGGAGGCGAAGCCGGGGGACGCGGTGCTGTTCCTTGCCAGTCCCCGCCGGAAGGTCGCCGTGGCCTACCCGGAGAAGTTCGCGGGGCTGCGCGATGTGGCGCTGGCGAAGTCGGCGGCCGCATCCGGCACGCTCTACGGCACCGAACTGCCGCCGCGGGAACTGAAGGAAGCGCTGTCGAAGGCCCAGCGGGTGTGGCTGCTGGACCGGGAGGACTCCGACCAGCGGCGCGTCTTCCGCAGCGCGGGGGAGCGGGCCAAGCAGGAGGTGCTGTCGGACCGGTTCCACCGTGAGGGCGTGGAGCGGCTGCACGGCGGCAGCGTGCATCTGTACGTGCACAACTGACCGACGTGCACAACTGACCGCGTACGGGCGGCAGGTGAGGGGCGGGCGTGACCGGCACGGGCGCCCGCCCCTTCGCGTACGCCCGTCCCTCCACGAGCGCGCTACTTCACCGCGCCCGCCATCACGCCCGTGACGAACTGCCGCTGGAAGGCGAAGAAGACCGCGAGCGGGATCACCATCGACACGAACGCGCCGGGCGCGAGGACGTCGATGTTGTTGCCGAACTGCCGTACCTGCTGCTGCAGGGCAACCGTGATCGGCGGTGACCCGGAGTCCGCGAAGATCAGCGCCACCAGCATGTCGTTCCAGACCCACAGGAACTGGAAGATGCCCAGCGAGGCGATCGCGGGCCCGCCGAGCGGCATCACGACCCGGGTGAACAGCCGGATCTCGTTCGCCCCGTCCAGCCGCGCCGCCTCCAGCAGTTCCCGCGGGATCTCGGCGAAGAAGTTGCGCAGCAGGAAGATGGCGAACGGGAGCCCGAAGGCCGTGTGGAAGATGACCACACCCGGCGTCGTCTCGAAGAGGCCCACGACGCCGAAGAGCTTGGCCACCGGGATCAGCGCCACCTGCACCGGCACCACCAGCAGCCCGACGACGAGCAGGAACCACCAGTCGCGGCCGGGGAAGTCCATCCAGGCGAAGGCGTATCCGGCGAGCGAGCCGATGACGACGACCAGGACCGTGGAGGGGACGGTGATGAGCAGGGTCGTGGGCAGCGACCCCGCGATCACGTCGTTGTCGAGCAGACCGGAGTAGTTGCTCGCGGTGAGCTGGGCGGGCTGGGTGAAGACCTCCCACCAGCCCGACGTCGCGATGTCGGTCGGGTCACGGAGCGAGGAGATCAGCAGCCCCAGGGTCGGCATCAGCCAGAGCAGGGCGACGAGGATCAGGAAGACCTGCACCACGCCGCCGCTCGCCCGCGCGACGAGGCGGGAGCCGAGGGACGGCCGGGCGTCCTTGGTGTCCGCCGCGGCGGTCCCGGGCGGCGGGGGTGCGGGCAGCGCGTCGGTCGACGTCGATGCGGTCATCGCCGGCCCTCCCTGCGTATGCGGCGGACGTTGACGATCATCACGGGGGTGACGAACAGCAGCAGCAACAGGGCGATCGCGCTGCCGACGCCCTGATCGCTGTCGGTGCCGAAGGAGGTGAGGTACAGCTCCAGCGCCAGCACATTGGCGTCCGCCTGCGTCGGCCCGAGCGCGATGATGTAGACGAGGTCGAAGATCTTCAGCACATTGATCATCAGCGTGACCAGGACGACGGCCAGGACCGGTGCCAGCAGCGGCACCGTCACCCGGCGGAAGACCTGCCACTCGCTCGCGCCGTCGCACCGCGCCGCCTCGAGCAGTTCGCGCGGTACGCCCGCCAGCCCCGCCGCGATGAGCACCATCGCGAAGCCCGCCCACATCCACACGTAGGAGCCGATGATGGCGGGGGTGACCAGGGAGGGTCCCAGCCAGTCGATGCCCTGGTACTGCTCGGTGAAGTTCGAGGCGGGCAGGCGGAGTTGTGCCCCGTCCGCCCGGTCGGCGGGCAGCACGTACGTGCCGTCGGGGCCCGCCTTCGCCGTGGCGACGACCTTGCCGTCCTTGACCGCCTCGATCGTGATCCCGGACAGCGCCTTCTCGCCGGGGTCGATGACGTTGGGCCGGCCGCCACCGCCCTTGACGAAGTCCAGCCAGACCGTGCCGGTGATCTTCCCGTCGGCGGTGGGCGCGGCCTTCGCGTCCGGCGCGTCCGCCGGCATGGACCCGGCCTTGACGCCGACGAGCGGCAGATTCGCGGCGTCCCCGGCGCGTACCGCGGACTGGGTGGTGAACGAGCCGCCGCCCGACTCCTTCAGACCGGACACGGGCAGCGGGTGCGCCCCCGGATAGGCCGACGCCTCCGCGAAGGTGTCGTGCACGCCCACCCAGACGGCGTTGGCCACGCCGCGCTCCGGCTCCTGCTCGTAGACCAGGCGGAAGATGATGCCCGCGGCGAGCATCGAGATCGCCATCGGCATGAAGACGATCAGCTTGAACGCGGTGCTCCAGCGCACGCGTTCGGTCAGCACCGCATAGATCAGCCCGAGCGCGGTCGAGACCGTGGGCGCGACCGCAACCCAGATCAGGTTGTTCTTGATGGCGGTGAAGGTGCCCTGGTCGGAGAAGATCTCGACGAAGTTGTCGAGTCCGACGAACGAGGTGCCGGACGCGTCGTAGAAGCTGCGCCAGACCGTGTACCCGATCGGGTAGACCACGAGCGCGCCGAGCAGCAGCAGGGCGGGCAGCAGGAAGCAGGCGGCCACCCACGGCCGGGTGCCCAGCACGCCTCTGCCACTGCTCTTCGGCGATACGGCGGGGGGCGGCGTGCCGGGCGCGGCCGCGCCCCCCGCGGTCGCTGTCGCCATCTCAGTGACGACCCGTCAGTTCTTGTACGCCTTGGCGGCCTCGGCCTCCAGCTCCCGCTGGGCGCCGGCCACGTCCTCGGGGTCCGCCAGGAAGTCCTGGAGCACCTTCCACTCGCCCGCGCCCTTGGTCCCGCCGAAGGACGCCGGTGCCTGGTCCGACATGTCGAAGCGGAAGTCGTCGCCCGCCGCGATCAGGCCCTTGGCGATGTCGCGCTGGACGTCGTTCGGGTACGCCGCGAGGTCGAGGTTCTTGTTCGGCGTGATGAAGCCGCCTGCCTCGGCCCAGATCTCGGCCGCGTCGGACGAGGCCAGATAGGTCAGCAGGGCCTGCGCGGCCTTGCTGTCCTTCATCGCCACGGCCGCGTCACCGCCGCTGACGACCGGGGACTCCTCGCCCACCGCCGGGAACGGGAAGACCTTGGCGTCCGTACCGATCTTCGCCTTGGTGTCGGTGGCGATGTTGATCGAGACGAAGTCGCCCTCGAAGACCATCGCCGCGTCCGGGGAGTCGCCGCCCGCGAAGGCCTGCGTGACGGACTTCGGGAACTCCGTCTGCAGCGCGCCCTTCTGGCCGCCCGCGATCAGCGTCTTCTTGCCGAAGAGCTCACCGAGCGTCTTCAGCGCCTCCTTGACGGAAGGATCCGTCCACTTGATCTTGTGCTGGGCGAGCTGGTCGTACTTCTCCGGGCCCGCCTGGGAGAGATAGACGTTCTCGAACCAGTCGGTGAGGGTCCAGCCGTCGGCGCCGCCGATGGCCACGGGGGCGACACCGGAGGCGGAGACCGTCTCGGCGGTCTCCAGGAACTCGTCCCAGGTCTTCGGCTCGGAGGTGCCGGCCGCCTCGAAGGCCGCCGTGTTGTACCAGACCAGCGACTTGTTGGCGGCCTTGAAGTAGACCCCGTACTGCTTGCCCTTGTGGGCGCCGAGGTCCCGCCAGCCCTTCGAGAAGTTCTTGGCGAGCTCCTTCTCCACGGTGCCGCCGACGGGCTTGATCCAGCCCTTGTCGGCGAACTGCTGGAGCACACCGACCTGGGGCATGACCGCCACGTCCGGCGGCTCACCGCCCTCGACCTTCGTCCCGAGGAACGTGGAGATGTTGTCACCGGTCGGCACGAAGGAGACATCGGCGCCGGTGCGCTTCTCGAACTCCTCGAGGACGGCATTGAAGTTCTTCTGCTCGGCGCCTGTCCAGACGGCGGCGACCTGCAGCTTCTCACCGTCCAGCTTCGGGAGCTTCACCGACGGCGCGCTGTCCTTGTCGCCGCCGGAAGCGCTCTTCCCGTCGTCGCTGCCACCGCAGCCCGCGGCGCTGAGCGCGAGGGCGCCCGCGGCGACGACCGCCAGCGAGGCTCGCGTGGTCCGGCTCCATCTGCCGGAGCCAGGTGATCGGGTGGTGTGTGTGGTGGCTGTACGCATCCCTGGGTCCTCCCCGCTGCGCCTCGACGCGGACCCGGCTTGACGGCCGCGCACAGGTGCTCCGTACGTCCCGTGCGGACAGTCCTACGCCCGGATCGTCACCACCCGCAATACCGCCATCTACCCCAATGTGGGATGTGACCGTGCTGTGATCCTGCCACTGCCACCTGCGCCGGGAGGCCACGGCGAGGGGCCACGGCGAGGGGTGCGGGGCTCCGGGGGGCCTCCGCGGGGGCGGGGGGCGAGGGTGCGTGGCCCGGGGGCGGCGAGTGCCGCGTCGCTCAGGCGGCGATGCCGTGGTCCCGGAGGATGTCGTTGAGCGCGAGCTTGTCGTGGGCGCTGCCCTCGGGCAGGCGCTTGAGCACCAGCAGGCACGGCATGCCGAACTCGCCCCCGGGGAACGTCTTCACCCGGGTCGAGCTGACGCAGACCGACCAGGCCGGGGCCTCGCCGCGCGGCAGTTCGTCACCGGTCTCGGCGTCGAAGACCCGCGTCGACCGGGTGAGGATCACTCCCGCGCCGAGCTTGGCGCCTCGGCGGACCCGGGCGCTCTCGACGACCATCGAGCGCGACCCGATGAACGCGTCGTCCTCGATCACCACCGGCGCGGCGTTCGGCGGCTCCAGGACGCCGCCGATGCCCGAGCCGCCCGCCAGGTGGACATTGCGCCCGATCTGCGCCGCGGACCCGACCGTGGCCCAGGTGTCCCCCATGGAACCGGCGTCCACGTAGCCACCGATGTTGACGAAGGACGGCATGAGCACCACCCCCGGAGCCAGATAGCTGCCCCAGCGGGCGATCGCGCCGGGAACGACGCGGACGCCGTCGAGCCGCTCCTTGAGCGGCATCCGGTCGTGGTGGTGGAACCCGCCGACCGTGCTCTCGGTCATCTCGAGCACCTTGAACGACAGCAGGATGGCTCGCTTGGCCCGCTCGTCGACCACGACCTCGTCGGTGGCGGGATCGACGGCGGCGACGCGCGCGACGCCGCTGTCCAGCAGGTCCACCGCGTCGACGACCTCGGCACGGGCTTCACGATCGGCCGGGCCGAGGGCGTCGCGTCGCTCCCACAGTTCGTCGATCCGGGGCGAAAGGGGGCTCTGCGCAAGGGTCATGGGCCGAGCCTACTGATCGTCACGATCGCTGCAGCCTGCCGGGGCCACCGCTCGTACGGGCATGGGCGGGGGGCGTGTGCGGAGACACGGGTACCGGTGCGGTGCGCGGTCGTGTCGCGCGCGTCCCGGGCGCCCGTCTTCGCGTAGCTCCGGGCGTGGGTGTCGGCGAAAGCGCGGGCGAGCGGGACCACAACTGCGCCGGGGGAACATCGAGTTGACCGCAGCCCCCCGAAGGAACACGACCTGACGCGCGCGGGCCGAGCCGTCCGTGCCGCGCGAGGTCCCGCACTGCTGACGCCGTTCACCCGGCTTCAGGACCGGCTCGGCGCGACCGCCCGACACGACCGGCCGACACGACTGCCGTACGTTCGCTCGCCGGTTGCCACGGACACGATCTCAACGGCCTCTCGATGAAAGGAAGTTCGCCTTCGCTTGCATCCAGATAGCCGCGGCAAGGGTCGACCCGGGGATTCCCCCGTCAGAGCAGCCGGAGCGGTCTGGACGGGGGAGTGGACTGTTCGGCCGCCCGCTGGAGGGCGCTCGCCAGGAGAGCGAGGTCCGTCGGCCCGTTGCCCAGCTCGCGCAGCGGTCGCCGAGCGGGCGGGTCGCCCATCCGCTCCCAGTCCAGCGTCACGACCGTAGGCCGCTGCGTCGCGGTGCGCGGGATACGGCCCGTCACCCGCCCCGCCTGGAAGACGGCCTGAGAGCCGTCGCCGCGCACCAGCCGGCCGCGGCCCGCCGACGCCTCGCCCGCGTCCGGGCCTTCGGCCCGCGCGGGCAGCAGGTCCAGGGTGATCCGCAGACCGGCGCGGGCGGCCGTCGTTGTCTCCGCCGTGCGGTCCGGGCGGCCGACCGCCGCGACGAGGTGCACCCCCAGCCGTGCGCCGTCCCGCGCCACGGCCTCCAGCGCCCGTACGACCGAACCGGCCGAGGGGCGGCCGCGGCTTCCCAGGGCGGGGTCCACCAACTCGTCGAAGTCGTCGACGAGAACGACCAACCGGGGCAGGACGTCCGCGCGCGGCGGAGCGTCCTCGGCCGCCGGCACGGCTGCCCGCAGCTTCAGCGTCCCGCTGCGCGTGGACTCCACGTCGCCGAGGTCACCGCGACGGTCCACCCCCTGCGGATCGCCCCGCTCGCCGTCCGGGCTCCGCGCATCGAGCGCGTGCCTCTCGCCCTGCGCACCGTCCGCGCCGTACGTGCCGCGCTCGGCGGAGCGCCGTGGGGCGACCAGCCGCCCCGCCACCGCCTGCCGCCGGTGCCACTCGGCGAAGTCCAGCTCGCCGAGCAGCTCCGCCCGCCGCTTCAGCTCCGTGCTGAGCGCCTGGGCGAACTCCCGCATACGGACGGGGTCCGCGGCCGCCAGATACGTCGAGACGTGCGGCAGGTCCGTACAGATGCGCAGCCCTTCGCCGCGGTCGGTGCCCCCGCCGTCGACCAGCGCCAGGGACAGCCGGTCGGGGCGGTCGGCGGCGGCCAGGGATGCGGCGAGCGACCGCAACAGCTCGGTCTTGCCCGCCCCGCGACCGCCTTCGATCAGCAGATGCGGTCCCTCGAGCGCGAGGTCCACGGAGAGCGGTCCGTGCTGCCCGGCGCCCAGAACGGCGCTCGCCCGGCCGTGCGGCGCCGCGTCCGTGTCCGCCGCCGCGGCCCAACGGGCCGTCAGGGACGCGGGCGTGGCACGGGCGAGGCCCAACTCGTCCAGCAGCCGGGCCGTACGCGGCAGGGGCGCGGCGATCCGGCGTGAACCGCCCGCGGGGGCCGCGCCCGGGACGTCCGCGGCGCGCAGCGGTGCCAGCGCCCGCGCGAAGCGCTCCGCCCACGCGGCCGACACGGCGTCGACGCTCGCCACCACGCCGTTCCCCGCCGGGCCCGACGGGGACAGTGGCGTGACGCGGAGTGCGGTCGCCACGTCGCCGCTCAGCAGACCTGCCGCGCCGCACTCGGAGAAGGGCGGGGACGCGGTGCACGCGGCGTCGAAGGTCGCGGCGAGCGGGGACGCGGGGGTGGCCGCGGGCGCTTCGGCCAGACAGAGGAGGTGGACGCCGGCCGCCGCGCCGCCCGCCGCGAGCCGCGCCGTCGTCCCGCGCAGCGCGGAGGACCCCGGGTCGCCGTCGACGATCACCAGCGTGTGCGGACCGTCGTACCGCTGGGCGGCGTCGGCCACGGCCGCGCGGTCCGCTGTGACCCAGGAGGGGCCGAGCGGGCCGTCGTCCAGCCTGCGGACGAGTTCGTCCGTACGGGCCGTGGCCTGGTCCCGGTCGTAGGCGAGCAGCAGGCGGCAGTCCTGGCCGTGGGCCGGGCGCACGTGCGGGAGCCAGCCGAGCCAGGACCACTCGGCGAGCCGCTCGGCGGCGCCGCGCGACCGGTCCGTGGAGATCAGGACGATCTCCAGGCCGTCCGCGCCGCCGGGGCCCGGGGGAGCGTGCAGCGCGGCGAGTTGGGCCACGACCGCGCGCGCGAGGCCGGACAGCCGCGCCCGCGGCCCGGCGAGTCCCAGCGAACCGGTCTCGCGCAGGCCGACGGTGACGGGGGTGTTGGGGGCGCCGGACCGGTCCGTCGTGCCGAGCCGTACGACGAGGGCATCGGGGTGTCCGGAGCCGCGCTCCCACAGACGGGGGCCGGGGCCGAGAGCGGTCAGCAGTATGTCGGCGGGGTCAGGCCATCGTTCGAAGGCCGTGGCGGCGGCGCGCGCGGCCTCGACGGAGGGGCGGAGCGCGGCGGACCCGTCGGCCACGGCGGGTCCGTCAGGGATCTCGGCGTCCCGTCCCGCGGCGAACCGCCGGGCCCAGGCGCCTATGCCGCGCCCCCACCGCGTCGGGCGTCGGGGTTCGTCGTCCACGGGGCCGTCGGCGTTCTCGTCGCCCCCGAACGGCGACGGCGGTGACGGCGGTGAGACCTGCGACGACGGTGCGGGGTGTTCGGCGCGGTAGCCGGCGCCGTGGGTCACGGCACCCGGGCCCGCCCCGGGGAACGGCCCGTCAGGAGCGGGCGCCTGGTGCGGAAGACGGAGCCCCGTCCGGCCGTCATGGGTCGGGTCGGAGGCGCCGGCCGGTCGCTGCGGCGGCACGGATCGCGGCGTACTGGACAGGCCGCCGTGCTCGCCGGCAGGGGGTGCTGCGCGGCCGGGTGAGGCCGTGGGGCCGTCCTCGTCGTCGTACGGGCCCGTGGCCCACGAGGGACGCCGGGGCGTGCCGGGCCTGTCGTGTCCGGCCCCCGGGTGTCCGGCCGTGGTCACTGCCGGTCCTGCCGGTGCTCCCGTGCCCCAGCCGTTGGTGGTGGGACCGGCATGGTCCGCGCCCGGAACGGAGTGCTGACGGTCGCTCGGGAGCACAGCGCCGAGTCGGGGCGCCGCGGTGCCCGCTGCGGCGGCGGTCCCGGTGCCCGCCGAGCCCAGATGCGCCCGGAGCGATACGCGGAGATGGCCCTCGCCGTCCGCGGCGGTCGGCAGTACGTCGTGCAGCGGGGATCCCTTCGTACCCGGCTTCGTATTCGTATCCGGCTTCGTACCGGGCCGCGCACCCGCTCCCGCCGCACCCCCCGCGCCGCGCCCGCTCGCGCCGGACGGGGCCTCTTCCGCGCCCACCAGCCGCAGCGTCGACTCGCCCAGCCGGAGCAGGGAGCCGGGAGGGAAGGGGAGAGCCCCCGTGGCGAGCGGAGCGCTGTCGAGGGAGGTGCCGTTCGTGGATCCGAGGTCGGCGATCGTCACCTGTCCGTCGTCGGCGACCGTGACCGCGCAGTGCAGGCGCGAGACGTCCGGGTCGTCGAGGGGGACGTCGGCGTCGGCGGACCGGCCGATCTGGATGCGCCCGCTGTGCAGCAGGTGGACGCCACCGGCGTCCGGACCCGAGACGACGTGGAGTTGTGCCGACGCGTCGGACGGCGCCTCCTGGGGCACACCGGGGTGACGGCCGGGATCGGCCGGGGAGTTGAGGGACAGCACGGCGCCGTCGGTCAGCGGCGGTTCCCCCAGCGCGCAGCGCTGCGGGTCGAGCCGCTCGCCGCCCGCGAAGAGCACCACCGGGCCGGTGGAGCCGCCGGGACCGCCTGACGCCGCCTCACTTCCCGGCGCGCCGGACGCACCCGGTCCCGAGGTGGAGGGTCCCGTCGGCGCGGTGCCTGCGCCCACGGAAGGGCCCGACGCGGCAGCGACGGCAGCGGCCAGCCCGCTCGCGACCGCGGCGAGCGCGGTCCCCGCGGGGGCCGTGACCAGCACGTCGCAGGCGCGCGCGGCGTGGCCGCCGCGCGGCCCGAGGACGGTCAGCCGGATCTGCATCGCCGTCAACGGTCCCTTCTGCCCCGGCCACGCTGCGGGAGAAGCCGTCAAACCCCCGCCGCGTACGGGCACTTCGGCACGTACAGGTCAGCACGTCGCGCGGGGAGTCCCCGCCCCGGCCGCTTCCGTGCTGGGAGGCATCCTCGCACCTGCGGCCGACACTTCGCCGGGAAACCACAGCTCATTGATCTTGATTGGACCGGTAACCGCACGAATAAAGACGAGAAACTTGCTGGAGGCGACCCAGTTCCGACACCGCGGTCCCCCGTACGAGTCATCCAGGGACAACTCCGAGGACCACGCGGCACCGGGACGGACACCTCGTCCGCCGCCCAGCCACGGAGCCCGTGGACGGAGCCGACGCCGCGCAGGCGCGTACGACCCTGCACGGGACGCCGTGCACGGAACGCCGCCCGCGGAACGCCGTGCGGCGAACGCCATGCACCGAACGCCGCCCGCGGAACCGCTCGGGCCGGCGCAGAAGTTGTTCCTACGCCCCCCCCGGGGCGAGAAGCCCAACGCACCCGTCTCTGTCGCGGACATGGCACACGCCCGGCCCCGGATCCCCCTGAACGGCCCATCAGGCGTCCCTCGCCGGGACCGGCCGTGTCCGTACCGGGAAAACACCGGGAAAGCAGGGTTGGCGACGGGCCGTCCGTGGGCCGCGGCGTGACCGGATCCCGGTACGCCGCGGGCGGCCCGGGGCTGTGCCGGTGTTACCGGCGGGAATGAGGCGCGGGTCACAACTGCCGTTCCCCTACGGACATCCGCTCCCCAGGGCGTATGCCCGTAGGGGAAGCTCCAGGAGGCCCCAGGAGACCCCCGGCGGATCCCTCCCCGTGGTCCACTCCGACCGGGATCCGGTGCCCGCCCCGCAACCATCCGCCCGTTGCGAGCGTCTTCCCCACGAGCCGCGGGGTGGTCCGCGATCGGCCGTCGACCCGGTGGTCCCCGAGCGTGCGCACTACAGTGGGTCGGACGGGTCCGCGTCCTTCCGGCGGCCCAGGAACACCAGGACCACGATCAGGGAGCGCATGACGTGCGGCCGGTAGGCAGCAAGTACCTCCTCGAGGAGCCGCTCGGACGAGGAGCCACGGGCACCGTGTGGCGGGCTCGCCAGCGCGAAGCCGCGGGCGCCGAGGCGGCCGTGCAGGGGCAGCCGGGCGAGACCGTCGCGATCAAGGTCCTCAAGGAGGAGCTGGCGAGCGACCCGGACGTCGTGATGCGCTTCCTGCGCGAGCGGTCCGTCCTCCTGCGGCTCACCCACCCGAACATCGTGCGGACCCGCGACCTCGTCGTGGAGGGCGACCTCCTCGCCCTGGTCATGGACCTGGTCGAAGGACCGGACCTGCACCGCCATCTGCGGGAGAACGGCCCGTTCACACCGGTCGCCGCCGCGCTCCTCACGGCCCAGATCGCGGACGCCCTCGCCGCCAGCCACGCCGACGGCGTCGTGCACCGAGACCTGAAGCCCGCCAACGTCCTGCTCGCGGGTGCGAACGACGAGCTGCACCCGATGCTGACCGACTTCGGCATCGCCCGGCTGGCCGACTCCCCGGGGCTGACGCGGACGCAGGAGTTCGTGGGCACGCCCGCGTACGTCGCGCCCGAGTCCGCCGAGGGCCGTCCGCAGACCTCGGCCGTCGACGTCTACGGCGCGGGCATCCTGATGTACGAGCTGGTCACCGGCCGTCCGCCGTTCGCCGGGGCCACGGCCCTTGAGGTCCTGCACCGGCACCTCAGCGAGGAGCCCCGCCGCCCCACGACCGTCCCCGAGCCGCTCTGGACGGTCATGGAGCGCTGTCTCCGCAAGAACCCGGACGAGCGCCCCAGCGCCGAGAACCTCGGCCGCGCCCTCCGCGTCGTCGCCCCGGGCATCGGCGTCCACGCCTCGGCCGCGCAGGCCGAGGCGGCCCTCGGCGTCGCGGCGCTGCTCGCCCCGGACCCGGCACCCGCACCCGTACCGGACACCGGCGCGGCCGCAGGGCTCGCGGGGAACGGCGACCCGACCCAGGTCCTCCCGTCCGGCGCCGGTTCCTACGACCCGAACGCCGCGACGAGCGTGATGCCCTCGACCGGGGCGCCGCAGGGCGGCGGCCCGAACGCCGACCCCACCCAGGTCATGCAGCACGGCAGCGGGCCTGGCGGAGGCCCCGACGCCGACGCGACGCGCGCCATGCCGCCCGTGCCCGGCTCCCCGCCGCAGGGTGACGGAAATCACCCGTGGCAGAACCAGCTCCGCGCGGCCCGCGACCGCAACGAGCAGACCCAGGTCCAGTACCTGGACCCGAGCCAGGACCCGCTGCGCCGCCGCCCGCAGCGCCAGGCCCCCGCGCCCCAACCGCCGTACGGGCAGCAGCAGTACGGGCCCCAGGGCGGCTACGGCTACGCCGAGCCGCAGGCTCCGCCGCCCCAGCAGCGGCCCCGGCGCCGGCAGGCCGAACGCCCGCCGCAGCGCTACGCGCCGCCGCCCCCGCCCGAGCCGGCGCCGCGCCGTGAACCGCGCCGCCGCAGCGCCAATCCCATGCGGATCCCGGGGCTGGGCTGTCTCAAGGGCTGTCTGTTCTCGATCGTGATACTGATCGTGGCCGCCTGGCTCATCTGGGAGCTGACGCCGGTGCAGGGCTGGATCGCCGACGGCAAGAGCTTCTGGGACCAGATGTCCGACTGGGCGAGCGACGTCTCGGACTGGATCTCCAAGATCGGCGACTCGACCGGCAGCGGTTCGGGCACCGGCCAGTAGCCGCCGGCGGGCACCGAGCGGAGACGCCTGGCCCCTGCCGGTAGCGCCCACCCGCCGCGCGCACCAGCCGCACCCGCGGTGGCGCGGAATCAACACCCGTACGGCCCGGAGGACTTGTCGCGCACCCGCGCGCAGGCCCCCCGGGCCGTTCGCGTCATGCCCTCTCCGGTCCGGCGCCCGGCCGCCGGTGCCTGACATCCCGGGCGGTCGAGCATCCGTTCCCAACTCCCCCCAATTCCCGGTCCCCAATTCCCCGCTCCCGCCCCCGCAGGACCCGAAAACCCATGCCAGTCTGGGGATTTGTCGACTTCTGACGGGGGATTTCCCCCGCAGAAGTGACGGTCGGCGTCGCTCGGGGCGTAGTTTTGTCGGCAACGCCAGCCCCTGGAGGCCCCTGGCAGCGCTGGGGGCACGACACGTCGGAGCAGTCTTGGCACGGAACATCGGCAGCCGGTTCACCGCCCATCAGGTCCTGGGACGCGGGTCCGTCGGCACGGTCTGGCTCGGCGAAGGGCCCGAAGGCCCCGTCGCCATCAAGCTGTTGCGCGAGGACCTGGCGTCCGACCAGGAGCTGGTCGGACGGTTCGTCCAGGAGCGGACGGCCCTGCTCGGGCTCTCGCATCCGCAGGTGGTCGCTGTCCGCGACCTCGTCGTGGACGGCAACGACCTCGCGCTCGTCATGGACCTCGTCCGCGGTACCGATCTGCGCACCCGTCTCGACCGTGAGCGCCGCCTCGCGCCCGAGGCCGCCGTCGCGATCGCCGCGGACGTCGCCGACGGCCTGGCCGCCGCGCACGCCGCCGGAATCGTCCACCGCGACGTCAAGCCGGAGAACGTCCTGCTGGACATGCAGGGCGCCCTCGGCCCCGGCGGAGCCCACCCCGCCCTGCTGACCGACTTCGGCATCGCCCGCCTCGTCGACGCCCCCAGCCGCTCCCGGGCGACGAAGATCATCGGAACGCCCGACTACCTCGCCCCGGAGATCGTCGAGGGCCTGCCGCCCCGCGCCGCCGTCGACATCTACGCCCTCGCGACCGTCCTCTACGAGCTGATGGCGGGCTTCACGCCCTTCGGCGGCGGCCACCCTGGCGCCATCCTCCGCCGCCACGTCACCGAGACCGTGGCCCCGCTCCCCGGCATCCCCGACGAGCTGTGGCAGCTCCTCGTCCAGTGCCTGGCCAAGTCGCCCGCGTCCCGGCTGCGGGCGGCCGAGCTGGCGGGCCGGCTGCGCGAGCTGCTGCCCGACCTCGCGGGCATGCCGCCCCTGGACGTGGACGGGCCCGGAGCGGAGCACGAGGAGGAGGAT
The DNA here is from genome assembly GCF_040643575.1 of Streptomyces sp. NPDC047108. Taxonomy (NCBI): domain Bacteria; kingdom Bacillati; phylum Actinomycetota; class Actinomycetes; order Kitasatosporales; family Streptomycetaceae; genus Streptomyces; species Streptomyces sp. NPDC047108. The sequence continues at coordinate 57,323 of NZ_JBEYUP010000003.1, forward strand.
CCGGACCCGTACGAGGAGCAGCCGTACGGGGCCGCCCCCGCCGCTCCCCGCCGCGGCGCCGTGCCGCTGGTGCACGGCTCGGTGCCCGACTCGGGCCGGGACACCCACACGAGCATGCGCGTCCCGGCGCCGGACGAGCTGGCCGGCGGCGCCCGGGGCACGGCCCGCGTGCCGCGCCCAGCCGGCGGTCACCGGCCCGGTTCCGCCCGCCACCGCGCCGCCTCCGAGGCCGTGCGGCGCCGCAGGATCAAGCTGGGCGTCGCGGGGGTGGCCCTGGCGGCCGTGGTGGGGATCGGGGGATGGCTGGCGGCAGGCGGTGACGAGGGGGACGGGAGCAGCCCCGGCGTCGAGCAGTCGGACGGCCAGTCCGACGGGGCGTCCTCCCAGCCGTGACAGCACAGGCGGGGCTGCCCTGACGGCACCGCCGTGACTGCCGTGACGGCCGGACGTCCGTGAGACCCGCAGGGTCCTGGGGTGCGTACGGGACCGCCCTGATGTCCGTACGATTTTCAAGCACCGTGCGACCGGGACCGCGCAACCGTGTCCGCGCAGCCCTCGGAGCCGGCTGCCGGTTCGGGGACGGCTCGGCCGGCCGCGGAGGGTCCGGAGGGCGGGGGAGGGGGCTGGACGCCCGGGCTTCAGGACGGGCCAGGAGGCCCGGGGTCAGGGGAGTCCTCAGGGGAGGTAGCGTTCGGCCGCGGCCGGGCCCTTCTCCTTCAGCAGGCGCTCGGCCCATGCGAGCCGCTCGGGCGTCACATCGCGTCCGGAGACCCGCACCAGGTCTTCCGCGTCGATCGCTGTCTCGCAACCGGTGCGGAGCTGGAGCGGGCGCTTGCCTGCGATCGGCTGCTCGTCCTCGTTCTTTTCCGTCACGGCGACCCTCCTCGTCTCGGATGACCTCGGGTCCTGCCGGGGGAGTCGGTGCTCCCTGTGCCCCCATTGTGCGGCACGTCCGGGGCGGCCGCGCGCAGCCGTTACGCTGGACCCGTGGCAGTCGTCGATGTATCCGAAGAGCTGAAGTCCCTCTCCTCGACCATGGGGTCGATCGAGGCCGTCCTGGACCTCGACAAGATGAGGGCCGATGTCGCCGAACTCGAGGAGCAGGCGGCGGTCCCCTCCCTCTGGGACGATCCGGAGAACGCCCAGAAGGTCACGAGCAAGCTGTCCTATCTCCAGGGGCATCTGCGGCGTGCCGAGGAACTGCGCAGCCGTATCGACGATCTCGAGGTGCTGTTCGAGCTCGCCGATGCGGAGGGCGACGAGGACGCCCGCGCCGAGGCGGAGTCCGAGCTGACCGCGGTCCGCAAGGCCGTGGAGGAGATGGAGGTCCGTACGCTCCTCTCCGGTGAGTACGACGCCCGCGAGGCCGTGGTCAACATCCGCGCGGAGGCGGGCGGTGTGGACGCCGCCGACTTCGCCGAGCGGCTGCAGCGGATGTATCTGCGCTGGGCTGAGCGGCACGGCTACAAGACGGACGTCTACGAGACCTCGTACGCGGAGGAGGCCGGCATCAAGTCGACCACCTTCGCCGTCCAGGCCCCGTACGCCTACGGCACGCTCTCCGTCGAGCAGGGCACCCACCGGCTGGTCCGTATCTCGCCGTTCGACAACCAGGGCCGCCGCCAGACGTCGTTCGCGGGCGTCGAGGTGCTGCCGGTCGTCGAGCAGAGCGACCACGTGGAGATCGACGAGTCCGAGCTGCGGATCGACGTCTACCGCTCCTCCGGCCCCGGCGGCCAGGGCGTGAACACGACGGACTCGGCGGTGCGCATCACGCACATCCCGACCGGCATCGTCGTCTCCTGTCAGAACGAGCGCTCGCAGATCCAGAACAAGGCGACCGCGATGAACGTCCTCCAGGCGAAGCTGCTCGAGCGGCGCCGCCAGGAGGAGCAGGCGAAGATGGACGCGCTCAAGGGCGACGGCGGCAACTCCTGGGGAAACCAGATGCGTTCGTACGTCCTGCACCCGTACCAGATGGTCAAGGACCTGCGGACGGAGCACGAGGTGGGAAATCCGGACGCGGTGCTCGACGGCGACATCGACGGTTTCCTCGAGGCGGGCATCCGCTGGCGCAAGCAGCAGGAGAAGTAAAGCCCATCAAGCCCATCGCGTGGGATTACGGACAAGCTCGGACAAGGTAACTCCGTTGAAGTGAGCGGTAGTTGCCTTGTCCTTTGCAAAATTCGTCACAGTCTTTTGTTCAACCCCCGGTCAAGGGTGCACAACTCGGACATATCGTGCGCAATGACCTTGACGCTGCTGTGAATTGTGGGAAAGCTGAAGCGCAGCATGCCCATGACTGGAGATGCGCGCGAACGGGGTGGGGCGGGGCGGGACATGAAGTCCCGGTAGTGCGAACTCCCCCCATGTGGCCGCCGCTCGGAGCATGGCTGCTCACCACACGAGAACAGCTACTGGGGGTAGCAGGCAGATGACGAAGAAGATGCGGCTGCGGGTTGCGCGGATAGCCGCCGGCGCGGTGATCGCCGCCGGTGCGTCGCTGACCGCCGCCGGCGCCGCTCAGGCCGTGGGCGTCGACGTCGAGGTCGGTGGCGTCGGCGTCAAGGCGAACGCGGGCAAGAACGGCGTCGGCGTGGGTGTCGGCGTCGGCGACGACGACCCGACCGGGGACCCCACGGACATCCCGACGCCGCCCACGGGTGAGCCGACGGACATCCCGACCGAGCCCACGGACGAGCCGACGGAGCCCACGGACGAGCCGACCGAGCCGACCGACGAGCCGACGGAGCCCACGGACGAGCCGACCGAGCCCACGGACGAGCCGACGGAGCCCACGGACGAGCCGACCGAGCCCACGGACGAGCCCACCGACGGCACGGGTGGCAACAACCCGGGCCCCGACGGCGAGACCGGCACGGGCAGCGAGACCGACACCGACGCCGCCGGTTCCACCCCGGTCCAGCAGGGCGAGTCCAAGGAGGAGCTGGCCGAGACCGGTGCCTCCGAGACCGCGTTCCTGCTGGTCGGTGCCGCGACGATGATCGCCGGTGGCATCGGCTTCCGCCTGATGCCCCGCCTGATCAACCGTGGCGGTGGCGCGGCCGCCTGACGGCTGCCGCACCCCTCACGCTGAGTGAGCGAAAGGGCCCCGGAGCGTCATGCGCTCCGGGGTCCTCGTGCATGCGCCTGCAGGGGCTCAGCGGGATTCTCGGCGGTATGGAGGTGGTGCGGGGGGTACGGGCCCTGCACGCGGGCCATCAAGACCCTGGGGGGGGCTCCGGCAAGACCCTGGGGGTCCGGCGCGTACGCGAAGCGTGATCAGACGGGGGCGGGGCGTGCGCGGGCCGTGGAGGCGGCGACTACGCCGCTTGGTGAGCCAGTACGGCCACGGCGGCCAGAACGATCAGCAGGGCCAGGAGTGCCACAGGGGAGAGCCCGGAGAGCAGCCCGGCCAGGCCGCCTTCCTGGTGGAGCCGCTCCCTGCTGGCCCGGCAGACCGGGCAGCGGCCCTCGCTCACCGGGGCAGCACAGTTGGCGCACACCAGACGGTCGCATGTCATGCGATCTCCTCCTCTACCGTGGCCAACGCGGGGGGAGGGTGTTCGGTTCCGCTCTCCCCCTACCACTGTGCCAGCTTCCGTACGATTCGGCTCGTCCCGGCTGCCGGCCGCGCATCGGGCCCCGGACACCAATGCCTGGTTTGTACCTGATGGTGCCGTGAATAAACGCTCAACCCGGACCGACAACTGCGCGGTCCCTCCCGGTTCGCGTATGGTCACGCTCACTGGCGGGATCCCGGGCTCCGGGCGTCCCGCACTCCCTTACAGGTCGACCCTGGTGCATCCGTGATCCGATTCGACAACGTCTCCAAGACCTACCCCAAGCAGACGCGCCCCGCCCTGCGGGACGTCTCGCTCGAAGTCGAGAGGGGGGAGTTCGTCTTCCTCGTCGGCTCCTCGGGGTCGGGCAAGTCCACCTTCCTGCGGCTGCTGCTGCGCGAGGAGCGGGCCAGCCACGGCGCGGTGCATGTGCTGGGCAAGGACCTGGGCAAGCTCTCCAACTGGAAGGTGCCCCAGATGCGCCGCCAGTTGGGAACGGTCTTCCAGGACTTCCGGCTGCTCCCCAACAAGACGGTCGGCGAGAACGTCGCCTTCGCCCTCGAAGTGATCGGCAAGCCGCGCGGTCAGATCCGCAAGACCGTCCCCGAGGTCCTCGACCTCGTCGGACTCGGCGGCAAGGACGACCGCATGCCCGGTGAGCTGTCCGGTGGTGAGCAGCAGCGCGTGGCCATCGCGCGGGCTTTCGTCAACCGGCCCATGCTGCTGATCGCGGACGAGCCGACCGGCAACCTCGACCCCCAGACCTCCGTCGGCATCATGAAGCTGCTGGACCGGATCAACCGGACCGGCACGACCGTGGTGATGGCGACCCACGACCAGCAGATCGTCGACCAGATGCGCAAGCGCGTCATCGAGCTCGAAAAGGGCCGACTGGTGCGCGACCAGTCGCGCGGTGTGTACGGCTACCAGCACTGAGTGACCACCCGTAGCCGCTGCCCCGCACCCTGAAAGGACATCATGCGCGCCCAGTTCGTCCTGTCGGAGATCAGCGTCGGTCTCCGTCGCAATCTCACGATGACCTTCGCGGTCATCGTCTCCGTCGCCCTGTCGTTGGCCCTGTTCGGGGGTTCCCTGCTGATGCGGGAACAGGTCAACACGATGAAGGGCTACTGGTACGACAAGGTCAACGTCTCCGTCTTCCTGTGCAACAAGAACGACGCGGAGAGCGACCCCAACTGCGCCAAGGGCGCCGTGACGGCGGACCAGAAGGACGAGATCAAGACGGATCTCGACAAGATGCCGATCGTCGACCAGGTGCAGTTCGAGACGGCGGACGAGGCGTACACGCACTACAAGGAGCAGTTCGGCGACTCCCCGCTCGCCGACTCCCTGACGCCGGACCAGATGCAGGAGTCCTTCCGGATCAAGCTCAAGGACCCGGAGAAGTTCGAGGTCATCACCAGCGCCTTCTCCAGCCGTCCCGGCGTGCAGGAGGTCCAGGACCAGAAGGGCCTGCTGGAGAATCTCTTCAACCTCCTCAACGGCATGAACTACGCGGCGCTGGGCGTGATGGCGCTCATGCTGGTGGTCGCGCTGATGCTGATCGTCAACACGGTGCGGGTCTCGGCGTTCAGCCGTCGCCGTGAGACCGGGATCATGCGGCTGGTCGGCGCGTCCAGCTTCTACATCCAGATGCCGTTCATCATGGAGGCGGCGTTCGCCGGTCTGCTCGGTGCGTTCGGCGCCTGTCTCATGTTGCTCGGCGGGCGCTATTTCCTGATCGACCACGGACTGGCTCTGTCCGAGAAGATGCAGTTGATCAATTTCATCGGCTGGGACGCGGTGCTCTCCGTGCTGCCGCTGGTGCTCGCGATCGGCCTGCTCATGCCGGCGCTTGCCGCCTTCTTCGCGCTCCGCAAGTACCTCAAGGTGTGACGTATGCCCCGTGCGCCGTACGGTCAACCTGCCGTACGGCGCCGTGGCGTTGTCCTAGACTCACCGGCATGTCGGGACCGTCGATGTTCGTCCGCCCCCGCAGCATTCGCCGAGGGGCGGCCCTGACATTCGTCTTCGCGACCGTGGTCGCGGGCGGTGCCGCGGCTGCCGGTTCCTTCGGCGCCGGGACCGCCAACTCCGCAGGTGCGGGCACCCGTTCGGCCGCTGCCGCGGACCGGCGCAGCGAGGTGGCCGAGGCCGCGGCGGCAGCCATGGCCGAGGGCAAGTCCGGCTCGGAGGCCGCGGAAGAGGTGGTCAGCCGCAGCGGCGACCGCTGGAGCGCCGTCTACAGCGCGGGCGAGTACGAAGGCGTCCAGCTCGCCCTGGACGGCGAATACGTCGGCGTCGGCCTGTGGGTCCGCTGCCGCCAGGGCGGCAGGATCGAGGTCGACCGCGTCCAGCCCGGCAGCCCCGCCGAACGCGCCGGCATCGCGCCGGGCGACCGGCTCCGCACCATCGACGGCCTGCGGATGACCGGTGAGCCCGTCACCGACGTCGTCTCCCGGCTGCGCGGCGCCGCCCCCGGGCAGGCGCGCGAAGGCCGCCCGGCGGGCGCCGGCACCCCGGTCCGGCTCGGCCTGGAGCGCAGCGGCAGGGCCTGGGACGAGAAACTGCGCCGCGCCAAGCTCCACGCGGAGACCGTCACCACCGAGCGGACCGCCGCCGACCGCGCCACCCACATCAAGGTCGCGTCCTTCGCGAAGGGCACCGGCGACGCGGTGCGGCGCGCGGTGCGGAAGGTCCCCGAGGGCGACGGCATCCTGCTCGATCTGCGCGGCAACTCCGGCGGCCTGGTCACCGAGGCCGTCACGGCCGCCTCCGCCTTCCTCGACGGCGGCCTGGTCGCCACGTACGACGTGCGCGGCGAGCAGCGCGCGCTCCACGCGAAGAGCGGCGGCGACCACCGCAGCCCCCTCGTCGTCCTCGTCGACGGCGGCACCATGAGCGCGGCCGAGCTGCTGACCGGGGCCCTTCAGGACCGCGGCAGAGCCGTGGTGGTCGGCTCCCGGACCTTCGGCAAGGGCTCGGTCCAGATGCCCAGCGAACTCCCCGACGGCTCGGTGGCCGAGCTGACCGTGGGCCACTACAGGACGCCCGCGGGGCGTGGCGTGGACGGCGCCGGCATCGCTCCCGACCTCGAGGTACGGCAGGGCGCCGAGGAGCGGGCCCGCAGAGTATTGAGTGGCCTCGGTGGCGGTGCGTAGTGCGAGAATGACCTCGCTATGGCTAAAGAGACGGGTCGCAAGCTGATCGCGCAGAACAAGAAGGCGCGACACGATTACCTCATCCTGGACACCTACGAGTGCGGTCTGGTGCTGACCGGCACCGAGGTGAAGTCGCTGCGCCAGGGCCGCGCGTCGCTGGCGGACGGCTTCGCGCAGCTCGACGGTGGCGAGGCGTGGCTGCACAACGTCCACATCCCCGAGTACAGCCAGGGGACGTGGACCAATCACTCCGCACGGCGCAAGCGGAAGCTGCTGCTGCACCGGGCCGAGATCGACAAGCTGATCGGCAAGACGCAGGAGAGTGGGCACACGCTCGTCCCGCTGGCCCTGTACTTCAAGGACGGCCGGGCCAAGGTCGAGGTCGCCCTCGCGAAGGGCAAGCGGGAGTACGACAAGCGGCAGACGCTGCGGGAGAAGCAGGACCGCCGCGAGGCCGATCGCGCGATCTCGGCGGCCCGGCGCCGGCAGCGGGCCTGACGGCCGCGGTCACCGTCCGGTCGTGATGCCCGGTGGCCGTGCGGGCCGGAAGGGCGGCAGAGGTGCCCAGGAGGTCGGCCGGGGGCCGTGCGGCCGGGCCTGCGTCCCGGGGCCCGCGGCCGGGCCTTGAGGCCCTGACGGCGCCCGGGACGCCGGGAACAGGTTGGCAGGGGTCCCTGTTGATCGCGTACGATGGCACGTGCACCTCACGGGGTGCGCACCTTGAAAACACCACATGGGGATGATCGGTTTCGACAGCGGATGTCGAGGCAGGGGAAGCGAGCCGAGGAAGCGGCAATGATCTCGTAAACCATATGTCGCAAAAAATAATCGCCAATACCAAGCGCGATTCCTTCGCCCTCGCTGCCTAAGTAGCGACTTGCGAAGTGTCAGCCCGGGGGTGTTCCCGACCCGGATCCTGGCATCAGCTAGGGAACTCAACCACTGAGCCCGGCCACGGGGGTCAGTGGGAAAACAAACAGTGGCTGAGCCCGTCGGCAGCTTGTCTGCGTGACTGCCGGGGCTGAGAAAAGCACAGCAGACTGCGCTCGGAGAAGCCCTGTTTCCGCACCGTTGGACGCGGGTTCGATTCCCGCCATCTCCACTCATCCCATGTACGAGAACGGCCCCGCCACGGCGGGGCCGTTCTCGTTGTGTCAGCAGGCTCCCGGCTCCCCGGCCCCCTCCCGGCGCTCCGGCTCATGCGGCCGCCGGGCGAAGGCGCGGGGAGCCCGCGAGTGCCAGCAGGAAAGCCAGGGCGCCGGCGGCGACCGCGGGCCAGTAGGCCGCGCCCACGCCCGCGTGCTCCACGGTGCGCCCCGCTGCTGCCGCGCCCGCCGAGATCCCGACGAGCAGCCCGGTGTAGACGGTCGTCATCCCCTCGTTGAGCCTGCCCGCCGGGACCAGCGCCTGTACGAGGGACATGCCCGTGACCATGGTCGGGGCCGTGGCCATGCCCGCCAGGAAGAGGAGTACGGACAGCGCGGTCAGGCTGTCGGCCGCCGTCAGCGGCACGACGGCCAGAGCCATGGCCGCCACCCCCACCGTGAAGCGGCTCGCCGGGGCTCCCCGCAGCGGCAGGGCCCCGAAGACGAGACCGGCCACGCAGGAGCCCGCGGCCTGGAGCGCCAGGACGACGCTGCTCGCCGGTCCGCCGCCGAGCGCGTCCACGGTGGCGACCGTCGCGACCTCCATGGAGCCGAAGAGCGCGCCCGTCGCGAGGAAGGTGGTCAGGACGACCGGCAGCCCCGGGATGCGCAGGGCCGCGGTGGTGCGGCCCCCGGACCGGGGTCGTACCCCGGGCTCGGTGGAGCGCTGGGCGGCGAAGAGCAGCGTGCCGGTGGTGAGGAGCACGGCCGCGGTGAGCAGCCCGGTCGCGGGGGAGACCAGCGTGCACAGCAGCAGGGCCAGCACCGGTCCGAGCATGAAGCAGATCTCGTCGACGACCTGCTCGAGCGAGTTGGCGGAGTGCCGCAACTCCTCACTGTCCCGGTGGAGTTCGGCCCACCGGGCCCGGGTCATCGCTCCGGCGCTCGGTACTCCCGAGGAGCCCGCGCACGCCAGGAACAACGCCCAGTCGGGGGCGCCGAGGCGTATGCACAGCAGCATCGCCGCCGCGCCCGCCGCGAACAGCGCGACCGCCGGGACGGCCACCCGCGCCTGCCCGTGCCGGTCGACGAGTCTCCCCAGCAGCGGTGCCGTGACGGCCGTGACGGCGATCCCGGTTGCGGAGACCGCACCGGCCAGCGTGTACGAGTCCCGCACCTCGGCGATCATCACCACGTTGCTCACGCCGAGCATCGAGACGGGCAGGCGCGCGAGGAACCCGGCGAGGGTGAAGGCGAGGGCGCCGGGCGGGGCGAGGACACGGGTGTACGGGGCCAGGAAGCGGATCACGTGATCACCCTGGTGGTCGGCGACTGCACCGGGCCAGCGGTTTTCCCGCAGCCAACGGAAGGTGCCCAGCGACCGCGGGGTCGAGCCCTCGTCTCTCACAGACCGCGCCCCGCGCCCGTGAGTGCACGGTTTCGTCCGCGTCACCTGGCGCCACGGAACGGAAACCCGGTGTCTCTAGCGTCGGCCGCACGAGGCTCGCTCCGGTCTCGGCCCGACACCTCTGGAGGCGCGATGACTGCCCCGACGACCGCATCCCGTACGGGAGGCCGCTGGATCGAGCAGTGGGACCCGGAGGACGAGACGTTCTGGCGGGAGACCGGTGAGAAGGTCGCCCGCCGCAACCTGCTGTTCTCGGTCCTCTCCGAGCACATCGGCTTCTCGGTGTGGTCGCTGTGGTCGGTGATGGTGCTCTTCATGGGCCCCGAGTACGGCATCGACCCGGCCGGGAAGTTCTTCCTCATCGCCGTGGCCACTCTGGTCGGCGGGATCGTCCGGGTCCCGTACACGTTCGCCGTCGCCCGCTTCGGCGGCCGCAACTGGACGGTGTTCAGCGCGGCGATGCTGCTGTTGCCCACGGTCGCCGCGGCGGTCGTGATGGAGCCGGGCACCTCGTACGGGACGTATCTGCTCGTCGCCGTGGCCACCGGGGTCGGCGGCGGCAACTTCGCCTCCTCCATGACCAACATCAACGCCTTCTTCCCGCTGCGGAAGAAGGGCTGGGCGCTGGGCCTGAACGCGGGCGGCGGCAACATCGGCGTCCCCGTGGTGCAGCTCGCCGGGCTGCTGGTCATCGGTACCGCGGGCGCCGCGCACCCGCGGATCGTGCTGGGCGTCTACATCCCGCTGGTCGTTCTCTCGGCGGTGTGCGCCGCGCTGTTCATGGACAACCTCGCCCCCGTACGGAACGACACCGGCGCCGCCAAGGAGGCCGCGAAGGACGCGCACACCTGGATCATGGCCTTCCTCTACGTCGGCACGTTCGGGTCGTTCATCGGCTACAGCTTCGCCTTCGGCCTGGTGCTGCAGACCCAGTTCGGCCGTACGCCCCTGCAGGCCGCGTCACTGACCTTCATCGGCCCGCTGCTGGGCTCGCTGATCCGGCCCGTCGGCGGCTCGCTCGCGGACCGCTTCGGCGGGGCCCGCATCACGCTGTGGAACTTCGCGGCCATGGCGGTGGCCGCCGGGGTGGTGCTCGCCGCGTCCGTGCAGAAGTCCCTGGCGGTCTTCCTCGTCGGCTTCATCGCCCTGTTCGTCCTGTCGGGGCTGGGCAACGGCTCCACGTACAAGATGATCCCCGGGATCTTCCAGGCGAAGGCGGTCGCCCGCGGGATGGGCGGCGAGGAGGCCGCGGCGTACGGCCGCCGGCTGTCCGGCGCCGCGATGGGCCTGATCGGGGCGGTCGGGGCGATCGGCGGGCTGGGCATCAACCTCGCCTTCCGCCAGTCCTTCCTGACCGCGGGCACGGGCACGGCGGCCTTCGTCGCCTTCCTGGCCTTCTACGCGGCCTGCTCCGCGGTCACCTGGGCCGTATACCTGCGGACCGCGACGCCGCGCGCGGGGCGGGCGGGCCGGGAGCCGGCGGCCGAGCGGCCCGCCCCCGTCTACGCCGAGGTCTGATCGCGGACGCGCGGCAATGATCGCGGGGGGAGGCCCATGGCCCATGGCCAACGGTCGGCGGTCCGTGGCCGACGGCACGGCCGCCCGGGGCCCTCCCCGCCACCACCTGCCGTAACACTGGGGTAATGCGGGCGAACCGCGGACGACACCGGGCGTTGTCACCATCCAGGAACGCCGGGCGCACGCGCACCACCTACCCGAAACGGGACGAGAGCCATGTACGGAGAGCAGAAACCGGCCCGGCCGGCCGCCTCGGCGGCAGCCGGAGGGCGGGCGACGCCGCAGCCGCTGGCCGGGTTCACCGTGGGCGTCACCGCGGCGCGGCGGGCCGAGGAACTGGGCGCGCTGCTGCTGCGGCGCGGGGCCGTCGTGCAGCACGCGCCCGCGCTCCGTATCGTGCCCCTTCCCGACGACACCGAACTGTTCGCCATGACCCGGGAGTTGATCGAGCACGCGCCGGACGTGGTGGTCGCCACCACCGCCATCGGCTTCCGGGGCTGGGTCGAGGCGGCCGACGGCTGGGGGCTCGGAGAGGCGCTGCTGGAGCGGCTGCGCGGTGCGGAGCTGCTGGCCCGCGGGCCCAAGGTGCGCGGCGCGATCCGGGCCGCGGGGCTGACCGAGGAGTGGTCACCCGCCTCCGAGTCGATGGCCGAGGTGCTCGACCGGCTGCTGGAGGAGGGCGTCGACGGGCGGAGGATCGCGGTCCAGCTCCACGGCGAACCGCTGCCCGGTTTCGTGGAGGCGCTGCGCGAGGGAGGCGGCGAGGTCGTCGGCGTCCCCGTGTACCGGTGGATGCCCCCGGAGGACATCGCGCCCGTCGACCGGCTGCTGGACGCCACGGTCGCGCGCTCGCTCGACGCCGTCACCTTCACCAGCGCCCCGGCCGCGGCCTCGCTGCTGGAACGCGCCAAGGAGCGCGGCCTGCTGGACGAGGTGCTGGACGCCCTGCGCCACGACGTGCTGCCCGCCTGCGTCGGCCCCGTGACCGCCATGCCCCTGGAGGCGCACGACATCGCCACCGCCCAGCCCGAACGGTTCCGGCTCGGGCCGCTCGTGCAGCTGCTGTGCGTCGAACTCCCGGGGCGGGTGCGGCCTCTGCCGGTGGCCGGCCGGAGGCTGGAGATCCGCGGACACGCGGTCCTGGTGGACGGCGAACTGCGCGCCGTACCGCCCGCGGGCATGGCGCTGCTGCGATCCCTGGCCCGGCGGCCCGGCTGGGTGGTCTCGCGCGCCGAACTGCTGCGGGCGCTGCCGGGTGCGGGCAGCGACGAGCACGCGGTGGAGACGGCGATGGCCCGGCTCCGTACGGCTCTGGGCGCCCCGAAACTGATCCAGACGGTGGTCAAGCGGGGTTACCGGCTGGCGCTGGACCAGGGCCCGGAGACCAAGTACGGGAACGACTAGCCCGATTCCGTCGCGTCATATACGGCAGTTAGTCCTGTATTGCTCTGCTCTGATCTCATAGAGCTGCGATGTGGCGTTCTGTGTGCATAAATCCTGGGCCTCGGCCTGCCCGTCCGCATACAGCCGGTGCCGCCCGTTCCCCTTCGCGCATGCGAAATAGATCACACCAACTCATCTGAACGGCACGCCACTTCGCCCCGTTCCCGCCGCAGCTCACAGCGGATTCCCGAAGTTTTTCGCGAGCCGTTGAGCAACTCCGCGCCCACGCCCGTACTCAGGGGGGACGCGGCTCCTCGGGCCGCTGACTGTCCCCCACGCCAGTGGGTCCGAGGGACGGGCGGGAGTCCGCAGCAGACGAGGGCTGCGGACTTCCGCCCTACTCCTGCCATTTCGTCCCAAGACCGTCCCCGTCCTTCGTTCAAGCGGGGACTCGACCAGGAGGTTCGGGTGCGCAAGGATGCGGCCGTGGTCGAACACCGTCCTTCCAGAACGCGGCACAGGGCCGAAAAACCCCGGGCCGGCAGCGACGTGCCGGACGAGGAACTCATGCGAGTCCTCTACCGAGAGCACGCGGGCCCCTTGCTGGCCTACGTCCTCCGCTTGGTGGCCGGAGACCGCCACCGCGCCGAGGACGTCGTGCAGGAGACCCTGGTCAGGGCCTGGCGCAACGCCGACCAACTGAACCGGGCCACCGGTTCCGTTCGTCCGTGGCTCGTGACCGTCGCCCGTCGCATCGTGATCGACGGCCACCGCAGCCGGCAGGCGCGTCCTCAGGAGGTCGACCCTTCGCCCCTGGAACTCATGCCCGCGGAGGACGAGATCGACAAGGCGCTGTCGCTGATGACGCTCTCCGACGCCCTGAGCGATCTCAGCGAGGCGCACAGGGAGGCGCTCGTCGAGACGTACTTCAAGGGCCGTACGGTCAATGAAGCTGCGGAAAAACTGGGTATACCCAGTGGGACCGTACGATCCCGTGTGTTCTACGCGCTGCGCTCCATGAAGCTCGCGCTCGAGGAACGAGGAGTCACGGCATGACAGCGCATGAGCGCTCTACGGAGCACGAGGCCGTCGGGGCCTACGCGCTCGGTGTGCTCGACCCCGCGGACGCGGCGCGCTTCGAAGACCACCTGGCGTACTGCGAAGCCTGCGCGCAGCAGCTCGAGGAGTTCATGGGCCTCGAACCGCTGCTTGCCACGCTCGCCGAGACCCCCGCGGCCGTCCCGGACCCGGCCGCGCTCCACGCCCAGCCCAGCCCGCAGATGCTGGACCGGCTCGTGGACGAGGTCGCGGTGAAGCGGCGGCAGAAGCACCGGCGCGGGCTCTACCTGGTCGCGGCCGCCGCCGCGTTGATCATCGGCGGGCCCGTGGTCACCGGTGTCGTCACGGCCGACGAGGGCCGCACGGACACCGCGCAGCCGCACGCGCACTCCACCAGCCCCGCCGAGGACTCCTTCTTCAACCACATGACCAGCAAGGTCAACGCCACCGACTCGGTGAGCAAGGCCACGGCCACGGTGGGCACCGAGGAGAAGATGTGGGGCACGCACGCCGTGCTGGAGCTGAAGAACGTCAAGGGCCCGCTCAAGTGCAGTCTGATCGCCGTCTCCAAGAGCGGTGACGAGGAGGTCGTCACCTCCTGGTCGGTCCCCAAGTGGGGCTACGGCATCCCCGGCACCACCAACGAGAAGGCCAAGCACCCGCTGTACGTGCACGGCGGTGCGGCCATGGCCCGCGGCGACATCGACCACTTCGAGGTGCGCACCTTCGAGGGGAAGCGTCTGGTCTCCGTCGACGCCTGACCGGTCCCGCCCCGGCATGGGCGGACCCCCCGGCGGCCACGGGCGATCCGGTCCTCGCGACCGGGTCGCCCGCTTCCGTCTCCCTCGCGACAACCCCTAAAAGATCCCTGATCACAGATGCGCGGTACGCCCCGTTCGCGTACGGTTGACGGCTGCCCAGCACGTCAGAAGGGGGCCGTGGGTGACCGCGCAGGAATCCACTGTCGACTCGGTACGCGACCGCGAGATCGGTACCGAGCAGGATCACCTGGACCGGGTGTACCGGCGCCTCGAGGAGAAGATCCACGAGGCGGAGTTCCTCATGACCGACGCCGCCCGGCGCGGCCAGGTCGGAACCCCGGGGGCGCTCGCCGAACGCGACGTCCAGGTCTACCGCGCCGGGGTCCACCTCAACCGGCTGAACAGCGAGTTCGAGGACTTCCTCTTCGGCAGGATCGACCTGCTGAACGGCAAGGACGGCGCGCGCGGGCCGGACGGGGCGTACACCTCGGTCGAACCCGCCGACGACGCCGTCCAGGACGGGCGCGCCGACGTCGCCGAGACCCTGCACATCGGGCGGCTCGGCGTCCTGGACGCCGACTACTCCCCGCTGGTCATCGACTGGCGTGCCCCCGCCGCCGCCCCCTTCTACCGCGCCACCCCCAAGGACCCGGGACGGGTGGTCAGACGCCGCGTCATCCGCAGCAAGGGCCGGCGCGTCCTCGGGGTCGAGGACGATCTGCTGCGCCCCGATCTGATCGCGTCCCTGGACGGCACCGAGCTGCCCGTCGTCGGCGACGGAGCCCTGATGGCCGCGCTCGGCCGGGCCCGCAGCCACGCCATGCGCGACATCGTCTCCTCCATCCAGGCCGAGCAGGACCTGGTGATCCGCGCCCCCGCGGCCTCGGTCGCCGAGGTGGGCGGCGGCCCCGGGACCGGCAAGACCGCGGTCGCCCTGCACCGCGCCGCCTACCTCCTCTACCAGGACCGGCGCCGCTACGCCGGGGGGATCCTCGTCGTCAGCCCCACACCGCTGCTCGTTGCCTACACCGAGGGCGTGCTGCCCTCGCTCGGCGAGGAGGGGCAGGTCGCGATCCGCGCCGTCGGCTCGCTGGTCGACGGGGCCGAGGCCGTGACCTACGACGAGCCGCACGTCGCCCGGATCAAGGGCTCCTCCCGCATGGTGAAGGTGCTGCGCAGAGCGGCCCGCGGAACCCTCGAATCGGCCCAGCCCGCCGACGCCCGGCTGCGCGCCGTCGCCTTCGGCGAGCGCGTCGAGCTGGGCGCGGAGGAGCTGAGGAGCATCCGGCAGGCCGCGCTGGGCGGGACGGCGCCGGTGAACCTGCTGCGCCCGCGCGCCCGCCGGCTGATCCTGGACGCGCTGTGGAACGCCTCGGGGTCCTGCCGCCGCTACACCGACCCCGAACTGGCCGCCGAGGCCCGTGCCGCGTTCGACGAGGACATCTCCACCGAGACCTACTTCACCGACTTCCTCGACGCCTGGTGGCCCGAACTCACCCCCCGCCGCGTGCTCGCCTCGATGGCCGACGAGCGACGGCTGTCCCGGTGGTCCCGCCGGGTGCTGACCCCGCGCGAGGTGCGGCTGCTCGCCCGGTCCCTGCGGCGGCGGGCCACCGCGGACGGCCAGGGCCCGCTCTCGGTCCACGACATCGCGCTGCTGGACGAGCTGCAGCTGCTGCTGGGGACGCCCGCCAGGCCCCGTCGGCGTGAGGCCGACCCCCTCGACCAGCTCACCGGGCTGGAGGAGCTCACCACGTTCGCCGACCGCTCGGGCGGCGGCCGCCGCAGCCGCGAGGAGCGGCTGGAGGAGGAGCGAGCCGACTACGCCCACGTCATCGTCGACGAGGCGCAGGACCTCACGCCCATGCAGTGGCGCATGGTCGGCCGTCGCGGCCGGCAGGCCACCTGGACCGTCGTCGGCGACCCGGCGCAGAGTTCCTGGCCGGATCCGGAGGAGGCGGCCGCGGCGCGGGACGAGGCCCTGGGGCGCCGCCCCCGCCGCCGGTTCGCGCTGACCGTGAATTACCGCAACCCCGCCGAGATCGCCCGGGTCGCCTCCCGCGTCCTCGCCCTGGCCATGCCGGGCATGGAGCCACCGGACGCGGTCCGCTCCACCGGTGCCGAGCCGCGGTTCGCCGTGGCCCGCGACGGGCTGGGGAAGGCCGTACGGGAGGAGGCACGCCGGCTGCTGGCCGAGGTGGACGGAACGGTCGGCGTGGTGGTCTCCATGGACCGCCGCGAGGAGGCGCGTACGTGGGTGGAGGGCCTGGGCGACAGGGTCGTACCGCTGGGCAGCCTGGAGGCCAAGGGGCTGGAATACGACGCCACGGTCGTGGTTTCGCCCGCCGAGATCGCGGGCGGCACGACGCCGGATGAGGTCGCCGCGGGCGAGTTCCCGGCCGGGCTGCGCGTGCTGTACGTGGCGCTGACCCGGGCCACCCAGCGGCTGACGGTCCTCTCGGGCGAGCGGGACGCGCCGGACGGGGACGGGGTCCCGAGCCTGCTCAGGGGCTGACCTGCCCCCGGCGCTGAGCCGTGAGAGGGCCGGCCGGGGACGGTTTTGCGTCAACTGCCCGTCCAGGAATGACTTCTCGGGACCGTTTGTTAGCCTGAGTGTGGCACCGGCCCGATCCAAGCCCCCGGGCCCAACCTTCGTCGCTACGAGCGACCACTTGCCGCGAGGCGAGCATGGCGGGTCGGTGCCACCTGAGACATCAACCGGACAGGCGCCCCTCGGCGGAGGGGCGCCTGTCGCGTTGGTGGCCGCGACCCGGGCGGGGCGCCGCGTCTGCGCAGCAGGGTGCCGCGTCTGCGCGGTGGGCCCGACCGCACCGGCGGAACAATATTTCCGAAACCCGGACGCGACTAACGCGTACTGGCAGGTAGGTGCGACGATCGGACGGCGCGTCCGCCGACCCCGGGGCCGCGCATCACGCGGAAAGAAAGCAGAGGAAGTCGGCCATGGCAACGGCGCCCAGCGTCTCCTACTCGATGACGGTCCGGTTGGAGGTCCCGGCCGGTGGCACCGCCGTCAGCCAGCTCACCACTGCCGTCGAGTCCTCCGGCGGGTCGGTGACCGGCCTCGACGTCACCGCGTCGGGCCACGAGAAGCTGCGCATCGACGTCACCGTCGCGGCCTCGTCCACCTCGCACGCCGAGGAGATCGTCGGCAAGCTGCGGACCATCGAGGGCGTCACGCTGGGCAAGGTCTCCGACCGTACGTTCCTCATGCACCTCGGCGGCAAGATCGAGATGGCGTCGAAGCACCCCATCCGCAACCGTGACGACCTCTCCATGGTCTACACCCCGGGTGTCGCGCGCGTCTGCATGGCCATCGCGCAGAACCCCGAGGACGCCCGCCGCCTGACCATCAAGCGCAACAGCGTCGCCGTCGTCACCGACGGCTCGGCGGTGCTCGGCCTGGGCAACATCGGTCCCAAGGCGGCGCTGCCCGTCATGGAGGGCAAGGCGGCCCTCTTCAAACGCTTCGCGGGCATCGACGCCTGGCCGCTGTGTCTGGACACCCAGGACACCGACGCCATCGTCGAGATCGTCAAGGCCATCGCCCCGGGCTTCGCCGGCATCAACCTCGAGGACATCTCGGCGCCCCGCTGCTTCGAGATCGAGGCCCGGCTGCGCGAGGCGCTGGACATCCCCGTCTTCCACGACGACCAGCACGGCACGGCCATCGTCGTCCTCGCGGCCCTCACCAACGCCCTGCGCGTGGTGGAGAAGGCCATCGGTGACGTACGGGTCGTCATGTCCGGTGCGGGCGCCGCCGGTACGGCCATCCTCAAGCTGCTCATCGCGGCCGGCGTGAAGCACGCGGTCGTCGCCGACATCCACGGCGTCGTCCACCAGGGCCGCGAGGACCTCGTGGGCGCCGACCCCGAGTCGGCCCTTTGCTGGATCGCCGAGAACACCAACCCCGAGGGCATCACGGGGTCGCTCAAGGAGGCCGTGGCGGGCGCCGACGTCTTCATCGGCGTCTCGGCGCCCAACGTCCTGGACGGGGACGACGTCGCCGCCATGGCCGACGGCGCGATCGTGTTCGCCCTGGCCAACCCCGACCCCGAGGTGGACCCGGCGGTGGCTCGCCAGTCGGCCGCGGTCGTCGCGACCGGCCGCAGCGACTTCCCCAACCAGATCAACAACGTGCTGGTCTTCCCGGGTGTCTTCCGCGGTCTGCTCGACGCTCAGTCACGCACGGTGAACACCGACATGATGCTGGCCGCCGCGGCCGCCCTCGCCGATGTGGTGACCGACGACGAGCTCAACCCGAACTACATCATCCCCAGCGTCTTCAACGACCGGGTCGCCGGAGAGGTCGCCGGAGCCGTCAGCGAGGCCGCGAAGGCGGCCGGACCGGCTGTGACGGCCGCCACGACGGGCTGACCACGGCGCGTCGCGAGACTCGGGCTCCCACTTGGCCCCATAGGGTGACGGGCAGAAATACGGCCGCGAAACCCGCCGCAAACCCGGAAGTCAGCCGTGCGGTGCGCTGCCAGGAGCAGACAGAGCGTCACCAGAACGAGCCCGTGGCGCTTTTCGTGTGACTCTCGGGGGTGCCGGATTGGCTTTCCCGCCACGGGTGGGGGCAGGATGCGTAATCGGGCGCGAGGGTCTGTGACCAGACCCGGGTCCGGGGACTGTCCGAGGGCCCTGGCAGCATCGGCTTCGATCTCACGCCTCAATGGCAAGTTGAACACGGGAGTAACTATGAACCGCAGTGAGCTGGTGGCCGCTCTTTCCGAGCGTGCCCAGGTGACCCGTAAGGACGCTGACGCCGTCCTGAACGCGCTCGCCGAGACCGTCGGTGAGATCGTCGCCAAGGGCGATGAGAAGGTCACCATCCCCGGCTTCCTGACCTTCGAGCGCACCCACCGTGCCGCTCGCACCGCGCGCAACCCGCAGACCGGCGACCCGATCGAGATCCCGGCGGGCTACAGCGTGAAGGTCTCCGCGGGCTCCAAGCTCAAGGAAGCCGCCAAGGGCAAGTAAGCATCCGAGCGGAGGGCGGCCACTTCTGGCAGGTGGCCGCCTTTCGTCATGTCCGGGGCCCGTACGCCGCCCTGACGCCCCGTTTCCCTGACACCGCGGCCCTGATGTCCTGTCCGTCCCGTCCGCCCCGAGCGGCGCCACGGACAGCCCCTCGACGCACAACGCCTCCGTGACGCGGGAGGCGTCGCGGAGGCGCTGCAACGGGTGTTCGGGGCCGCGGTGTTGCGGACCGCGGGGATGTCAGACCTTCTTGGCCGCCTTCGGGAGCTCGACCTTGCCGCCGAGCCCCTCCAGCTTGTCCATGAAGTTCTCGTAGCCGCGGTTGATCAGGTCGATGCCGTGGACCCGGGAGGTGCCCTGGGCCGCGAGAGCCGCGATGAGGTACGAGAAGCCGCCCCGGAGGTCCGGGATCACCAGATCGGAGCCCTGGAGCTTCGTGGGGCCGCTGACGACCGCGGAGTGCAGGAAGTTGCGCTGCCCGAAGCGGCAGGGCGTGCCGCCCAGGCACTCGCGGTAGAGCTGGATGTGCGCGCCCATCTGGTTGAGCGCGCTGGTGAAGCCCAGCCGCGACTCGTACACCGTCTCGTGGACGATCGACAGGCCCGACGCCTGCGTCAGGGCGACCACGAGCGGTTGCTGCCAGTCGGTCTGGAAGCCCGGGTGGACGTCGGTCTCCAGCGCGATGGCGTTCAGCGGGCCGCCGGGGTGCCAGAAGCGGATGCCGTCGTCGGCGACCTCGAACGCCCCGCCCACCTTGCGGAAGACGTTGAGGAAGGTCATCATCTCGCGCTGGCTCGCGCCGCGGACGAAGACGTTGCCCTCGGTGGCGAGCGCCGCGCAGGCCCAGGAGGCCCCCTCGAGGCGGTCCGGCAGGGCGCGGTGGTTGTAGCCGCCGAGCTTCTCCACACCGGTGATCTGGATGGTGCGGTTGGTGCCCATCGTGATGATGGCGCCCATCTTCTGCAGGACGCAGATGAGGTCCTCGATCTCCGGCTCGATCGCGGCGTTGCGGAGCTCGGTGATGCCCTCGGCCAGGACGGCCGTCAGCAGCACCTGCTCGGTCGCGCCCACGGACGGGTACGGAAGTTCGATCCTCGTGCCGCGCAGCCGGTGCGGGGCCTCCAGGTACTGCCCCTCCGGCCGCTTCTCGATGACCGCGCCGAACTGGCGCAGCACGTCGAAGTGGAAGTCGATCGGCCGGCCGCCGATGTCGCAGCCGCCCAGGCCCGGGATGAAGGCGTGGCCGAGGCGGTGCAGCAGCGGGCCGCAGAAGAGGATCGGGATGCGCGAGGAGCCCGCGTGGGCATCGATGTCGGCGACGTTGGCGCTCTCCACGCGGGAGGGGTCGAGGACCAGCTCGCCCGATTCGTCGCCGGGGCGGACCGTGACGCCGTGCAGCTGCAGCAGCCCGCGTACGACACGGACGTCGCGGATATCGGGCACATTGCGCAGCCGGCTTGGTTCACTGCCGAGCAGAGCGGCCACCATGGCCTTGGGTACGAGGTTCTTCGCGCCGCGGACATGGATCTCGCCCTCGAGCGGTGTGCCGCCGTGGACAAGCAGGACGTCGTCGGTCATGGATCTCGCGTTCCTGGAGTTGGGCAGGGACCAGAGTGAAATGGTACGGGCCTCATCGCCCCCCTTCGTAAGGGCGAGGGCCGAAAGAACACGCCCCGGAGGCGCGCCCTCACCCTGCGTATGCCCCGTGCGCCGCCATGTCACCGCGGCGCGCCCCCGCTGCCGCCGTACGCCCCGCCCTCTCGCCTGCCCCGTCGCCCCGTTGACTCCCCGCGCGGGGCGATCGTGCGGGATCATGTCGTCATGACCGAGGTGTCCTCCCTCACAGGACGTCTGCTAGTCGCGACACCGGCGCTGGCCGACCCGAACTTCGACCGTGCGGTGGTACTCCTTCTCGACCATGACGACGAGGGGTCGCTGGGCGTCGTCCTCAACCGGCCCACCCCGGTCGGAGTAGGGGACATCCTCGAATCCTGGGCCGGGCTCACCGGGGAGCCCGGTGTCGTCTTTCAGGGCGGCCCCGTGTCGCTGGACTCGGCGCTCGGCGTGGCCGTCGTCCCCGGGGAGGCCGGTACGCCCGTGGGGGAGGGGCCGCTCGGCTGGCGGCGCGTGCACGGCGCGATCGGCCTGGTCGACCTGGAGGCGCCGCCCGAGCTGCTCGCGGCGGCGCTCGGCTCGCTGCGCATCTTCGCGGGGTACGCGGGCTGGGGGCCCGGCCAGCTCGAGGACGAACTGGTCGAGGGCGCGTGGTACGTGGTGGAGTCCGAGCCCGGTGACGTCTCCTCGCCCGACCCCGAGCACCTGTGGCGCTCGGTGCTGCGGCGCCAGCGCAACGAGTTGGCGATGGTCGCCACCTATCCGGACGACCCGAGCCTGAACTAGGGCGTGTCTTCTTCCCTCGACCGCACCGGCGCGGCACGGTCCGGGCCCCGGAACGTGGCGCGGTAGGCGCTCGGGGAGACGCCGAGGGCCGCCTGCAGATGCTGGCGCAGCGAGGCACCCGTACCGAAGCCCGCGTCGGCCGCGACCCGGTCGACCGGAAGGTCGGACTCCTCCAGCAACTGCCGGGCCCGCTCGATGCGCTGCTGGGCGAGCCACCGCATCGGCGTCATCCCCACCTCCTCCCGGAAGCGGCGGCTGAAGGTCCGTACGCTCATGGCCTCCTGGCGGGCCAACTCGCCCAGGGTGAGCGGCCGGTCGAGGCGGGCCAGGGCCCAGGCGCGGGCCGCTCCCGTGGAGGAGCGGCGCGGCTCGGGGACGGGCCGCTGGATGAACTGGGCCTGGCCGCCCTCCCGGTGCGGGGCGACGACCGTGGAGCGCGCCACCTCGTTGGCGACCGCAGCGCCGTGGTCGCACCGGATCATGTGCAGGCACAGGTCGATGCCGGAGGCGACCCCGGCCGAGGTGAGGATGCGTCCGTCGTCGGTGTAGAGGACGTCCGGGTCGACCGTCACCGCCGGGTGGATCTCCTTCAGGTGGTCGCAGGAGCGCCAGTGGGTGGTCGCGCGGCGGCCGTCGAGCAGCCCGGCGGCGGCCAGGACGAAGGCGCCGGTGCAGATGGAGGCGATCCGCGTCTCGTGCCGGATGAGGGCGAAGGCGTCCGCGAGGGGGCCGTCGAGGCGGCCGGTCTGCGGCTCGTAGTCGACCTGGGCGGAGGGGACGACCACGGTGTCGGCCTCGGCCAGGGCCTCGGTGCCGTGCGCGACGCCGAGGGTGACGTCGGCGCTGGTGCGGACGGGGCCGGGGGCCAGGGCGCAGGTGACGACCTCGTACAGCGGCTCGGCGCCGCGCACCCGCGCGGCCTGGCCGAAGAGCTGGTGGACGATCCCCACCTCGATCGGCAGCAGACCGTGGCGGGCGAGAACGGCCACCCGGTGGCGGCCGGGGTGGCGGAAGACCGTGGGCGCCGGGGCCGCGGATGCCGCCGGGGTGCGGGCCGGTACGGGCGCCTGTGCCGTGGCCGGGACGGTCGTCCCGGTACCGGATCCGTTCATGGCGAGATTCTTTCACATGCTGTCCATCTGGCCACTCGTCGCGCGATGCCCGGGCTCGCAGGCTCGAAGGCATGGATGACATGGAGGAGAACGCGACACCGGTCCGCACGGCCGGAAGAACCCCGCACCGCGCCTGGTGGGTCGCCGCCGTCTCGGGTCTCGCGATCGTCGCCGCGGGCGCCTTCACCACGATGTCGGGTCTGCTGATCGGCCCGCTGCACGCGGAGTTCGGCTGGTCGCGCTCCACCATCGGCATCGCCGTCTCGGTGAACATGGCGCTCTACGGGCTGACCGCGCCGTTCGCCGCCGCCCTGATGGACCGCTTCGGGATCCGCCGGGTCGTCCTCGCCGCGCTGACGGCCGTGGCCGCCGGCGGAGGGCTGACCACGGTGGTGACGCAGACCTGGCAGCTGGTCCTGCTGTGGGGCGTCCTCGTGGGCCTGGGCACCGGATCGCTCGCGATGGCCTTCGCCGCGACCGTCGTGGGCCGCTGGTTCGTCCGGCGCCGCGGTCTGGTCCTCGGGATCCTCACGGCCGCCGGAGTCGTCGGCCAGTTCGTCTTCCTCCCCGTTCTGTCCTGGATCGCCGACCACCATGGCTGGCGGCCGGCCCTGCTGGCGCCCGCGCTGGCGGCGCTGGCGGTCATGGTGCTTGTACGGCCGCTGCTGCGGGACCATCCGGCGGACGCGGGCGTAAGGCCGTACGGGGGCACGGTCTTCGTGGAGAAGCCGGCCGCCGTCCCCGGGGCGGCCCGGCGGGCGCTGCGGGTCCTCGCGCGGGCGGCCCGCACCGGCCCCTTCTGGCTGCTCGCCGGGACCTTCGCGATCTGCGGGGCGTCCACGAACGGCATCATGTGGACCCACTTCACGCCCGCCGCGCACGACCACGGCATGCCCGTGACCGTCGCCGCCTCCCTGCTGGCCCTGATCGGGATCTTCAACGTGGCCGGCACCGTCGGATCCGGCTGGCTCACCGACCGCGCGGACCCCCGCAGGCTGCTCGCCTCGTACTACGCGGTGCGCGGTCTGTCGCTGATCTTCCTGCCGCTGCTGCTGGCCCCGGCCGTGCACACGCCCCTGGTCCTCTTCGTCGTCGTCTTCGGGCTGCTGGACGTGGCGACCGTGCCGCCGACGGTCGCGCTCGCCCGGGAGTACTACGGCGAGGACGGCGCCATCGTCTTCGGCTGGGCGAACGCCGCGCACCAGCTCGGCGCGGGTCTCGTGGCGTTCCTCGGCGGTGTGGCACGGGATGCCTCGGGCTCGTACGACGTGGTGTGGACGGCGGTGGGGGCCCTGTGCGCGGCGGCGGCGCTCCTGGCCCTCGTGCTGCGACGCCCGGGCCCCCGGACGGTGACCGGCGCCCGCCCGGGGACGGGCGGCGCCACCGCTCCCTGCTTTCCGCGCGCGTGAGTACCCTTGGCAGACATGAGCACTCTCGAGCCCGAGCGCGGGGCAGGCACCGGAACCCTGGTAGAGCCGACGCCGCAGGTGTCGCACGGCGACGGCGACCACGAGCGCTTCGCCCACTACGTCCAGAAGGACAAGATCATGGCGAGCGCGCTGGACGGCACGCCCGTCGTCGCGCTCTGCGGCAAGGTGTGGGTCCCGGGTCGTGACCCGAAGAAGTACCCCGTCTGCCCGATGTGCAAGGAGATCTACGAGTCCATGGGCGCCGGTGGCGACAAGGACAAGAGCGGCAAGGGCGGCAAGGGCGACAAGAAGTAGCCCGGGCAGCATCCTTCTCCGCGCACCTGCACCACCGTGGGCCGTGCCCGCGGTGGTGCCTGGGTGAAGGGCCCCGGCGTGCGAGGCGCGCCGGGGCTTCGTGCTGTCCGGGGCCGGCGCCGTGCACGGGGTCCGGAGCGCGGGTCCGGAGCGTGCATGAGGCTCGAGCCTCAGCCGTGTCCCAGGCCTGAGCGGCGCTGGGCATCGGCCGTTCCGGGGCCCAAGCCGCCTCCGGGGGCGGCCGGTTGGCGTCGGCGGGGTCCATCGGTGGGTCGTGCCGACGTGGTGCGGACCCCTTGCCGGTGCGCCGAAATCCCCATAATCTCCTGCGTGTTGTGCAGTGCGAAACGCGCATTGCGAATGCTGCAACATCGGCGCCGGGGGTCCCATGCGTTCCATGAGGAGTACCTCGCGCCTCGCCGTTCCCGCCGCGGCCGCGTCGGCGCGTTCCGGTTCCGTACGACGCCGCACACGCCGCACATCATGTTCCTCATCGCGCAGTTGGTGCCGGTCGAGGCGCTGAGGATCCCGTCGTTCTTCCTCATGCGGCATCTGGGGAGTCGTACGCCGTCCGGTCATCGGTCTCGGCGGCGCGGTCAAAGCTGACGGCACGGACGCGGACACCGGCGCGGCACCGGCACCGGTAGCAGGCGAAGGGCGGTACCCATGGACCTCATTCCGGCCCCGCGCGCGGTACGGGCGTACGACGGCGGCCCGGCTCCGTACGGCGGCCCGGCTCACGGCGGCCCAAATCCGCACGGCGGCGGTCCGCGCCCGGAGGTGCTCGCGCTCGGCCCCGCCACCCGTCTCGCCGGCGGTGCGGGAACCGAGGACACCGAGCGCTGGCTGCGGGCCGAACTCGGCGCCGCCACCGGCCTGGCCCTGCCGCCCGCGTGCGCGGCCGGCCTGCGCGAGGAGGACGTCGTCCGCCTGGCTCTCGACCCGGACGTGAGGGCGGAGCTGGGCGAGGAAGGGCACCGGATCGCCATCGGCCCCACCGGCGTACGCCTCGAAGGAGGCGGCCCCGCCGGGTTGTTCCTCGCCGCACAGACCCTGCGGCAGCTCCTCGGCCCGGACGCGTACCGGCGGGCACCGCTCCCCGGACGGTCCTGGTCCCTGCCGCACTGCCGGATCGAGGACGCCCCGCGCTTCCGCTGGCGCGGTCTGATGCTGGACGTGGCGCGCCACTTCATGCCGAAGGACGGGGTGCTGCGCTACCTCGATCTTCTGGCCGCCCACAAGCTCAACGTCCTGCACCTCCACCTGACGGACGATCAGGGCTGGCGCGTCGAGATCGCCCGACACCCCCGGCTCACCGAGGTCGGTGCGTGGCGCGAGCGCACCCGGTACGGGCACCGGGCCTCGCCGCTGTGGGACGAACGCCCGCACGGCGGCTACTACACCCGGGACGACCTCCGCGAGATCGTCGCCTACGCGGCGCAGCGCCACATCACGGTCGTCCCGGAGATCGACATTCCCGGCCACTCCCAGGCGGCCGTCGCGGCCTATCCGGAACTCGGCAACACCGACGTCCTCGACACCTCCGCGCTCGGCGTCCGGACGGACTGGGGCGTCAGCCCCAACGTCCTGGCCCCGGCGGATCACGTGCTCCGCTTCTACGAGGGGGTGCTGGAGGAGGTCCTGGAGCTGTTCCCCTCCCCGTTCGTGCACCTCGGCGGGGACGAGTGCCCCAAGGAGCAGTGGAAGGCGTCCCCCTCCGCGCAGGCGCGCATCCGCGAGCTGGGTCTCGCGGACGAGGACGCCCTGCAGGGCTGGTTCCTGCGGCACTTCGCGGACTGGCTCGCCGAGCGGGGCCGCCGCCTCATCGGCTGGGACGAGATCCTGGAGGGTGCGGGGACGGCGGCGGCGGGCCCGGACGGCGCGTCGGGAACGGCGCATTCCGGCCTTGCGGAAGGAACGGCGGTCGCGTCATGGCGCGGGTACGCGGGCGGGATCGCGGCCGCCCGCGCGGGCCACGACGTCGTCATGTGCCCTGAACAACAGGTGTATCTCGACCACCGGCAGGCCGCGGGCGACGACGAGCCGATGCCCATCGGCTGGGTCCGCACCCTCGAGGACGTCTACCGCTTCGAACCCGTGCCGCCGCAGCTCACCCCCGCCGAAGCGGCCCGGGTGCTCGGGACGCAGGCCAACATCTGGACCGAGGTGGCGGAGGACCGCGGACGCGTGGACTACCAGGTCTTCCCGCGCCTCGCCGCCTTCGCCGAGGTCGCCTGGTCCGCCCTCCCGCCGCCCGCCGAGCGGGACTTCGCCGGCTTCGCCTCCCGGATGACCGCGCACTACGCGCGCCTGGACGCGCTGGGCGTCGGCTACCGGCCGCCGGGCGGGCCCCGTCCGTGGCAGCGGCGTCCCGCACCCGAGGGGGTCGGCCTCGGACGTCCGATCGAGGGGGCGCCCCCGATCGTGTGAGCCGCGAGCAAAGGCGGACCGTTCGAGTCGCGCCCCTGGAAGCGTGAGCCCGGTACGGCAGAACACGCACAAGGCTCCCCGAAGCATGGCAATCCGCACTCACGGCCAACACGGATTGAAAGTGGACCAAACGCCAATTCGGGACGTACTGGCCCTTCGTGGACCCTCGCACCGGGGGCCGGTGAAGATGTGCCAGAGTTGCCACGTCCGGCCTGTGAGCACGTACCGTACGGCGAACAGGCGGGACATCGGGAAGGGGCTGGGTTGACCACGCACGCACCGCAGGCGGCGCAGACGGTGATGCTGCCGGTCTCGCTCGACGAGGCCGTGGCGGCGCTCACCGCCATGCCGGCCGCTGTGCCCGTAGCGGGCGGGACCGACCTCATGGCCTCGGTCAACTCCGGCCTGCTGCGGCCCGCGGGGCTCGTCGGACTCGGCCGGATCAGCGAGATCCGCGGCTGGCAGTACCAGGACGGGCACGCCCTCCTCGGAGCCGGCCTCACCCACGCCCGGATGGGACGGCCCGACTTCGCTGCCCTCATCCCGGCGCTGGCCGCCGCCGCCCGCGCCGCCGGACCGCCGCAGATCCGCAACGCCGGAACCCTCGGCGGCAACATCGTGACCGCGGCGCCCACCGGTGACGCCCTGCCCGTACTCGCCGCCCTCGAAGCCACGTTGATCATCGCGGGGCCCGAGGGCTCCCGACGCGAGATCCCGGTCAGCCACCTGCTCGCGGGCATGGAGATGCTGCGGCCCGGCGAGATCGTCGGCTTCGTGCGCGTCCCGCTGCTGCACGCGCCGCAGACCTACCTCAAGGCCACGGGCCGCACCGGCCCCGGCCGCGCGTCCGCCTCCGTCGCCCTCGTACTCGACCCCGCCCGGCGCAACGTGCGCTGCGCGGTCGGGGCCGTCGCCCCCATGCCGCTGCGTCCCCTGGAGGCCGAGCGCTGGGTCGCCGGACTCATCGACTGGGACGGCACCCGCACCCTCGCGCCCGAGGCGTGCGCGGCCTTCGGCGAGTACGTCGCGGCCGCCTGCATCCCCGACCCGCAGCCCGCGGACGGGTCCCAGGCGCCCGACGGCCAGGGGGCCGAGCCGCAGCCCTTGCCGCCGGCCGTCCTGCATCTACGCCGTACGGTTGCGGCATTGGCCCGCCGAGCACTGGGGAGGGCGCTCGCATGAGTGCACAACCGTCCGCCGACCCGGCCACCGTGCCGCACGCCGGGGGTACGGTGGCGGCAGCGGCTCGCCGCCGCGTGGGGAGGGGGCTCGCATGAGTTCCGATCAGCAGCCGCCATCGGGTTCGCAGGGGTCGCACCCCCAGCGCGGGCCGCACGGCTGGGAGCCCCTGCCGCAGGGCGAGTACGACTCGGACACCACGGCCTTCGTGCGCCTGCCCGACAACCTGCTCGACCCCTCCGCCGTACCGCCCGGGGCCGACCCGCTCGCGGCGCCCGGCCACGGCTACGTACCGCCGCCGCTGACGCCCGAGTCCGGCGCGTCCGGTGCCCACGGGCCCGCCGGCGGCCACGGCGCGAACCCCTCCGCGTCCGACGACCCGCGCGCGACGGGGCAGTGGACGATGCCCTTCGCCGACACCCATGGGGGACAGGGCGGCTGGGGCGACGCGGGCGGCGCCGCAGCCGGGCAGTGGAGCGTCCCCATCGCGCCGGACGACCCCGTGGGGGAGTCGGGCGAGTACCTGGTCGAGGGCCGGAGCCGTCCATCCGCGCCCTACGGCGGTCCGCCGGCGCCCGACCCTCAGTGGTACGGCCAGGGCGGGCCGGAGAGCGGCCAGGGGCCGACCGGCCTCACCCAGCAGTGGAACTTCCCCCCGGCCGGGGAGCAACTGCCCGATTCCGCCGTGCAGTCGACGCCCCCGCCGCACTCGGCCGGCCCGGGCGCGCACGACACCCGCGGCGGACAGGGACAGCAGGGCGACTGGCACGCCCCGGCCGCGCCGACCGGCCAGTGGTCGGTGCCCACCACCGATGTGCCGGGCACCGACGAGTCCGGCACGTACCGCCTGGACGGGAACGCACCGGCGGGTCCGCGGCCCACCGGCGGCGACACCGGCTCCTCGCCGTGGCAGCAGAGCGGCAGCGGGACGGCTGTGGGCCACGACACCGGCACGCGCGGCCCGTCCGCACCGTCCGCCGGCAGCACCTCCGGCGGGTGGACCACCGAACAGCGACCCGCGGGCGGACCCGAGCAGCCACGCCCCGCGCGCGGCGGCACCGGCCGTCGCAAGCTCGCCGGAGGACCGGGCGGAGCGGCGACGGACGGCCGCGGCGAGGCACAGGAGCAGGCTCAGGCGCAGGAGACGGACGGGCGCGGCGGCTGGCAGCGCGCCTCCGGCCCCTGGCCGACCCCCTCCGGCGGCACCGAACTCCCGGGCCGCGCGGGCGGGGAGACCCGGCGGAAGATCGGCAACGGCTCCGGGGCCGCCGACGAGCCCGCGGGCGACCCGGCACCCGCGGAGCAGGGCGGCAGGCAGGAGCGGACCGACGACCCGGGGACCCCGGGCGACACCGGCTCCGCTCCCGCCGCGTCGTACGGCGCCACGGACGCCGCACCGCGCCCCGCCGCCCCGCGTCCGCCCGATGGCGGCTCGCTGCCGGGCCGCGCCGCCGAGGACGTGATCAACCGCCTGACGGGTTCGGTGTCCGCGGCCGCGGGCGGCTTCGTCACCGCGCCCGGCGTGGGCGCGCCCACGTCGGCCAACGGCCGCCCGGGCACCAGCACGCCGCGCAACGGCGCGTCCCCCAACGGCGCGTCCCCCAACGGCGCGTCCCCCAACGGGGCCGCGAACGGGACCGCTCCGGCCCCCGCCGACGACGCCGCCCCCTCCGGCACCCGGCCGTCCGTCACCGGCCGGGCGGCGCCCGGCCCCACCGCCGGCCGCCCCGCCCCCGCCGCCCCGGCGCCCACCGAGCAGGGCGAGGCGCCCGAGGACCGGGCCGCGGCGGAGGCCGAGCCCGAGCAGGACGCCGCGGCCGACGAACACAGCGAACACCCCCACGCCTCGTACGTCCTGAGCGTCAACGGCACCGACCGGCCCGTCACCGACGCCTGGATCGGCGAGTCCCTGCTGTACGTCCTGCGCGAGCGCCTCGGCCTCGCCGGGGCGAAGGACGGCTGCTCGCAGGGCGAGTGCGGTGCGTGCTCCGTCCAGGTCGACGGACGGCTCGTGGCGTCCTGCCTCGTGCCCGCCGCGACCGCCGCGGGCAGCGAGGTCCGTACGGTCGAGGGGCTCGCCGCCGACGGCGTCCCCTCGGACGTGCAGCGCGCCCTCGCCGAGACCGGAGCCGTCCAGTGCGGCTTCTGCGTGCCCGGACTCGCCATGACCGTGCACGACCTGCTCGAGGGCAACCACGCGCCGACCGAGCTCGAGACCCGGCAGGCCATCTGCGGCAACCTGTGCCGCTGCTCCGGCTACCGCGGGGTGCTCGACGCCGTGCGCGAGGTCGTCGAGAGCCGGGTCGACCCGGCCGACGCGGAGGACGAGGACGGCGCGGACACCCCGCGCATCCCCCATCAGGCGGCCCCCTACGACGGCGACGCCGCACCGGGAGGCCCCGCATGACCGCCCGCGCCGGCCGGGGGACCCCGGCCGCGGACCCGTGTCCGCGCGGGGCGGAGCGGGTGAGAGCGACCGTCCCGCACGCGGACCCGGCACGCCGCCCCCGGCGGCCCCGTCGCGTACGCGGCCACCGTGAGGTGGCTCCCCGCAGACTCCCAGCACCCAGCGGTAGCGGAAAGGCAGCGTGATGACCGGTCCAGACGCGGCCACCGCGACCCCGGCCGTCGGCGAGGGCCCGGCACCCGCCGAGGAGGGCCCGGCTCACGGCCTCGGAGCGTCCCTCACCCCCGCCGACGCGCTCGCGAAGACCACGGGCACCTTCCCGTACGCGGCCGACCTGTGGGCCGAGGGCCTGCTGTGGGCGGCCATACTGCGCTCACCGCACCCGCACGCCCGCATCGTGTCGATCGACACCGGCCAGGCGGCCGAGATGCCGGGCGTCCGGGCCGTGGTGACCCACGAGGACGTGCCCGGGGACCCCAGCCACGGCCGCGGCACCGGTGACGCACGGGTCTGCGACCGCCCGGTCTTCGCCAAGGACATGGTCCGTCACCACGGCGAGCCCATCGCCGCGGTGGCCGCCGACCACCCCGACACCGCGCGCCTGGCCGCCGCCGCCATCGCCGTCGAGTACGAGGTGCTGGAGCCGGTCACCGACCCCGAGAAGGCGTTCGCCGCCGAGCCGTTGCACCCCGACGGCAACCTCATCCGCCACATCCCGCTCAGCTACGGCGACCCCGAGATCACCGGGGAGGTCGTGGTCGAGGGCCTGTACCGCGTCGGACGCCAGGACCCGGCGCCGATCGGCGCGGAGGCCGGGCTCGCCGTGCCGCGTCCCGACGGCGGCGTCGAGATCTACACCGCCTCCACCGACCCGCACGCCGACCGCGACCTCGCCGCCGCCTGCTTCGGCCTCGACCCCGACCGTGTCAAGGTCGTCGTCACCGGTGTGCCCGGCGCGATGGGCGACCGCGAGGACGCGGGCATGCAACTGCCGCTGGGGCTGCTGGCCCTGCGCACCGGCTGCCCGGTCAAGCTGGCCGCGACCCGCGAGGAGTCCTTCCTCGGCCATGCGCACCGCCACCCGACGCTGCTGCGCTACCGTCACCACGCCGACGCCGAGGGCCGCCTGGTCAAGGTGGAGGCGCAGATCCTGCTGGACGCGGGCGCGTACGCGGACTCCTCCGCCGACTCGCTCGCCGCCGCCGTCGCCTTCGCCGCCGGCCCGTACGTCGTGCCCCACGCCTTCGTCGAGGGCTGGGCGGTGCGCACCAACAACCCGCCCTCCGGCCATGTCCGCGGCGAGGGCGCCATGCAGGTGTGCGCCGCGTACGAGGGCCAGATGGACAAGCTGGCGTCCAAACTGGGCCTGGACCCGGTCGAGCTGCGCCGCCGCAACGTCCTGGCCACCGGCGATCTGCTGCCCACCGGCCAGACCGTGACCTGCCCGGCACCCGTGGCCGAACTCCTGGACGCCGTACGGGACGCGCCCCTGCCCCCGCTGCCCAAGGACGCCCCCGAGGAGGAGTGGCTGCTGCCAGGCGGCCCCGAGGGCGCGGGCGACCCGGGCGCGGTCCGGCGCGGCGTCGGCTACGCGCTCGGCATGGTGCACATGCTCGGCGCCGAGGGCGCCGACGAGGTCTCCACGGCCACGGTCAAGGTCAACGGCGGTGAGGCCACGGTGATCTGCGCCGCCGTCGAGACCGGCCAGGGCTTCTCCACCCTCGCCCGGCAGATCGTCCAGGAGGTGCTGGGCGTCGAGGAGGTGCACGTCGCCTCGGTCGACACCGACCAGCCGCCGGCGGGCCCGGCCTGCCACGGGCGGCACACGTGGGTGTCCGGCGGCGCGGTGGAGCGCGCGGCCAAGATGGTCCGTACGCAGCTGC
Source organism: Streptomyces sp. NPDC047108 (assembly GCF_040643575.1). Classification (NCBI taxonomy): domain Bacteria; kingdom Bacillati; phylum Actinomycetota; class Actinomycetes; order Kitasatosporales; family Streptomycetaceae; genus Streptomyces; species Streptomyces sp. NPDC047108. Next base: position 89,397 of record NZ_JBEYUP010000003.1, read on the forward strand.
TCCAGCCGCTGGCGCACAAGTTCGGGATGTCCACGGAGCTGCTGTCGATCGCCGACGGCAAGATCACCTCGTACGACGGGGTGCTGTCGACGACGGTCGCCGAGACGCTCGACGGCAAGGAGCTGTGGGCCACGGCGCAGTGCCGCCCGCATCCGACGGAGCCGCTGGACGAGACGGGCCAGGGCGACGCGTTCGTCGGCCTCGCGTTCTGCGCCGTGCGGGCCGTGGTCGACGTCGACATCGAACTCGGCTCGGTGCGCGTCGTGGAGATGGCCGTCGCGCAGGACGTCGGCCGGGTGCTCAACCCGCGGCAGCTGAACGCCCGTATCGAGGCCGGTGTGACGCAGGGGCTGGGGGCCGCCCTCACCGAGAACCTGCGGACCGCGCGCGGCGTCGTCCGGCGCCCGGACCTCACCGGCTACGCCCTGCCGACCGCGCTGGACGCACCCGACATCCGCATCGTGAAGCTGGTCGAGGAGCGGGACGTCGTGGCGCCGTTCGGCGCGAAGGCGGCGAGCGCGGTGCCGGTGGTGACCTCCCCGGCGGCGGTCGCCGCGGCCGTCCGGGCGGCGACAGGACGCCCGGTGAACCGCCTCCCGATCCGGCCCCAGTCCGCGGTGGCGACGCCTCCGCGCTGAGACCGCCGACGACGGATCACGGACCGGCCCCCGCACTCCTGGTGCGGGGGCCGGCGCTTGTCCGGGCGCGGCTCGGCGCGGGCGGCCCGGGTGGGCACGCCCGGTGCGGGACGGTGCAGGTGGGAGCGGGGTTCGAGAGGCGCGGTCCGGGTGGGAAGTGAGTAACCCGGCCTCATGAAGCGACCGGTCGGACCGGCCTAGGGTCTCGGGTGTCGGCGGATCGAGGAGACACCGGAACGTGAACCACAGGCCGCTCTCGCGGGCCCGTAAGGCCTGGCTCGCAGGAGCCGTCGCTCTCGGCGTGCTGTTCGGCGCGTCGGCCTGCGGCGGCCCGGAGGGGTCCGGCGGTCCCGCGGCGAGCAGGACGCCGAGGGAGCTCACCGCCTTCGAGGAGCGGCAGGTCGAACTCGTCGACACCGCGCTCAGGAACCCGGATCCCGAGGGCACGTTCGCCGACGAGGAGCGCGTCGGCCTGGCGGTGGCCGCGAGACGGCAGGGCACCCTGCGGCGCGCCTACGACACCGAGGTGAAGCCCGGGCAGTCCGTCAAGGTCGACGCCGCCTGCACCGGCGGCGGGGCGGTGACGCTGGCGATCGACACCGGAGACCGTACGGAGACGGTGCGGACGCGCTGCCCCGGCGACGGGTACTGGCCGCAGCCCTTCGTCTTCACCGTCCAGGACCCTCGCGTGCGGATCACCGCCACCGCGCACGGCACGAAAGGCGCCATGGGAATCGCGGTCCAGGGGCTGCGGGAAGAGGCCGCCGTCGTACGGGACTTCCTCGCGGCGGACCGGGCGCACGCCGTCCTGCCGGACGATGGGGGCGAGGAGGGCGAGGGGGACGACGGCTTCATCGCGTCGGCGCGGGGCAGCCTGCGGGCGGGGATCCCCGGCTCCGAGGTGACGGTGACGGAGGGGAAGCCCGTCACGGTGTACGCGGCCTGCGTGGGCAGCGGCAGCATCAGGCTCTCGGCCGCCGCGGGTCGGAAGAAGGCCGACACGCGCATCGCATGCGGCCGTAAGGCCGCGTCGGGCAGTGTCCGGCTGACACCCTCCGGCTCGACGGCCGTCGTCACGCTCGCCCGTGACGGGAACGCCACGGGCGGCGCGACCTACACCGTCCGCAGCCCGTGGTGACCGCACAGGTGCGGCCCGGCGCGGGGGCGCTCGGAGAGGCCGTGGCGGGATTCGAACCCACGTAACTCGCTTTGCAGGCGAGCCCCTGAACCACTCGGGCACACGGCCGTGTGCTGCGTCGTTCCCGACCGTAGGCCTGGCCCGTGCCGCGCGGCAACGGAACCGGACGGGCTGCCATACGACTGCCATACGGCGTTCATGAACCGGCGCCGCGAGCGCCAGGACCGGCTCGGAACCGAGGCCGGAAACAGCAGGCGGCGCCCGCGCGAGGGACACCGTCCCCGGCGGCCCCCGCTGACCCAAAAGCATCGGTACAGGGATTCTTGGGCCACCCGAAAATCTGCTTATGATGCAAGGGTGTTCGACTCGCGGCATCTCAAGACGTTCCACGAAGTGGTGCGCGCCGGATCGTACTCGGCGGCTGCCCGCTCTCTCGGCTACACCCAGCCCGCGATCACCCAGCAGATGAAGGCGCTCGAACGGTCCGTCGGCACGCCGCTGTTCACCCGTGTCGGCCGCCGGATGCAGCTCACGGAGGCGGGTGAGGCGCTGTCCCGGCACGCCGACGTGATCCTCGACAACCTCGCCACCGCGCGGGCCCAGCTCGGCGCCATCGCCCGGCTGCGCTCCGGCCGCGTACGGGTCTGCGCCTTCCCCAGTGCCAGTGCCACCCTCATCCCGGAGGCCATGGCCCGGCTGTCGGCCGAGCATCCGGGGGTCCATCTGGAGCTCCAGGAGGGCGAGCCGCCCGCCTCGCTGCGGCGGGTCGTGCGCGGCGAGTGCGACATCGCGCTGGCCTTCACCTATCCCGGGCTGCACGCCGACATACCCGCTGAGCTGGCCGAGATCCGGCTGATGGAGGACCTGCTGACGGTGCTGCTGCCGACCGGCCACCACCTGGCGCGGCGGCGGTCGGTCCATCTGCGGGACCTGCGGGACGAGCGCTGGATCGCGGGCTGTCCGCGCTGCAGCGCCAACTTCCTCCATGCGTGCGCGGAGGAGGGGTTCGTCCCGGACATCGCCTTCACCACGGACGACAACCTGGTCGTCCAGAGCCTCGTGGCGGCCGGGGTGGGGGTCGCCATGATGCCGGCACTGGTGCTGTCCTTCCTCTGCCACGAGAGGGTCACCGGCCGGGCCGTGGAGCCGCACACGCGGCGGCAGGTGTCGGCGTACGTCCACCGGGACCACCTGAGGATCCCGGCCACCGCGCTCGTGCTCGACGTACTGCAGGCCGTGGCGGCGGCCCGTACCGGCTGCTGACCGGAGGCCGTCCGGGCCGCATGATCGCGACCCCCGCGACCCTCATCCATTAGCGGAAGTTGGGGGTGGACGAAACAACTGTCGTTGGACGTGATGGATCCGGCGGCCGCACGCTGCCCGTATGAACCCCCCTGCCACTCCCACCAGTTCCGCTCCGGCCGCCGGGCCGGGAGCCTCCGGCGGCTGCACGGCGCCGCGGCTCGACGCACTCGTCGACGGCATACGGGAGGCCGTCGGGCGCGGCCTGCCACCGGACCTGACGGCCTATCTGGTCGCCGAGCGGCTCGTCCCCTTCCTCGGCGCACCGGATCTGCTGAACGATGCGCAGCGCGAGGGCTACCCCGACCGCTACCGCCAGCACATCCTGCACTCCGAGAGCGACGGCAGCTTCTCGGTCGTCGCGCTGGTGTGGCTGCCCGGCCAGTGCACGCCCGTGCACGACCACGTGTCGTGGTGCGTCACCGGCGTCCACGAGGGCGAGGAGAGCGAGCGCCGCTACCGGCTCGTGCCGGACGGCACCCGCGCCCACCTGGTCGCCACCGAGGACGTCTTCAACCCGCAGGGCGCGGTCTGCGGGTTCGCGCCCCCCGGCGACATCCACCGGGTGCGCAACGCCGGTACCACGAAGGCCATTTCGATCCATGTCTACGGCGCGGACGTCTCCCGTCTCGGCTCCAGTGTCCGCCGGGTGTACGCCGCGCCGGACGGCGAGTGATGGCGGCCGGCCACCCGCCCGCCCCGCCCGTCCTCACCCCGGCCGCCGTCCCCGCTCCGGCGCGGGCGGGCGGGGCCCCCGGCCGCGCCGCCGGCCTCGGTCTCGCCGCGCTCGGCGCCGCCGCGGCCTGGGGCGTGCACCGGCTGGTGCCCGCCGTACCGATGCTGACGGCCGCCGTCGTCCTCGGCGTGGGCGCGGCGCATCTGCCCGGCGTACGCGCCGTCGTGCGCGGCGCCGCCTCCTCCGGCCTCTCCCTGGCCGCCAAGCGTCTGATGCGCCTCGGCATCGTCCTGCTGGGCCTGAAGCTCAGCCTGAACGACGTGCTGGGCCTGGGCTGGGGCACGGTGGCGATGGTCCTCGCCGTCGTCGCGGTCACCCTTCCCGCCACCTGGTGGCTCGGCCGTCGCCTCGGGCTCACGGGCGACCAGCCGCTGCTGATCGCCACCGGGTACGCCATCTGCGGTGCCTCCGCCATCGGCGCGGTGAGCGAGGTGCGCGGCAGCAACAAGGAGGACGCGGCGACCTCCGTCGCGCTGGTCACCCTGTGCGGCACGCTCGCCATCGCCGTACTGCCGCTGCTGCAGCACCCGTTGGGGCTCACCGACCCGCAGTTCGGGCGGTGGGTGGGCGCCGGGGTGCACGACGTCGGGCAGGTCGTGGCCGCCGCGCAGACCGCCGGGCCGGGCGCCCTCGGCGAGGCGGTGCTCGTGAAGCTGATGCGGGTGATGCTGCTCGCGCCGCTCGTCGCGGGGATGGTGCTGTCCGTCCGGCGCCGCCGCCGTACCGCCGGCGGGGCGGAGACGGGGGAGCGGCGGAGGCCGCCGATCGTGCCGCTCTTCGTCCTCGGCTTCCTCGCGGCGGCCGCCCTGCGGAGCACGGACGTGCTGCCGATGGCGGCGCTCGACGCGGCCGCGGTGTCCCAGGAACTGCTGCTGGCCTGCGCCCTGTTCGCCCTCGGCAGCGCCGTCCACCTGCCCACGCTGGCGCGGACGGGCGCGCGGGTCGCGGCGCTCGGGCTCGGCGCGTGGGTGGTGATCGCCGGACTGTCGTACGCGGGGGTGCTGCTGACGACGGGCTCGTAGGCGTCGTGGGGGCGGGTGGTCGCCGCCGTCCGCCCCCGGGCGCCGGCCCGGAACGCGCGTCCGGGCGCGGGAGATCGGGGGCGTCCGCGGCCTCGCGGCGCTCAGCACGGTGATCCTCCACGTCCGGCGGATCCACCGCCGCCACGGGGCTCCCGGGCACCCCCCACCGCAGCCACGTCCGTCCCCGGACCAGGACCGAGGGAGGAGTCCTGCGCTGCCCCGCGACAGGTGCCAGATTGCGTCAAGCCCCTTACCCTGGCGCAATGACCGCTCCCGAGCCGCGCGACGCCAGCCCAGGATCCTCTCCGGTCCCCCCGCTGTCCGACGGGCCCGGGTCCCCTGGAGCCGCCGCCTCCGGTCCCGCCGCCCGCGAAGCCGCCGCCCGGGACGACGACGGCGACGGCGGTGTCCTGAGCCGCCGCTTCCGCGCGCTGACCCTCGGCATCATCTCCGTCGTCTCCCTCATCGCCTTCGAGGCGAGCGCGATCGGCACCGCGATGCCCGTCGCCGCACAGGCTCTCCACGGCGTCGAGTCCTACGGGTTCGCCTTCTCCGCCTTCTTCACCGCCAGCCTCTTCGCCATGACCCTCTCCGGCGAGTGGTGCGACCGCAGCGGCCCTCTGGTCCCGCTGTTCGCCGGGATCGGTGCCTTCACGGCGGGCCTGCTCATAGCCGGCGCGGCACCGGCCATGCCGGCCTTCGTCGCGGGCCGTGCCGTCCAGGGCGCCGGCGGCGGGCTCGTCATCGTCGCGCTGTACGTGGTCGTGGGCCGCGGCTATCCCGAACGGCTGCGGCCCTCCGTGATGGCGGCGTTCAGCGCCGCCTGGGTGCTGCCGCTGATCATCGGCCCCCTCGTCGCCGGTACCGTCACCGAACAGTTCGGCTGGCGCTGGGTGTTCCTCGCCATCCCCGTGTTCGTCCTCCCGCCGCTCCTCGTGATGCTGCCCGCGCTGCGCAAGCTGCCGGCCGACGCCCGTACGCCCGCGATGGACCGCCGCCGCATCCTCCTCGCCCTCGGTGTCGCCGCGGGCGCGGGCCTGTTGCAGTACGCGGGCCAGGACGTGGACCTTCTCGCGCTGCTCCCGGCCGCCGCCGGGCTCGCCCTGCTGGTGCCCTGCGCCGTACGCCTCCTCCCGCCTGGCACGTTCCGGGCGGGGCGCGGGCTGCCGGCCGTGGTGCTGCTGCGCGGGATCGCCGCCGGGTCGTTCTTCGGCGCGCAGGCGTTCGTCCCGCTGATGCTGGTCACCGAGCGCGGGCTCTCGGCGACCCTGGCGGGGCTCTCGCTCACCAGCGCCGGACTGGCGTGGTCCTGCGGCTCGTACGTGCAGAGCAGGCCGCGCCTGGAGCCGTACCGGGAGCGGCTGATGACGCTCGGGACGAGCCTGTCGGCGGTCGCCGTCGGCGGGGTGTCGCTGGCGCTCGTCGACGGGGTCCCGGCGTGGATCGTCGCGCCCTGGTGGGTGGTCGGCGGCTTCGGCATGGGGCTGACCATCGCCAGTGCCACGGTGCTGCTGCTGAAGCTGTCCCGCCCCGAGGAGGCGGGCACCAACTCCGCCGCCCTCCAGGTCTCCGACTCCCTCGGCAACATCGTCCTCGTCGGCGGGAGCGGGGTGCTCTTCGCGGCCCTCGGCGGCGGCTCGGTCACCGAGGGCGGGACGGCGGTGGCGGCGTCGGGGGACGGGCGGCCGGTCGCGTTCGCCGCCGTGTTCGCCGCGATGGCGCTGGCGGCGCTGGTCGGGGTCTTCGTCACCACGCGGCTTCGGCCGGGGGCGCGGACGGCCGCCGCGGAGGCGTCCGCCGCGTGAACTCCGTACGCGACGGGGCGAGGCCGTGTGAGGTCCGTCGCACCCACGGGTGGTCCCGGGGCGTACCCCGCAGGCGTGAAGCCCGCCCCCGGTAGGCTGACGCGGCCCCGTTCCCGACCGCCCTGACCGGAGACCGTGAGTACCACCACCTCGCACCACCTCTCACCTGCCTTCCCCGGCCGCGCCCCCTGGGGCACGGCGGGCAAGCTGCGCGCCTGGCAGCAGGGCGCCATGGACCGCTACATCCAGGAACAGCCACGGGACTTCCTCGCGGTGGCGACCCCCGGCGCGGGCAAGACGACCTTCGCGCTGACCCTTGCCTCCTGGCTGCTCCACCACCACGTCGTGCAGCAGGTGACGGTCGTCGCGCCGACCGAGCACCTGAAGAAGCAGTGGGCCGAGGCGGCGGCGCGGATAGGGATCAAGCTGGACCCGGAGTACAGCGCGGGGCCGCTGGGCCGCGAGTACCACGGTGTCGCGGTCACCTACGCGGGCGTGGGCGTACGGCCGATGCTGCACCGCAATCGCGTCGAGCAGCGCAAGACCCTCGTCATCCTCGACGAGATCCACCACGCCGGTGACTCCAAGTCCTGGGGCGAGGCGTGCCTGGAGGCGTTCGAGCCGGCGACCCGCCGTCTCGCCCTCACGGGCACGCCGTTCCGCTCGGACACCAACCCGATCCCGTTCGTCGCGTACGAGGAGGGCAACGACGGCATCCGCCGGTCCGCCGCCGACTACACGTACGGCTACGGGAACGCGCTCGGCGACGGCGTCGTCCGCCCCGTCATCTTCCTCTCCTACAGCGGCAGCATGCGCTGGCGGACCAAGGCGGGCGACGAGCTGGAGGCCCGTCTCGGCGAGCCGATGACGAAGGACGCCGTCTCGCAGGCGTGGCGCACCGCCCTCGACCCGCGCGGCGACTGGATGCCCAATGTGCTGCGCGCCGCCGACCAGCGGCTCACCGAGGTGCGCAAGTCGATCCCGGACGCGGGTGCCCTGGTCATCGCCTCCGACCAGGACGCGGCCCGCGCGTACGCGAAGCTGCTCCGCGAGATCACCGGCACGGGGCCGACGGTGGTGCTCTCCGACGACAGCGGCGCCTCGCAGCGCATCGACGACTTCAGCCACTCCGACGACCGCTGGATGGTGGCCGTCCGGATGGTGTCCGAGGGTGTGGACGTGCCGCGCCTCGCGGTCGGGGTCTACGCCACGACCATCTCCACACCGCTGTTCTTCGCGCAGGCGGTCGGCCGTTTCGTACGGTCGCGGCGGCGCGGCGAGACGGCGTCCGTCTTCCTGCCCACCATCCCGATGCTGCTCGGCTTCGCGAACGAGATGGAGGTCGAGCGCGACCACGTCCTCGACAAGCCGAAGAAGGACGGGGAGGAGGACCCGTACGCGGAGTCCGAGAAGGAGCTGGCCGAGGCCGAGAAGCAGCAGGACGAGGACACCGGCGAGCAGGACGCCCTGCCCTTCGAGGCGCTGGAGTCGGACGCGGTCTTCGACCGGGTCCTGTACGACGGCGCCGAGTTCGGGATGCAGGCCCACCCCGGCAGCGAGGAGGAGCAGGACTACCTCGGCATCCCGGGCCTGCTCGAACCCGACCAGGTGCAGATGCTGCTGCAGAAACGCCAGGCCCGGCAGATCGCGCACAGCCGCAAGAAGCCGGACACGGAGGCGGACCTGCTCGAACTGCCCGCGGAGCGGCGGCCGGTGGTCACGCACAAGGAGCTGCTGGAGCTGCGCAAGCAGCTCAACTCCCTGGTGGGCGCGTACGTGCACCAGAGCGGCAAGCCGCACGGCGTGATCCACACCGAGCTGCGCCGCGTCTGCGGCGGCCCGCCCAGCGCGGAGGCGACCGCGGGCCAGCTCCGGCAGCGGATCGCCAAGGTCCAGGAGTGGGCGACCCGTATGAAGTGACGCGGGGCGGCGGGGAGTTCGGCCGCGGGGTGCCTCGCGGTCGGACGGTCACGGCGGGACGCTGAGCGCCAGCACCGCCGAGTCGTCCTGCAGCCCGCTCCCGAAGCCGGTGAGCAGGTCGGAGACCGCGGCGATCGCGTCCGATGCGCAGGCGGGCGCCAGGCCGGCGCCGAACGACAGCAGCGCCTCGTCGCCGTAGCGTCCCCCGCGCTGGTCGGTACGGGCCTCGGTCAGCCCGTCCGTGTACAGCAGCAGGCAGTCGCCGGGTGCGAGGCGCAGGTGCGCGGTGGAGAATTCGGCGGCCGGAAGGGCGCCGACCAGCATGCCGCCGTGGGTGAACTGATAGGCGGCCGTGCCGTCGGCGCGGAGCAGCAGGGCGGGCGGATGCCCGCCGCTGGCGAGATCGACGCGGAACCCCGGGCCGTCCCGGGTGAGTTCACCGTAGATCACGGTGCAGTGCCGGGCGCTGTCGTCGCCCGGGTCCTCCCGGTGGAGGACGGTGTTGAGGTGGTCGAGCACGCTGACCCCGCCGGGGGCGTAGACGGCGGCTGCCCGCAGGGTGTAGCGGATCAGGGAGGTCAGGGTCGCCGCCGAGGGGCCCTTGCCGGAGACGTCGCCGAGGAAGAATCCCCATCTGCCGCTGCTCAGCGGGAAGAGGTCGTAGAAGTCGCCGCCGACCTGGTCGGTGGAGGCGTTGCGGTAGTGGGTGGCGGACTCCAGGCCCGGGACAGGGGGAAGGGCCGGGGGCAGCAGGCTGCTCTGCAGGGTGGAGACCAGGCGGACGAGGCGCTCGCGTTCCTGCTCGGCCTCGTGACGGGCGCGCAGCAACTCCTGTTCGTAGCCGCGGCGGTCGAGGGCTTCGAACAGGGTCGTGCGGACGAGCAGGGGGCGGCCTTCGGCGTCGGTCTTGAGCACGGAGGTCGCCAGCACCGGCAGGCGGGTGCCGTCGGCCCGCCGCAATTCCAGGGCCACTCCGCTGATGCGGCCCTGCAGGCGCAGCAGGGGCGCGTAGTGGGTCTCGTGGTAGAGCTTGCCGCCGACGGTCAGGAGGTCGGGGAAGCGGCGGCGGTGCACCAGTTCGGCCCGGTCGTAGCCGAGCCAGTTCAGCAGCGTCGCGTTGACCTTGACGATCCGCCAGTCCCGGTCGGTGGAGAGGAAGCCGCAGGGTGCGTACTCGTACAGCTCCTCGGCGGGGTCCTCCTGCAGGTCGGGGCGGCGGCCGAGCTCCGGCCCGCTCTCCGCGCCCTTCGCGGCGCTCTCCGGTTCGGGGAGTTGATCATCAGGGTGAGTCATCCGCCCGACTCGGTGACGAAGGAAGTGATCGCCTCGGCGGTCTGCTCAGGGTCGCTGAGCTGGGGGCAGTGCCCCATGGAGTCCAGGGTCACCAGGCGGCTGCCCGGGATGGACGCGTGGACGAACGCCCCGACCTCCCGCGGGGCGATGACGTCGATGGCGCTCTCGACGATGAGCGTGGGGACGGTGACCTTCCCCAGGTCGGAGCGGTTGTCGGAGAGAAAGGTCGCGCGGGCGAAGACGGCCGCCTTCCTCGGGTCCACGCGGGCCAGGCTGTCGATCAGCTCGGAGCCCAGATCGGGCCGGTCCGGGTTGTTCATGATCACCGGAACCATGGACGTCGACCAGCCCAGGTAGTTGCTGTCCAGCGACTCCAGCAGCTCGTCGATGTCCGCGCGGGTGAAGCCGCCGCGGTACTCCTCGTCGTCGATGTAGCGCGGGGAGGGCACCAGGAGGAGCAGCTTGGAGAACCGTTCGGGTTCGCGTACCACGGCCAGCACGCCGATGATGGCGCTCACCGAGTGACCGACGAAGACCACGTCGTGCAGGTCCAGTTCGCGGCAGATCTCGAGGACGTCGTCGGCGTAGCCGTCGAGCGTCGAGTACCGCTCCTCGCTCCACGCCGTGGGGTCCGACCTGCCCGACCCCACGTAGTCGAACATCACGACGCGGCTCACGGCCGCGACCTCGGGTGTCACCAGGTGCCAGAGGTTTTGGTCGCATCCGAACCCATGGGCCAGCATCACCGTGGGTCCGTCACGGCGTCCGGTGACCGTCACATGGTTCCTGGTGCGGACGTCCATGCGAACATCCTTGCACCGGCCGCCGGGCCGTGCGACCTGTGGCGGACACGGTTCCCGGGCATTCCGCGGCCATGATCGTCCGCTGGGCGAACCACGTGCGCGGAGTCCATGCAATGCGGATAAACCATCCCTGTGCTGCCCGGATTCTGGACGAAGTCTTCCGCTGAGCGGACCGGCTCGCTAGCCTCCCCGTTACCCCACACACACGCCCCGTGGCAGATCGGCCGCGGAGCGCAGCCGGATTCATGCGACCGGCGGCTTCTCCGTGCGCTGCCGCCGGGACCGGCAGCGCACCCCCGCGGACAGCCGCCCGTCAAACAGACGAGGAGGGGCGTCGTGACCGCCGAGACGTCTCAAACGCTCGACCGAGGGCTGAAGGTCCTCAAGCTGCTCGCCGACACCGACCACGGGCTGACGGTGACCGAGCTCGCCAACAAGCTCGGCGTCAACCGGACCGTGGTCTACCGGTTGCTCGCCACCCTGGAGCAGCACGCACTCGTACGCCGTGACCTCGGCGGCCGTGCACGCGTCGGGCTCGGCGTGCTGCAACTGGGCCGCCAGGTGCACCCGCTCGTCCGCGAGGCCGCGCTGCCCGCGCTGCGCTCACTCGCCGAGGACCTGGGCGCCACCGCGCACCTCACGCTCGTCGACGGCTCGGAGGCGCTGGCCGTGGCCGTGGTCGAGCCGACCTGGACCGACTACCACGTGGCCTACAGGACCGGTTTCCGTCACGCCCTGGACCGGGGCGCCGCGGGCCGCGCGATCCTGGCCGCCCGCCGCCGTACCGAGGACGACCCGGGCTTCGCCCTCACCCACGGCGAGCTGGAGGCGGGCGCCTGCGGCGCCGCGGCGGCGCTGCGCGGAGTGACCGGCGTCGAGGGCAGCGTCGGGGTCGTCATGCTCGCCGAATCGGTACCGGAGCGGGTCGGCCCGCGCGTCGTGGAGGCGGCCATGGAGGTCTCCGACGCACTGCGGTAGGCCGGTCCACTAGATTCACTTCCATGCCATCCGTCTCGTCCCCCGCTGCCGGCGGTGGGGATGCCCCACGCCCGGCGCGGAGGTTGTCCTCCCGCCGCACGCGCGTCCTGGCGCTGTGCGCCGTACCTGTCGTCTCCCTGTTCGCCGTGGCGCTCCTCGCCCCGCTGCCGTTCTCGGTCGCCCAGCCCGGCATGACCGCCGATGTGCTGGGGTCCCATGACGGCAAGGCCGTCATCAGCGTCTCCGGCACGGAGACCCGCCGTACGACCGGGCAGCTCCGGATGACGACGATCGCGGCGACGGGACCGGACGCGGACGTACGCTTCGCCGACGTCGTGGACGGCTGGTTCTCCACCGACCGTGCCGTGCTGCCCCGCGAGGCGGTCTACCCGGTGGGGGACACCACCAAGGAGATCGAGCGGTACAACGCCAAGGAATTCCGTAAGTCGCAGTCCACGGCCACCTCGGCCGCCCTGGGCTATCTGCACCGCTCGCCCGACGACGTGAAGGTCACGCTGCGCCTGGCCGACGTCGGCGGGCCGAGCGCCGGGCTGCTGTTCTCCCTCGGCATCGTCGACAAGCTCGACGGCGACGGCTCTGGCGGGGATCTGACCGGCGGCCGTACGGTCGCGGGCACCGGCACGATCACACCGGACGGGAAGGTCGGCGCGGTCGGCGGCGTACCGCTGAAGACCCAGGCGGCCAAGCGGGACGGGGCGAGCGTCTTCCTGGTCCCGGAGGCCGAGTGCGACGACGCAAAGGCGGAGCTGCCCGACGGCCTCAGGCTGGTCCCCGTCACCACGCTCGAGGGCGCGGTGAACGCCCTGAAGGCCCTGGACAACGGCGGCCGCGTACCCCGTTGCTGACACCGGCGGGGGGCACGTCCCCCGCTGGTGTCAGACCCGTGCCCTACGGTCGCGGGACCGGCGATCGTTCCCTGCGATCCGCGGGTCCTCACACCGACGGGAGTCCCGATGGCCACCTTCACCATCAGAACGGCGCGGGAGAGCGAGCTGGAAACCGTACGGGAGCTCCTCGCGGTCTCCGAACGGCGGCTGCGCTCCCATGGGGTGGGGCAGTGGGACCTCCCGATGCCGGACGAGCAGCTCCTTCCCAGCATCCACAGCGAGGAGACGTTCCTCGTCCATGACGGCACCCGTGACGTCGCGACCGTGACGCTGAACCGGGGCGGGGTGCCGTTCTGGCCGGCCGACTGCACCGACGCCCTGTTCGTGCACCGGCTGGTCGTCGTCCCGCGGGGCACGGGGCTGGGTGTCTCGATACTCGACTGGGCCGGGGAGCAGGCCCGGAAGGAGGGGAGGTTCTGGCTCCGGATCGACGTCTGGAAGACCAACCGGCGCCTGCACGCCTACTACCGGAACCTCGGCTTCGAGCCTCGCGGCGTCACGCACGTCCCCGGCGCCGGTTCGGGTGCTCTCTTCGCCCGTGCCGCTGATGTCAGGGTGGGGTCCGGGCCGCCGGTCGTCGCGCACGACTGCGACGTGTCCGCCGCCTGTCCCGGATAGGTCCGGACGATGCCGAGCGGATCAGAGCTCCTTGGCCATGAAGACGCGGCTGGCTCCGGCGGGCCGGCACGCGACCTCTCCCAGCCGCCGCCAGCCGTGCCGTTCGTAGAACCCGGGAGCCTGGAAGCTGATGGTGTAGAGGACGGCGGCCTCGCACCCGCGGGCCCGTCCCTCGTCCTCGGCCCGGCGCAGGACGGCGCTGCCCAGTCCCTTCCCGCGCAGCTGCGGGGGAAGGTGGAGCAGGTCGACGAAGAGCAGCCCCAGCGAGGTCCGGCCGGTCAGGCCGCCGAGCACCCGGCCGGTGCCGGGCTCGCGCACGAGGACGGCCAGGGGCCGCCGGTCCGCGATGCCGGTCACGTCGGTGTTGAAGCGGTCCAGATCGTCCGAGACGGCGGCCACCTCGCGGGGGTCGGGCGCGTCGGTGAGGTGCAGCTCCAGCGGGCCGTGGGTGGTGTTCATGGGCGGGGAGCGTACGGCCGGCACGGTTCGGCGGGTGCCGAACGGTGCGGAGGGCATCATGGCGGGCTCCGTGCCTGACGGCGGGGAGCGGGACGTCGGCGTCGGCCTCGCCACGGTCGCGCGGCTGCTGTCCGACCCCACCCGGACCACGATGTGCCTGGCCCTGCTCGACGGCCGGGCCTGGACCGCGCGGGAGCTGGCGCGGCATGCGGGCGTCGCGCCCTCCACGGCCACCGGACACCTCAACCTCCTGGTGGGCGGCGGCATCCTGGCCGACGAGCGGCACGGCCGCCACCGCTATGTGCGCCTGGCCGGTCCGCGGGTGGCGGCGCTCATCGAAGCGCTCGCCGAGTTCGCCCCCCACCGGCCGCCCGAGGTCCGGTCGCTCGGCGCCGCGAGCCGGAACCGGGCCCTGGCCCGCGCCCGGCTCTGCTACGACCACCTCGCGGGAGCCCTCGGCACGGCCGTCACCGACGCGATGCTCGCCGGAGGTCTCCTCGTATGGGACCCGCGGCCCGAACTCACCGCGGAGGGGCGGGCCGTGCTCGGCGCCCTCGGCGTCACCTGGCCCGCCGCGTCACGCCGGCCCGCGGTGCGAGCGTGCCTCGACTGGACCGAACGGCGCCCGCACCTGGGCGGTGCCGTGGGGGCCGCGCTCTGTTCCCGCGCGCTGGCCGCGGGCTGGGTCACCAGGATCGGCACGGGACGGGCCCTCGCGCTGACGGAGGTCGGCCGCGCGGTCCTCGTACGGGATCTCCGCGTCCCGGCGGACCGGATCCCGACGGCCGGGACCACGGCGCGTCATCCCGCGCCGCCCGCCGACGAGGGGCCGCCCGTGCCCGACGGTGCCGGCCGGCCCCCGCCCGAGCCCCCTGCCTGAGCCGAGCCGTCCTCGTCCTGCTGTGACGCCTGCCGGACCAGCGGGATGATCCGCAGCGGCACCGGGTTCTCCATCACGATCGCCGTCGAGGCCCGCATGATGCCCTCGAACCCCACGACCCGGTCGATGACCCGCTGCAGATCGGCGTTCGAGCGCGCCACCAGACGGCACAGCATGTCGCCGTGACCGGTCGTGGTGTGCAGCTCCAGCACCTCCGGCACGCCCGCCAGATGCGCGCGGACGTCCGCGCCCTGGCCCTGCTTGATCTCCAGCGTCGCGAACGCCGTCACCGGGTAGCCGATCGCCGCCGGATCGACGTCCGGTCCGAAGCCGCGGATGACCCCGCCCCCCTGGAGCCGGTCCAGCCGCGCCTGCACCGTGCCGCGCGCGACGCCCAGACGCCGTGAGGCCTCCAGGACGCCGATGCGCGGTTCGCGCGCCAGCAGCTCGATCAGCCGCCCGTCCAGCCCGTCGATGCCCATGCTCCCGCCTCCCGATGGTCATCATGTACAGAACGACCCGCCTGTCCCCGTGATTGCTGTGCAAGATGCGCAGCGTTTTCCACAACTATTGCGCACCTTGTGGGCCAGGGGGAGCCTTGATTCATGACTGAGACCATCCACCACACCCCGGACACCGCACGGCAGGCCGACCCCTTCCCGGTCAAGGGGATGGACGCGGTCGTCTTCGCGGTCGGCAACGCCAAGCAGGCCGCCCACTACTACTCCACCGCGTTCGGCATGCAGGTCGTCGCCTACTCCGGGCCCGAGAACGGCAGCCGGGAGACGGCGAGTTACGTGCTGGAGTCCGGCTCCGCGCGCTTCGTCCTGACCTCCGTCGTCAAGCCCGTGAGCGAGCGCGGCCGCTTCCTCGCCGGCCATGTGGCCGAGCACGGCGACGGCGTCGTCGACCTGGCCATCGAGGTCCCGGACGTCCGCGCCGCCTACGCGTACGCCGTCGACCACGGCGCCACCGGCCTGGAGGAGCCGCACGAGGTGAGCGACGAGCACGGCACGGTCGTGCTGGCCGCCATCGCCACGTACGGGCAGACCCGGCACACCCTCGTCGAGCGCTCCCGCTACGACGGCCCGTACCTGCCCGGCTTCCAGGCCGCCGCCCCGATCGTGGCCCCGCGCGAGAAGCGCACCTTCCAGGCGATCGACCACTGCGTGGGCAATGTCGAGCTCGGGAAGATGGACGAGTGGGTGGCCTTCTACAACAAGGTCATGGGCTTCACCAACATGAAGGAGTTCGTGGGCGACGACATCGCGACCGAGTACTCGGCGCTGATGTCGAAGGTCGTCGCCGACGGCACCAAGAAGGTGAAGTTCCCGATCAACGAGCCCGCGATCGCGAAGAAGAAGTCGCAGATCGACGAGTACCTGGAGTTCTACGGCGGGCCGGGCGTGCAGCACATCGCCCTCGCCACCAACGACATCGTCTCCACCGTCCGCGCGATGCGCGCCGCCGGCGTGCAGTTCCTGAACGTCCCGGACTCGTACTACGACACCCTCGGCGAGTGGGTCGGCGACACCCGGGTGCCGATCGACGAGCTGCGCGAGCTGAAGATCCTGGCCGACCGCGACGAGGACGGCTATCTGCTGCAGATCTTCACCAAGCCGGTCCAGGACCGTCCGACGGTCTTCTTCGAGATGATCGAGCGTCACGGCTCGATGGGCTTCGGCAAGGGCAACTTCAAGGCGCTCTTCGAGGCGATCGAGCGCGAGCAGGAGCGGCGCGGCAACCTCTGATCCGAGCGCGCGGCCCAGGTCTCCCGGCCCCGGTCTCCCGGGGCCGGGCGTCCTGTTTCCCGGCGCCGCGTCGGAACACCACCGGCGGTACAGCCCCACGGGACCTGACACCCGTGGGGCCGTACCGATCGTGTCCCGTCCGGTACGGGGTCGTTGGCCCGGTATGCGGATCCAGATCATCACCGCGGGCACCTACGGCTCGGTGGCCCCCTACACCGGTCTCGGTCACCGCCTGCTCGCCGAGGGCCACCGCGTCGAGCTCGTCACCCACGCCCGGTACACCGAGGCGGCCGGCTGCTGCGGACTCCCCACCCGCGCCCTGGCCACCGACCCCTTCGAGCAACTCCTCGCCGTCTACGCGGGGTTGGGCCCGTCGCCCGGCTCACTGCGGGGCCTGTACGCGATGGGGCACGCCTCGCGGAGCGCCGTCACCGGTCTCGTCGACGCGGTCATCGAGGCGGTGGACGACAAGGCGGACCTGATCCTGCTCTCCACCCTCGCCGCGCCGATCGGCAACGTCGTCGCCGAGTACCACCGCATCCCCAGCGCCGGGGTCTACCTCCAGCCGGAGGAGCCCACCACGGCCTTCCCGCCCTGTGTGATGCACCTGCGACCGGAGGCGCGCGCCAACCGCGTCCTGGGGCGGGCCGTCAACCTGGGCTTCGACACCCTGTACGGCGCGGCGAACCGCCGGGTCCACGCCCGTCTCGGGCTGCCCCGCCGCTCCACCGCCCGGCTCCGGCGGCGCCGCCACGGCATCCAGTGGCCCGTCTGGCACGGCTTCAGCCCCGCCGTCGTACCGCGCCCGCCGGACTGGCGGCCCGGCCTGTACGTCACCGGTTACTGGTGGCCCCACGTGTGCCCGGAGTGGACCCCGCCGGCCGAGCTGACCGACTTCCTGGACGCCGGTCCCGCCCCGGTGTGCGTCGGCTTCGGCAGCATGATGCCGCGCCCTGCGGAGGAGCTGGGCGACATCGCCGTACGGGCGCTGCGGCGGGCGGGGCTGCGCGGTGTGGTCCAGTCGGGCCGGGCCGGGCTCTCCGTGGCCGGCGACGACATCGTCACGGTCGGCGGCATGCCCCACGCCTGGCTGTTCCCGCGGATGGCGGCCGTCGTGCACCACGCGGGGGCAGGGACGACGGCCGCCGGGCTGCGGGCCGGTGTCCCGGCCGTCCCCGTACCGGTCATGACCGACCAGCCCTGGTGGTCCTCCCGCCTCGTCCGGCTCGGCGTGAGCCCCGGGGTGCTGCCGCACGCGCGGCTCTCCGCGGAGCGGCTGGCGGCCGCGCTGCGGCGGGTGACGGACGATCCCGGATACCGGCAGCGGGCCACCGATCTGGCGGAGCGGATCGGACGCGAGGACGGCAGCGGCCAGGTGGCGCGTGCGATCGCGGCCCGGCTCGGCTGAGCGCCCGGCCGCGGCCCGCCCGGCGACGCCGGGTGCGCCGTGGCGGCCGCCGGAGCCGGACGAGGACCTTCCCGGCGGGCCCATGCCGCCCGTCGACGCCTGGCTGTACCGCCACCAGGCCGACGGCGCGATCTGCATGACCTTCGGGATGCTCGCCCGGTTCCAGGGTCCGCCGCCCGCCCTCGGCGCGCTGCGGGACCGTGTACGCGAGCGCTGGTGCGGACTGCCGCGGTTGCGCGCGGTGCCCCTCGAACACCCTTGGCCCCACTGGACGTCCACCCGGAAGGCGCCCGACCCCGGCGTCCATGTGGTCGACCACACCGGCCGCGCGCCCGGCCGCCTCCCCGCGCAGCCCGTGCCCGTGCCCGCACCCGTGGCCGACCGGGCGGACGCCCTGGCGGCCACGCTGCTCGCCCAGCCGCTCGACAGCGACGACGGCGGCACGGGCGGTGCGGGCAACAGCCTCAGCGGCAACGGCCTCAGCCGCGACGGCAGCCACCGGACCGAAGGGGCCGGCGACGGCGCCGCGGGCACCGCCCCCGTACCGCCCTGGCGGCTCCATCTCCTCCCCGCCGCCGACGGGTTCGCGCTGCTGCTGCGCGCCCACCACGCCCTGCTCGACGGCAAGGCCCTGATCACCCTGTTCCGCATCCTCCTCGACGGCCCCGGCTCGTACCCCCTGCCGCCGGCCGCCGCACACCTCGCCGAGCCCCTCGCCCTTCCGCCCGCCCCCCTCCCCGCCCAACTCCGCGCCGCGGCCCGGCTGCTGCCCACCGGACGCCGGCTGCCCTTCCACACACCGGTGGACGAGGGCCGCGCCCTGGCCCGGAGCGAGGTGCCCGTCGCCGCGCTGCGCGCCGCCCGGCGGGCCCTGCCCGGCGAGCCCGCCTCCGTCAACTCCGTGTTCCTCGCGGCCGTCGCCGCCGCCCTCGGCGCCACCGGGGCACTCGGTTCCCGCCCCGGACGGCCCGGTGTCCATGCGATGGTCCCGGTCGACCTCCGCTCGCCGCTGGACGAGGCGTTCCTGGGCAACCACTACGCGACCGTCCGCCTCCCGCTCCCCACGGCTCCGGCCCTCGCACCGCCGGACCGCCTCGCCGCCGTCGACGCTTCCTCGCGCCGGGCCACGCGCCACCGCCTCGGCGCCGCCCAGGCCCTGATGGTGAGCCGGAGCCCGCGCCGCCGCGGCGCCGTACGCGACGCGTTCGCCCGGTACGCCGACTCCCCGCGCCACTCCTCGCTGCTCTGCACCAACGTGCGCAGCGGAGCCGCCGCCCTGTCCCTCGGCGATGCCACGCTGGACCGGCTGGCCCTCGTACCGGCCCTCAGCCCCGCGCATCCGCTCGCCCTCTCGCTGACCACGCACGGCGCGACCGCGGTCGTCGCCGCCCTCACCGACGCGGCGCACGCCCCCCTCGGGGCGTCGCTCGCCGACGGGGTGCGGGACGCGGTCCTCGCCCTGCGGGCCGCGTCCCCGTAGGCCGCCGGTAACGCTGAGCCCGGCCGCGTACGGATCCCCGGCCAGGGCGCGCCCGTAGTGCCCGTAGTGCCCGTACCGCCCGTACCGCCCGTACCGCCCGTACGGCCCGTACCGCCCGTACCGCCCGTACGGCCCGTACGGAGGAACGCCCCCTTCGTCCGGATGAACTTCGCCTGCTCACGGGATGCCGCACGGGCCCGCGCGACGGCGCAGACCTGATAGTGCTCAAATGCGACGACGTGGGGAATCCGGGGGAGCGGGGGAACGGGACGGCGGCCGGCGGTCACCGGCGGCACCGAGCCGCCGTTCACTGCTCGGCCTCGGCG
The DNA here is from genome assembly GCF_040643575.1 of Streptomyces sp. NPDC047108. Classification (NCBI taxonomy): domain Bacteria; kingdom Bacillati; phylum Actinomycetota; class Actinomycetes; order Kitasatosporales; family Streptomycetaceae; genus Streptomyces; species Streptomyces sp. NPDC047108. The sequence goes on from NZ_JBEYUP010000003.1 coordinate 108,862, forward strand.
GCGCGATGGCCGCCTCCCTGGCGACGGCTCCGCGGGCCGCCGCCGGGCCGCGGAACACCCTGGGCGCGGCCCCTCGGAGCCCGCAAGCGCCCACCGCCGACGGTCCGTTCGACCTGAGCCTCCCGTCCACCCGCCGGATCGCCGAGCAGCCCCTGCACCACACGACCGTCATGCAGTCCTTCGCGTTCGACGAGAGCAACCGCCACATCTACGCGGTGCAGGTGATCTCGGGCAACGTCCAACTGCCGGGCGAATCCCGCGCGTACACCCACGCCGAACGGTCGCTCGCCGGTGACCTGTGCATGAACCGGCTCACCTGGGACGGCACCCTGCTCGACCGCATGTACCTCAAGGGCTTCGGCCACGGCACCGTGATGGCCGTCGAGGACGCACCCGCCGGCGCCGCCCCCGTCATGCTGTGGACCGAGTGCGACGTCAACCCCGAATCCGGCTACGGCCGGGCGGTCGGCCGCTTCCCGTACGCCGCGGACACCGTGCTCCACAGCGGCGACCCGTCCGTCACCGCCTACTGGCCCCTCCCGGGGACCACCAACAACGCGGCGGCGCTCGACCAGGACGGCCGCCGGCTGCTGCTGCGCTACGGGCTCCCCGGGCTGCGCCGCTACGCCCTGTACGACCTGGACGCCTTCGTCGCCGGACGCTTCGTGCGGCAGGCCGACTTCGCCCAGCCGGGCACGGAACTCGCCCTGCCCTTCCAGGGCATGACGCTCCACGGCGACTACGCGTACCAGATGCTCGGCCACACCCACGACCCCGACGTCCCGCCCCCGGACCGCGGCGACACCCAGCTGTTCTGCATCGACGTCCGCACCGGAGAGGTCGTCCAGCAGGTGCTCTCCGACACCGTGTACGCGCTCAACCTGCGCGAGCCCGAGGGCCTGTCCGTCCTGCGGGGCGAAGGGCCCCGGCTGTACATGGGCTACGCCTCGGGGCCGGTCGGCGGACGCAAACTCTCCCTCTACTCCATCGAGTAGCCCGGTGGGGCGGGCGCCGCCGGGCTGCCGCGGGCCTCGCCTGTCGATCTTCCCAGCGGGGCCCGCCGGTGCGAGGCTGGGAACATGGCTGACCTCATCGAGCGACTGCGCGACGGGCTCCCGGACGAGGCCGTTCTGACCGACCCCGACGTCACCGGTTCCTACGCCAACGACATGGCGAGCTTCTGCGACGCGGGCGCCCCGGCCGCCGTCGTCCTGCCGCGCACCGTCGAGCAGGTCCAGCACGTCATGCGCACCGCCACCGAACTCCGCGTCCCGGTGGTGCCCCAGGGTGCGCGGACGGGCCTGTCCGGCGCCGCGAACGCCTCGGACGGCTGCATCGTGCTCTCGCTCGTCAAGATGGACCGGATCCTGGAGATCAGCCCGGTGGACCGGATCGCGGTCGTCGAGCCGGGCGTCGTCAACGCCGTCCTCTCCCGCGCCGTCGCGGAGCAGGGGCTCTACTACCCGCCGGACCCCAGCAGCTGGGAGCAGTGCACGATCGGCGGCAACATCGGCACCGCGTCGGGCGGCCTGTGCTGCGTCAAGTACGGGGTGACGGCCGAGTACGTGCTCGGGCTCGACGTCGTCCTCGCCGACGGGCGGATGCTGACCACCGGACGCCGCACCGCCAAGGGCGTCGCCGGGTACGACCTGACGCGCCTGTTCGTCGGCTCCGAGGGCAGCCTCGGCATCGTCGTCCGCGCCGTGCTCGCCCTCAAGCCCGCGCCGCCGCAGCAGCTCGTCCTCGCCGCCGAGTTCCCGTCCGCGGCCGCCGCGTGCGAGGCGATCTGCGAGATCATGGCGCGCGGCCACGCGCCCTCGCTGCTCGAACTGATGGACCGCACCACGCTGCGCGCCGTCAACGCCATGGCCTCCATGGGCCTGCCGGAGTCCACCGAGGCACTGCTGCTCGCCGCGTTCGACACCCCGGACCCGGCGGCGGACCTGGCGGCGGTCGGAGAACTGTGCGCGGCGGCCGGCGCCACCGAGGTCGTCCCCGCCGAGGACGCCGCCGAGTCCGAGATGCTGCTCAAGGCCCGCAGGCTCGCCCTCACCGCGCTGGAGCAGGTCAGCACCGCCACGATGATCGACGACGTGTGCGTGCCCCGCTCGAGGCTCGCGGAGATGCTCGAGGGCACGGCCGCCATCGGCGAGGAGTACGGCCTGACCGTCGGCATGTGCGCGCACGCGGGCGACGGCAACACCCACCCGGTCGTCTGCTTCGACGCCGCCGACCCGGACGAGTCGCGCCGCGCCCGCGCGTCGTTCGACCGGATCATGGCGCTCGGGCTGGACCTCGGCGGCACGATCACCGGGGAGCACGGCGTGGGCGTGCTGAAGAAGGAGTGGCTGGCGCGGGAGCTGGGGCCGGTGGGGCTGGAGCTGCACCGGGGCATCAAGCAGACCTTCGACCCGCTGAACCTGCTCAACCCCGGCAAGATCTTCTAGCTCCGCGCCCTCTCCTCACCCGTACCCCCCCTCGTCACGGGGCCGCGCGGATGCCGTCCCCTCCGTTCCTGGGCGTCTTGTCGTGCATCCGGGTGGAGGGGTGCACTTCGTCTGGATAGGGTGCGCAGTGAGGCGGTTGAAAAGGCCGGTGCGCCCGATCGGGGCCGCGGCCGGAGGTCGACAGGGGCCCTCGTATGAGTGAAGCCGTATCCGCACACGACACCGCGACGAGCGGTTCCGATCCCGTGGAGCTCCGCCTGGAGCAGCACCGGACGGAACTGACCGGCTACTGCTATCGCATGCTCGGCTCGGCCTTCGAGGCCGAGGACGCCGTGCAGGAGACGATGGTGCGGGCCTGGAAGGCGTACGACCGCTTCGAGGGCCGGTCCGCCCTCCGCTCGTGGCTCTACCGCATCGCGACCAACGTCTGCCTGGACATCCTCGGCGGCAAGGAGCGGCGCACCCGCCCCATGGACCTCTCCTCCCCGCAGACGGCCGCGTCCCCGCTGGGCCCGGCGCTGCCGGAGGTCACCTGGATCGAGCCGATGCCCGACAGCCGCATGCTGCCGACGGACGGGGACCCGGCCGAGGTGGCCGTCGCCCGGGAGTCGGTGCGGCTGGCGTTCATCGCCGCGCTGCAGCACCTGGCGCCCCGGCAGCGGGCCGTCCTGATCCTGCGCGAGGTACTGGCCTGGAAGGCCGGCGAGGTCGCCGAACTGCTGGACACCACCGTCGCGTCCGTCAACAGCGCCCTGCAGCGGGCGCGCGCCACGATCGCCTCCAGCGACATCACCTCCACGGACACGGCCAGGCCGATGGACGAGGAACAGCAGGCGCTGCTCGCCCGCTACGTCGACGCGTTCGAGCGCTACGACCTCGACTCGCTGACCTCGCTTCTCCACGAGGACGCCACGCTGTCCATGCCCCCCTACGAGCTGTGGCTGCGCGGCCACCCCGACATCCTGGAGTGGCTCACCGGCCCCGGCCACGGCTGCCGCGGATCGCGGCTGGTCGCGGTCACCGCGAACGGCTCACCGGCCTTCGGCCAGTACCGTCCGGACGCGGTGAGCGGCGGCCACGAGCCGTGGGCCCTGCAGGTGATCGAGGTCTCCGACGGCCGCATCGCCGCGCTGAACTCATTCCTGGACACCGCCCGCCTGTTCCCGCTCTTCGGTCTGCCGCCCCGGCTCGACCCGTAAGCCCGGGCACACGGGCAGCACCCCGTCCAGGCCGGAGGCGGCAAGCAGGCACCGCAGTTCGTCACCGGCGTGACGGATCCGGATCCGGCGGCCCAGGCGCCGTGCGGTGAGCTGCAGCCGTGCCAGGGTCTCCAGTGCGAGCGTGTCCGGGGCGACGAGCGGACCCACGTCCAGGGTCACCGTCTCGGCGTCACTGCCGCGCAGGAGCACTCCCAGACGTTCGCAGAGCCAGGGCACGTGAGCGGCCGTGATCGGACCGTCAAGGGCCAGGACGATCGTACGTACCGTCGGCTTGTCATCAGGACCGGCCAAAGCCCGCCTCCCGTCGTGGTCTTCCCTAGTGGAGACCGGGCGGCGTCACTAAACTCATCGCCGCCCGGCCCGCGGAAGCGGGACACGGGGACGCCCGGGATACCGCACCGATGAATTCCGTGCCGACGCGCCGTCCAACTCCTCACCAGCACACCGGAACGTGAACGCCACCGGAGGAGCCCACGATGACCGATGCGACAGCGACGACACCGCGGCGTACGCACATCGCCGTACGAATCCTGGAGATCGTTTCCGCCCTCTTCTTCGCCCTCAGCGCCGTCCCCAAGCTCATGGGGCAGGACCCGGTGAAGGAGACCTTCGACAAGATCGGCTTCGGCGACGGGTTCCTGTACCTCGTCGGCGGGCTGGAGTTGGCGGGCGCCGTCGCCCTGCTGATCCCCGCATTGACGGGTCTGGCCGCGCTCGCCTTCGTCGGCCTGATGGCGGGCGCGGCGATCACGCACATCGCCGTCCTCGACGGTGAAGGCGTCCTCGTCCCGGTGGTCGCGGCGGTTCCGGTCGCCGTCATCGCCTGGGTGCGGCGGGAGCGCACCGCGGAACTGCTGCGGCGCGTCGTGGGCCGGGCGTAGGGCGCGGCACGATCGCGGCGCGGCGAACCCCCTTGTCCCGGGCGGGAGTCGAGGCTCCCGCCCGGCGGCCGGGCGTGACCGCTCGGTGTCCTGCCGCGCGCGTGACAGGCCGGGCCGTTCGGGCCGGGAGCGCGGGGGTAGGCGGAAGGAGACCGGCCCGCACGACGAATCCGGGCCCCCTCGGGGGTCTGGTATGTGTGGACGGTGCGCTCCGGCCCGCGTCCGCAGGAACGCGGGCGGTCGCGGAGCCCAGTACACCCCACCGTGCGTGTGCGGCAGACTGCTCCTGCCCAACCGCACAGCACGGCAGAGCAGATACGACGGGACACGGTCAATGAGCGCCCCTACCTCAGGTTCCGCCGGCGGCAGCCCCGCCCCCGGCTTCTACCCCGACCCGTCCATTCCCGGCTACATCCGGTACTGGAACGGTGCCGCATGGGTTCCGGGGACGAGCCGGCCGGCCCCGGCCGACGGGGAGGCCATGCCCGGCGCGCCCGGCGGGGCACCGCCCGCGTCCCCGGCGCCGGAGCCGGCACGGGAGGAGGCGGGGCCGGTGTTCCTCGACGAGGGTGACGACGGCGGGGCGCCCCAGGCCGGACCGGGCCCCGCGCTCCCCGAGTTGAGGCCGCGCGGCGAGATGGACGTGCGGTCCGCCGAGGGCATCGACTGGAGCGACCCCCAGCGCCTTCACGGCTCGCGCCCCGAACCCGCCTCCGCCTGGGGCGCGGACGCCTCCCGCCAGGCCGGTTTCGGCGAGCAGGGCCGTATCTCCTGGGGCGCGGACCGGCCTGAGGGCGACCCGCGCGCGGGCGGTGACCCGCGTACCGGTGACGCGCGTACGGACGGCGGTGCGGCGTCCGGCGAGGGCGGCGCGCAGGGCACCGTGGACCTCGGTGCCGGCTCGTCCTCCGTCGAACGCGACCGCGAAAGCGACCGCGGCCCCGGCGCCGAGGGCGACCGCCCCCGCCGCGACGGAACCCTCACCCTGCGCACCGGCTCAGGCGCCTCCGCACCGGCCGATACGGACCCGGCGAGCGGCGAGGCCGGGGCCGACGGCACGATGGCGATCCGCGCCGTACGGCCCGGTGCCGGCCCGAGGACGCCCTCGGTTCCCCCGGCGCGGGACGGCGGCTCGGCCCCCGGGCGGTCCGGGAGCGGAGGGCAGTCGGACCCGGTGCAGGCACCGCAGGACGGGACGATGACGATCCGCGCGACGCCCGGCCCCTCCGCGGGGTCCCCGGCGGACGGGGAGCGGACGGACGGCACGATGGCCATCCGCCGTGCCCGGCGGACCGGCACCCCCGGCGGCGGCATCCCGGCCCAGCCCGGCCCGGCGCAGTCCGCTCACGGCCCGGCGCAGGCCCAGGCGCCCGGCCCGAACGCACCGGCGGCCGACGCCCAGGCGCCCGGTCCCGCGGCGGCCGCATCCGCTGCCGCGACCCCCAACGCCCAGGCCCCGCAGCCCACTTCGCCCCGCCCCGCCGGCCCCGTCACCCAGGGCCCCGGCGGCGGCCAGGCCTCGTGGCCCCAGCAGGCGCACCGGCTCGCGCAGCCCGAGGACGGCCGGTCCGAGCCCGTCATCCCCTGGCGGCCCCCGGTCGACGACCCGTTCCAGCAGGCGGCGCGGGCCCAGGCGTCCGCCCGTCCGGCCGGGCTCGGCCGCCGGCTCGCCGCCCGGCTGATCGACACGCTGCTGCTGGGCGGTGCCGTCGCGGCCGCCGCCGTACCGCTGTGGACGCAGGCGGCCGGCCACATCGACGACAAGATCGAGCAGGCGAAGCTGAGCGGCGAGACCGTCACGGTCTGGCTGATCGACGGCACCACGGCCGTCCATCTCGGCATCGTCCTCGGCGTCCTGCTCCTCGGCGGAGTGCTGTACGAGGTGCTGCCCATGGCCAAGTGGGGCCGCACGCTGGGCAAGCGCCTGTGCGGTGTCAGGGTGATGGGTATCGAGTCGCACGAGCCTCTCGGCTTCGGGGCCGCCCTGCGCCGCTGGCTGCTCTACAGCGTCCTCGGGCTGCTCGGGGTCGGGATCCTCAACGTGCTGTGGTGCCTGTTCGACCGGCCGTGGCGCCAGTGCTGGCACGACAAGGCGGCCGGCAGCTTCGTGGCGAGCACGGGCGGAAGCGCCGCGGCCGGCTGAGCGACGGTCGCCCGAACGGCTCCTGCCGGGCTGCGCTCGCGGTCCGGCAGAGGTCGACTGGTGCGCATGAGCACCGATCAGCCGCCACCGGGATCCGGCGAACCGCCGGAGGAGGACCCGTTCCGCAAGCGCCCGCAGGACGGCCCCGGATCCGGTGCCGGAGGGGGATCGCCCTACGACAAGGCGCCGCCGCCCCCGCCCGGCGAGGGCGCCCCGCCGCCTCCGGGCCAGGGTCCGGGACAGGGACAGTGGAGCGCGCCGCCGCCGCCTCCCGGCGCGGGCGGACCGTACGGTCAGCAGCCGTACGGCGGTTCACCGTACGGCGCCGATCCGCTCGCCGGGATGCCGCCGCTGGCGAACCGAGGCAAGCGTCTGGTGGCCCGCATCATCGACGCCCTGATCATCTTCGTCCCGGTCGGGCTCATCATGTACTTCAGCGTGGGCGGGTACGACCCCACGGACGCCGACGACTCGGGCCGGCAGGCCGCGGTCCAGGGCGTGTGCCTGCTGGCCTACCTCATCTACGAGGGGCTGATGCTGTCCACCTACGGGCAGACCGTCGGCAAGAAGCTGATGAACATCCGGGTCGCCATGCTGCAGGACGGCTCGATCCCCCGGGGTTCACCGGGCTGGGTCCGCGCCTGCGTCTACACCGTGCCGCAGATCGTGCCGTGCTGCGGCTTGATCTTCTGGCTGGTCAACGTGTTGTGGTGCACCTGGGACCGGCCGTACCACCAGTGCGTGCACGACAAGGCCGCCAAGACCGTCGTCGTGGAAGTGCAGTAGCGGACGGGAGGTCAGCGGTGCAGCGAGTGCTCCTCGACGCGGGCGCCCGAGCCGGAACGGGTGCGCGCCCGGGGAACCGAGGAGCCGAGCCGCTCACTTCGCTGCCCGGCGGGCTCGCGGCGGGAACGCGTGGTGCCGGTGCGTGGAGCGGGCACGGTCAGCGCGACGAGGAGTCCGAGGGCCAGTCCCGTACAGGCGATCACCGTCACTCCGAACCCCGAACGGGTCTGGGAGAGCAGGAGCATGGCCAGGGTCGAGAAGACGACGGTGGCCGAACCGTAGGCGAGCTGTGCGGCGGTCGGACGCGGCATGGCGGGTTCCGTCCTCGGGGCTGATGCAGGGGTATGAGTGCTGTCTGCCCGAGGCTAACCGGCGGTAAGCGTGACCTTACCCACGCCACCGGAGCACAAGGGGCGCACGGAGTCATTCCGCATTCCAACTGCCGAGACGGACGCGCCTGTTGGGCGGGGGAACTGCTGTGACGAGCCCGCGCGTCCCAGGCCCTCCGGATAGCGGAAGGCATAAGCCAGATAACGTACTCGCGTGGCGTGTTCAAGTCAAGATCTGTTTTTTCTGGCGAGAGCACGGTGCAATGCCCCCTGACCACGCAGCAATCGGGGAGGGCAACAACAAGTGAAGAAAGCCACAAGCGGACGGCGGGCCATAAGATCCGCCGCCATGGTGACAGCGGTCGCCGCTCTCGGTGCGGCCGCGCTGACGGCCGGGGCCGCGCAGGCCGAGGACCGGCCCGCCGACGTCGAGCGCCGTGACCCGGCCGCCGCGCAGGAGAACGTCGAGCACGATCTGAAGGGCCCGTTCAGCGAGCGCCAGGAGGCGCAGCGCGAAGAGGCGCTCCAGCGGGTGCTCGCGGGGGATGCGAAGGCGACCAAGCGCGGGGCCTCGCAGGTCGTGAAGCTCGGCAAGAACAAGTACGTCGAACTCGGGCGTGAGAAGACCGACAAGATCTTCACGATCCTCGTGGAGTTCGGCGACAAGGTCGACGACACGACGATGTTCGACCCCGACGGCTCCGGCCCCAAGCCGCCCGTCAAGAAGTACGGCGGCAAGCCCGGCCCGGCGCACAACGAGATAGCCGAGCCGGACCGTGCGGACGACAACAGCACGGCCTGGCGCAAGGACTTCAACCGCAAGCACTTCGAGGACATGTACTTCTCGGAGGCGAAGAAGAAGCAGTCGCTGAAGAAGTACTACGAGAAGCAGTCCTCGGGCCGCTACTCGGTCGACGGCGAGGTCTCCGACTGGGTCAAGGTCAAGTGGAACGAGGCCCGCTACGGCTCGAACTACTGCGGTGACACCAACTGCCCCAACGTCTGGGACGCGGTGCGTGACGGCGTCAACCAGTGGGCCGCCGACCAGAAGGCCGCCGGCCAGACGCCGGAGCAGATCAAGGCGCAGCTGAAGAAGTACGACGCCTGGGACCGCTACGACTTCGACGGCGACGGCAACTTCAACGAGTCCGACGGCTACATCGACCACTTCCAGATCGTCCACGCGGGCGAGGACGAGTCGGCGGGCGGCGGTGTCCAGGGCGAGACCGCTCTGTGGGCGCACCGCTGGTACGCGTACGGCACCGACGCCGGCAAGACGGGCCCCGCGGACAACCAGGCGGGTGGCACCCAGATCGGTGACACCGGCATCTGGGTCGGCGACTACACCATGCAGCCGGAGAACGGCGGCCTCGGTGTCTTCGCCCACGAGTACGGCCACGACCTCGGTCTTCCGGACCTCTACGACACCACCGGCAAGGGCGAGTCGTCCGTCGGCTTCTGGTCGCTGATGTCCTCGGGCTCCTGGCTCGGCACCGGCAAGAACGAGATCGGCGACCTGCCCGGCGACATGACCGCCTGGGACAAGCTGCAGCTCGGCTGGCTCAACTACGCCAAGGCGAAGGCGGGCAAGAAGTCCACCCACGCGCTGGGTGTGGCCGAGTACAACACCAAGCTCAAGCAGGCCCTGGTCGTCGACCTCCCCGCGAAGGCGAAGACCACCACCATCGCCAAGCCCGCCGAGGGCTCGAAGCAGTGGTGGAGCGACATGGGTGACGACCTCAAGAACACCCTCAGCCGTCCGGTCGACCTGACGGGCAAGTCCAAGGCCGAGCTGGCGCTCAAGGGCTGGTGGGACATCGAGGAGGGGTACGACTACCTCTACGCCGAGGTCTCCACGGACGGCGGCGCGAGCTGGACCCCGGTCGACGGCACCGCCGACGGCAAGGAGATCCCGCGCGACGGTGGCGACAAGCCCGCCCTGACCGGTGTCTCCGAGAAGTACAAGAGCCTCGTCTACCCGCTGGACGCCTACGCGGGCAAGAAGATCGACATCCGCTTCCGCTACCAGACGGACGGCGGCGCGGCCCAGAAGGGCTTCGCGGCGGACGAGATCGCGGTGACCGCGGACGGCAAGGAGCTGTTCAAGGACGGCGCCGAGGCGGACGACAACGGCTGGACGGCGAAGGGCTTCTCGCGCATCGGTGAGTCCTTCACCAAGAAGTACCCGCAGTACTACATCGCGGAGAACCGCCAGTACGTGTCGTACGACAAGACCCTCAAGACCGGTCCGTACAACTTCGGTTGGGCCACCAAGCGCCCCAACTGGGTGGAGCACTACCCGTACCAGAACGGCCTCGCCATCTGGCTGTGGGACACCTCCCAGGCGGACAACAACGTGGGCGTGCACCCGGGTGAGGGTCTGATCCTTCCGGTCGACGCGCACCCGAAGCAGGAGAAGTGGGCGGACGGCACCTTGATGCGCAACCGCATCCAGGCGTACGACTCGCCGTTCAGCCGCTACGGCACGGACGGCTTCACGCTCCACAACGACGGCAAGAAGGCCAAGATCAAGTCGAAGAAGGGCGTCTCCGTCTTCGACGACCGCAACGGCGACTACTACGACGAGTCGAACAAGACGGCGGGTGTGAAGGTTACTGACACCAACACCCGGATCAAGATCCTGAAGGAGACGCGTGACGGCTCCCTCATGATCGTCCGAGTCGGGCCTGCAGCGAAGTAAATCGTTATCTTCGCAGGCCAGAGCGTATTCGGCCGCCGCCCTCTAGCGGGCGGCGGCCGTTCGCGTTTAGATGCTCTGGCAAGCTTTCTTATTGACACGACGTCTCAACGGGGGAGATCCGAGGGCAATGGCAGGTGGAGGATTCGTCAAGCTTCCAGGCGGCAGCGTGGTCGTCGCGCTGTCGCTGCCGCGTCCCCAGAAGGCGCCCGGCGAGGGCGTACGGGACGGTGCGCGGGTCCGCGTGCTGGTGCACGCCGCGAACCGCGCACGGGCGCTGACCAGGCTCCGGAACCTCGGCCTGCGGGCGGTCTACCTGCGGGGGAACGCGGAGCCGCCGACGCCCGACGAGATCACCGCCGTGCTGCACCACCCCGACGGGCTGGTGTGGAAGGCGTCACTGGACGACGACACCGAGTCATGGCACCCGATCCGCACGCTCCTGAAGCCCCCGGCCCAGGCGCAGCCGCAGACCCGGACCACGGGTCGCCCCCAGGCGGGCCCGCTGCCGGACGACATCCCGACGGGGCCGGCCTCCACGTGGGCCTGGGAAGGCATCCTGGCCGAGTGGTCGGCGGCGCTGTAGCGGGGCGCTGAAGCCCTTCACGGGGCCCGTCGCACGGCGGGCCCGCGGCGCCCTGCGGGAGCACCCTGGACGCCCTGCGGAGGCCCGCGGTGCCCCCGCGGGGACGCGTACCGGCTCCGTGCGGGGCGCGCACCGCTGCGGCGCCGGCCGTCGGCCCACCGCCGCGCGGGCCGTCAGACCACCGGCTTGCCGCTGAGCTCCACGCCCGCCGCGCGCAGCTCCTCCAGCGTCCGCTCGGTGGTGACATCCGACACACCGGCGGTCAGGTCGAGCAGCACGTGGACGGCGAAGCCCCCCCGCACCGCGTCCAGCGCGGTGGCCCGTACGCAGTGGTCCGTCGCGATGCCGACCACGTCGATCCCGTTCACGCCGCGGGCCCGCAGCCAGTCGGCGAGCGGGGTGCCGTGCTCGTCGGTGCCCTCGAAACCGCTGTACGCCGCGTTGTACGCGCCCTTGGAGAAGACCGCCTCGACGGCCCCGGAGGCTATGGCGGGCGCGAAGTTCGGATGGAAGCCGCTGCCCTCCGTGCCCGCTATGCAGTGCGGGGGCCAGGTGTCCACATAGTCCGGTTCGCCTGAGAAGTGGTGGCCCGGTTCGATGTGGAAGTCGCGCGTCGCGACGACATGGCGGTAGCCGGCACGGGACTCCGCGACCATGTCGGTGATCGCGGCGGCGACGTCCGCGCCTCCCGCGACGGCGAGGCTGCCGCCCTCGCAGAAGTCGTTCTGCACATCGACGACGATGAGTGCCCGTTGCATGACGCATGCCTTCCGGCTGGTGAGCGGCGGGGTGCGGGGGACCCCGCCTCCCGAGGGTAGGGACTGGCGACACCGCACGGGAAAGGGTCGCCTCCCACGCCCCAAGCCTGCGGACCGCCTCTTTCTTCCCGCTCCGGGCGGGATTCGAACCGGCACGGACCGGCCGTGCCGAGCCGACATTCTTCCCGCACGGGCCCACGGATCCCAGGCGGCACGTCCGCCACGGCGGATCCCCGCCCGCGGCGGGAACGTCCCGCTGCCGCGAGGCCGTTGCGCCGGGCAGGAGCGGTTTCGCCGAGACCCGGCCGGTGTGCCGCGGCGGAGCGTGATCGCAGCCGCCGCTACACGTACTCCGTGAGCAGCACCGGCTCCCCGCGGGAGAGTTGCCTCGCCGACAGCGGCAGGTTCTCCCGCGCCGCGACGTGGCGCTCGCGCGCCGCGTCCAGCGGTTCCCGGCCCACGACCGCGCCGCCGCGGACGAGTTCCACCAGCAGCAGATCGCCGGCCAGGTCCGGCGGGACCTCGCCCGTGCCGACGACCTCCGCCTCGGCCACGCCGTCCTCGTCCTTGCGCCGCGCGGCCCACTTCCGGCCGCCGATCGACGTCTTGCCCCCCAGTGACTTCTTCGCGACCGGCGCCAGGGGCGCGTCCGGGGCGTCCGACTCCGCCCGCGCGACCAGCTTGTAGACCATGGAGCACGTCGGATGGCCGCTGCCGGTGACCAGTTGGGTGCCCACGCCGTACGCGTCCACCGGAGCCGCGGCGAGCGAGGCGATCGCGTACTCGTCGAGGTCGCTCGTCACCACGATCCGGGTGTTCTTCGCGCCCAGGTCGTCGAGCTGCTGCCGCACCCGGTGGGCCACGAGCAGCAGGTCGCCGGAGTCGATCCGTACGGCGCCCAGCTCGGGGCCGGCGATCTCCACCGCCATCCGTACGGCCTCGGCCACGTCGTAGGTGTCCACCAGGAGCGTCGTGCCCCGGCCGAGCGAGTCGACCTGTGCGGTGAACGCGTCCCGCTCGCTGTCGTGCAGCAGCGTGAAGGCGTGGGCGCTGGTCCCGACCGTCGGGATGCCGTAGCGGAAGCCCGCCGCGAGATCGGAGGTGGAGGAGAAGCCGCCGATGTACGCCGCGCGCGAGGCGGCCACCGCGGCCAGTTCGTGCGTGCGCCGCGCGCCCATCTCGATCAGCGGCCGTTTCCCCGCCGCGACGGACATGCGGGAGGCCGCCGCGGCGACCGCCGCGTCGTGATTGAGGATCGAGAGGATCACCGTCTCCAGCAGGACGGCCTCGGCGAAGCTGCCCTCGACACGCAGGAGGGGGGAGCCGGGGAAGTACACCTCGCCCTCGGGGTAGCCCCAGATGTCTCCGCGGAAGCGGTAGTCGGCGAGATAGGCGAGGGTGGGCTCGTCGACGACCCGGTGATCGCGGAGGAAGTCCAGGTGGCCGTCGTCGAAGCGGAAGTTCTCCACGGCGTCCAGGACACGTCCCGTACCGGTCACGACGCCGTAGCGGCGGCCCGTGGGCAGGCGCCGGGTGAAGACTTCGAAGACCGACCGCCGTGCCGCCGTGCCCGACCGGAGCGCGGCTTGCAGCATGGTCAGTTCGTAGTGGTCGGTGAAGAGGGCGGTCGACGGCACATCCACCGGCAGGCGCAGGTCCGCTGTGTTCATGGCAGGATCGTACCCCCATTACTCGTCACTTTGACGATTTCCCCTTCCGGGGGGTCCGAACCCCCTCCGGGCCCGGCTTTCCGGGCCCCGCGCCGGGCCGGCGGTTTAGGCGATGGCCCACCCCGGGTGGCAGCATGGAACGCGTGAGTGTCGCCCCCGTCGAGATCGAGCGCCCCGAGTCGAGCGAAGCACCTTCCGTCGTGCCGGAGCCCGACGTCCCCTGGGTCACGCTGGTCCACAACGACCCGGTCAACCTCATGAGCTACGTGACGTACGTCTTCCAGGCGTACTTCGGCTACCCCAAGGACAAGGCCCACAAGTTGATGCTCGACGTTCACCACAAGGGCCGCGCCGTCGTTTCGCAGGGCACCCGCGAGGAGATGGAGCGCGACGTTCAGGCGATGCACGGATACGGGCTGTGGGCGACCCTGCAGCAGGATCGCTGATGGCGGGACAATTCGAGGCCATCCCCGGTGGCGGTGCCGCCGTGGCCCTGGACGAGGTCGAGATCGCCATCCTGCGCAGCCTGGCCGTGCAGTTGATGGAACTGGTCGGCGCCGGTGACGAGCCCGCCGAGGGCGCGGACCCGCTGGCCGCGATCCTCTCCGAGGGCCCGAGCAAACCGCCCGCCGACCCCGCGCTGGCCCGGCTCTTCCCGGACGCGTACGGCGGCCCGGAGACCGAGCCGGACGAGCGGACGCGGGCGTACGCGTCCGAGTTCCGCCGCTACACCGAGAACGATCTGCGGGCACGCAAGCGCGAGGACGCGCTCGGGGTGGTGCGTTCCCTGGACGCCCTCACACCCGGCGGGGACGGCGGCGCGGTGCTCAAGCTGAGCCCGGAGGCCTCCCGGCGCTGGCTGGGCGCGCTCAACGACCTCCGGCTGACGATCGGAACCCGTCTCGAGGTCGCGGACGACGACGACAACAACGAGCTGTACCGGCTGCCGGACTCCGATCCGCGCAAGCCGATGGTGATGGCGTACCTCTGGCTCGGCGGCCTTCAGGAGTCCCTGGTCGAGACGTTGATGGCGTGAGCGGCGCCGAGCCGGCCGACGCGACGGTCGGCGAAAGGGTCGGTGAGACGGCGGGCGAAACGGTCGGCGCGACGGCCGGCGAGCTTGCCGTCGAGGGGCCTTTTCGCTGGTGACACAGGCCCGTTCGCCCGCGTAGGGCCTTCCGCCGGAGTCCTGTGCGCGGTGTGACGGCGTTCACTTCCCGGGCGTTCGCGCGGTGTTCGGCGCACCCCGCCGTCCCCTGGGATGTCGCGCTCATGCAAACTGATAGAAGAACGTCCACTTTGTGTTCGCTCAACGGACACTCAGATCCGGATAACGATCCAGCAACCGCCCCGGTCTTCTTGAGGGGCGGTTGTGTCGTATGTCCGCTTCTTCTTGTGATTCGCGCCACCCGAACCTCACCGAACCATCGTTCGGCCCGTGATAAACCTGCACGACGCCTGCCGGGACGCCATCCCTGTCCTTGCAGGGGTGCTGAGCCGGCTGATCGCCGGTATGCAACTCCATCCATTTCCGGGGGGTCGGGACCCGATCCGAGCCGAGAGGCCGGTCGGGCGTGGAGAAAGGCGCAGCATCATGACCTCAGTGCAGGTCGCGCGAGATGACAACAACGCTGACGGCAGCGGGGCCGCGGGCCACACCCCTGAAGAGGGCTACCAGCGGGGACTTGGCAGTCGCCAGGTCCAGATGATCGCCATCGGCGGCGCCATCGGCGTCGGTCTCTTCATGGGTGCAGGGGCGAACATCGCCAAGGCCGGCCCGAGCATCATCCTGATGTACGCCCTCGCGGGCGTCGTCATCTTCTTCATCATGAGAGCGCTCGGAGAGCTGCTCCTCTACAGGCCGGTCTCCGGCAGTTTCGCGGAATACGCCCGCGAGTTTCTCGGCCCGTTCTTCGGTTATGCGACCGGCTGGACGTATTGGCTGATGTGGGTCGTGACCGGCATGGCCGAACTCACGGCCGCCGCGATCTATATCCATTTCTGGTTCCCCGAGATCCCGCAATGGGTCAGCGCACTGGTCTTCCTGGTCGTCCTGTTCGGCGTGAACCTCATCTCCGTGAAGATCTTCGGTGAGGTCGAGTTCTGGTTCTCGATGATCAAGGTCACCGCCATCATCGGCATGATCGTGATCGGTCTCGGCGTGCTCACCCTCGGCTTCTCCGACGCCGGTGACACCGCCGCCGCCAGCAACCTCTGGGCCCACGACGGCATCTTCCCGAACGGCGTCGGCTCCAGCCTGATGACGCTGCAGGGCGTCATGTTCGCCTACCTTGCCGTCGAGCTCGTCGGCGTCACCGCGGGCGAGTCCGAGAACCCCGAGAAGACGCTCCCCAAGGCGATCAACACCCTGCCCTGGCGCATCATCGTCTTCTACGTCGGTGCCCTCGTCGTCCTGCTCTCGGTGATCAAGTGGACCGAGTTCTCCGCCGACCAGAGCCCGTTCGTGCACGGCTTCGAGAAGATGGGCATCCCGCTCGCGGCGGGCATCATCAACTTCGTCGTCCTCACCGCGGCCCTGTCGTCCTGCAACTCCGGCATGTACTCCACCGGCCGGATGCTGCGCGACCTCGCGTCCAACAGCGAGGCCCCGAAGGTCTTCGGCAAGCTCAACGCCCGTAAGACCCCGGCCGTCGGCATCACCGTCTCCGTCGCCCTGATGGGCATCGGCGTGGTCCTCAACTACCTCGTCCCCGAGAAGGCGTTCGGCTACGTCACGTCCGTGGCGACCGCTGCCGGCATCTGGACCTGGATGATGATCCTCGTCAGCCACATCCTGTACCGGCGGGCCGTCAAGGCGGGCCGGCTGCCCAGCTCCTCCTTCCCGGCGCCGGGCGGATCGCTCTTCAGCTACGTGGCGCTCGCCTCGCTGATCTTCGTGACCGGCCTCATCGCGTACGACTCGGAGGCCCGTGTCTCCCTGTACGTGGGTGCCGGCTGGGCGTTCTGCCTCGCCATCGGCTGGCTCGTGGTCAAGGCCCGCAACCCGCACGTGGCGACCCCGGTCCAGCAGCGGAAGCCCGAGCACGTCTCGAAGTAACCGCGCCGAACCGCGCGTCCCGCGAGGCGGCCTCCGGACCCCGGTCCGGAGGCCGCCTCGCGCCGTTCCGCGTCACGCGGTCACCCTCGACCGAGGCGCTTCGCGCCGCCCCTCCTGCCCGCCCGTCGCCCGCCACCACCCTCAACCGAGGCGCTTCGCGCCGCCCCTCTTATCCTTTGGCCATGCTCACCATCACCCAGGACCTCCACGACCGGATCGTGGCGCACGCCCGTGCCGACCACCCCGACGAGGCGTGCGGCGTCATCGCGGGCCCGGCCGGTTCCGGCCGTCCGGAGCGGTTCATCCCGATGCTCAACGCGGCTCGCTCTCCCACGTTCTACGAGTTCGACTCCACCGACCTGCTCAAGCTGTACCGGGAGATGGACGACCGGGACGAGGAGCCGGTGGTGATCTACCACTCGCACACGGCCACGGAGGCGTACCCGTCCCGTACGGACATCTCCTACGCCAACGAGCCGGGCGCGCACTACGTCCTCGTCTCGACCGCGGAGTGCGGCCCCGAGGAGGGACCGGTGCAGTTCCGCTCCTTCCGGATCACCGCCGGCGAGGTCACGGAGGAAGAGGTCACGGTCGTACCGGCGTACTGACCTGGCCTTCCGGTTCCGCCCGTCGACGGCGCGGCGGCCCGGAGCTGGAAACCCTGCGTCGGCCACCGGTCGACCCTGTGTCCAAGAAGACGTCCGTATCGTGGGACCGGGTCCCGGAGAGCGGACGGGGAATCGTTACGATGAGCCCATGGTTGTGGATGACGTGAGCGAGAAGACGCCGGGCACCCTGCTCGTGGCGCGGCTGCACGTCGACCTGTGCCGCCTCGCCAGCGCCATGTGTCCGCGTACCGCCGTCTGACGCACGACCGCCCGCCGCAGGCCCCCGTACGGGTCGCCGGGCCCGCACCGCTCCGCAAGCCCGCACCACCCGCACCTTTCTCCCGCCGCCGGCGCAGGACGACGCCGCGCGCCCGCCCTTCGCCTGACACCGACAGGAGCCGACACCATGGCCATCGAGGTCCGCATCCCGACCATCCTCCGCACCTACACCGACGGCCAGAAGGCGGTCGAGGGCAGCGGCGCCACCATCGATGAGCTCTTCGCCGACCTCGAGTCCCGCCACGCCGGCATCCGCGAGCGCCTGGTCGACGGCGGCGAGCTGCGCCGCTTCGTCAACGTCTACCTCAACGACGAGGACGTGCGCTTCCTCGAGGGGATCGGCACCGAGCTGAGCGACGGCGACAGCGTCACCATCCTCCCGGCCGTCGCGGGCGGCTCCGCCGCGTACACCGGCCCCGGACGGCACTGATGCGGTACGACTCCCATCTGGCGGCGGTCGGCAACACCCCGCTCGTCCGCCTGCCGAAGCTGTCCCCGTCCGACGAGGTACGGATCTGGGCCAAGCTGGAGGACCGCAACCCGACGGGCTCGGTCAAGGACCGTCCCGCGCTGCACATGATCGAGCAGGCGGAGAAGGACGGCCGGCTGACCGCGGGCTGCACCATCCTCGAACCGACGTCAGGCAACACGGGCATCTCGCTGGCGATGGCGGCCAAGCTCAAGGGCTACCGCATCGTCTGCGTCATGCCCGAGAACACCTCGGAGGAGCGGCGGCAGCTGCTCGCCATGTGGGGTGCCGAGATCATCCCCTCCCCGGCGGCAGGCGGCTCCAACACGGCCGTACGCGTCGCCAAGGAGCTGGCGGCCGAGCACCCGGACTGGGTGATGCTCTACCAGTACGGCAATCCGGACAACGCGGGCGCGCACTACGCGACCACCGGCCCGGAGATCCTCACGGACCTCCCGTCGGTCACCCACTTCGTCGCCGGCCTCGGCACCACCGGCACCCTGATGGGCGTCGGCCGCTATCTGCGCGAGCACAAGCCGGACGTCAGCATCGTCGCCGCCGAGCCGCGCTACGACGACCTGGTCTACGGGCTGCGGAACCTCGATGAGGGGTTCGTGCCCGAGCTGTACGACGCGTCGGTGCTCACCACCCGCTTCTCGGTCGGCTCCGAGGACGCGGTGCGCAGGACCCGTGAACTCCTCCAGCAGGAGGGCATCTTCGCCGGCGTCTCCACCGGTGCGGCCCTCCACGCCGCCATCGGCGTGGGCCGCAAGGCCGTCAAGGCCGGGGAGAGCGCGGACATCGTGGTCGTCGTCGCGGACGGCGGGTGGAAGTATCTGTCGACGGGCATCTACACGGCCGAATCCACCGAAGCAGCGGTGGAGGCCCTGCAGGGCCAGCTCTGGGCCTGACCCGTCCCGGGCCTGACCGTCTCGAGCGTGACCCCTCGAGCCTGACCGTCTCGGGCCGGACTCCTTGACGAGCCCGGCCTCTTGTTGGGCCTGACCCCCCTGGGGGGCGGGGGCCGGCCCGATTCCGTCGACCCCTCCGTACTGTTCCCGCCGCCGTCCGCGGCGACCGGCCCCGTCGCGGGGCCGAGTGGCGACCGCCCCTGTGGGGGCAGGGCGGTTGCCACGTCCCGGCGTCGGTGACCGCCCGGGCGGGCGGTCACCTCCGCAGGTCGTTCACCTCAGTGAGCGCTCGCGCGGTCGGCTAGCGAGCGGTCACCAGCTCGGACTTCTTCAGGCCCTTGAAGCCGCCTGCCCACAACTGGTCGACCTGGGCCGACTCGTTGGCGTCCGGGCGGTCGTTGGTGCAGGAGGGGCCGGGGCCGCCACCGGACATGAGCTCCGAGCACGGTCCCTCGTAGTGGTCGGGCAGACCGAGCACGTGCCCGGTCTCGTGGGAGGCCACGCGGTTGGAGTCGTACTCCTGGTTCTGGGCGTAGTCCATGAAGATGTAGCCGTGACCGTGGCCGTCGGTGCTGGCGTATGAGCCGCGGGGGTCGTTGCCCTCGCGGTAGTCGAAGTCGGCGTTGCTTCCCTCCTGCAACTGGATGTTGCTGACGGAGGAGTTCCAGACCGCGGTGCTGTTCGCGATCTCCGACGCGAAGGTCGGGGCCCCGCTCGCGTCGTAGGTCACGGTGACGGCCGCGGCGCCGGTGGCCTTCTGCTTTGCCTTCGCCGACTTGATCACGGCCTCGAAGAAGGCCCGGGTGTTGGCCTGGTCCTCCGCGGAGCCCTGGTACGCCGCGATCGACGCGGCGTGGCGCTCGGCGGAACGGGCGTCCGCCGTGGAGTCGGCGGCCGATGCCGGCACCACGGCCATCGAGGCGAGCAGCCCGAGCCCGAGAGCCGTCGTCCCGAATATCTTGGAGCGATTCATGGGGGGAGTCTCCAATCGAGTTCCGGACAGCCGCGTGGGGTCGCCTGGGTGAGCGACACGGGGCCGTACGGAGAACTTCTGGGTACTCAGAGTCTCGGGGCGATTCCGGCCGTGCGGGATGATGCCAACTCCCGATAGCGTCAGCCAATCCCCCTGCATTTCCAGTCGAATTGGCCATCCACCGAGACATACCGCCAGATCGCAGAATCATGGGGGCAATACCGGATTTCGCATCCTTTGTAGGTCTGGCCGGGAGAGCTGAAACGCCGTTATTCTCCGCTCGTGGAGCTCGATGTGAGGCACCTCCGAGCGCTGTGCGCGATAGCCGACGCCGGCAGCGTGCGCAAAGCCGCGGTGCAGTTGGGCATGACACAGCCCTCACTGACGACACAGCTCCGCCGCATCGAGAAGGCCGTCGGCGGCACGCTGTTCACCCGCGAGCGGACCGGCAGCCGGCCGACGCCGCTGGGCCGCTCCCTGCTGTCTCGCGCCCGCCCGATCGTCGCCGAGATGAGCGCCCTGATGAGCGCCGCCCAGGACGCCGCGGTCGGCGCCGGGGCCTCGCGCCTGCGCATCGGAAGTACCGCCAGCCGCGCGGTCGTCGGCTGGCTCCGCCGTGTACGCGACCGGCTCCCGGAGACCGACACCACCATTCACATAGAGGTGTCGTCCAACGCCCTGCTGGAGATGCTCGCCACGAACCAGCTCGACGTCGCGTTCGTGCACGAGCCGGAGTTCTTCCCGCTCCGCGTGCCCGCCGGCCTCGACCAGCGCGTCGTGGTGGAACGCGAACCGCAGTTCGTCGCCGTGTCCACGGACCACCCGCGGGCCGGCCGCTCCCTGCTGCGGCTGGCCGACCTCGTCACGGACAGCTGGATCGTCGATCCGGCCGCCGACGACGAATACGCCGCGCTGCGCCGCGCCTTCGCCACCCTGGGGTGCGAGCCGCGCACCGTCGCCGTGCGGGACATCACCACGGCCGCGGACCTGGTGGCGGCGGGCGAGACCGTGAGCCCGTGCCAGCCCACCTCGCGCTGCCGGACGGGCATGACGATCCTGCCGCTGGCCGACGACCCGCTGGCCGTACGCCTGTTGCTGATCGCCCGGCCCGGTGCCGCCGCCGTCACGGACATCGCCATGCTCCACCGCGAGCTGGAGCAGGCCTACGTCGAGGCGGCCTGGGCGAGTCCCGCGTACCGGCAGTGGCTCATGCGGCACAACAGCCCGCTCCTGCACGGCGCCGGTGACCCCGCACCCCCGCGCCCGCCGCTGGCGGCCTTCCAACTCCCGCCCCAGTCCCGCGTGGCGCGCAACTCCTGACCCCGGGCACGCAGGTCCTCCCGTACGTCTCGCGGTGCCTGACGTGCGGGTCCCGCGCAGGTGTCCGGGTCAGCGCGAGAGGTGCCGTACGCGCGCCCACACCCTCCGGTCCACCGCTCCCACATGGCGCCGGAACCCGCCGATCCGCACCTCCCGCAGCTCCTCCGTCTCCAGATAGCTGCGGCGTCCCGCCGTGTCCCCGACCGCACCGTCGGGCAGGGCGATCACCCCGGCACGGCCCTCCCGGTCCCGGCTGGTGATCTTCACGACCAGTGCGTTCTCCCCGCGCAGGGCCAGCACCAGACACGGCCGGTCCTTGGAGCCCGGCCCGTCCTCGTACGGCACGTCCGCCCACCAGATCTCGCCGGGCCGCGGCCGCTTCCCTGCCCGCTTCGCGGAAGGCTCACGCCGGCCAGGCCGCGCCGGTGGCCTGCGATCCCCGCGCCCGCGCGTCCGGCCGCCGCCCGCCCCCGGCGGCCTGCCCGCGCGCGTCCTGCCGCGCCGCGGCCCCCGGTCGCTGCGCCCCCATCCGTCCACCAGCGACGCGATCAGCGCGACCACCACGACCACCGCGCCGAGCGCCCACCACCACGTCGTGTTCACGCGCAGCACCGTACCTTCGAAACAGAGAGCGTCAGCGCCCCCCGTACCGGTGAAGCCACGGGTGAGTTCCCCCACAACACCACTCCGTGGAGGGGCGACCACCCGTTTCGCGCCTTACGCTCGACGAACCGCAAGCGCTCACCCCCTGCCCACAGCACATTCCCCGGACCATCCCCCCGGGTCTCTCGAGACGGGGACCCAGCCTCGGAGGTTTCTGCTTGATGAAGCTCACCGTCGTCGGCTGCTCGGGATCGTTCCCGTCCGCGGACTCGGCCTGCTCGAGCTACCTCGTCGAAGCCGACGGCTTCCGGCTGCTTCTCGACATGGGCAACGGAGCCCTGGGCGAGCTGCAGCGCCACTGCGGTCTCTACGACCTGGACGCCGTGATCCTCAGCCATCTGCACGCGGATCACTGCATCGACATGTGCGGCTACTTCGTCGCCCGCTACTACCGCCACGACGGCGGCCGCGCCGAGGCCCTCCCGGTCTACGGCCCCGAGGGCACCGAGCAGCGGCTGACCACCGCGTACGACGACGTGCCCTCCGAGAAGTCCATGAGCGAGGTCTTCGACTTCCGCACCCTGGAGCCTGGAGCGTTCCGGCTCGGGCCCTTCACCGTGCGCACGGACCGCGTGTGCCACCCCGTCGAGGCGTTCGGCTTCCGGGTGGAGCACGCCGGCCGCGTCCTGACGTACTCCGGGGACACCGGGCCCTGCACGGCCCTCGACTCCCTCGCCGAGGGCGCCGACCTCTACCTGTGCGAGGCGTCCTTCACCCACGGCAAGGAGGACGTGCCCGAACTGCACCTCAACGGGCGGCAGGCGGGCGAGTCCGCGCAGGCGTCGGGCGTCGGGCGGATGGTGCTCACCCACATTCCGCCGTGGACCGACCCCGAGATCAATCTGCGGGACGCCCGCGAGGTCTTCGACGGGCCGGTGGAGCTGGCCCGCGCCGGCGCGGTCTACGAGATCTAGCACCACCTCCGCCGCAGCCCCACGCCGTGGCCCCGCCTCGGCCGTACCCCCGCGCCGTACCCCTGGACCCGTACGCCGGCCGTCCCGGTGACGCCCTCTGCCCAGGGGGCCCTCACCGGCCGTGCGGGCCGTGCGGGTCCTGCCGGTCGCTCTCTCCGCCCTGCTCGCGCTCCTCGCCCCGGTCGCGCTCCTCGCGGTGCTCGTGCCGGTGGGTGGCCCGGTGCTGCAGCTCGTGCCACAGGTCCGGCAGGTCGTGCCGGCCGGACAGGAACTCCTGGAACTTGATCTTCGCTGTGATCACCGGGTGCCTCCAGCGCTGATCCCGCCGCGCCGCCCGCGCCAGCCGCTTCGGCTTGTCGCGGTAGCGCCACCGGGCCCACGGCGCGTCCGGGCGGCTCAGCCGGATCGCGCCGATGACCAGCAGCGGCAGGAAGAACAGACCGAGCAGCCCCGTCCACACCTTCCCCTTGAGCAGGGTGATCACGGCGAGAGCGAGCGCCAGCAGGACGACACCGGCGAGCAGCAGCGCATTGCCGGGCGTCGGATCGGACTGATAGCCCGACCAGTCGATCACCGCGACCGGACTGAAACCGAGCAGCACCAGACCGCACAGGGCGACGGCCACGAACACGGCGTCCACGGACGTCCGCCCGGCCTCCGTCCAGTAGACGTCCCGCAGATGCAGGATCAGCGCGAACTCGTCCAGCACCAGCGCCGCGCCCACCCCGAAGACACCGGCCAGCACGGACTTCACCGTCTCCGACGGGTCGGAGACCACGATCAGCGACACCCCGCTGACCAGCATGAAGACCACACCGAACACCACATGGTGGATGTGCAGCCCACCCGGCCGCACATTCCCCGGCCACCAGCGCACCTGCGCCCGGATCATGCGGACGCTGAAGCGGATGAAGCCGAACCCGGCGATGAACGAACAGAGGAAGACGAAGAGCGGGAGCAGTCCCGCACCCACGATCTCCCGGTGGAACCAGCCGCCCTGCGCCAAGGTGACCACACCGAAACGCTAGCCGACCCAGCGCTCGGAATCCTCGGCGAGCGCCCCGCGGGCGGCCTCCTTACAGTGGCCGCATGAGCGCCATCGGCGAGACGAGCCGGAAAGCCGCTCCGGCCCCGGGACCCGGGCCCGACGACGAACCCCACCGGCCCCGGGACCGTTTCCTCCACCGGGTTCCCGGCGGATTCGGCGCCTTCTTCGGCGGCCTCGCCCTCTACTGCGCCGTCACCGCCGTCATCCCGCCCCTGCGCGTCCTCCTGGCACCCGTGACCCGGTTCCTGGAGTTCCTCACCGTCCCCGTCAGCGCCAACCTCGCCTACGCCGCGTTCCTCTTCCTCCTCGCCGCCGCCATCGCCTCCCGCAAGAAGATCGCCCGCCGCCTGGTCATGGCGTACCTCGGGCTGGTGATCCTCGCCGACGTCGTCGCGGCGGCCACCGGGGAATGGGACGCCGTCCCGTCCTTCCTCGTGTGCGCCGCCGCCCTGGGGCTGCTGATCGTGGCACGCCGCGAGTTCTACGCCGACACCCGCCGCGGCGCCCTCTGGCGCGCCCTGCTCGTCCTCGTCGTCGGCCTGGCCGCCGCAGTCCTCCTCGGCTGGGCCCTGGTCGAGGCGTTCCCCGGCAGCCTGCCCCGCGGCCAGGCCCTGCCCTGGGCGGCCAACCGCGTCCTCGGCGGACTCGTCCCCGCCTCCGAGTTCGACGGCCGCCCCGCCCGCTGGCACTACGTCCTCCAGGGACTGTTCGGCGCCCTCGCCCTGCTCGCCGCCGCCGCGACCCTCTTCCGCTCGCAGCGCCTGGAAGCCGCGCTGCACGGCGACGAGGAACCCCGGATCCGCGCCCTCCTCGGCGCCTACGGCGACCAGGACTCTCTCGGCTACTTCGCCACCCGCCGCGACAAGGCCGTCGTCTTCTCGCCCAGCGGGAAAGCCGCCGTCACCTACCGCGTCGAAGCGGGGGTCTGCCTCGCCAGCGGCGACCCCGTCGGCGACCCCGGCGCCTGGGACCCCGCCGTCGAGGCGTGGACGCGGCTCGCCCGCCGCTACGCCTGGACCCCGGCCGTCATGGGCGCGAGCGAGGACGGCGCCAGGGCCTACGGGCGGGCCGGGCTGAGCGCCCTTCAGCTCGGCGACGAGGCCGTGCTCGACGTCGCCCGGTTCGACCTCGACGGCCGCGACATGCGCGTCACCCGGCAGGCCGTCACCCGCGTACGGCGCCTTGGCGTCACCACCCGCATCCGCCGCCACTCCGCCCTGACCGGGACGGAGATGCGGGAGGTCGTGGAGCGCGCCGACGCCTGGCGCGACACCGAGACCGAACGCGGCTTCTCCATGGCGCTCGGCCGCCTCGGCGACCCCGCCGACGGCGACTGCCTGCTCGTCGAGGCGTTCGACGCGGACGGAACGATGGTGGCGCTGCTGTCCTTCGTGCCCTGGGGGCGGCAGGGCGTCTCCCTGGACGTGATGCGCCGCGACCGCCGGGCGCCCAACGGCGTCACCGAGTTCATGGTCGCCGAACTGTGCGACCGGGCCGGACGGCTCGGCGTACGCCGCGTCTCCCTCAACTTCGCCGTCTTCCGCGCCGCGTTCGAGGAAGGCGCCCGGATCGGCGCGGGCCCCGTCCTGCGCGCCTGGCGCCGGCTGCTGCTGTTCTTCTCCAAGTGGTGGCAGCTCGAAGCCCTCTACCGCTCCAACGTGAAGTACCAGCCCGCCTGGTACCCGCGGTTCCTCTGCTACGCCGACGCAGGCTCCCTCGCCCGCATCAGCCTCGCCTCCGGCATCGCCGAGGGCTTCGTGTCCGTCCCCAGCCTGCACGCCCTGTGGGGCAAGGGCCGGCCGCGCGGCATCACCGCCCCGGCCAGCACCGCGGGACTGCCCTCGCTCGGCGAACTCGGCCTCGCCGGGCCGCAGGAGGACCACGCGGGCGAGAAGGACGACCCGCTGGCCGGGCTGCCCGAACAGGTCCGCGTACGGCGGCGGAAGCTGGACCGGCTGCGCGCCGACGGCGTGGACCCCTACCCCGTGGACGCGGCACCCCGTACCCACACCCTCGCGCAGATCCGCGCCGCGCACCGAGGCCTGGCACCCGGAGCCCGTACCGGCGAACGGGCCACCGTCGCCGGGCGGTTGCTGCTCGTCCGCGACTTCGGCGGCGTCGTCTTCGCCGTGCTCCGCGACTGGTCGGGCGACCTCCAGCTGGTCCTCAGCCGCGACCGTACGGACCCGGACGTGCTGCAGCGGTTCACCGCCGACACCGACCTCGGCGACCACCTCACCGCCACCGGCGAGATCGCCGCCAGCGACCGCGGCGAACTCTCGCTGTTCGTCACCTCCTGGCAGCTCACCGCCAAGTGCCTCCACCCGCTGCCCGAGAAGCGCCGCGGCCTGGCCGACCCCGAGGCCCGCGTCCGGCAGCGCTACGTCGACCTGGTGGTGCGACCGGAGGCCCGCGAGGTCGTCAGGGCGCGCAGCGCGGCGGTCCAGGCGCTGCGGCAGGGACTGCTCGACCGCGGATACCTGGAGGTCGAGACCCCGATGCTCCAGCAGATCCACGGAGGCGCCAACGCCCGCCCGTTCACCACCCACATCAACGCCTACGACCTGGACCTGTACCTGCGGATCGCCCCCGAGCTGTATCTGAAACGGCTGTGCGTCGGCGGAATGGAGAAGGTCTTCGAGATGGGCCGCAACTTCCGCAACGAGGGCGTCTCCTTCAAGCACAACCCGGAGTTCACGTCCCTGGAGGCGTACCAGGCGTACGCCGACTACGGCGTGATGCTCGACCTCACCCGCGAACTGATCCAGGGCGCCGCCGAGGCCGCGTTCGGGGCGCAGGTGGTGCGCACGACGGACGCCGACGGCAAGGTGACCGAGCACGACATCTCCGGCCCGTGGCCCGTGAAGTCGGTCTACGGCGCGGTGTCCGAGGCGCTGGGGGAGGAGATCGACGCCGACACCGGTATGGAGGACCTGCTGGCGCTGTGCGACCGGGTGGGCGTCCCGCACATCCCCGAGGACACCCGCGGTGACGTGGTCGAGGAGATGTACGGGAAGCTGGTGGAGGAACGCACCGGACTCCCCACCTTCTACAAGGACTTCCCCACGGAGGTCTCCCCGCTGACCCGGCAGCACCGCAGGGACCCGCGGCTCGCCGAGCGCTGGGACCTCGTGGCCTTCGGCACCGAACTGGGCACCGCCTACTCCGAGTTGACCGACCCCGTGGAGCAGAGGCGCCGCCTCACCGCGCAGTCCCTGCTGGCGGCGGGCGGCGACCCCGAGGCGATGGAGCTGGACGAGGACTTCCTGACGGCGCTGGAGTACGCCATGCCGCCGACGGGCGGGCTGGGCCTCGGCGTGGACCGCCTGGTGATGCTCCTCACCGGGCTGACGATCCGCGAGACGCTGCCCTTCCCGCTCGTACGGCAGCGCTGACTCCGGTGCCGGGCCGCCCTCTGCTGCCGGTCCGGGCGGCTCCCGGCGTTCCAGGCGGCTCCCGGCAGCTTCGGCGGCCCCGGCGGCTCAGGTCCTGGCCGGACTCTCGGTCTCCTCCTCCGGCTCCCGGCCGGGAGTGGCCAGGTCGAACCGGGTGATCGCCCACCGGAAGAGCGTGTAGTAGACCGCGGCGAAGACCAGACCGATCGGGATGATCTTCCACGGGTCGGTGGCCAGGCTCCAGTTGAGCGCGTAGTCGATGGCACCGGCCGAGAAGGTGAAGCCGGCATGGACACCGAGGGCCCAGGTCACGGCCATCGACAGAGCCGTCAGCAGTGCGTGGATCCCGAACAGCACCGGCGCGATGAACAGGAACGAGAACTCGATCGGCTCGGTGACGCCCGTGACGAACGAGGTGAGCGCGAGCGAGATCATCATGCCGAGGACGGCCTTGCGGCGCTCGGGGCGGGCGCTGTGCGCGATGGCGAGCGCGGCGGCCGGCAGGCCGAACATCATGATCGGGAAGAAGCCGGACATGTACTGGCCGGCGGCCGGGTCGCCCGCCAGGAAGCGGTTGAGGTCGCCGTGGACGACCTGGCCCGCGGCGTTGGTGAAGTCACCGAGCTGGAACCAGGAGACGGTGTTCACGAACTGGTGCATGCCGATCGGGATCAGGGCACGGTTGATCAGCCCGAACACACCCGAGCCCGCTGCGCCCAGACCCGTCATCCACTCGCCGAACGCGGTGATCGCGTCGCCGATCGGCTGCCAGCCCAGGACGACCAGGACACCCATCGCCGTACCGACGAAGGCCATGATGATCGGGACGAGGCGGCGGCCGTTGAAGAAGCCCAGCCAGTCCACCAGCTTGGTGCGGTGGAACCGCTGCCACAGGACCGCGGTCAGCAGGCCCATGACGATCCCGCCGAGGACGCCCGGGTTCTGGTACGTCGCCGCGGTGACCTCGGAGCCCTTCTGCCAGGCGCCGCTGAGGAAGCTGGTCTGCACGAACGTGGCGCCGTCGGGGCCGGGCACCGGGAACTGGTGGATCACCGAGTAGTAGACGAGGAAACCGGCCACCGCGGCCAGCGCCGTCGAGCCGTCCGCCTTCTTCGCGAACCCGATCGCGACACCGATGCAGAACAACAGCGGCAGGGCGAGCGAGGAGTCCAGCAGCGCGCTGCCCGCGCCCGCGAAGACCTTGGCCACGTTGTCCCAGCCCAGGCCCTCGGCGCCGAAGACGTCCGGCTGGCCGAGGCGGAGCAGGATGCCGGCGGCCGGAAGGACGGCGATGGGGAGCTGCAGGCTGCGGCCGACCTTCTGCAGACCCTGGAAAAGGCCGGAGCCCCGCTTCCTGGCGGGCGCCGCGGCGTTCGCGGTCGTCGTACTCATGGGGTTCCTTCGGGGACGCATGGGGCCTGCGGCCGGCCCGGGGACGGTGGCATGTCCTGAGTGGTCCGTACGGTGTCGTACCGCGGTCCGTACGGTGGTCGTACCGTGGCCGGTCGTGTCCGGGCCGGTCGTACCGTGGTCCGTACCATGTGGTCTAAACCACTCAGTGGTGTAGACCATGTTCTAGCACGGGGGAGGCGCGATGAGGAACCCGCGCTTCCCGGCGATTTCATGATCTCCGGCGACCGCCTCGCCGGCCGCGGCTACCGGGTCATGTCCCGCTCCGCCTCGGTCTCGGCCTCCTCCGGCTCCCGCCCCGGCGTCGGCAGGTCGAGCACGGTGATCAGCACGCGGAAGACCACGTAATAGACCACCGCGAAACACAGACCGATCGGAATGATCAGCCACGGCTTGGTATCCAAGTGCCAGTTGACGACGTAATCGATCAGGCCCGCCGAGAAGCTGAAACCCGCGTGCACCCCCAGCGCCCAGGTGATGGCCATCGATGCACCCGTCAGCAGCGCGTGAATGCCGTACAGCAGCGGAGCCGCGAACAGGAACGCGAACTCGATCGGCTCGGTCACGCCCGTCACGAACGACGTCAGCCCGACCGAGAACATCAGCCCCGCCACCGCCTTCCGCCGCTCGGGGCGGGCGCAGTGGGTGATGGCGAGCGCGGCGGCCGGCAGGCCGAACATCATGATCGGGAAGAAGCCCGACATGAACAGCCCGGCGTCCGGGTCCCCGGCGAAGAACCGCGCCAGATCACCCTGGACCACCTTCCCGTCCGGCGCGGTGAACTGACCCGCCTGGAACCAGAAGAAGGTGTTCAGGAACTGATGCATCCCGATCGGGATCAGAAGCCGATTGGCCACACCGAAGATGCCCGCACCCCAGGCCCCCAGATCGATGAGCTGTTTGCCGAAGGTCGTCAGCGCGCTCCCGATCGGATCCCAGAGCAGCCCGCAGACGACACCGAGGACCGCGCACACGAAAGCCATGATGATCGGGACGAGGCGGCGGCCGTTGAAGAAGCCCAGCCAGTCCACCAGCTTCGTCCGGTGGTAGCGCTGCCAGATCACCGCCGTCAGGAGGCCGATGGCGATGCCGCCGAGCACCCCCGGGTTCTGCGGAACGCCCTCCGGGTGCTCGCTGTCGACCGAGCCCGGCACCGGATAGGCCGTCAGCACCCCGTGGTAGACCAGGAACCCGGCCACCGCCGCCAGCGCCGTCGACCCGTCCGCCTTCCGCGCGAAACCGATCGCCACCCCGATCGCGAACAGCAGCGGCAGGCCCAGCTCCACGTCCAGGATCGCGGTGCCGCCGCGGGTGAGGACCTCGGCGGTCTTCGTCCAGAAATCCCCGTGCAGATAGGCGGAGAAGAGGTTGCCGAGGCTGACCAGCAGGCCCGCCGCCGGCAGTACCGCGATGGGCAGTTGCAGCGAGCGCCCCATCTTCTGCAGCCCCTGGAAGAGGCTCGACGTCCAGGGCCTGCCCGGCGGCTGCGTTCCTGCGGTGGCGGTGTCGGTGCTCATCGGACCTCCCGGAGACCGCGGGTTTGGCCGGGACGGCAAACTGGTGTAGACCAGTTCCACGGCGCGGCGGCACCGCATGCGCGGGCACGGATCAGTGGTCGTCATCATGCGTCAGATGGCGGACTATTGCCCGCGAATGTGGTCCGAACGTGCATTACGGTGAAAACGGTTGGGCGGCGGAACCGAAGCCCCGAACACGCAGGAGTGCGCTATGGCCACCAAGGCTGAGAAGATCGTCGCCGGGCTCGGCGGAATCGAGAACATCGTCGAGGTCGAAGGCTGCATCACCCGCCTCCGCGCCGAGGTCGAGGACCCCGCCCTCGTCGACGACGTCGCCCTCAAGGCCGCCGGCGCCCACGGCGTCGTGAAGATGGGCGCAGCGATCCAGGTCGTCATCGGCACCGACGCCGACCCCGTCGCCGCCGACATCGAAGACATGATGTGAGAGGCGACGGCGGGTCGGCCGTGACCGCTGGTCGGCCGTAACCGGTTGAGCGGCGAGCGGTGGGCCGTGGGCGGTGACGGGTCGAGAGGTGACCCTCCGTCAGCCGCACAGGGCCCCGAATCCACACCGGAAACGGGGCCCTCGGCACAGCAGATAGGGTCACCCCCATGTCTCGCATCGACGGTCGGACCCCCGACCAGCTTCGCCCTGTCACCATCGAGCGCGGATGGAGCAAGCACGCCGAAGGATCGGTCCTCATCACCTTCGGCGACACCAAGGTCTTCTGCACCGCCAGCGTCACCGAAGGCGTACCGCGCTGGCGCAAGGGCAGCGGCGAAGGCTGGGTCACCGCCGAATACGCGATGCTGCCCCGCTCCACCAACACCCGCGGCGACCGCGAATCCGTACGCGGCAAGATCGGCGGCCGCACCCACGAGATCTCCCGGCTCATCGGCCGCTCCCTGCGCGCCGTCATCGACTACAAGGCGCTCGGCGAGAACACCGTCGTCCTCGACTGCGACGTCCTCCAGGCCGACGGAGGCACCCGCACCGCCGCCATCACCGGCGCCTACGTCGCCCTCGCCGACGCCATCACCTGGGCCCAGTCCAAGAAGCTCGTCAAGCACGGCCGCAAGCCCCTCACCGGCACCGTCTCCGCCGTCAGCGTCGGCATCGTCGACGGCACCCCCCTCCTCGACCTCCGCTACGAGGAAGACGTACGCGCCGAGACCGACATGAACGTCGTCTGCACCGGCGACGGCCGCTTCGTCGAGGTCCAGGGCACCGCCGAAGGCGCACCCTTCGACCGCACGGAACTCGACTCGCTGCTCGACCTCGCCGTCGCGGGCTGCGCCCAGCTCGACTCGGCCCAGCGCGAGGCCCTGGCCCGCCCGCTGTAGAGCGCCGCGACGGCGCGGCTCGCGGCGACCCGCGCTGCCTCGGCCGGCAGGACCCCCGCAACCGTCCGGTCGGCGACCCCCGCACCCGCCCGGCCGCGACCCCGGACCCGTCCGGTCGGCGACCCGCGCCGCATAGGCCGGCGCGCGAGCACTGCAGGCGAAAGCCGCTGACCAGGCATCCTTCCGCCCCATGCAACCGTTACGGCATCTTCCGGCGTACTTATGTGTACGGGCGACGGGCACCCCGCCCGTACGCTACGCACACCGGCCCACCCGCCGGCAGAACAGGGGAGGACCCGACCCAATGGCCCACCGCCGCCGCATGACCGTCATCGCAGCCCTGGCCGCCATCGCCGTCGTCGTACCGGTGACCACCGCGTGCAGCGCCGTCGAGAAGGCTCTGGACTGCGCTCAGACGGCCGACGCGATCCTCACCAGCGTCGAGGATCTCCAGCAGGCGGCATCCTCCGCCGCGGACAGCCCGGCCGACGCCGAGCGGGCCCTGGACCGCATCGACAAGAACCTCGACGACATCAGCGACAAGACCGACAACGCCGATGTCAGCAAGGCCGTTGACGACCTGAACACCGCCGTGAAGGACGTCCGCCAGTCGATCGAACAGGGCAAGACCCCCGACGTTACTCCGGTCACCGACGCCTCCAGCGAGCTGACCAAGGTCTGCTCCCCCGGCTAGGAACGGACCGGTCCCGGGTCCGGCGCGCGCCGGACCCGGGCCAGGACGCACGGGCCCCGGTCGGCCCCGCGCGCGAGGGGCGGATAATCGGCACATGCAGCGTCTGATCCTCGCCACTCGTAACGCCAACAAGGTGACCGAACTCCACGCCATCCTCTCGGGTGCGGGAGTGTCGGTGGAACTCGTCGGAGCCGATGCGTACCCCGACATCCCCGACGTCCCCGAGACCGGCGTCACCTTCGCCGAGAACGCCCTCCTCAAGGCGCACGCCCTGGCCCGCGCCACCGGACTCCCGGCCGTCGCCGACGACTCGGGCCTCTGCGTGGACGTCCTCGGCGGCGCACCCGGCATCTTCTCCGCCCGCTGGGCGGGAAGGCACGGTGACGACAAGGCCAACCTCGATCTGCTCCTGGCCCAGCTCTCCGACATCGCCGACCAGCACCGCCAGGCATCCTTCGCCTGCGCCGCGGCCATGGCGCTCCCCGACGGCACCGAGCGCGTCGTCGAAGGCCGCCTGCACGGAACGCTCCGCCACACCCCGACGGGCACGGGCGGCTTCGGCTACGACCCCATCCTCCAGCCGGAGGGCGAGACCCGTACGTGCGCGGAGATGACACCCGAGGAGAAGAACGCGATCAGCCACCGAGGCAAGGCCTTCCGCGCTTTGGCCCCGATGATCCGCGAGCTGATGGGGTGAGCCACGGCGAAGAGCGCGGCACCAGCCGAGGTGCCGCGCTCATGATGTGGGCCCGGTGGGACTCGAACCCACGACACACCGGACCTAAACCGGCGCCCTCTTGGCCAGCTGGGGTACGGACCCGCTGCGGCCACTCTACTGCCCTGACCTCTCCCTCTGTGTGGGGGAGAGCAAGGAGCGGCGCCCGGAGAACGTCCTGGTCTGGCTGTGGCACGAGGGGCAGAGATACCTGAGGTTATCGATCCGGTTGTCGAGTCGATCACCGTTGAGGTGGTCTATCTCCAGGACGAGCCGCTGGCCCATCCACACCTCTCCCAAGCCGCAACAGCCGCAGACCCGGGCAACCCCGCTCTCGTTCAGGGCGCGCCGAAGCAGTGCCGTCTTCGTTCGGCGGGAGCCCGGTTCGCTGCACCGCAGAATCTCGGCGGCGGACTTGCGTGCGGGAGACGGGCGGCCTCGCCGGTGTCCTTGGCCGACGAAGTGGGCGGTGGACATGCCGTAGGCGGCGATGCTCCGCTGCACCCGGGCTCGGGCGGACCCTGAGTTGGGCTGACCCAGGGCTCGGAGTACCCCGGCCACACTCTTCGACTCGGCCACGGCCACCGTCAGTTCGCCTCGCGGGACGAGCGCCTTCCCGCCGTTACGGTGCCGCTTGGTGAAATGCGACGTGTCGATCCCGAATCTGTCGAGCTTCTTCGCCACATAGCTGTACGCGCCGTCGTAGATCGGCACGTCCAAGTACTCGAGCACCTCTCGGATGCTGTGACTGCGTACGGCAGCCTCCGCGAGCGCCTCTCTGGAGTAGGACGTCCGTTCATGGTGCGGAAGTGCCTCGGGGACGAAGTGCGATGTGTCGATTCCGTAGTGCTCGAGACGCCTGCGGACGTAGGCGCAGGCACTGCTGCTGGGGGGTGTGCCGAGTCGGCGCAGCAGGTCGACCAGGCTGGTGGAGGCGGCAGCGGTTCGGACAAGGGCATCGCGAGGGTAAGCGCGGCGAGTCATGCGCCGGCCCGTCGCTTCCGTCCGCGGTATGTGTCCGTCACTGAGTGGCAGTTGGGGCACAGCAGCCGGAGGTTGCGCGGGCGGTTGTCCCACCATGTGCCGTTGAGGTGGTCGACCTCCAGGCGCAGCGCTCCGCCGTTCCACTGAGGGCCGATTCCGCACATCGCGCAGACTTCCGGGACTCCCGTTCTGATGAGTTCCCGGCGTAACCGCTCGCCAGGAGTTCTTCCGTCCGCAGGGGAACCGAGGCTGAGCCGGGCCCCGCGTGATGCGCGTCGGCGGGAGCGGTGGCGCTGCGTCCCGCTCGTGAAATGCGAGGTGTCGATGCCCAGCGCGGCGATGCGGCGGCCGATATGCGCTTGGTTGCCGCCCACCGGACTGATCCCGAGTCGGCGGACCACTTCGGCCACGCTCGACGCTTCCGCGACGAGCTCGCGCAGTCGGGCTTCGGTATGCCGTACGCGACCTGACGCCATGTGCGAGGTGTCGATCCCCGCTGCTGTCATTTTCTGGCGGATGTAGCGCCTGCTGCCGGGCGTCGGGCTTCCGCCGCAGTGAAGAACGGCTTCGTCGTAGGTCGTGGATGCTCGTGCTGCTTCGACCAGCAGGTCGTGCGTGTACCTGACCGCCATGATCCCCCTCCGCCACATGCGACTGCGTGTTCGCCCTATCGAACTGAGTAACGAAACAGCCGTGCGGTGGTCACTCCCGGGAAGCGGAACGGCCCGCACCGTATTGCGGGTGCGGGCCGCTCAAGGGCCGTTCAAGGGCCGGTCCGGATCGGGCCGGAAGAAGGCGGGAGGCCGTCAGATCTCCAGGTCCTTGATCAGCTTTGCGACATGGCCCGTGGCCTTCACGTTGTAGAGCGCCCGCTCGACCTTGCCCTGCTCGTCGACGATCACCGTGGAGCGGATCACGCCCGTCACGGTCTTCCCGTAGAGCTTCTTCTCGCCGAAGGCGCCGTACGCCGCCAGCGTCTCCTTCGAAGGGTCGCCGACCAGCGTGACCTTGAGGCCCTCCTTCTCCCGGAACTTGGCCAGCTTCTCCGGCTTGTCCGGGGAGACGCCGATCACGTCGTAGCCCGCGCCGGCCAGCAGCTCCAGGTTGTCGGTGAAGTCGCAGGCCTGCTTCGTGCAGCCTGGCGTGAGCGCTGCGGGGTAGAAGTAGACGATGACCTTGCGACCGGCGTGGGCGGCGAGGGAGATCTCGTTGCCGTCGGCGTCGGGCAGGGTGAAGGCGGGGGCGGTGTCGCCGGGCTGCAGTCGCTCGCTCATGGCTGAAGTTCTCCTCATCGTTCGTGCTGCTACCCGAGAGATTAGCCGCGGTGACGGGGGTGCCATGGGGCACGGCCCCCCACGAGCTGACAGACTGTCCATCACGGACAACCCAAGACGACGGAGGCAGCGCGGTGTCGGAAGCCAGGACCCCGGCGCAGATCGAGGCGGACATCGCCGGCAGGCGGCAGGTGCTCGCGGCGACGCTGGACGAGATCGCGGTGCGGGTGCACCCGAAGACGATCGTGGGCGACGCGAAGGCGAGGGCGGCCTCGGCGGTCGACCGCACCGCGGGCCGGGCCTATGTGGCCGTGAACCGCACGGTTTCGGACGTCCGCGCGAAGCTGGTCTCCGACGACGGTTCGCCACGGCTGGAGCGGATCGTTCCGGTGGCGCTCGCCGCCGTGGCCGTGGTCGGCCTGCTGGCCGCGTCCACGCGCCGCCGCCGCGGATAGGACCCCTGGGCGCACTTCGCCCGTCACGGGGCAGGTACGGTCATGACGTGAGCACGAACGCGACCCACGACAAGCTGCCCATCCGGATGCTGCACGACCGTGTGCTGGTCCGCACCGACATCCCCGAGGGGGAGCGCCGCTCCAGCGGTGGCATCGTCATCCCGGCGACGGCGGCGGTCGGCCGCCGGCTGGCCTGGGCCGAGGTGGTCGCGGTCGGGCAGAACGTACGCACGGTGGAGCCGGGGGACCGGGTGCTGTTCGACCCGGAGGACCGTGCCGAGGTCGAGGTCCGCGGGGTGGCGTACGTGCTGATGCGCGAGCGCGATCTGCACGCCGTGGCCGCCGAGCGGCTCGAGGGGTCCGACGACTCGACCGGGCTCTACCTCTGACCCCGCGTCCCTGATGCCGCCTCTCCGAGGTGGCGTTCCGACGCCGTGCCGGGTGTGGTCGTTCGCGAGCGACTTCGTGGCCCCGGCCCAGGAGAAACCTTCCGCCAGGCGGCCGGCCGGTGCCGGCCGCCTGCACACGGCAACCACCCCCTAGAAGCCGTCCGACTCCGGGAAGAACTCGTCCTCGTCCGGCGGTGTGACCGGTGATGTCGTCGGGGCGTGCGACGGCGACCTCGACGGGGCCGTGCTCGGCGGACGGGAGCTGCCGCCCGTCGCCGGTGCCGACGACGTCGGCGAGCCGGACGGGCTCCCCGACGGCGACCCGCTGGACGCCGACGGCGACCCGGACGACGCCGACTCCGCCGGTTCGCTCGGCTCGGCCTCCGCGCCGGGCTGGAGGTCGAGGCGGAAGGACTTCGCCGCCGTGTTCTGCAGCGCGACGGCCGTGTAGCGGCCCCAGATCTCCGCCGGGTACCCGCCGCCGTTGATGCGGTCGAGCCCGGTCGCCCCGTACAGCGGCTTCTGCTTCCCGCTCTTGGGGTCCTGACCCATCACCGCGATCACGGTGGCGAGGTCCGGGGTGTAGCCGGCGAACCAGGCGGCCTTGTCCTCCTCCGCCGTGCCGGTCTTGCCCGCGGCGGGGCGTCCGGCGGACTGGGCGGCGGTGCCGGTGCCGTTCGCCACGACGCTGCGCAGCATCATCGTCGTGGTGTCGGCTGCCTGGCGGGAGATCGCCGGCCGGTCCTCCCGTTCGGGCAGGGAGACGTGCTGACCGCCCTTGGTGATCTTGTCGACGAGGGTGTACATGCCGTGCTTGCCGTGGTTGGCCAGCGTCGCGTACGCCTTCGCCATGTCCAGGACGCTGGCGTTGACGACGCCGAGGGCGACGGACTGGCGCGCCTCGGCGAGGCCGGGGGCGTCCTTGGGGACGCCGAGGGCGATCGCGGTCTGTTTGACCTTCTCCGGGCCGACGTCCTCGCCCATCTGTGCGTACACGGAGTTGACGGACTTGTCGGTGGCCTCGGCGACGGTGATCTCGCCGTAGTCGGTGCCGTCCTCGTTGCCCGGCCGGTAGCCGGTGGGGCCGCTGCGGCCCTGCACCTCGCGGCGGTTGCTGCCGTCGTAGAGGGTGCTCGGGGTGATGCGGCGGCCGTCCTGGGTGGTGGACCGGTTGTCGACGGCCGCGCTGAAGACGAACGGCTTGAAGGTGGAGCCGACCTGGTAGTCGCGCCGGGTGGCGTTGTTGACGTACTGCTTGGTGTAGTCGACGCCGCCGTACATGGCGACGACCCGGCCGGTCTGCGGGTCGATGGAGGCGCCGCCCGCGCGCACGTAGCGGTCGACGGGGTTGGAGGTGCTGAGCCGGCTCATGAGCTGGGTCTTCACGGCCTCGGCCATGGCCTTCTGCTTGCGCTTGTCGAGGCTGGTGGTGATGCGGTAGCCGCCGGCCTGCAGGGTGTCCTCGCCGATGGCGCCGCTGCCGCTGAGGTAGGTGTTGATGGCCTCGACGAGATAGCCGCGCTGGCCCGACATCCCGGGCGGTGCCTTGGTCCTGCCGGGCTTGGGGAAGGTCATCGCGGCGCGTTCGCGCTCACCGAGCCAGCCTTCCTTGACCATGCCGTCGAGCACGTAGTTCCAGCGGGCGTCGGCGCGGGCCTTGTTCTCGGGGTGGGCCGAGACGTCGTACGCGCTGGGGGCGTTGACGAGTGCGGCGAGGTAGGCGCCCTCGGGGGTGGTGAGGTCGGCGCAGTCCTTGCCGTAGTACGCCTGGGCGGCGGCCTGGATGCCGTAGGCGTTGCGCCCGAAGTAACTGGTGTTCAGATAGCCGGTGAGGATCTGGTCCTTCGTCTTCTCGCGGTCGAGCTTGATGGCGATGAAGAATTCCTTCACCTTGCGGGTGAGGGTCTGTTCCTGCGCGAGGTAGTAGTTCTTGACGTACTGCTGGGTGATGGTCGATCCGGACTGGCGGCCCTTGCCGGTGACGGTGTTCCAGGCGGCGCGGATCATGGCCTTGGGGTCGACGGCCGACTCGGAGTAGAAGTCGCGGTCCTCGGCGGAGAGGACGGCGTGCTGGACGGGCTTGGGCACCTCGGTGAGGGGCACGTTCTCGCGGTTGACCTCGCCGTCACGGGCGAGGGGTGACCCGTCCGCGTAGAGGTAGACGTTGCTCTGCTTGACGGCGGTCGCGTTGGCGGGCGGGATCTCGACCAGCAGGTATCCGGCGGCGAAGGCGCCGGTGAGGAGGAGCAGGAACAGCAGGATGCCGCCGAGCGTCATGCGCCAGGTGGGCAGGAAGCGGCGCACCCCGGTCCGTTTCGGCCGGGGCTTCCGGGCCTGTTTCCGGGCCTGGAGGAACGCTCCGGGCGGCCGGGGTGGCTGCGCCGGGACACCACCGGTCGGTACCCGGCCGGGAAGAGGTGCCGTGCCGCGGTCGGTCTGCCGCTGCGGATGGCTGCTCATCTGCGGGGACTCCGTTTCGCGTGGTAGGCCCGTCCCGTAGGGAACTGTCGCATTCTCGGCTCCGTACGGATCGGTCGGCGCGCTCTCAGGACCGCTCTGTCACGGGCCGGTTGGCTCCGTCAAACCACCCCATCGCGTGAATAACCGATGGCAGGGCGTCCGCCGGGCTGACTAAGCTCGACCCCTTTGGCGGGGGAGGACCGAGCGGCGGGGGGCGTGGGCCATGCGGTTGTACGGGGCTGTGGCCGTGAGCGGTTTCCGCCGCTATGCGACGTACCGGGTGGCGACCGCGGCGGGCGTGTTCACCAACACCGTCTTCGGTTTCATCATGGCCTACACCTATGTCGCGCTGTGGGACGAGCGGCCGCGGCTGGGCGGTTACGAGCTGCCGGAGGCGCTGACGTATGTCTGGCTGGGCCAGGCGCTTCTGATGACCTGTGCGCTGATGGGCGGCGGCTTCGAGGACGAGCTGATGGAGCGCATCCGCACCGGTGACATCGCGAGCGATCTGACGCGCCCCGCCGATCTGCAGCTGTGGTGGCTCTCGGCGGACCTGGGGCGGGCGGGGTTCCATCTGCTGGGGCGGGGGATCGTGCCGATGGCGGTGGGTGCGCTGGCCTTCGATCTGGTGGTGCCGTCGGTGTCCGCGTTCGCCGCGTTCCTGCTGTCGGTGGCGCTGGGTGTGGTGGTGAGTTTCGGGGTGCGCTATCTGGTGGCGCTGTCGGCGTTCTGGCTGATGGACGGCGCGGGGGTGGCGCAGGTCGCCTGGCTGGCCGGGATCTTCTTCTCGGGGATGCTGCTGCCGCTGACGCTCTTCCCGGGCGCGCTGGGCGAGTTGGCCCGTGCTCTGCCGTGGTCCTCGCTCCTGCAGGTCCCGGCGGATGTCTATCTCGGCCGTTACGCGGGGTGGGACCTGCTGGGGGCGTACGGCTTCCAGGCCGGGTGGGCGGTGGCGCTGCTCGCGGCGGGCCGGGCGCTGCAGTCGGTCGCCACGCGGAAGGTGGTGGTCCAGGGTGGCTGAGGCACGCGGGACGGTGGCGTCGGGCCGTTCGCTGACGGACGGCCGTTCTCCTGGGGATGGCCGTTCTCCTGGGGAGGGCCGGGTGCGGGCGGCGGGGTGGGTCCTGGCGACGGGGGTGCGGGCGTACGGGCTGATCGCGGCGATGTGGATCCGCTCCACGATGACGTACCGCGCGTCCTTCGTGATGACGGCGCTGGGCAACTTCGCGGCGACGGCGCTGGACTTCGTGGCGATCCTGCTGATGTTCTCGCACGTCACGACGTTGGACGGCTTCGCGCTGCCGGAGGTGGCGCTGCTGTACGGCACGGCCGCGACGGCGTTCGGTCTGGCGGATCTGGTCATGGGCAGCATGGACCGGCTGGGGCGGCGGGTGCGCGACGGGACGCTGGACACCCTGCTCGTGCGGCCCGCTCCGGTCCTGGCCCAGGTGGCGGCGGACCGGTTCGCGCTGCGGCGGCTGGGGCGGGTGTCGCAGGGGCTGCTGGTGCTGGTCTGGTCGCTGACGCAGGTTCAGGTGGCGTGGACGCCGGTGAAGGCGGCGATGGTGCCGCTGATGGTGGTCAGCGGGGCGGCGATCTTCGCGTCGGTGTTCGTGGCGGGGGCGGCGTTCCAGTTCTGGGCGCAGGACGCCTCGGAGGTGCAGAACTCCTTCACGTACGGCGGCACGACGCTGCTGCAGTACCCGCCGACGGTCTTCGCGAAGGACATGGTGCGCGGGGTGACGTTCGTGGTGCCGCTGGCCTTCGTCAACTGGCTGCCGGGGCTGTACGTGCTGGGCCGGCCGGATCCGCTGGGTCTGCCGGACTGGACGGCGTTCGCCCCGCCGCTGGTCGCGGTGGTGTGCTGCGCGGCGGCGGGCGCGGCGTGGCGGGTGGGTCTGCGGTCGTACCGGAGTACGGGGAACTGAAGGCGGAAGGGGCGGACATGGCCGGGACGACGGGTGCGAAGGACAGGGCGGACGCCGGGGACTCCGGGGGCACCGCGGACGACGGGTTCATCGACGTCGACGGTGTGGAGAAGGTGTTCGAGGTGCGGCGGAGGGCGGGGTTCCTCCGGCGCGAGAAGCGGCAGGTGCGTGCCGTGGACGGGCTGTCGTTCCGGATCGCCCGCGGCGAGATGGTGGGTTACATCGGCCCGAACGGCGCGGGGAAGTCGACCACCATCAAGATGCTGACGGGGATTCTGGTGCCGAGCGGCGGCCGGCTGCGGGTGGCGGGGATCGACCCGTCGCGGGAGCGGACGCGGCTGGCCCGCCGCATCGGGGTGGTCTTCGGCCAGCGCACGTCGCTGTGGTGGGATCTGCCGCTGGGCGACTCGTACGCGCTGGTGCGGCGCCTGTACCGGATTCCCGCCGCCCGCTACCGGGAGAATCTGGAGCGCTGCGTCGAACTCCTGGACCTGGGCGCGCTGCTGGACGTGCCGGTGCGGCAGCTCTCGCTGGGCCAGCGGATGCGCGGGGACATCGCGGCGGCCCTGCTGCACGACCCCGAGGTGCTCTATCTGGACGAGCCGACGATCGGTCTCGACGTGGTCAGCAAGGGCAAGGTCCGTTCGTTCCTGCGGGATCTGGGTGCCGAGCGCGGTACGACGGTGCTCCTCACGACACACGATCTGACCGACATCGAGCAGTTGTGCCGGCGCGTGATGGTCATCGACCACGGGCGGCTGATGTACGACGGCGGGCTGGACGGGCTGCACGCGGTGGGGGAGAGCGAGCGGACGCTCGTCGTGGACCTGGAGCGGGAGCTGCCGCCGATCTCCGGGGTGCCGGGTGCGCGGACGGTCAGGGTCGACGGGCCGCGGCAGTGGCTGGCCTTCCCGGCGGCGCAGAGCGCGGCTCCCCTGGTGGCGGCCATCGCGGACGGCTATCCGCTGGTGGATCTGTCGGTGCGGGAGCCGGCGATCGAGGAGGTCGTGGCCAAGCTGTACGCGGATCGTTCGGCCCTGTGACGAACGGCACGGCCCGCATAGGCTGTTCCTCATGAGCGAGAGCCCTGACCTGCCCGAGCTGCGGGCCTCCGACGCCGACCGTGACCGGGTCGCCGAGATCCTGCGCGATGCCCTGGCCGAGGGCCGGCTGGACATGGAGGAGTTCGACGAGCGGCTGGGGGCGGCGTACCAGGCGCGTACCTACGCCGATCTGGAGCCGCTGACCCGCGATCTGCCGGTCTCCGGGGTGGCGGCGGGGGCGGCGGGGCGTGAGCCCGTGGCGGTCTCCGGTGACTGGTCGGAGCGGATCGGGGGCCCGGCGAGTTCCACGAAGGGCATCGCCGTGATGAGCGGCTTCCAGCGCAAGGGGCGGTGGACGGTCCCGCGCCGGTTCACCGCGTTCACGTTCTGGGGCGGGGGACAGCTGGATCTGCGCGAGGCGCGCTTCGAGGACCGGGAGGTCGAGATCCGGTGCTTCGCGATCATGGGTGGGGTCCAGATCGTCGTACCGCCCGGGGTCGAGGTGGATGTGCGCGGCTTCGGCATCCTGGGCGGCTTCGACCAGAGCGCGTCGGACGACCCCGGTGAGCGGGGCGCGCCGCGGGTCGTGGTCAGCGGCTTCGCCTTGTGGGGCGGGGTGGGCGTGGAGCGGAAGCTCGCCAGGGCGGAGCGGCGCCGGCTGAAGGCCGAGCGGCAGGAGTGGGCGCGGCTGGAGCGGGAGCGCGGGGAGCGGGAGCGCGGGCCGCGCAAGGAGCTGGAGTAGCCCGTACGGGCCCGGCTCGCGGCCCGGACGACGGCAATGGCTGTCCCGGGCGCGACGGGCCCGGGCGAACGGTGTGAGACGCGCGGACGGGCCGGGGACCCGCAGGTCCCGGCCCGTCCGTATCGCTTCGGCCTCCGATGCCGGCGCCGGCGCTCCGGCGTCAGAGCTGCGCCGGTGCCGACCCCTTCAGGTGGGACAGGTCGAGAGCGCCGGCCATCGCCCGGTAGCCCTCGTCGCTCGGGTGCAGATGGTCGCCCGAGTCGTAGCGGGGGAGGAGCCGCAGGGGCTGGGCCGGGTCGCGCAGGGCCCGGTCGAAGTCCACGACCTCGTCGAAGACCTGCCCGGACCGGATCTCGGTGTTGACCTGCTCCCGTACGGCGTTCAGGCGCGGCGAGAAGCCCCGGTGCCCGTAGAACGGGGCGAGGGTGCCGCCGACGACTCGCAGCCCGCGCGCGTGGGCCTGCTGCACGAGTCGGCGCAGACCGTCGGTGATCTTCCGCGCGTCGGTCTGCTGCGGCGGGCGGAGGATGTCGTTGACGCCCAGTTCGACGACCACGGCCCGGACACCGGTGGCCTTCAGGACGTCACGTTCGGCGCGGTTGAGGGCGCTGGGGTTCTCGGACGAGAAGGTGTTGCCGTCGCTGAGGACCCGGTTCCCGCTGATGCCGTGGTTGAGCACGCTGTAGCGGGGCGCTCCGGGCTCGGTGCGCAGCCGCTCGGCCAGGAAGTCGGGGAAGCGGCGGTTGGCGCCGGCGGTGGAGGTGATGCCGTCGGTGATGGAGTCGCCGAGGACGACGACCGCACCGCGCGCCTCGCTGGTCAGTACGTCCACGGCGGTGAGGTAGCGCCACGACGGGGTCTGCTCGGTGAACGCCGTGCCCGCCACGTCCTCGGCGCGGTCGCCGCGTGCGAGGTACGAGGTCTGGCGGGCGTGCGGGTGGTAGGTGACCGGCCCGGAGGGGTTCGCCGAGTACGTGGTGACGAGCAGGTCGGCCGCGGCCGGGATGTTCAGCCGGGTCGGGTCGCTGGTGACGGACTGCCCGATGGGGATGGTCACCCACGGGTTGCCGGAGAAGGTCAGCCGGCGCAGGGTGCCCGCAGCGGCGGTGGGGTTGCTGGGGGCGGCGGCCAGGGCGATGGTGGCGTGGCTGATCGTCAGCGGCCGCTTGCCGTAGAGGTTGGAGAGCTGGATACGGGCGCCGGAGCCTCCGACGGTGGTGCGCACCACGTTCCGGATGGACATCCCCGCGTATCCGTTGGGGGTGTTGGGTTCCGCTGCCGCGGGGGAGGTGGCCCACGTGCCGACCCAGGCACCCGCGGAGGCGGGTGCGGCCGAGCCGCGGGGCTTGCGGGATGCGGCGTTGTTGAAGGACTCGCTGCTCCCGCCCACCCCGATGAATATCGCGGTGGAAATGAGGACCACAACTGCCGCTAGCGCGGCCAGCAGGGCATAACCATGGCGTTTGGTCATGCTCGGCGTTTCTCCTCGAACAGGGGAGCCCTCGGCTCCGGCTTGAGTTAGGTGTGACGGGCGGTCGGCGGCGACTGCGGTGGCGCTCGTTCCGACGGACCCATCATGATCCCACGATGGTGTGATCGCCCGGCGGGGGGCCCTGTCGGGGGTGCCCGCTCTGACAGACGCCGGGAACTACCGGAGCGTTCCATCAGTCGGTCAGGTAATGCGTCACATGATGACAAGGCACAGGTAGGACTCGGGAACGGGTGGAGCGGATGGACCGGACGAGGGCGGACAAAGGCGATGGAGCCGGTGGGGTGAAGGATGCCCGGCCGGGGGCCGCGTCATCCGCCGTCCCGCGGGGAGCGTTCGCCTACAGCGCGGCGGACGAGGAACGGCGGCGCGGGGTACGCCGGATGAAGACGTTCGCGACCGGCCTTCTGCTTCTGGTCGCGGTGGTCTACGCGTTCGCCAAGTGGCGGCAGACCGCGGGTGCGGACGGCGCGTGGGCGGGGTATGTGGCCGCGG
The DNA here is from genome assembly GCF_040643575.1 of Streptomyces sp. NPDC047108. NCBI lineage: Bacteria > Bacillati > Actinomycetota > Actinomycetes > Kitasatosporales > Streptomycetaceae > Streptomyces > Streptomyces sp. NPDC047108. The sequence continues at coordinate 152,957 of NZ_JBEYUP010000003.1, forward strand.
CGGCGGAGGCCGGGATGGTCGGTGCGCTCGCCGACTGGTTCGCCGTCACCGCGCTGTTCCGCAGGCCGATGGGCCTGCCCATCCCGCACACCGCCATCATCCCGACGAAGAAGGACACCCTCGGCCGTACGCTCGGCGACTTCGTGGGCGAGAACTTCCTCTCCTCCGGCGTCGTACGGCAGCGGCTGCGCGCCGTGGGCATCAGCAGCAGGCTGGGCGGCTGGCTGGCCGAGCCGGCCAACGCCGACCGGGTGACAGCCGAGTTGTCGACCGCGCTGCGCGGTGCGCTCCGCGTGCTGCGCGACTCCGACGTCCAGGCGGTGGTCGCCGAGGCCATCACGCGCCGTGCCGACGCGCAGGAGGTCGCGCCGGGTCTGGGCGCGCTGCTGGAGAAGGTCGTCGACGACGGCGGGCACCGCAGGGTGGTGGACCTGCTGTGCGTACGGGCCCACGACTGGCTGGTCATGCACGGCGATTCGGTGATGGAGGCCGTCACGGGCGGGGCGCCCGGCTGGACGCCGCGCTTCGTGGACAAGCGTGTCGGCGAGCGCGTCTACAAGGAGTTGCTGCGTTTCACCGGCGAGATGCGCGACATGCCGGAGCATCCGGCGCGCGGCGCGGTCGACCGTTTCCTGCGGGACTTCGCGGCCGACCTCCAGTCGGACGAGGACACGCGGGCGCGTGTGGAGCGGCTGAAGACGGAGGTGCTGGGGCGCGGCGAGGTGCAGGAGGTCATCGCCTCGGCGTGGGGTTCGGTGCGCCAGATGGTCGTGGCGGCGTCGGAGGACGAGTACAGCCAACTGCGGCTGCGGACCCGTACGGGACTGCTGTCGCTGGGCGCGCGGCTGGCGTCGGACGCGCGGATGCAGGAGAAGGTGGACCGCTGGCTGGAGGACGCGGCGGTTCATGTGGTGACGACGTACCAGGACGAGATCACGGCGCTGATCACGGAGACGGTGGCAGGCTGGGACGCCGAGCAGACGTCCTTGAAGATCGAGGCGCACATCGGCCGGGACCTGCAGTTCATCCGGATCAACGGCACGGTGGTCGGTGCGCTGGCGGGGCTGGTCATCTACGCGGTGTCGCGGGCGCTGGGCGCCTGACTTCTCTTCCGGACCGGGTCGGGCCTCGCGGCGCCTTGCACGCGTACCTCTGGGAGGCGGTCCCGGCACCGTATGCCGCGGCGAGGCGTGCTGCCGGACCGTCAGGCGGGGGTGCGGGGGCGGGGGAGCGGCCGCGGGTGGTGGCCCTGTGGCGTGCGGCGGCCGGGCACGGGTGGCCCCGTTGCCCGTCCCCTGTGCAGCGTAATTCTCCGCACTGCGGCGAATGGTGGACACCGCGCCCCTGACCTGGGGAAGTGACGGTCCGTCGGCCCGGACGGGCGGCCCCGCGCGGGTGATCACTGACGGACCGTCAGCGCGCGGGCTCGTCCGTGAGCACATTCCCTGGACCCGTAGGACGCGGGCGCCCAGACCCAGGCGGGGCAACCGCCCCGCACTCGCGTCCACGGGAAAGGAGTTCCTGTGCGCCTCAACCGCACCGCCGGTGTCGCCCTTGCCGCCGGCGCCCTCGTCTCCCTGGCCGCCCCGGTCGCCGTCGCCGCGCAGCCGGTTGAAGACCACCCCCGCGGTGGCGGCGAGCGTGCGCGTCTCGTCGCGCACCCGGACTCCGTCCGCCCGGGCGGGACCGTCAGCCTGACCCTCTTCTGCCCCCGGGGCACCGAGCGCGCCGAAGGCAGCTCGCGCGCCGGCACGGTGTTCTTCAAGCAGTCCGACCACAGCGTCTTCCGCGGCACGCTGAAGGTGCACCGCAACGTCGAGCCCGGTACGTACACCGTCCGCGGCACCTGCATCCTCGGCCGGGGCGACGGCGGCCCCCGTGACGACGCGGGCGCCGAAACGGGCACCGGCGCCGGCCGCGAGGACTCCGGCAGCGGCACCGGCACCGGCCGCGAGGACTCCGGCAGCGGCATGGGCAACGGCCGTGAGGACTCGGGCGCCGACATGGGCGGTACGGGTCGTGAGGACTCCGGCAGCGGCATGGGCAACGGCCGTGAGGACTCCGGTGCCGACATGGGCGGTGCCGGTCGCGAGGACTCCGGTGCCGACATGGGCACCGGACGCAACGACGCCGGTGCCGAGGCCGAGAGCGACTCCGGCAACTGGGGCGGCGGTGACTGGATGCGGGCCAACCGCAGCAGCGACCGTGCCGCCGCGCGCCCCGACCGCGTCACGGCCACCGCGACCGTGACCGTCACCCGCCACCCCCGCGGTGGTACCCACGGTGGTGAGGGTGGTTCCCAGGGCCTGGGCACCACGGAGCTCGCCGCGGGCGGAGCGATCGCCGCGGCCGCGATCGGCGCCGGGATCGTCGTCGTACGCCGCCGTGCGAAGGCCGGCCGGTCCTGACCCGGCTCGCCTGAAGTGATCGGAGCCGGTCGCCGGACGGTTCGTCCGGCCGGCGACCGGAGTCGGTGGTGATGTCCCCTGGTTTCCCCGAGAGCCAGGGGACATCTCCGTGCGTACGGTGCTCCGCCCGCGCCCGACACCACACTCCTCGGTTCATGGACGCCGCGCCGAAGGCCCGGTGGGATCCGAACCCCCCTGACCTGAACGTCCGTACGCCCGCCTGCGCCGACCGTGCGCTATGACCGATTAGGGAGCTTGATATCGGTATGCCCTAGGTCTAAGGTCCGTTGCCGACAACGGTACGGAGGGCGCCGCGCGCCCGCCCGCGCCGGCTCCGGACTCGAGGTGGAGGGCGCATGGACCGACGAGCCCGCCCGGTGACGGGAAGCCGCTCCCCGGGCCCCTGGCCACCGGCGCGACGCGGCCGCGCCCCCGCCGCCCGCCGGCGCCGCGCCCTCGCGGCCGTACTGCCCCTGCTGGCGCTGGGACTCGGCGCGTGCGGAGGCGGCGGCGAATCCGGCGGTGTCACCGAGCTGAACTGGTACAACTTCCCCGACGACTCGGGCGCTCTGCAGAAGGCAGCCGACGACTGCGGCCGGGCCTCCGGAGGCCGGTACTCCATCACGTACCACAAGCTCCCCCGGGCCGCGGACGGCCAGAGGCAGCAGCTCGTCCGCCGGCTCTCCGCGCAGGACTCCTCGCTCGACATCCTCGGCCTCGACGTGACCTGGCCCGCCGAGTTCGCAGAGGCGGGCTGGATCCGGCCGTGGACCGGGCAGAACCGGCAACAGGCGGTCCAGGGCACGCTGCGGGCCTCGCTGGAGACGGCGACCTGGGAGGGGAAGCTCTACGCGGTCCCGTACAACGCCAACACCCAACTCCTGTGGTACCGCGACGACTTGGTCCCCAAGCCGCCCACGACCTGGGCCGAGATGATCGACATGGCCTCCGCCCTCGCGAAGGAGGGCAAGCCGCACTACGTCGAGATCCAGGGCGCCCAGTACGAGGGGCTCACCGTCTGGTTCAACTCCCTCGTGGAGTCCGCCGGTGGCTCGATCATGACGCCCGACGGGAAGCAGCCCTCGCTCGGCCCGCCCGCCGTACGCGCCGCCGGCGTCATGCGCGACCTCGCCCGCTCACCCGCCGCCGACCCCTCCCTCACCAACCAGATGGAGGACCAGAACCGGCTGGCGATGGAGTCCGGCACCGCGGCCTTCGAGATCAACTACCCCTTCGTCTATCCCTCGATGAAGGCCAACAACCCGAAGCTCTTCCCGCACTTCAAGTGGGCGCCTTACCCGCGCGTCGACGCCGGCCGGCCCTCCCGCCCCACCATCGGCGGCATCGACCTCGCCATCAGCAAGTACTCCCGCCACTCCGACCTCGCCTTCGAGGCGGCGCTCTGCCTGCGCAACCGCCAGAACCAGCTCAACGCCGCGCTCCAGGGCGGCCTGCCGCCCACCCTGCGCGACCTCTACACCGACAAGGCGCTCGCCAAGGACTACCCCTTCGCGCGCGAGGTGCTGAACGCCCTGGAGACGGCGAGCGTCCGCCCCAAGACCCCGGCGTACCAGAACGTCTCGATCGTGATCTCCCACACCCTCTCGCCCCCCTCCGCCATCCAGCCGGTGAGCGCGGTCGACGAGATCCGCGACCAGATCAACGACGCGCTGCAGTCCAAGGGGCTGATCCCGTGACCACACAACCGAGCACCCGGCCCGAACCCGCCGACGGCGCGCCCGCGAAGGACGCCACGGCCGCGCTGTCCGCCGGAGCGCGCCAGGAGCGGCGCCTGGGCTGGCTGCTGTGCTCCCCCGCCGTCGTCGTCATGATCGCCGTGACGGCCTATCCGATCGCCTACGCCGTCTATCTCTCCTTCCAGCGCTACGACTTGCGCTTCCCCGCGATGGCCGAGTTCGTGGGTCTGAGCAACTACGGGGCGGTGCTCTCCTCCGGATTCTGGTGGCAGGCGTTCTGGGTGACCGTCCTCGTCACCGCCGTCTCCGTCGCCATCGAACTCGTCCTCGGCATGGGGCTGGCGATCGTCATGCACCGCACGATCTTCAGCCGCGGCACGGTCCGTACGGCCATCCTCGTCCCGTACGGCATCGTCACGGTCGTCGGCGCCTTCTCCTGGCAGTTCGCGTGGACACCCGACACCGGCTACCTCGCCGCGCTGCTCCCCGAGGGCAGCGCGCCGCTCACCGACCAGTGGCAGGCCATCGGGCTGATCATCCTCGCCGAGGTGTGGAAGACGACCCCGTTCATGGCGCTGCTGCTCCTCGCCGGGCTCGCGCTCGTCCCCGAGGAGACGCTGCGGGCCGCGATGGTCGACGGCGCGGGCGTCTGGCAGCGGCTGTTCCTCGTCACCATCCCGCTGATGAAGGCCGCGATCCTGGTGGCGCTGCTGTTCCGGACCCTGGACGCCTTCCGGATCTTCGACAACATCTACGTGCTGACGGCCGGCGCCCACGACACCGCGTCCCTGTCGATCCTCGGCTACGACAACCTCTTCACCGCGCTCAACCTCGGCATCGGGTCCGCGGTCTCGGTGCTGATCTTCATCTGCGTCTCCATCATCGCGTTCGTCTTCATCAAGCTCTTCGGCACGGCCGCACCCGGCACGGAGGTGAACCGCTGATGGCGGAGGCAGGCAAGCGGCACGCGGTCGCCTGGACCGTGGTGAACCTGGTCGTCGTCCTCTACGCGCTGTTCCCCGTGTGGTGGATCGTCGCCCTGTCGTTCAAGGCGCCCAGCACCCTCACGGACGGCAACTTCATTCCGTCGGAGTGGACCTGGGAGAACTACCGGGGCATCTTCGACACCTCCGAGTTCACCCGCGCCCTCATCAACTCGATCGGCATCGCCCTCATCGCCACCGCCATCGCCGTGGCGCTCGGCACCATGGCCGCCTACGCGGTGGCCCGGCTGCGTTTCCCCGGCAAGCGGCTGCTGATCGGGATGTCGCTGCTGATCGCGATGTTCCCGCCGATCTCGCTGGTCTCACCGCTGTTCAACATCGAGCGGATCCTCGGCCTGTTCGACACCTGGCCCGGGCTGATCATCCCGTACATGACCTTCTCGCTGCCGCTGGCGATCTACACCCTCTCGGCCTTCTTCCGCGAGATCCCCTGGGACCTGGAGAAGGCGGCGAAAGTCGACGGCGCCACGCCCGCGCAGGCCTTCCGGCTGGTCATCGCCCCGCTCGCCGCGCCCGGCGTCTTCACCACCGCCATCCTCGTCTTCATCTTCTGCTGGAACGACTTCCTCTTCGCGATCTCCCTGACCTCCACCGAGGCGGCGCGCACCGTGCCCGCGTCCCTGGCGTTCTTCACGGGGAGTTCGCAGTTCCAGCAGCCCACCGGATCGATCGCCGCGGCCGCCGTGGTGATCACCGTACCGATCATCGTCTTCGTGCTGCTGTTCCAGCGGCGCATCGTCGCCGGACTGACCTCCGGGGCGGTCAAGGGCTGAAGGGCTGAACCGATGGCCGAGATCATTCTCGAAGGAATCACCAAGCGGTACCCGGACGGTGCCCTGGCGGTCCGCGACGTCAACCTCCGCATCGAGGACGGGGAGTTCGTGATCCTCGTCGGCCCCTCCGGATGCGGCAAGTCCACCACCCTCAACATGATCGCGGGCCTGGAGGACATCACCGAGGGCACCCTGCGGATCGGCGACCAGATCGTCAACGACAAGGCGCCCAAGGACCGCGACATCGCCATGGTCTTCCAGAGCTACGCCCTCTACCCGCACATGAGCGTGCGGGACAACATGGGCTTCGCGCTGCGCCTGGCCAAGACCGACAAGGCCACCATCCGCGAGAAGGTCGAAGAGGCCGCCCGCATCCTCGATCTGACGGAGCATCTGGACCGCAAGCCCGCCAACCTCTCCGGCGGCCAGCGGCAGCGCGTGGCCATGGGGCGGGCGATCGTCCGCAGCCCCAAGGCGTTCCTCATGGACGAGCCGCTGTCCAACCTCGACGCCAAACTCCGCGTCCAGATGCGGACCCAGATCTCCATGCTCCAGCAGCGCCTCCGTACGACCACCGTGTACGTGACGCACGACCAGACCGAGGCCATGACGCTCGGCGACCGCGTCGTGGTGCTGCGCAGCGGCGTCGTCCAGCAGGTCGGCACCCCGCAGCACCTCTACGACGAGCCGCAGAACCTCTTCGTGGCGGGCTTCATCGGCTCGCCCGCGATGAACTTCCTCTACGGCACGCTGGAGGAGAGCGCCCTGCGCACCTCCCTCGGCGACCTCCCTCTGGACGAGAGGACCCGCCAGGCCCTGGAGCGGCAGAACGCCCCCCGCGACCTCATCGTCGGCTTCCGGCCGGAGGAGTTCGAGGACGTTGCGCTGGCGGACACCAGCCGCGGCGGCCCCTTCCACACGTTCTCGACCACGGTGGGCGTCGTGGAGTCCGTGGGCTCCGACGCGTACGTGTACTTCGAGGAGCAGGGCCACCGGGCGATGACCGACGAACTGGAGGAACTCGCCACGGACTCCGGCCTCAAGGACTCCGGCACCCGCGGCCACCAGATCGTCACCCGGCTCAACGCGGCGACGCGGGCGCGGGAGGGCGAGCGCATCGAGCTGTGCGTGAACGTGGCGAAGGCGCACATCTTCGACCCGGCGACCGGGGTCAACCTGACGCATCCGGAGCGCCGGGACGGGAGCTGACGTCCGCGGAGCCGCGGTTCGTTTCGCCGGTGGGCGGTCAACGGCGCCGGGAACGGCCGCGCCCGTCAGCCCTTGGCGAGGACCGGCGGTCCCCGAACTGCCGCCCGCCCGGCGGGGATCAGCGAACCGGCGGGGATCAGCGCCCGCCCGGCGGGGATCAGCGCGAGCCCGGCAGGGATCAGCGCGAGCCCGGCAGGGATCAGCGCGAGCCCGGCACACCGGGGGCGCGCACACCCAGGGCGTGCGCGATCGCCTCCCCGGCGAGGACGTGCTCCGCCTCCTCGGCGACCCTCCGCACGATCTCGCCCGCCGGCAGGATCTCGTGGACGAGCCCCGCCGACTGCCCCGTGAACGGCAGGTACTCGTCGCCCCGCCCGCCCCGTATCGCCTCCATCAGACGCGGTACGGCATCGGCCGGGTCGACCTCGTCGGGGTGTTCGCGCAGGGTGTCCACGAGCGCGGTGCGCAGCGAACGCGGCACGCCGTAGCTGCCCGGCTCGGTGTACGGGGGCAGGATCCGTTCGCTGTTGGTCGCCTTGACGGCGTCGCGGGCGTCCGCCGCGACGATGCGGTCCTTCCACGCGTCCGACGCGCTCATCTCCGCCGAGGCGAGGAAGCGCGTCCCCATGGCCGCCCCCTGGGCGCCGAGCGTCAGCGCCGCCGCGAGCCCCCGCCCGTCGGCGATCCCGCCGGCGGCGATCACCGGCGTATCACCCGCCATGTCGACGACCTGCGGCACCAGCACCATCGTGCTCACGTCCCCGCCGTGGCCGCCGGCCTCACCGCCCTGCGCCACCAGCACGTCGGCCCCGGCGTCGATGGCCTGCGCGGCCTGCTCGGAATCCATCACCTGCTGGATCCAGAGGATGCCCGCCTCGTGGGCCCGCTCGATGAGGTCGGCCGGGACGGACAGGTGGAAGGAGATGGCCGCGGGACGGGCCTCGACGGTCGCCTGGAAGGCGTCCTCGTCGAGCGGTCGCGCCGTGTGGTTGATCGCGAACGGACGGTCGGTGAAGCGGCGCAGCTCCGACCACTGCTCCTGGAGGGCGGGCACGGTCCTGACGGCCGTACCGAGACTGCCGAGGGCGCCCGCCTCGCACACGGCGGCCGCCAGGCCCACCTCCTCCCACGGGCCGAAGGGCGCGCAGATGAGAGGCGCGTCGATGCCGAGCAGGTCACAGACGGGGGTGTGCAGCATGTGCACCTCCGGCGGCGGCACAGAGGGCGTCGCGCGTCCGCCCCGTGCCCGTCGCCTCGCGGGTACGGAGTGCGGGGCCACGGCTCGCTGGACCCTGAGTGCACGGCGGTGGCCGCGGGTCCTGGGCCGGGCCGGGTGGACCGCGGCTCGGGGACCACTCCCATCATCACCCCGGCGCGCGGACGTGGCATTCCGGTGCGGCGGCGGAGGTCAGGCGAGGGCGGCGTTGACCAGCTCGCTGACCCGGCCCACGGCGTCGAAGTCCTGCGTGAGCCGGTTCTTGGTCAGGGCGAACGCGATACCCGTCGCGGTGTCGCCGTACGCGTAACTGCCCCCGGCCCCGCCCATGCCGAACGCCGTCACCGCCTCAGGACCCGCGCAGCCGGGCCGGCCGAGCGCGTAGCCGAGCCCCCAGGCGGAGGGATTGCCGAACACCGCGTCGACGCCGCTCGCCGCCTCCGAGGTCACCTCCCGCAGCCGCTCCGGGGTGATCAGCCGTACCCCGTCGACCTCGCCGAGCAGCGCCGCGTACATGCGGGCGATGGCGCGGGCGCTGGTCTTGGCACCGGCGGGGATGTCGGCGGCGAGGACGTCCGTACGGTTGCCCAGGGCGGCGGTCGGGAAGAGCGACAGCGGACCGGCCCTGAACATCGGCAGGTCCTCAGGCATCGCGGCCGTCAACTCCGCGCCGCCTTCCGCGTCTTCGAGGGGCGCGAGGCGGGCGTGCTCGGCGACGGGCACGCCGAACCAGAGCTCGTCGGCCACTCCGAGCGGGGCCGTCACCTCCTCGCGGAGCACCTGGGAGACGGGCTTGCCGGTGACCCGGCGGACGATCTCGCCGACGAGGTAGCCGAAGGTGTACGCGTGGTAGCCGACCCGGGTCCCCGGCTCCCACCACAGCTCGGCGCCGGCGAGCGCGGCGCACATGCGGTCCCAGTCGCACAGGTCCTCGGGCGTGGTGTCCTGCGGGATCCCCGGCACTCCGGCCGCGTGCGTCAGGACGTGCCGTACGGTCACCCCGCCCTTGCCGTGGGCACCGAACTCCGGCCACAGCTCGGCGACGGGTGTGTCGTACGAGAGGAGCCCGCGCTCGGCGAGCACGTGCGCCACGGTCGCCGTCGCGCCTTTGCCGATGGAGTAGTTGTGGAACGGGGTGCCGGAGGTGACGGCCCGGCCGGTGGCGGGATCGGCGACTCCGGCGACGGCGTCGACGACGAGCTCGCCGTGGCGGAACACGGCGACCTGGACGCCGCGTTCGGCGCCGGAGTCGACGAGCTGATCGATGGCGTGCCGCACCTGCTTCTGGACGTCGGTCTCGCGGACGTCGTTCTTGCGGACGTCCCTCCTCCGGTCGCTGGGGGCGGTGGCGTGCGGGGTGCCGGTGTGCGGGGGCTCGTCGCGGTGTGGGTCGTCGGCCATGGTCGTTCCGTTCCTCCGGCGTACGGGTCGGCGGCCGCGGGACGCGGCGGCTGTCGCTGATGGAGACGGCGCGGGGAGAGAGAACTCATCGGTGGAGGGCGCCGCCGTGGGGTACTGGGGCTGGGACCTGGCCAGGGGCGGGATCGGGCGGGGCTGGGGGTTTGGCCGGGCCGGGGATCAGGCCGGGCCGGGGATCAGGGCCAGCTTTCCGTGAGCCGGTTGAGGGGCACCTTGCCGTCGAGCACGTCCTCGGGGACGGCGATGACGGGAAGGTGCCGTACGGTGCCGGCGCCCAGGAGCTGCGTCTGTACGAGGACGGCGGCCTGATCCCAGTAGATGTGCTCGCCGGCCACGGCCGTGTCCTGGAAGCCGACCACGGCGACGACGGGCACACGCACGGCCCGGCCTGTGGGCGCGACACCCGGCAGGATCCAGGGAACTTCGATGTCGTGCGTGAACGACACGATCATCTCGTCCACGATGCCCTGGTCTCCCACGGTGCGGGACAGGGAACGCACGGTGAAGTCCTCGGGGTTACGCCCGATGAACCAGCGTGCGTAGAAGTCCCTGACGGCGTCGTACCCGATCCCGCCCATGGCGGTGGGCACGTGGAGCACGGCGGGATCGCCGGACATCGTGCCCATGGTGGCCTCGACGTCCTGCGCGACGAACTCGCCGGCCATATGGGCTTCCCAGATCCGCTCCATCGCGGCGTGCTCGGCCATCGGAACGCTCCTCGCGTCACGGCCCCGACCCTCGCGTATGCGGCCCCACCAGGATAGATCCGGGCGAGGGACGCCGCCCGCCGACGACGGCGCTCCCTCCCGAAGCCACCCATGACCGAGGTTGCTCCAACCCCTGGTGTTCCGTGCGGGGTTCGGGTCAGAGGTCGGACGACCTCGACCCCTTGTCGTTCCGAGCCGCGTCCACAACGTTCGCGATGCGATCGGCAACGGCCAAGGGGTCCTCGTGCTCCCAGAACCGGAGAACGGTCCACCCCTCGGAAGTGAGACTTTCCGTGGTCTCGTGATCGCGAGCGATGTTGCGCTCGAGCTTCCTTCTCCACCAATCGGCGTTCGCCTTCGGGTGAGTTGCATGTTGCGGGCACCCGTGCCAGAAACAGCCGTCGAGAAAGACTGCGATCTTTGTGCCGGGAAACGCGATGTCGATCGTCCGCCGCGGGTGCCCGGGCACCTTTCGATGGAGCCGATACCGGCGCCCGGAGGCGTGCAGGAGCCGCCGAACCGCCAGCTCGGGGGTCGTGTCCTTGCGGGCTTGGCGGCTCATCCGGGCAGATACGGACGGTGAGGAGGGAATCACGGGCACGAGGCCATTGTCCTCGGTGAGATCCGGGACCACGGGTGCCAGATGGTGCGCTCGGGCCAGGAGGCTTCCGACTACGCCCCGTGGCACGCCCTGTACGCGTGTCCCGAGCCGCACCAGCACGGGGCGTTGCGGGCCGGAGGCCACGGCGTGGCGCGGCCCCGGGCCGCCAGGTTGGTGGCGTACTCCGGGAGGAGGGTGGCCGCGTCCGGGGTCGTCTGTTCCGCGGCCGCGAAGGCCTCGTACGAGGGGACCGTGCCCGTGACGATGCCGAACGGCTGGTTCGACATCGTCGAGGAGAGGTCGCGCAGCGCGGACTCTATGCCGGCCAGGTGCTCCGCGTGCGAGGGGTACTCGGACGCCAACGACGGGTAGGCCGCCAGGAGTTCGGTGAGTTCCGCCTCCGGCCAGTGGAGTATGGCGACCGGGTAGGGGCGGGAGAGGGCCGCGCGGCGTTCGCCGAGTTCCGCGCGGAGGCGGTCGATCTCGGCCCGCAGTTCGGCGGGGTCGTCCGAGCCCAGCGCCCACAGGCGCTTGGGGTCGTGGAGTTCGTCCAGCGGGATGTCCCCGGAGTGCCGGCTGTCGGCGAGGGCGTCCCACGCGTCGTGGGGGTTGCCCAGCAGACGGCGTACGCGGTGGCGGCCGGTGAGCAGCAGACCCGCTTCGTACGGGACGTCCTCGCCGTCGATCAGCAGGGTCGCCCCCGCCGTGAAGCAGTCGTGGGCGGCCTGGAGCTCGTCGTGGGCCTCCAGGGTCTCGGCGATGATCTCCCACGGCGCCGGGTCCCGCGGCGCCGCCGTGCGGATGCCGTCGATCAGGACGCGCGCTTCCGCCTCGTGGCCGTGTTCCCAGAGGTTCGCGGCGTTGAGCGCCTTGATCAGGAGCGGGTTCCGGGGGTTGTCGGCGAGCAGCCGGTCGTAGAGGGCACTGGCCCGGGGGCGTTCGTCGGCGAGTTCCCAGTGGGCGGCGGCCTGGAGCAGCAACTGCTCGCCGTCCTGCGGGAACTTCAGCGCGATGCGCTCCAGGCGCTCGGCTTCGGACGCGTGGTGGGCGGGGGTGGTCTCGGGCGGCATGCTGCACACCGTACTGCGTACGGGAGCGCACGTCCCCGGTGGTGTCCACGCTCCGTACGGCTGTGCTCACGCGGCCCCGTGCGGCCGCTGATCGTCCCGCCCGGCGCCTGGGCGCTGCGCGGATCTACGACGCCTGGGCGGCCGATGTCCTCCAGGCCAGGTGGGCCGCGTGGACCTTGTGCCACAACGCGTCGCGGTCGGCCGGGCCGAGATCGTCCAGGGACAGCCCGAAGCGGCTGCCGAGAACGGCGAACCACGCCTCGGCCGTGGTCAGTTCACTCCGGTGCCGGCCGTTCGCGTCGGTACGGCTCAGGACGCAGCCGTGCAGGGTGTCCACTCCCGCGGCGTCCCGCCGGAAGACCAGGGCCGTGCCGGCGAACGGCGAGTCCGGAGAGGTGGAGAGGTACTGATGCCGCTCGGTGAAGTCGGCCGGGCCTGCGGGCCCCGTACGGAAGTCCATGCCCGTGAAGGAGCCCCGGGGGTCGTGGTCGAACCGCCACCCCTCCGGTTCGGCGGCCGAACGGCGCAGGCCGAATGTCATCGGCCCCTGGCGGTAGGTCCCTTCCCGCAGCGGCATCGGCTCGTGCAGGGCGTCCGCCAGACCGACGTCCGCGAACCAGGTGCCGCCCTCGCAGCGGACCGTCAGTGCCAGGTGGTTGCCGTTCGCGCCCGCGGGCGTACTCGGGTCCGGCTGGAGCCCGGCGACGTGCCAGGTCACCTCGTACCCGAGCGTGGTCAGCAGCGCGGCGAAGGCGCCGTTGAGGTGGTAGCAGTAGCCGCCACGGCCGCGCAGGATCCGGTCGGCCGACTCGACGGGATCGACGGTCGTCGGACGGCCGAGCTGGATCTCCAGCGTCTCGTAGGGCACGTGCTCGACGTGTGCCCGGTGCAGGGCGGACAGCCCGGCCACCGACGGCGCCGGATGTCCGGGCAGCCCGAGCCGGTGCAGGTACTGCCTGGTCTGCGTGGCGCTCAACACGAGGTGAATCCTATGCACCCGATACATCCGGCGACGGCCGCCCTCCGGCAGCGGCCCGACGCCCGGAGCGCTTGAAGCTTGAAGAGGGAAGGCTTATTGTGCGCCCGCCGCGAGGGCGGGAGGTGGTGTGCCGGTGCGTGAGCGGACACGGTCGAGCGGGCGTGCTCCGGCGCGCACACAGGCCGGAGCGCCGGACGCCGTACGAGGGCGAGCGGCCCGACGGGCCTTATGGCAGCGGGAGTTGAGCCCCCGGCTCCTCCTCGCCCGCGCCCTCTGGGGTTCCGCCGAGGTGGCCGTCACCCTCGGGCTCCTCGTCCTGCTCCTCGTCGTCCACCAGCTCTGGTGGACCAACCGCGAGGCACGCGCCGGTGCCGAACGGCAGGTGCAGGCGCTGGAGGAGGAGTGGGGCGGCGCACCGGGGAACCGGGAGGCGGGCCTTTCCCCGGAGGACCAAGAGCCCCGGTCTCCGGATCAGGACGGACCGGAGCCGGGGCCGGATCGGTCAGGCGGCCGGTCCGCGCCGCCCAGGTGGGACCAGGCCTACGCGGTCCTCCGCATACCGCGCATCGGCGTCACCGCCCCCGTCGCGCAGGGCATCAGCAAGTCCGGTGTGCTCAACCGCGGTTACGTCGGCCACTACCCAGGGACCGCTCAGCCCGGCGGAGCCGGGAACTTCGCGCTCGCGGGGCACCGCAACACGCACGGCGAGCCGTTCCGGTACATCAACCGCCTCCGCCCGGGGGACGTCGTACGCGTCGATACGCGCGAGGCCCGCTTCACCTATCGCGTCGAGAAGACCCTCCCGCAGACCACCGCCGCCGACGGCAGCGTGATCGGCGCGGTGCCGCGCAGCTCGGTGCGCCCGCAGTACGGGTTCGACGAGCGCGGGTACTACATCACCCTCACCACCTGCACCCCCGAGTACACGTCCAAATACCGTCTCGTCGTCTGGGGACGGCTGCAGAGCGCCGAGCCACGCACCTCGTGATGCAGGTGCCGGGTCCGCGGCGTGCACCTCGTGGCGGCCGGGGGGAGGTGAGTAGGGTCGGGCGGCGTGCTCACTCACCGCCCTCATCTGCTGTGGCTGCTCGTCCCGTACGTGCTGTTCCTCGGCGCCGTGCCCTTCGTGAACCGCGCCGAGCCGGCCGTCCTCGGCCTCCCCTTCCTCTTCGTCTGGCTGCTGGGCGCGACGCTCGTGACACCCGTCGCCGTCTGGCTCGCCTGGCGCGGCGACCGGCGAGCGGGGCGCGCGGGTCGCACGAGCCGTACAGGCAGGGGCAGTGCGGGCCGGACGGCAGAGAGCCCGGCGGCGAACGGTGCCGGGCGCCCAGGCGGCGGTGAGGCGCGATGAGCGACGCGGCCGTCGCCACCTCGATCCTCGGCGTCTTCATGGTCCTCACGGTCGCCCTCGGCCTGCTCGCGGTACGCGGACGCGGCGCGGGCGGCGGGCTCGCGGAGTGGTCCGTGGGCGGGCGCAGCCTGGGCGCCGTCTTCATCTGGGTGCTGATGGCGGGGGAGGGCTACACCAGCTTCAGCTACCTCGGCGCCGCGGGCTGGGGCTACACCTACGGCGCGCCCGTCCTCTACGTGATCGCCTACATGTCCTGCGGCTACGCGGCCGGTTACGTCGTCGGGCCGATGCTCTGGGCGTACGCCAGGAGGCACGGGCTCGTCGGCATCACCGACATCGTGGCGCACCGTTTCGGCAGCCGGTGGCTCGGCGCCGCGGTCGCCGTCCTCGCCACCGTCTTCCTGCTGCCGTACATCCAGCTCCAGATCACGGGCATGGGCGTCGTCGTCTCGACGATCTCCTACGGCGCCGTCAGCCTCAACTGGGCCTATTTCCTGGCGTTCCTCGTCACCACGGGCTTCGTCGTCGTCAGCGGGCTGCGCGGCAGCGCCTGGGTGTCGGTGCTCAAGGACGTGCTCGTCATCGGCACGCTCGGGTTCCTCGCCGTCTACGTCCCCCTCCACTACTTCGGTGGCTACGGGGAGCTGTTCGCGAGGCTGGCCGAGGAGCGGGGCGCCTGGCTGACCTTTCCCGGGCACGACTCCCCGGGGCTGGGGGAGGGCTGGTTCGTCACCACCTCCCTGCTCAACGCCCTGACCGTCGTCATCTTCCCGACCACCGTCGCGGGCTACCTGGGTGCCAGGAGCGCCGACGCCCTGCGGCGCAACGCGATCTGGCTTCCCTGCTACAACGTCCTCCTCTTCGTGCCGATGCTGCTCGGCATGGCGGCGCTGTTCGTCGTGCCGGAACTGGCGGGAGCCGACTCGAACCTCGCCCTGTTCAAGCTGGTCGTGGACTCGCTGCCCGCCTGGGCGGTCGGGGTGATCGGGGTCGCGGCCGCGCTGTCGTCGATCGTGCCGATGGCGGTCTTCATGCTGGTCATCGGGACGATGTGGGGGCGCAGCGTGTTCCCTCTCCTCCGGCGGCGGGGAGCGGGGGCGGCGGACAGGCCGGGCCCGGAGCCGGCGGTCGCGGAACGAGTGGTCGGGGAGAGGGCGGGCCGGGAGAAGACGGCGGCGCAGGTCGTCGTGGTCGCGGCCGGGACGCTCGCGCTGGTCCTGACCTACGTCGCGCCCAACACGCTCGTACGGCTCTCGCTGATCTCGTACGAGGGGATGGCGCAGCTCGTGCCGATGGTGCTTCTCGGGCTGCTGTGGCGGCGGTTGACGCTCGCCGGGGCGGTCGCCGGTGTGGCATTCGGCGTCGCGGTGGTGTGCGCGCTGGTGTTCAGCGGGAACGACCCGGTCGGCGGGGTGAACGCCGGCATCGTCGCGCTCGCGGTGAATCTCGTGGTGGCGGTCGGGGTGACGTACGCGGGGCCGAGACCGGTCGATCAGCGGCCTGACGAGGAGGTTCTCGCGGAGGAGGCGCTTCCGGACAGCACGCCCCTGCCGGTTGTCGGTGGCGGGAGTTAGGATCGCGAGCAGATGAATTCCGGGGGGTTCCGAGGTTCGGGGCGCTTCGGAATGCGGGGACCAGGGGAGCCGGTGAGACCGGGGAGGGGGAGACGTCCGATGTCCGGTGCCGTGCGCGGGTGGCGCGCCCAGGCCGTCATGACCTTCTTCCTGCTGCTCGGGGTGCTCCTCGCCGAGAGCGGCTTCGCGACCGCACTGTCCGCGGCGGCGGCGACCGCCGCCGTGATGCTGCTCTGCCGCGCGGTGCTCTCCGCCGCGGTCGCCCCTGCCGTCCCACCGGGGCGCATACGCACGGCGATACGGGACCGGGAGCGTCGTACGGCCTTCCTGCCGCAGCGAGATCCCGATGCGGCGGGGCGTCCGCGGCCCCGAGCGCCCGGCCGTCGCCTTCCGACGGCCGCGTAGGGTTCCCGGCCTTCCTCATCTCTGAACTCTGTTCTCCGAACTCCCTCAACTGCCTGTGTGGGGCGGCGTGATGGCGCTGCCTGCGGATGCGTGATCCCTGTCGATCCCGCGCACCTCGGGTGGGGGACGCCTCGTGTGTCCCGGTGTGTGGCTTTCCGGTGCGCTGAGCGGCCGGGGGAGAAGCAGGTACGGGGTAGCAGGAGCGGGGTAGCAGGAGCGGGACCTGCGTGGCTCGTCATGCCGATGTCCGACATTCCGGCACGACGAGACCCCGGAGGGCTCGACCATGTCTCTTACCGCTTCCCTGGGTGCGCTGCTCGCGCACCTCGCCGATCAACTCCATCCGCTCGTCGGCGGTACGGCCACCGCCGCGGCGATTGTTCTGCTGACCCTGTGCGTACGGCTCGCGCTGCACCCGTTCGCGCGGGCGGCCGTCCGGGGCGA
The DNA here is from genome assembly GCF_040643575.1 of Streptomyces sp. NPDC047108. NCBI lineage: Bacteria > Bacillati > Actinomycetota > Actinomycetes > Kitasatosporales > Streptomycetaceae > Streptomyces > Streptomyces sp. NPDC047108. Next base: position 169,814 of record NZ_JBEYUP010000003.1, read on the forward strand.
GAAGGCGCGGGCTGCCCTGGCGCCGCGCATCGCCGAACTGCAGCGCAAGCACAGCCGTGATCCGGAGCGGCTGCGGCGTGCCATGGCCGATCTGTTCGCGGAGACGGGATCCTCGCCGCTCGCGGGGTATCTGCCGCTGCTGGCACAACTGCCGGTGTTCTTCGTGATGTACCGGCTCTTCGCGCACGGCAGCGGTGACGTCCTGGACCACGCGCTGTTCGGGGCCCCGCTCGCCGGGCGGTGGGCGGACGCGCTCGTGGACGGAGGCCCGTTCGGTGGGCAGGGGCTGGTGTATCTGGGGCTGTTCGCGGTGATCGCCGGGGTCGCCACCTGGACGTGTCTGCGGGCGCGCAAGAGTACGGCGGCCGCCGCGGCGACGGCGGGTGCGGCAGCGGGTGGGCCGACGGCACGGACGGGCGCCGGCAGGGCCCCGGCGGGCAGGGGCGCGGCGGGCACAGGAAGGACCGCGGCGGGCAGGACCTCGGCCGGAAGGGCCGGGGCCGGTGCGGCGAGGGGCGCGGCGGGGGCCTCCGGTACGGCGAGGGGCGCGGCGGGTGACGCCGGCACGGCCGTGCCCGCCGCCCTGGGCAAGGTGCTGCCGCTGCTGTCCTTCGGGACGCTCGTCGCCGCCGCGTTCGTGCCGCTCGCGGCCGGGTTGTACCTGGCCACGACCACGGCCTGGTCGGCCGCGGAGAGGGCCTGGCTGCACCGCGGGGCCGGCGACCGGTCCGGGGCTGGCGCGGCCGCTGGGCCGGCGACCGTGGCGTGACCTGACGGCTCACCGGTCCACTCCGTGAACCGGGGCTTGCGGAGCGGTCACCGGCCTTGGAGGATCACACCATCCTCGGCCGGTGGCCGCACCCGCCGTCCGAGCCGTTCCGGCGAGCGCGGCTTCGCGACGTGCCGGGGCGGCACACGACCACGGGAGTGCGACGTGAAGCTGCTGCGAGTCGGAACGGCCGGAGCGGAACGCCCGGCTCTGCTGGACCGTAACGGCGGCCTTCGGGACCTGTCGGGACTGGTGCGGGACATCGACGGTGACCTGCTCGCGGACGAGGCCGCCCTCGGGCGCGTACGGTCCGCCGCCGAGAGCGGGGAACTGCCGGTGCTCCAGGGCGACGGGAACGGCGACGGCGATGGGGGCGGCGACAGCGGCGGCGGGAGGGCCGATGGGCTCCGGATCGGGCCGCCGGTCGCCAGGATCGGGAAAATCGTCTGTATCGGGCTGAACTACCACGACCACGCGCGCGAGACGGGCGCGCGGATCCCCACGGAGCCGATCGTCTTCATGAAGGCGCCGGACACCGTCGTCGGCCCGGACGACGCGGTGCTCGTGCCGCGCGGCAGCGTGAAGACGGACTGGGAGGTCGAACTGGCCGTCGTCATCGGCCGAACGGCCCGCTACCTGGAGTCCGCCGAGGACGCTCTGGCCCATGTCGCGGGGTACACGATCGCGCACGACGTCTCCGAGCGGGAGTTCCAGATCGAGCGCGGCGGCCAGTGGGACAAGGGGAAGAACTGTGAGACGTTCAACCCGCTCGGCCCCTGGCTCGTCACCGCCGACGAGATCGCCGACCCGCAGGCGCTGCGGCTGCGGCTGCGCGTGAACGGTGAGGTCAAGCAGGACGGCACGACCGCCGACCAGATCTTCCCGGTGGGCGAAGTGGTGCGCTATGTCAGCCGGTTCATGACGCTCCACCCCGGCGATGTCATCAACACCGGCACACCGGCCGGCGTGGCCCTCGGCCACCCGGACCCGAAGCCGTACCTGCGTCCTGGCGACGTGGTGGAGCTGGAGATCGACGGACTGGGCCGCCAGCGGCAGGAGTTGAAGGCGGCCTGACCCGCGCCCGGGCACTCCAACCCGACGCCGACGCCTGACACCGTACGTCCACCCGTGCGCCCGTTACGGCGGTCGTACGGGTGGCGCGTGCGCGCGTACGGGCGTGGGGCCGCGTGCCCCTCAGTGCGTGGCGGCCTCGATGCGGCCCGCTGCGATGAAGCGTTCCAGCGCCTCCACCACGAGTGCGTGGTCCTCGGCCTGCGGCAGGCCCGAGACCGTCACGGTGCCGATGATGCCCGCGCCTTCGACGGTGAGCGGGAACGCGCCGCCGTGCGCCGCGTACCGGTCGGGGTCCAGCCGCGACGACGCCTCGAAGGTCGTCCCCTTGGCGCGGAACCGCATGCCGACGAGGTACGAGCTCTCGTCGTAGCGCTCCACCACGCGCCGCTTGCGCTCGATCCACGCGTCGTTGTCCGCGGAGGTGCGGGGCAGCGCGGAATGGAAGAGCTGCTGCCGGCCGCGCCGGATGTCGACGACGACCGGGGCGTGGCGCAGCCGCGCCAGTTCGACCAGCATCGAGCCGAGGTGCCAGGCGTGCTCATGGGTGAAGGACTTCAGGACGAGCCGCCGCTCCTGCGCTTCGAGTTCCGGGACGAGCTTCGCCGCCGCCTCGCGCGGATCGGCGGACGCGTCGGGCTCCAGCGGGGCGCTCGGGCCGCCCGGCGGCGGCGCGTGCTCGGGCGGTGCGCCCGCGCCTGCCGTGCCGCTCCTGTCGGCCGGAGATCCGCCCGCGCCCGGAGTGCTCGCGGGCCGCGGCGCGGCGCCCGGGGCAGCCGCGCGACCCTCTCGATCCGACTCTCGATCCGACGGTGCCTGAGCCATCAGGCGTCACCTCCGATCGTGACCGTACGGCCTTCCCGCGCCGAGACGCGGGCCGCCTCGAGCACGTCCAGGGCCGCCGCTGCCTCGTACGCCGTCACCGGCGGTGGGGTGCCGTCGCGGAGGGCGGCGGCGACGCCCGCGTAATAGGCAGGGTAGTCGCCCGGGACCGTCGGCACCGGTGTGCCGCCGCCGGTCAGGGGAGACTCGCCCGCGCCGACGCGTCCCCACAGCGACTCGGGTTCCGCGCCCCAGCCGGGGGCGGGACGCAGACCCTCGCGGAGGGAGGCCTCCTGCGGGTCGAGCCCGTACTTCACATAGCCGGCAGCGCTGCCCAGGGCCCGGAAGCGGGGGCCGAGTTGGGCGGCCGTGGCGCTCGCCCACAGGTGCGAGCGGACCCCGTTCGCGTGCGTGATCGCGATGAAGGTGTCGTCGTCGGCCTCGGCGCCGGGGCGGCGGACGTCGGACTCCGCGTACACCCGGACGGCCGCGCCGAACAGCGTCAGCGCCTGGTCCGCGAGGTGGCTCCCCAGGTCGTAGAGCAGGCCGCCGATCTCGGTCGGGTCGCCGGACTCGCGCCAGCCGCCCTTGAGCTGCGGCCGCCACCGCTCGAAACGGGACTCGAAGCGCTGGACGGTGCCCAGGCGGCCGTCCGCGATCAGCGCGCGGAGGGTGAGGAAGTCGGCGTCCCAGCGGCGGTTCTGGAAGACGGACAGCAGCAGGCCGCGCTCGTCGGCGAGGGCCGCCAGCGCGCGTGCCTCGGCGGCGGTCCCGGCGACGGGTTTGTCCACGACGACCGGTAGGCCCGCCTGCAGGGCCGCCGTGGCGATCGGTACGTGGGTGCGGTTGGGGGAGGCGATCACGATCAGGTCGAGGGCGTCGTCCCCGCCCGTACGGCCCGCCCCGGCCCCGGCGGCGCGCGGCCACAGCTCGTCGGGTGAATCCGCGAACCGCACGTCGGGGAACTCGGCCCGTGCCTGCTCCCGGCGCTTCGGGTCCGAGGTGACGACGGTGTCGAGGTCGAGGCCGTCGGTCGCGGTGATGAGCGGGGCGTGGAACACGGAGCCCGCCAGGCCGTAGCCGACGAGTCCCACACGGAAGGGCCTGCTCGCGCCGCTGCCCGGGCGGGTGCCTGGAGTGCTGCTGGTGGCGGGGGTGCCTGCCGGGGTGCGTGTCATGGGTGTCACTTAAGCAACGGTGTTGCCAAACTGCAAGCAGCAGGGAGAATGGCCGCGTGAACAGGGGTGAATCCGGGGCCAATCTGCCCGCACTGCGCAGCCACAACGCCGCGCTCGTGCTCGATCTGCTGCGCGCGGCCGGAGAGGGCGGCATCAGCCGCCTGGGGCTGGCCGAGCGCACCGGGCTGACCCCGCAGGCCGTCAGCAAGATCACGGCGCGGTTGCGGCAGGCGGGCCTGGCCGCCGAGGCGGGCCGCCGCGCCTCGACGGGCGGCAAGCCGCGCACGGTGCTGCGGCTGGTGCGCGGCGCGCGCACCGCGGTCGGGCTGCACCTTGACCGGGACGAGCTGACGGCGGTCCTCACGGATCTGACCGGCGAACCGCTCGCTGTGCGGAGCGTGCCGTTCGACTTCGGCGCGGGCGAGGAGGAGGTGCTGCGCCGGGCGGTGGCCGAGGTCCGGGAACTGCTCCGGGACGGGTCGGGCGCGGCGTACGGAAGCGGGGCCGGGGCGTCGTCCGGGTCCGTGCCCACGTCGTCCGGGTCCGGGGCCGCGCCCTCCGGGTCCGGGGCCGCGCCCTCCGGTGAGAACCCACCCCGCTCGTCGTCCGGTCCTGTGCCACTGCCCGCGCCCGGGCCCGTCATCGGGGTCGGCGTCGCGTGCCCCGGGCCGCTCGACCACCGCAGCGGCGTGCTCGGCCGCGTCACCGGCCTGCCGCAGTGGGACGGCTTTCCGCTGCGCGACGCCCTCGCCGCCCGGCTCGGCCTCCCGGTCGTCCTCGACAAGGACACCAACGCCGCGGCTCTGGGGGTGGCCCTGAGGCGTGACGGGCCCCCGGCGGGCGACGGCGATCCGGCGGACAGCCCCCCGGCGGCGGAAGGCGCCGAGAAGGCCTCCCGCGCCGAAGCCGAGTCCGGCGCCGGGACGACCGACCGTGCCGCCCGCGCAGACCGCGCAGACCGCGCTGCCCCCGCAGACCGCGGGCGGGATTCGTTCGCGTACCTCCACGTTGGGACCGGCCTCGGAGCCGGGCTCGTCCTCGGCGGCGGGCTCTACCGCGGCAGCCGCACCGCGGCAGGGGAGTTCGGGCACCAGGTGATCCAGCTCGACGGCCCGCCGTGCGAGTGCGGCGGCCGCGGCTGCGTCGAGGCGCTGTGCCTGGCCGCCGTGGCGCGCGGCGACACCGAGCACGCCGCGCGCGTCCTCGGCACGGGAGCCGCCAACCTCGTCGGGCTGCTCGACATCGACCGCGTCCTGCTCGGCGGACGCGTCGCCGTGGCCGACGCCGCGATGTTCGTACGGGGCGTGGCGGCCGTCGTCGCCGAGCGCGCCGAACGTGAGGGCGCGGACGCGGGCCGTACGGTCCCGGTCTCGGTCGTGCCCGACGGGGAGCGGGCGGTCGTCCTCGGCGCCGCCCAACTCGTCCTGGCCCCCCTGTTCGGCCGCGCCGACCCACCCGCGTACGCCCCGCGCGATCCGTCCGGAGCCCCCGCCCCTCCATCGGATCAGCGCGCCGTCCGCTGATCGAGGGGGATTCCGCCGCGCTCGCCCGCCGCGCCCCTCGTACGCGCGCCCGCGTGGCAGGGTCCTGCAGGCACCGGTCGTCACCGCTCGTCAGCCGGTGCGCAGCCGATCGCCGCCCCCACGAAGGTCCCTCATGCGTCTGCGTACATCCGCAACCGCGGCCGTTCTGGCCGCGATCGCCCCCGCCGTCATGGTCCTCCTCCCCGCCGCCACGGCCGCCGCGGACCCCACCGCGCCGCCCGCGGGGCGTGAGCGCTCCCTGGAGCCGTACTGCGGTGATCCGGACAGCGAGGACTTCCCTCTCGAGGCCCGGATCCGCGGCGGTCGCAAGGCGTACGAGGCGGGTGCCGGCAAGGCGACGTGGAAGCTGGATCTGCGCAACACCACGGACGCCGAGTGCCGCAACATCCACCCCATCGCCGTTCTCGTCGACCGCAACCGCGCACTCACCACGGAGCGGATCGGGCTGGAGTTCTTCGACGGCGGGGCGGGTGACTGGCGGTCCGTCAGCTTCGAGACCACCGAGGAGAGCGAGCACATCGGTGTGTTCGAGGGCGACGGCTTCGACGGGTTCGAGGTGGAGCCGCACAAGAAGATCACCGTGAAGGTGCGGATGGGCTTCGGCGAGGGCACGAAGAGCGATCACGTCCGTATGAACGTCGCGGCGGTCCAGCGCCGGGAGGACGACGGAGACTGGATCGGCGAGTCCGACGACTACGAGTTCGACATCCGCGGTGACGGCGAGGCGAGCGCGGCGGACGCCGGGCGGAGCGACGGCACGGCCGGTGACGGGAGCGGGTCCGGACGGGACCAGGCGCGCGACGGGTCCGGCGCGGGCGTGACGCACGAGTCCCGGCGCTCCGACGGCCTCGGGGCGCGGCAGCCGAACGACCCGCGTCCGCAGACCCCCGGCGAGGCCGACGTCCTCGCCAGGACCGGCCGCGCCGCCCTGACCTTGCTCGGGATCGTGGCGGGCGTGTGCGTGGTGGGCGGTGCCGTGCTCGTGACCCTCGCCCGCCGCCGCGCCCGCTGACGGCCCGCCACAGTCAACTGACGCGCCGCGCCCGCGAACGTGAGGCACCGCGCCGCGAACGTGCCCCGTCCGCGACCTCCCGGCCGGTCTGGGACCATCCCACCGTGGACTACCCCAACGACCAGGCGCCCGGCGCGCCCGTCCGTTCCGGCGTTCCGGAGCACGGGCGCGTGCCGAAGTACTACGCCGTCAAGACCCGGCTCGTCCTCCTCCTCGACGAGTTGGGCGAGGGCGAATCCCTCCCCACCGAGCGCGATCTCTCGGTGCGCTACGAGGTCTCGCGCGAGACCGTACGGCAGGCGCTGCGCGAACTGCTGCTGGAGGGGCGGCTGCGGCGGGCCGGACGCGGCACGGTCGTCGCGGGGCCCAAGCTGGAGCAGCCGCTGTCCCTGGCCAGCTACACCGAGGGGGTCCGCCGCCAGGGCCGGCGCCCCGGCCGTACCCTGATCAGCCTCGACCAATTCCCCTGCCCCGACCGGCTCGCGGAGGAGACCGGGTTCGAACGCGGCGAGGCCGTATGGCACTTGGAGCGGGTACTGCTCGCGGACGACGAGCGGACCGGGCTGGAGAGCACGTACGTGACGGTGGCGCGCGTGCCGCGGCTGGACAGCGACTTCGACCCCGACTCGTCCTTCTACGTCTATCTCCGCGACCGGCTCGGCATCGGCTTCGGCGACGCGGACGAGCGGCTGGAGACGGTTCTGGCCACACCGCGCGAGGCGCTGCTGATCGGGACGCCGCCCGCGCTGCCGATGCTGCTGATCCACCGCGTGTCCCGGGACACCGGGGGGCGGCCGCTGGAGCGTGTCCGCTCCCTCTACCGGGGGGACCGGTTCAGCTTCACGACCCATCTGGAAGGGCTGGGCACGGGGCGACCCGGCATGACGGACTGAAGGGACGCGGCGGCCGCAGCGGGTCGAAAACCGTACAGCGCCCATCGTCCAGGTCCGTTTGCATCCAGAGATGTGGCATAACGCCTCGAACTCCACCCTCGCATATCACGAAGAGATAACGGGTCTAGGCCAAATTTGAATGCCCGTTCACCATGGCGTTGCCAACCGGATTCTTCCGGGCCACCCGATCCAAGGAGCGTCAACGGCATGCGACTGATAGTCGTCGGAGCCGGCGTGGTGGGAACCATGCACGCCTGGCACGCAGTGGAGCGCGGCCACGAGGTCGTCCACCTCGAGCGCGAGACCGAGGCCCGCGGGGCCTCCCTGCGCAACTTCGGTCTCGTCTGGGTCAGCGGACGGGCCGGAGGGGAGGAGCTGGAGACCGCGCTGCGCGCCCGCGCCCTCTGGGAGGGCATCGGCGACCGCGTTCCCGGCCTCGGCTTCCGCCCCAACGGCTCCCTCACCGTGGTCACAGGCGAGGCCGAACTCGCCGTCGCCCGGGCCGTACTCCAGCGCCCCGACGCCGCCGCCCGCGGCTACAAGCTGCTCGGCCCCGACGAGGCGCGCGCCCTCAACCCGGCCCTGCGCGGCGAGATGCTCGCCGCGCTGTGGTGCGAGCGGGACGCTGCCGTCGAACCCCGCACCGCGCAACGGGCGTTGAAGGCCGAGCTGCTGAAGTCCGGCCGCTACACCTTCCTCGGTGGCCGCGAGGTACGGGACGTGGACGCCTCCACCGTCCGCGACGACCACGGCGAGGTGCACACCGGCGACTCCGTCGTCCTGTGCACCGGCGCGTGGCTCGGCGGCCTCGTCCGCGAACTCGTCCCCGACCTGCCCGTCCGCCGCGTCCGTCTGCAGATGATGCAGACCGACCCGCTCGGCGAGGAGCTGACCACCTCGGTCGCCGACGCCGACAGCTTCCGCTACTACCCGGCCTACGGTGGCGACGCGCTCGACGCCCTGGCCGCCGCACAGGCCCAGCCGCCGGTCGCCGCGGCGCACCGGATGCAACTGCTGATGGTCCAGCGCCGCGACGGCGGCCTCACCATCGGCGACACCCACGAGTACGAGCACCCCTTCGGCTTCGACGTCGTCGAGGACCCGTACGAGCATCTGACCGGCGTTGTCGAGGGCATCCTCGGCCGCCCGCTGCCGAAGATCCGCCGCCGCTGGGCCGGGGTGTACGCGCAGTGCACCGACACGACGCGGGTCGTGCACCGGCAGCAGGTGCGGGACGGGGTGTGGCTGGTCACCGGGCCGGGCGGCCGCGGCATGACCTGTGCCCCCGCGATCGCAGAGACCACCGCCGACGAACTGGGCTGGTAGGAGAGATGACCAAGAACACAGGCGTGCACCACGACACCACGACCACCGAGGCGGGCGCCGGCATCCGGCTCGTCGTCCTCGACATGGCGGGCACCACCGTCGCCGACGGCGGACTCGTCGAGCGGGCCTTCGGCGCCGCAGCCGAACAGCTCGGCGTCGAGCCCGGATCGCAAGAGCACTCCGCCCAACTCGACTACGTCCGCGCCACGATGGGCGAGTCCAAGATCTCCGTCTTCCGCCACCTCTTCGGCGACGAGGAACGTGCCCAGCGGGCCAACGCGGCCTTCGAGAAGGCGTACCACGACCTCGTCGACGACGGGCACTGCGCCCCGCTGCCGGGCGCGGCCGACGCCATCGGCACCCTGCGCGAGTCCGGGATCAAGGTCGCGCTCACCACCGGCTTCTCGCGCGCCACCCAGGACCGCATCCTCGGTGCGCTCGGCTGGCAGGACGTCGCCGACCTCACGCTCTGCCCCGCCGACGCGGGCCGCGGCCGCCCGTACCCGGACCTGGTGCTCACCGCGCTGCTGCGCACGGCCACCGACGACGTGCGGCAGATCGCGGTCTGCGGCGACACCTCGTACGACATGCTGACGGGCCGCCGCGCCGGTGCGTCGGTCGTCGCCGGGGTCCTCACCGGGGCGCACGCCCGCGAGCAGCTCGCCGCCGCCGGCGCGACCCATGTCCTGGACTCCGTGGCCCAGTTGCCCGCGGTCGTCGGCGCCGTGCCCGCGAACGGCACGGGGACCGGGGTGGTGTGAGATGACCGCCGCGTGATCCGGACCGTCCGGCCCGCTCCGTCGGCCGTCCTGGCCGTGCTGCGGGCCGGGCTGTCCGGGCCGTGGACGGCGGGGGCGTCCGCGGCGCGCCCCCGTTAGGCTTACGAATCCGGACCACCGGTCACCGAGAGCGGAGATCAGTTCAGTGGCGGAGCGCAAGCCGATCGAATCCTGGCTCACCGACATGGACGGCGTCCTGATACACGAGGGCATCCCGATCCCGGGTGCCGACGCCTTCATCAAGCGGCTCCGCGAGTCGGGCAAGCCGTTCCTGGTGCTGACCAACAACTCCATCTACACCGCGCGCGACCTGCACGCCCGGCTGTCCCGCATGGGGCTCGACGTGCCCGTCGCCCACATCTGGACCTCGGCCCTGGCCACCGCGCAGTTCCTGGACGACCAGCGGCCGGGCGGCACGGCGTACGTCATCGGCGAGGCCGGGCTGACGACCGCTCTGCACGACATCGGCTACGTCCTCACCGATGCCGACCCGGACTACGTGGTGCTCGGCGAGACCCGTACGTACAGCTTCGAGGCGCTGACCCGGGCCATCCGCCTGATCAACGACGGCGCCCGGTTCATCGCCACCAACCCGGACGAGACCGGCCCCTCCGCCGAGGGCGCCCTGCCCGCCACCGGGTCCGTCGCGGCGCTGATCACCAAGGCGACCGGCCGCGAACCGTACTTCGTCGGCAAGCCGAACCCGCTGATGATGCGGGCCGGGCTGAACGCCATCGGCGCGCACTCCGAGACCAGCGCCATGATCGGCGACCGGATGGACACCGACGTGCTGGCCGGTCTGGAGGCGGGGATGGAGACCTTCCTCGTGCTCACCGGGCTGACGAAGCCGGAGGAGGTCGAGCGCTTCCCGTTCCGGCCGTCGACCGTCGTTGACTCGATCGCGGATCTCGTCGAGCGCATCTGAGGGTCCGCCGACGCCGACGCCGACGCCGACGCCGAAGAAGCCCGCGCGCGTCTGTCCGTGCGAGGCGGCCGAAGAGCCCACTGCCGTACGGCAGCCGGTGGGCGCCGTCACCGAACGGAGCAATCCGGGCACTCAGCGGGTGCGCCGGACCCGGCGGCAGGTGAACCTTCTTGAATGTGAGGAGGTTCAACGATGGGCTCTGACCCGCGCACCCGGCTCACCCGTCCGTTCCGCCTGCCCCGGCGCGCGGCCGTGATCGTCGCGGCTGCCGCCCTGTGCTCGGCGGTCGCGCTTCCCGCGTACGCCGTCGACACCGACCCGCTCGACGAGACACCCGCAGGCAGCAGTGCCGGCACCACGGCCGACGATCCCCTCTCCGACCTCGAGTCCGATCCCCTCTCCGACCCGCTGACGGATTCGCTCTCCGACGAGTTCGGCGAGAGCGACGAGGCGGACGACGGCACGAGCAGCAGCTCCGCCCCGTCCTCCTCCGAGAACCTCAAGATCACTCCGTCCGTCGTGGCGCCCGGTGCCGAGGTCGAGATCCGCGTCCAGGGGCTCAAGGAGACCAAGGGCACCAAGGTCGTCGTGCGGTCGGAGGTCTTCGTCACCGAAGCCCGGCTCGCCTCGGACTCCCGCGGCGGTCTCTACGGCGAGGCGAAGATCAAATCGAGCGCGTCCCCGGGCCGGCACTCGGTCACCTGCGACTGCGGCGTGAAGGCCACGATCACGATCGTCGCCACGCACGACAGCAGCAGCCCGCACGAGAGTCCGACCGCGCCCGTACGGGCCGGAGGCGGCGGCACCGCCGTCCTGGCCCCCGCGGCCGCGGAGAAGGAGGACGGCCCCGGCCTCGCCCACTTCGTCGTCGCGGCCGGACTCGCCGGCGGCGCCGCCCTCGCCTTCGCCGGGATCGCGGTGCGCCGCCGCCGGGCGGACACGGCGGGCGACTGAGGCGGGCGGACCACGGTGTCCGACCGTGGCCGCGCCGGCCGCGCCGGAGCCGGCGGCCTGATCACCGTTCTGACCTGGGGCGTGGTGCTGCTCGGATTCTGGTTCTGGGGCCGGGTGATCACCGATGGCCCCGGCATCACGGTCCCCGGCGTGGGCGACGTGGCTGCCGTGGGCCGCCCCGGCGGCCCGCAACTCCCCGCGGCGTACGCGCCCCTGACCCCCGCCCGCCCCGAGCGGCTGGAGATCCGCACCGCGGGCGTACGGGCTCCCGTCATCGAACGCGGACTCGACGCGGACGGGGCAGTCGACCCGCCCCCGTACAGCGCTCCGGGCGAGGTGGGTTGGTACCGCGGCGGCCCCACACCGGGGGCCGTCGGCACCGCCCTCCTCGTGGGCCACGTCGACACCCACACCGCGCCCGCGGTGTTCCACCGCCTCGCCTCGGTCAAGGAGGGAGCGCGGGTGAGCGTGGCGCGGGAGGACGGATCGGTCGCGGAGTTCACGGTCGAGGCCGTCGAGGTCGTCACCAAGGACCGCTTCGACCCGCGACGGGTGTACGGGCCGCGCAAGAGCCACCGCGCCGAACTCCGGCTGATCACCTGCGGAGGTACCTACGACCCCAAGCGGCACACGTACTCCGCCAACGTCGTCGTCTCGGCGTATCTGACGGCGGTACGCGGGCACACGGCGACGGGCGTCTAGCCGGACCCGTCGCCCTGGGGTGACCGCCGCGTGACCGGGCGCCCCCGCGCCGGCGCGGGCGCGCGGCCGCCGGACATGAGAGGGCTGTCACAGCCCTCTCACGAAGCACGGCCGGTCGGCCGGCCGGGCCGCACCGTGTGTCAGCATGGGGGCCGACCGGTCTTGACCATGGGGGCCGGGGCCCGCGGCAACCGTCGCCGGAGTCACCGCGCCCCGGAGAATGGAGCCAAGGGGGAGCGGATGTACGGCAGTTGTACCGGCCACGCGCAAGGGAGTGCGCGCGCCCGGCTCAGGGCGGGGGCCGCGGCAGCGGCGGGAGCCCTGCTCCTCCTCTCGGCCTGTTCCGGCAGTTCGGACGAGGACGAGGGCGCCGGCGGCGCCCAGCAGCCCAAGTCCCGGGCCCCGTACTGGGTCAACCCGGACGGCAGCGCCGCCGAGCAGGCCGCGGCGTACCGCAAGGACGGGCGCGACGAGGACGCCGAGCTGATCGAGAAGATCTCCGAGCAGCCCGCCGCCGAGTGGATCGGCATCGAGGACCCGGAGGGCCAGGCCCGCGGCTTCACCGAGGCGGCCGCCAAGGCCGACCGTGAGGCGCTGCTGGTGCTCTACAACATCCCGCACCGCGACTGCGGCCAGTACTCCAAGGGCGGCGCCGCGGACGGGAACGCGTACCGGGACTGGCTCGGCAAGGCGATCAACGGCATCGGCGAGCGGAAGACCACGGTCGTCCTGGAGCCGGACGCGCTGCCGCACGTGGAGGACGGCTGCACACCGCAGCAGTTCCACGAGGAGCGGTACGCCCTGCTGTCCGAGGCCGTGACCAAGCTCAAGGCGCTGCCCGACACCAAGGTCTACCTGGACGCGGGCAATCCGCACTGGATCACCGACGCGGGCCGGATGGTGGAGCCCCTGAAGCGCGCCGGCATCGACAAGGCCGACGGCTTCGCGCTCAACACCTCCAACTACCAGACCACGGACGAGAACACGGCGTACGGCAAGAAGCTGTCGGCGATGGTCGGCAACAAGCCGTTCGTGATCGACACCAGCCGCAACGGCAACGGCCCTGCACCGGGGAAGGACGACCCCGAGGCGTGGTGCAACCCGCCCGGCCGGGCGCTCGGCGAGCCGCCGACGACGCGGACCGGCGACAAGCTGATCGACGCCTACCTGTGGATCAAGCGGCCGGGGGAGTCCGACGGCGACTGCAAGGGCGGTCCGGCGGCGGGCCAGTGGTGGCCCAAGTACGCGCTGGACCTGGCCCGTAACGCGAAGAGCTGAGCGGGTGGCGGCTCCCGGCAACGGGAGCCGCACCGCGCCTCGCGCCCGCCCGGGGGCGGGCGCGAGGGCACATCCGCGATCCGGCCGCGAGTGCTAGGGCACCTCGACCCAACGGGCCTTCGACGGCGTGCCCTTCTTGTCCGTGACGAAGAGCATGTACCAGCCGGAGGGCACCAGGGACCGGTCGTCCGGCACCGTCACCCGTACTCCCTTGCCCGTCTTCCGCACGTCCAGTGCGATCGACCGCTGGTCGACGTCCGTGACGTGCGTGACGGCGCTGGGCCGCATCAGCCGGGCGCTCTTGACGTCCGCCGCGTCATTCGTCGCGAACGTGGCGCTGCCGCCGCGGGCGATCCGCTCCGGGCCCGCGCCGAGTTCGGGCTTCTTGTCGCGGTAGAGATAGGGCGGAGTGTAGATCTCTATGCGCTTCTCGAAGACGCCCGGCTTGGTGTTGGCGTCGTCGGAGTAGAGCGAGTCCGAACCGAAGATCATGATCCGGCCGTCCGGCAGCAGGAGCGTGCCGGAGTGGTAGTTGCGGCCCACGGTCGGGTCGGCGACCCGGCGGAAGGTGTCGTTCTTGGCGTCGTAGATCTGCGCCTTGAGGATGTTGCTGCCGCTGCGGCCGCGGTAGTCGCCGGAGCCGCCCGAGACGAAGACGGTGTCGTCGGGAAGGATCGAACCGCCCGGGTAGCGGGTCCCCTCGGAGAGCGGTGCGCCGTTCCGGAAGCGCGGGGCGGTCTTCCTGAGGTCGACGACCCGGGTCTTCTCGCTGGACTTCTGTGACTCGCCGACGCCCCCGCCGCCGATCACCATGAACTTCTGGTCCTGGGCGGGCGGCAGCATCACCGACATCGAGGTCTCGAGGACCTTCGGGTCGCTCATGCCGGGCACGGGGTCGAACTCGTTGGTGTCCACGTCCCACAGGCCGGGCGTACGGCCCTTGTCGGCCGGTCCGTAGCCGGCGTTGGAGCCGGAGTAGAAGATCTTGCCGCCGTCGGTGAGGAAGAGGGCGGGATAGGTCGGGAAGAACCGCTTGGTGGGCAGGTACGTCCACTTCTTGGTGTCCGGGTCGTAGACCTCGTTCTTGCCCGGGACGACCTGTCCGATCTCGTCCAGCCCGGACACCGACAGCACCCTCCCGTCCTGGAGGGTGGTGAGGGTCGGGTACCAGCGGGCCTCGTGCATCGGGTCGACGCGGATGTACTTCTCGGCGACCGGGTCGAACTCGAAGGAGTCCTTGATGCCCTGGAAGTCCTTCTTGTCGAAGGAGAGCTTGTTGGCGATGCCGTAGAGGTTCCGGGCGTCGTTGCCGCTGAGGCCGGATATCCGGTAGTTGTCGGTGTCGCCGGTGCTGTACTTCTGGCCCTTCTTCCGCGCCTCCACGTAGACGCGGGCCTCGCTGGCCGTGACCTTGACCTCGCCGGTGACCGGGTCCGTGGTCTTCTTCGCGCGGGGGACGAGCAGGTTGTCCTTGGACTCGAAAGTCTTGCCGCTGGACTTGCCGGTGAAGAGGGTGCCGGGGCGCAGGGTCTTGGGCTCGTCGGGGTCCTCGTTCTTGACGATCATGAGGCCGCCGGCCTTCTCGACGTCACCCTGGAGCTTCTCGTACCGCTGGGTGCCGCCCGCCACCAGCAGCTTGCCGTCCGGGAGCTGGGTGTGCCCGGCGCAGAACATGTCCTTGGGCGTGGAGATGTTCTTGTACGTGTTCTTCTCCGGGTCCCAGAGCACGGTGCGGAAGGTCTTCGCCTTGAACATCTCCGCGTTGTTGCCCGAGCCCGCGATCAGCAGCACCTTGCCGGTGTGCAGCAGGGCGGCGTGAATGGTGTTGATCCGGAACTCTTCGGGGACGTCGAGGAGATCCCAGTGGCCGTTCTCCGCCTTGTACTCCGGCCGGTTGATCTTGTACGCGTGGTACTTCTCCGAGCCGAAGCGGAACAGGGCCGGCCCGTTCATCCCGGCCAGCACGAGCACCGCCGTCGTGCCGATGGCTATCCGGCGCGTACGGCGGCTTGGACGGTATTTCATGTCTTGCGTCCCCCAAGGGCGATCTGCAGGGTCTGGTCGTTCGCGGGCCAGGCGCTCTCGGGCCGGTGGGCCGCGGGAGCGGGGCCGCCGCCGGGCGGAGGTCCTCCGCGGGCCTTGTTCCGCTTGTCCTGGCGCATGGTCCACCGCCAGGCGAGGATCGGCGCAGCCGTGATGACCAGGGCGAGGGAGGCCCAGACGATCATCGCGGGGTGGCTGTGGCCGAAGTAGAAGGAGGACCCGAGCGATCCGCCGAAGACCAGCAGGAAGAACAGGTGGATCCGGAACGTCCCGAAGAGGGTGTCGGGGCTGGACGAGTCGCCCTTCGGGGTCACCACGAACTTGCTCTTGCGGCGCAGGACCGCGTCCATGAGGGAACGCGCATAGATCGGGGCGGACAGCGCGGACATCACCATGCCCGCCACACCGCCGGAGCCCTCGGGTTCGTGCGGCGAGACGTTGTGCCGCCGGTTCCAGATGTAGAGGCCGATCTGGAGGGCGGAGGCGTTGCCGTAGAGCATCATCCACATCGCCGGGTCGATCTGGACACCCGAGGCGCCGAAGCCCAGGAACAGCGCACAACTCAGGCCCGCCAGGATCCAGTTCATCGCCGAGATGGGATAGAAGATCACCATCAGCGTGTAGTTGAACAGCTTGCCGGGCGGCAGCGTGAAGGGCGCCTTCCAGAACTGCTTGAGGATCGTCTCGTACGTGCCGCGGGACCAGCGGAGCTGCTGGGTGAAGAAGTCCGTCCAGGCGGTGGGGCCCTCACCGACGGCCAGCACGTCGGGGGTGTAGACCGAGCGCCATTTGCGTCCCGTCTCCGGGTTGCTGTGGCGGTGCAGCTCGAAGCCGGTGGCCATGTCCTCGGTGATCGAGTCGTACAGGCCGCCGATGCCCTTGATGGCCTTGATACGGACGGCGTTGCTGGTGCCCACGAACATGGGGGCGCCGTAGCGGTTGCCCGCGCGCTGGATGAGGGCGTGGAAGAGGAACTGCTGGCTTTCGGCGGCCTTGGTGACGGCGGAGTCGTAGTTGCCGTACACCTGGGGGCCGATGACGAACGCGACGTCGGGGTCGCGGAAGAAGCCGAGCATCCGCTCCAGGTAGTTGGGGAGCGGGACGTGGTCGGTGTCGACGGAGGCGAAGTAGTCGTAGGCGTCACCGTGGGCGTCGAGCCAGGCGTTGTAGTTGCCGTGCTTGGTCTTGGCGCGGTGCGGGCCCTTGGCCTGGTTCCACCGGGCGACGCCCTTGCGCGTGAAGTGGTGTACGCCGAGCCGGGCGCAGACCTCCTTGACCGCGGGATCGTCGCCCTCGTCGAGCAGCCAGATGTGCAGCAGCCCGCGGTGGCGTATGCGGACGGCGGCCTCGAGGGTCTTGGTGACCATCTCGAGCGGTTCCTTGCCGGGCACGAAGGAGGTGAGGAACGCGACCCGGGTGCCATGCTCCGGCACGACGGGGACGGGGTCGCGGGCGACCAGCGTGGCGTGCGCGTTGGAGAGGACGTTGAGCGTACGGAACAGCTCGATCAGCCCGATCGACACCAGCATGATCACGTCGAGGACCAGCAGGGTGTCGGACGCGTTGTCGCGCTTCGTCCAGTGGGCGGGCTGCATCAGCCACGCCAGCAGGCCCAGCGAGACCAGCGGCGCCGCGCCGAGCAGCAACGCGGCCCGGATGCGGTGCGGTTCGTCGGCTATCAGGCTGCGGTAGCGGACCCGGTACGGCGTGCCCGGGTCGGGCTGCGTGAGGGGGCCCGCGAGCCGGCTGTAGTGCTCGTAGTCGTAGCGCGGCAGCGGTTTCCGGGTCCGCGGGCCGTGCGGCGAGCGCAGTTGCCGGGGCAGACGCAGGCGCGTCGTCCGTTCGGTCTCCCGCTCGGTGTCATAGGAGTGCCCGGCGCCGTGAGGCGTCGACGTCATGAGTATTCCCCCCGCACGCGGGTCTGTGGTCGGTCGTTCGTCTGGTCCGGGCCAGTGGTCCCCCTTGACCGACCCGGTCCGAATGCGTGTGCGGGTGGCCGTTCCTTAGGACGGGGAACGAACACCTTTCGGTTGCATGATGCCCACTCGTGTGTCATCGCGTGAACAGCGCCCCGGATTTATCACGGAGCGCGACCGAGTGATTCAGTCCCAACTCCCGCAAATGGCACGCCAGTCGCAGAGGCGACGAGCGGAGCAAACGCTCTGTTCCCGCGTCACGCGGGTGCCATAAGGGTGTGCTTCGGCAACCCGGACACCGCCGGGGGGTGCTGTTTGCGGCAGTGATCAAGCGCGACTGGAGCGGCGCAGGCGCTTGCGGATGTCCGTGAAGTGGTCGCGTACGGCGCTCTCGGCGCGTGCCACGTCCCCCGAGCGGACGGCTTCGAGGATCTCCCGGTGCTGTCGGCACGTGGTCCTCGGATCGGAGTGCGTGTCGACCAGATCGGTGCGCACACGGTGGAAGGCGTCCCAGAATGCCTCCAGCACCTCGCTCAGAAGAAGGTTGTCGAAACCGCGGTAGAGGGCGGCGTGAAAGGCCCGGTCGGTGTCCGCCCGGACCGCGCCGTTCGCCGCTTCCTCTTCCATACGCGCCACGAGCGCCTCGAGTTCAACGAGATCGGCATCGGATACGCGTCCGGCCAGTCGCGCTATCAGGCCCGTCTCGACGGCCTCGCGCAGTTCCAGGAGCTGCAGCAGGCTGTCCTCGCCGCGGTAGTGCCCGGCGACGGTACGGAAGGTCAGGCCCTCGATCATCGGAGCCATCGACATCGGCCCCACATACGTCCCGAAGCCGTGCCGGATCTCGACGATGCCCATCGCCTGCAGCGCCTTGAGCGCCTCACGCACCGAGTTGCGGCTGACACCGAGCAGTTCCATGAGTTCGGTCTCGGTGGGCAGCGGGGCGCCGGACGGCAGCCGCTGGTCGATGATCAGCTTCTTGATGCGCTCCTGGATGTCGCTCGCCATCCCGCGACTGTGCACCGCAACCTCCGTTTTGGCCAGCCGCGCGGCCGTCGCATGCCCCGTGAGCGGGCTCCGGGGGAGAACTGCTCCGGGAAGAGACGACTCCGGGCAGACGTGACTGCGGACCGCAACGACTTCGGACCGCAAACGACTCCGGGCCCCCTCGCCGGTGGCGAAGAGGCCCAGAGTGTCATGTGCGCCGCCAGGGACTCGAACCCCGGACCCGCTGATTAAGAGTCAGCTGCTCTAACCAACTGAGCTAGCGGCGCCTGCTGACATCGAAGATCCTACCCGATGCGCCGGAGTGGTCCGGACGTGCCGGGTGCCGACGGGACGATCTCCCGGCGGCACCCGGCACGTTCATTGGTCCTGCGTCGTACGCCGGATGTCTGACGTCTGATGTGACGGACGCCAGGTCACCCTTGCGTTCCCTCCGGACCCGGCCCCTAGGAGCCGGTGGTGAACTCCAGCACTCCGGCCTTGCTGGTCTTCTTCCCCTTGCCCGGCGCCACCGTCACGACCACATCGTTCCCCTCGGCGGCCGTGGTCACCGAGTAGGCCGTGCCGGGTGCCAGCCCGGTGATGATGTTGCGGGTACTGCCCGCGGGCAGCCGGTACTCGACCGGTGTGGTGATCTCGCTGTCCGCCGGTCCGGTCCCGCTCAGCACGGCGTAGCTGTCCGTGCCGGACCTCAGCACCGTGCCGGTGACCGGGCCCTCCAGCACATTGCCGTCGGCCTTGGACAGCGGGGTGGCCTTCGCCGCTTCGGACGGCTTGCCCGCGGCGTCGACGACCGTGAGCCACCGGTTGTCGCGTGCGGCCGACCCCGGCTTCACGTCGACGCGCGACACGTCGGTGCCTTCCAGGATCTTCGGTGTGACGCTCTCCTTGTGGCCCCGGGGCAGCACGGTGTCGACGGTTCCGGCGTAGCGGTCCCCGCTGCCGATGTCGTAGCGGTTGACGCCC
Source organism: Streptomyces sp. NPDC047108 (assembly GCF_040643575.1). NCBI lineage: Bacteria > Bacillati > Actinomycetota > Actinomycetes > Kitasatosporales > Streptomycetaceae > Streptomyces > Streptomyces sp. NPDC047108. Next base: position 188,997 of record NZ_JBEYUP010000003.1, read on the forward strand.
TGCGCCGGGGAGTTCACCTTTTTCGGGACGCCCGCGAAGTGGAACCGCATCCACTGGCCGACGTCGGCCTTGGTCGTCCTGGTGCGGTCGTACACCACGAACAGGTTCGGCTTCACATGGACCACGTCACGCGTCCAGGACGAGACGGACTTGCCGCCCGACCGCGGGTACATGTCGGCCAGGTTGCTCGCCCGCATGAACGTGTAGTTCTTCTGCCGGTCGAAGGCGGACATACGCGTCTTGGCGCCCTGGGCCCGGTTCGTCGTCGCCTGTCCGCGCGGGGAGGGCGCGTCCGTGTAGAAGACGTTGTAGAGATCCCGGCCCTCGCGGTTGTCCTTGAAGAGGAACTCGTCGACCTGGGCGGTGCCCCGGAAGATCTGACCCGAGGCGTTGACCAGGAACGGCTTGTTGCCGTGGGCCACAGCCAGGCTGCCGGCGTCGAAGAGCTGCTCCTGGGAGTCGTGGAACCCGGTGTAGGGCCCGGCGTTGAGAGAGCCCCAGACCGCCTTCTTGTCCCACCCCGAACGGGTCGACCCCATCTCCATCCCCTTCGCGAGGGACGCGAGCGGGCGGTCCTTGTACGGCTTCTCCGGTGCGGAGTCGTCCCAGAACACGAAGTCGCTCCACAGCCGTTCAGGGGCCGGGCGGCCGGGGTTCGCCTTGCGCACATCGCGGGCGAACCGGTGGAATTCCGCGGCCTTCGGGTCGTCCCAGTACGGCATCATCCCGGCCAGCTCGGTGATGGCGCGGGCGGGGGCCGGAGCCGGCTCGCCCTCCACGCGCATGGTGCCGCGGTCGTCGACCCGCTTCAGGCTGGGCCAGACGTTGTACATGTACCAGTCGGCCGCTCCGGACGGGAACGCGAACGGCTTGTCGCCGTGGATCAGATCCTTGCCCTTGGCCGTCTTGGCGGCCACGGCCGGCAGGGCCATGTTGAACGTCGCCAGCGGACCGTAGTTCTGGCCCTCCGGCCATCCGCCGCCCGACACGTTCTTCGCGTAGTAGGGCTGGACCATCTTCCCGTGCACCCGGGTGAGGAAGTCCGACCACTGTTCCTTCGCGCGCGGGTCGTCGCCCTCGGTCGCCAAAGCGGCGACGGCCTTGGTGGCGTAGTAGCCGGCGAAGTAGTTGCCCTGCGGGTGCTGGCGGCCGAAGCCGCTGTCCTCGTACGTGTCGACCCAGCGGCCGATCGCCTTGTACACGCGCGTGCGTTCGGCGGAGGACATGGCGTCGCGCAGCCAGTCGTAGCCGAGCGCCATCCCCAGCCCGTAGAAGCGGATGCCGTAGACGGAGTCGGACTTGGGGTTCGGGGCATGAGGATCGCCCTCGGGGGCGCTCATCCGGGTCAGGACGTCGACGCCCTTGGCGCCGTACTTCTTCGCCTTCCCCTGGTCGGTACCCAGGGCGACCTGGTGGCAGATGCCGAGATTGGTGACGGCCGTGAAGTAGGTGTCGCCCTGGTACCCCTCGCCGACGCTGCCGCCTTCGGGGTAGTCCTTGCCGTCGGGCCACTCGACCTTGCCGGTCAGATAGGCATCGCACTGCTTCTTCAGGGCGGTCCATCCCGGGTCGCCGGCCTTGGCGCGCTCCCGCAGGGAGGCCAGCTTGTCCGCGTCGAGGATGATGCGGGTGTGGTCGCCGAGCGAGGCGGAAGCCGAGAGCGGGACCAGGCTGAGGCCGCCTATCAGCAGCCCCGAACCCGCCAGCAGCGCATACAGCCGTTTCCTGCTCATGCGCGCCTTGTGTCCGGTACGTGCGCGGGACGCCGACCGGGTGTCCGTCGGCCGCCTCACCGCCTTTGCGGGGGTCCGGTCAGCGGCCGGAGAGGCCGCCGCTTCTCTACGTGGGTCGAGCATGCACTTCTCCCGAATGTGTAGGAGTGGGGGGCAGGGGAGACCCTCGGACGAGGGTGGTGCGTGGCGGTAGCCCTCCGCGGGCTGGTCCGGCGCTCGCGGGCCATGGCGGGAAGGGCCGGGTGAGACATTGCTGCTCACGCGGCCCGGACCTCGTCCATGGAGCGAGGGGAACCACCGCCGGCCGTCCGGCGCTCAGGCGCGGAAACAGCGGCGGGCAAGCCCCGCCACCGAATGACTCGGCGCGGCTCGCGCGCCTCACTGTAGTGCGAAGCGGGCAGAGTCGTCAGACGACTGTGCGAACTGGGTTGTGATCGTCGGCCATGGGCGGGCTTCTCGGCGGCGAGGCGAGCCCCCGTCCGGAGATGCCGAACGGCGCGGCTCTCGCGATCCGGTGGGGCCGTTGTCGCATGACTGAGGGGTTGGGCAAGGGCCGGGCCTGCGCGCCGGTGCGCCCTGCCCGGGCCCTGGTCGCCGCGCTGGTGTGATGCCGGGCGGCACACCGTTTGCGTGGTGGGGCGGAAGTCGGTCGCGGACGGCGGATGTGAACGTCGCGGCCGAAGGGGCGGTCGTCCGGGGGCGTCGGGCAGCGCCGCCGGGACGCGGCCGACGCTGCGCGGAAAGGCCGAAACTCGTCCACCGGTGTCCGCGGAGTGGGCGTCGGCGTGGCTCCATATCTCCCGTAACGGGAGGTGTCGGCCCTGCGGTGACATGAGGTCGAGGCCGACGGCGGGTCCGATCATGGCTTGTTGGTGCCTGGGCTCCTTGGCCCGGCCCGAAAGCCGCTCCGATCGCTCTGGGCATGGCCAACGGGGCGCGCTATCCTGCGACTTGGTCTAGACCTGAACCACCCGGACGGCTGAGCTCAGCGCGCGGAACCTCCCCACCGTTCTCCTGGAGCGAAGCATGCGCAAGAAGATCAGCGCTGCTCTGGTCGGGCTCGGCGTCATCGGCGTCTCGGTCCTCGCCACGGGCAGCGCGAGCAGCCACGGCTACACCGATTCCCCCGTCAGCAGACAGAAGTTGTGCGCCAACGGCACCGTGACGGGTTGCGGTGCCATCCAGTGGGAGCCGCAGAGTGTCGAGGGGCCCAAGGGCTTCCCCGCCTCCGGACCCGCCGACGGAACGATCTGCGCAGGCGGCAACAGCCGCTTCGCGCAACTCGACGACCCGCGCGGCGGCCAGTGGCCGGCGACCCGCGTCAACGCCGGTTCCCACGCCTTCCGCTGGCAGTTCACCGCGGCCCACGCGACCACGGACTTCCGCTACTACATCACCAGGAACGGCTGGGACACGAGCCGGCCGCTGACCCGCGCCGCGCTGGAGACCACCCCGTTCCTCACGGTGCCCTACAACGGCCAGCGTCCGCCGTCCACCCTGTCCCACACCGGCACCATCCCGTCGGGCAAGACAGGGCGGCACATCATCCTCGCCGTCTGGACGATCGCCGACACGGGTAACGCCTTCTACGCGTGCTCGGACGTCCAGTTCTAGGTCGTGGCGTCCGGCCCGGCCCCGGTCGGGAGTGATCCGGATGCCACGGCACCGCGGTCCGGCCGCTCACCGGACCGTGACCGCGTCCCCTGCCGGTCCGCGCCCGCGAACCGGTACGGGACGCGGTCTCCCAATCTGACGTAGCGTCAGTTACGGTCGTGCGCCATGCGGATGGAGACCGTCGCGGAACTCGTGCACGACCGGTGGGGCGACCACCGCACGGGCCTGCTCTTCGAGAACGAGGTCCTCACCCACCACCAGGTCGTGGCCGGAGCCGCCGCGCGGGCGGCTCTGCTCGCCGATCTCCTGCCGCCGGGCGCGTGGCCGCACATCGGCCTGCTGCTGGACAACGTGCCGGACTACGCGATGTGGCTCGCCGCCGCCGCACTCGCCGGCGCGACCGTCGTCGGCCTCAACACCACCCGGCGCGGTCCCGAACTCGCCCGTGACATACGCCACACCGAGTGCGCCCTGCTCGTCACCGAACGGTCCCGCCTCCCGCTCCTGGACGGCCTGGACCTCCCCGTCCCCCGCGACCGGATCCTCGTCGTCGACGCTCCGTCCTACGCGCGCCACCTCGCGCCGTACGGGGACGCCGAGCCCGGTGACTCCAGGGTCGGCGCGGTCGGGCCCGACAGCCGGATGCTCCTCTCCTTCACCTCCGGCTCGACGGGCGCCCCCAAGGCCGCCATCTGCTCACAGGGCAGGCTCGCCGCGGCCGCGCGCTCTCTCGTGCGCCACTTCGGCGTCGGCCCGGACGACGTGCACTACATCTGCATGCCGATGTTCCACGGCAACGCCGTCGTGGCCGACTGGGCACCCGCGCTGGCGGGCGGAGCGGCGGTCGCCCTGCGCCGGACGTTCTCCGCCTCCGGCTTCCTGCCCGAAGTTCGGGCCTTCGGAGCCACGTACTTCACCTACGTCGGCCGGGCCGTCCAGTACCTCCTGGCCACGCCCGAGCACCCCGACGACCGCGACCATCGCCTGCGTACCGGCTTCGGCACCGAGGCGGGCGCCGTCGACGCCGCCCGCTTCGCCGCCCGGTTCGGGGTCCGCCTCGTCGAGGGCTACGGCTCCTCCGAAGGCGGCGCCGCCATCCAGCACAGCCCGGACGCCCCGCCCGGCGCCATCGGCCGTGCCGCCCCCGGCGACGACCTCGCGGTGGTCGACCCGGAGACGGGGGAGGAGCGGCCGCGGGCCCACCTGGACGCGAACGGACGCCTCCAGGGCGCGCACGAGGCGATCGGCGAACTCGTCAACCGCGGCCCGAACCCCTTCGAGGGCTACTGGCGCAACGAGGAGGCGGCAGCGGCCCGGACCCGTCACGGTTGGTACTGGACCGGGGACCTCTTCATCCGCGACACCGACGGCTTCTTCCACTTCGCAGGCCGTGCCGACGACCGGCTCCGCGTCGACAGCGAGAACCTTGGTGCGGCGATGATCGAGAACATCCTCGCCCGCTACACCCCCGTCGTCTCCGCCGCCGTCTACGCGGTGCCCGACCCGGTCGCGGGCGACCAGGTCATGGCCGCGCTCGTGCTGCGGGACGGCCCCGGTTCCTTCGACCCGGCGGACTTCGCCGCGTTCCTGGCCGCCCAGCCGGACCTGGGGACGAAGATGGCGCCCCGGTTCGTACGGCTCCCGGCCGCCATGCCGGTCACGGCGACGAACAAGATCCACCGGGCGGGGCTGCGCCGCGAGGGGTTCCAATGCGCCGACCCGGTCTGGTGGTCGCCCCTGGGGGCGGGGCCGTGCGGCGGCGTGTACGACCGGCTGGGGCAGGTGGAGTTCGAGGCGCTGCTGGAGCGCTACCGGGCGCAGGGGCGCGAGGAGTTGCTCGCCCGGTGAGGAGCGTGCCGCGCGCGGACGGCACGAGCCGGAAACGACTTCGGTCCTCCTCGCCCGTGGCGAGGAGGACCGAAGTGTCATGTGCGCCGCCAGGGACTCGAACCCCGGACCCGCTGATTAAGAGTCAGCTGCTCTAACCAACTGAGCTAGCGGCGCCTGCTGACGTCGAACATCGTACCTGGTCCGCAAGGATGCTCAGGACCACGGTCCGCGAGGGGCGTCCTGACGGCCTTCTCGCCGGTGCCGGGCCGGGCCGGGGCAGTGCCGGGCCGGGGCGCTCAGAGCGTCAGGGACAGCAGGACCGGTGCCGCACTGCGGTTGAGGGTGTCCGCGGCCTGGCGCAGCCGGTGCGCGTTCTCGATCGGCATCGAGAGGGCGAGGCAGCCCACCGACTTGCCCGCGGTGATCGGCACGGCCGCGCAGACGGTCCCGACCGCGTACTCCTGGAGATCCAGGACGGGGACGGTCGGCGGCTGGTTGTCCAGGCGGGAGAAGAGGACCTGCTCACTGGTGATCGTCCGCGAGGTGAGGCGGGCGGTCTTGTGGCGGGAGAGGTGGTCGCGGCGCCCGTTGTGGTCGAGCTGTGTCAGCAGGCACTTGCCGACCGCGCTCGCGTGCCCGGCGGAACGGAAGTCCACCCACTCGTTGACCTTCGGGGCGCGCGGTCCGTCCGCGTACTGCGTGATCTTGATCTCGCCGTCGATGTAGCGGCTTATGTAGACGGCGGCGCCGACCGAGTCGCGGATCTCGGAGAGGGTGCGCTGCAGCTTGTCGTAGAGCGCCTGCTGGCGGTTGCCCGCGGAGCCCAGCAGCACCAGGGACTCCCCGACGACGTAGGCGCCGCCGGTGACCTGCTCCACATAGCCCTCGCGACCCAGCATGCGGAGGAGGTGGGAGAGGTGGCCGGTGGGCAGGCCGGTCTCGCGCGCGATCTGGACATCCGTGACGCCGCCGGTGTGCTTGGCGACGCATTCGAGTACGCGCAGTGCGTACTGCACCGAATGGAACGGCGCGGTCGGCTCGGGTTTGAGCGCCACGGTTTCCCCCTAGCAGGTTGTGACCGCTTGCGTCAGTCCCGTTGCTGCAGGTCACGGCTCGCAGGCACTCCTCACCGCTCCCGACAGGCGGGCTGGTTACCACGATAGCCGTCAAGAGCCCTGAATGGAGCAGGTGTTGAGGAGTTTGAATGGCGCGCCCCATGCCCGTCAGCAGGGGCGCGCCACCTTGGCATATGCCGGAGTCATTCCTCGCAAGCCGGAGCTGCGGAATTCACAGCACAGCGCTGAGGAATTCGCGGGTGCGCTGGTGCTCCGGCTCGCTGAAGATCTTCTCCGGCGGACCCGATTCGATGACCCGTCCGGCGTCGAACATCAATACGTCGTCCGAGATGTCCCGGGCGAAGTTCATCTCGTGCGTCACGCAGAGCATCGTGATGTCCGTGGTGCGGGCGATGTCCCGCAGCAGATCCAGGACGCCCGCGACCAGTTCGGGGTCGAGCGCCGAGGTGACCTCGTCCAGCAGCAGCACCTGCGGCCGCATCGCGAGGGCGCGGGCGATCGCCACACGCTGCTGCTGCCCGCCGGAGAGCTGCGTCGGGTACTTGTCGATGTGCTCGCTCAGACCGACGAGTTCGAGCAGCTCGCGCGCCCGCTCCTCCGCCTCGTCCTTGGACAGGCCCAGGACGTGCACGGGTGCCTCGGTGATGTTCCGCAGCACCTTCATGTTGGGGAAGAGGTTGAACTGCTGGAAGACCATGCCGATCTTCTTGCGGATCTCCCGCTGGTGCTTGTCGGTCGCCGGGACGAGCTTGCCGTTGCGGTCCTCGTGGGTGAGGTAGTCGCCGGCGACCTTGATGGTGCCCTCTTCGGGCGCCAGCAGGGTCATCAGCAGGCGCAGGATCGTCGTCTTGCCGGAGCCCGACGGGCCGATCAGCGTCACGTGCTTGCCGGGCGCCACGGTGAAGTCCAGGTTGTCCAGGACGGTGGTGTCGCCGAAGCGCTTGGTCACGTGGTCGAACCGGATCAGCTCGGTGCCGTCCTTGCTTCCCGGGACGGGCGGGGTCTGGGTGCTGTCAGTGGACAAGACGACGCTCCAGGTATCGCATGAGAAGGGAAGCCGGGTAGGAGATCAGGATGAAGGCGACGCCAACGACCGTGTACGGCTCGATGTACTGGAAGGTCTCGGCCCCGAACAGGCGGGCCTGCTGCAGCATTTCCAGCACGCCGATGCCCAGCAGCATCGGGGTGTCCTTGAGCATCGCGATCACGTAGTTGCCGAGCGCCGGGACGACGCGGCGGATCGCCTGCGGCAGGATCACCGAACCCCAGGTGCGGGTCCGCGGCAGGCTGAGCGCGGTGGCCGCCTCCCACTGTCCGGCCGGCACACCCTCGATACCCGCGCGGTAGACCTCCGCGGTGTAGGTCGAGTAGTGCAGGCCGAGGCCGATGACTCCGGTGGCCAGGGCGGTGGTCTGGATGCCCCACTCCGGCAGCACGAAGAAGAAGAAGAACAGCTGCACCAGCAGCGGGGTGTTGCGGATGAACTCCGTGAAGACGCCCACCGGCCAGCGCACGAACCGGGTCGGCGTGCGCAGCAGCAGTGCCCAGACGAGGCCGAGCACGAAGGAGAGCAGGGAGCCCAGGACGGTCGCCTCGAGCGTGACCTTCACGCCGTCCCAGAACATCGGCATGAAGTCGCCGACTACGGACCAGCTCCAGTTCATCGCGCACCACCCGTCATGTTGATGTTGGAGGCCTGCTCGGTCTCCTCACGGATGGCGAGCTTGCGGATGATCCCGCCGCCCTTCGGGGGTGCCTGCCCGATGCCGGCCTTGGCTCGGCGCTCCATCAGCCGCATCACACGGGTGAGGAGGAAGGCGAGGACGAAGTACATGACCAGGATCGTGAAGTAGATGCTGCCGCTCTCACCGGTCGCGAGCCGGGCGAGCTGAGCGGCGAACGAGATGTCGCCGACGCCGAGCAGCGACACCAGGGCCGTGCCCTTGAGCAGCTCGATCAGCAGGTTGTTGAAGGGCGGCATCATCTCGGGGACGGCCTGCGGGAGGATGATCCGCCGCAGACGCTGCATGGGCGTGAAGCTCAGCGCGATGCCGGCCTCGCGCTGGGCCGGGGCCACCGCGGCGATGCCGCCGCGGACGATCTCCGCCCCGTACGCGCCGTAGGAGAGGCCGAGGGCGAGCGTGGCCGCCCACAGCGGGACGAGCTGCCACTGGAAGGCCAGCGGCACCACGAAGAACAGCCAGAACATCAGCACCAGGGCCGAGGTCCCGCGGAAGACCGCGACGTAGAAGCCGGAGAGGAAGCGGAGGATCCAGAAGCGGGAGGTGCGGCCGATGCCCACGGTGAAGGCGACGACCGCACCGAGCGCCGCGCTGTAGATCGTGAGCTGGACCGTGACCCAGATGCCCTTGAAGATGAGTTCCCAGAGTTCTGCTGTCATTTCTTGCACAGCTCCTCTGCGGTCAGTTCGGTCATCTCGGTGTCGGTGAATCCGAAGGGCTTGAGGACTCGCTTGACCTCGCCGTTCTGCTTCATCTTGTGCAGCTCTTCATTGAAGGCGTCCCGCAGTTGTGTCTCGCCTTTGCGGAACGCAAAAGCGCCCGCGCCGTACGCGGGCTTTCCGTCGAGTTTCGGGAGGAATGGTTTGGTTCCCTCCACCTTCGGATTCTTCGTCTGATTGATGACATTGCGGACCGTGAGGCTTGTGCCCGCAAAAGCGTCCGCTCGTCCCTGGGCCACGGCGAGCAGACCGGCCAACTGGTCCGGATAGATCTGGATTTCGCCTCTCGGAACTCCGGCGTCGACCGCGTAGTCGATCTCCGCATACGCGGTACCGCTGGCGAGTTTGGCGCCCGACTTCTTGATGTCGGCATAGCTGTGAATGTTCTTCGGATTGCCCTTGCGGACGATGAACGCGTCCAGCACTTCGTAGTCCGGATCCGCGAAGAGAACCTGTGCACAACGTTCCGGATTGACGAACATTCCCGCGGCGATCACATCGAACTGCTGTGAATTGAGGCCGGGGATCAGTGAACCGAATTCCGTCGGGACGGCCTGGACGTTCGGCACTCCCAGACGCTTGAAGATGACCTTGGCGAGCTCAGGAGCCTCCCCGGTGATCTCAGCCTTCTTGCTGATGTAGCCGAAGGGGATCTCGCCCGCGATCCCCAGCTTCACGGTGCCCTGCGCGCGCAGGCGCTCCAGCAGATTCCCGCCCCCTGTCGTGTCCGCGGTGGAAACCCGGCTGCAGCCGACCGCGGCTGCAGCACCGATGGCAGCCATTCCCGCGAGCACGGAGCGGCGGCCGACACTTCTACCGATCATGTCGTTCCCCTGTGGTGGAGCCATGGCCGCGCGGCTACCCGAGACCGCGCGAATCATGCAGGCTGTTTTCAGCCCTTGATGCAAGCGCAGCTCTATTGACCGTTGGGCCACAATTGATCCCGTATCCGACCGAGAGGACCCACGATGGCCGACCGCTTCATCGAAGTCTCGCTCGACAAGCGCGGTGTCACCTGTATGGCAAAGCTCCTCGACGACCGCGCGCCGATCACGTGTGAGGCGGTGTGGAACGCGCTGCCGCTGGGCGGCGACGTCTACCACGCGAAGTACGCGCGGAACGAGATCTATGCCCTCCTGCCCCCCTTTGCACCGGAGGAGCCGCCCCTGGAGAACCCCACCATCACTCCGATTCCGGGCGACCTGTGCTATTTCACGTTCACGGACACGCAGTTGGGGACGAAGTCGTACGGGTACGAGTCCGAGGCCAAGCATCAGGGCCGCACCACGGTCGTCGACCTCGCGCTCTTCTACGAGCGGAACAACCTGCTGATCAACGGAGACGCGGGCTGGGTCCCGGGCATCGTCTGGGGCACGATCGTCGAGGGCCTCGACCGGATGGCCGACGCCTGTCAGGACCTGTGGCGCGCGGGAGCGCTGGGGGAGACCCTCAACTTCCGCCGGGCGGGCTGATCTCGGCCGCACCGCTCGTGTAGAGGGCGTGCGCCGCGCGCAGGACCAGCGCGTCCGAGTGGCGTGCGCCCACCAGCTGCACACCGATCGGCAGCCCGTCGCGATCCGTCCCGCACGGCACGCTCGCGGCGGGCTGCTGGGTCAGGTTGAACGGGTAGGTGAACGGCGTCCAGCCCGTCCACCGGTGGTGCCCTGACCCCTTGGGGACCTCCGCGCCCGCCTCGAACGCGGTGATCGGCAGCGTCGGGGTCACCAGCAGGTCGTAGCCGGTGTGGAAGCGGCCCATCCGCTGGCCCAGCGCCATCCGGACGTCCACCGCTGCCAGGTAGTCCAGCGCGCTGTACCGGCCGCCCTGGGCGACGACCTCCTGGAGCCCGGGGTCGAGCAGCTCCAGCAGGTCCGGCGTCAGGTGCTGCACCACCCGCGCCACACCGCTGAACCACAGGGTGTGGAAAGCCTCCACGGGATCCTCGAAGCCGGGGTCGGCCTCCTCCACGTGCGCCCCCAGCTCCTCCAGACGCTCCACCGCGCCCCGTACGGATTCGGCCACCTGGGGGTCGACCGTCACGCGGCCGCCGAAGGTCGGCGAGTACGCGATGCGCAGGCCCTCGACGCCGCCGTCGATGCCGTCCCGGAAGCTCGCCGCCACCGTGTCGAGCTGCGACCAGTCCCGGACGTCCGGCCTCGTGATCACATCCATCAGCAGCGCCGCGTCGAGCGCGTCGCGGGTCATCGGGCCGACGTGCGCCAGCGTGCCGAAGGGGCTCGCCGGGTAGAGCGGCACCCGGCCGTAGGTGGGCTTGAGCGCGAAGATCCCGGAGAAGGACGCCGGGATGCGGACCGAACCACCGCCGTCCGTGCCCAGGCTCAGCGGTCCCTCGCCCAGCGCGACGGCCGCGGCGCTCCCGCCGCTGGAGCCGCCCGCGGTGCGCTGCGGGTCGTACGGGTTCCCGGTCACCCCGTCCCGCGGGCTGTCGGTGACGCCCTTCCACCCGAACTCGGGCGTCGTCGTCTTCCCCAGGAAGACCGCGCCGTGCTCGCGCAGCCGGGCCACCGAGGGCGCGTCCTCGTCCCACGCCTGGCCCTCCGCGCGGACCGTGCGGGAGCCGCGGCAGGTCGGCCCGCCGCGCTGCAGCAGGATGTCCTTCACCGACACCGGTACGCCGTCGAGCAGTCCGTCCGGCTCGCCGCGCCGCCACCGCTCCTGGGACGCGGCGGCCTGGGCGAGCGCCTCCTGGGCGTCGACCCGTACGAAGGCGTTGACGGCCGGTTCCGTCCGCTCGATCCGCGCGAGGGCGGCGCGGGTCGCCTCCACCGGTGAGAAGGCTCCGGAGGCGTACCCGGCCAGCAGCTCGGTTGCGGTGAGATCGGCGAGATCGGTCATCGACCCTCCATGGGTGGTACCGGCGGGGCCGGTGGGCGGGCGGTGCGGCCGGAGCCGCGCGGGGTGCGGCGGGGAGTGGACCCGAGCGGAGCCGGATCGGGAGAGGTCCGGAACGAGCCGGGTCCGGACCCGGCTCGTACGGTTCGGCCGCGGGTGGAGCGCCGGGTCGGGGCCCGGCGCCCGTGGCGTGCGGCGGCCCGGGGGCCGCGCCGCTGCAGGCCGGGCCGGGTCAGGTCACCGGGACGTAACCCAGTTTCTTGTCCACGACGTTGAGCAGCGGCTCCCCCGCCACCCAGCGATCGAAGTTGTCCAGGAACTGCTCGGACAGGGCGTCCCGCCAGCCGATCGTGTCCCCGCTCATGTGCGGCGAGATGAACAGCCCCGGTACGTCCCAGATCCGGTCGTCCGCGGCCAGCGGCTCGCTCTCGAAGACGTCGAGCGCCGCGCCCCCGATCGTCCGCTTCAGAACCGCGTCGACGAGATCCTTCTCCACCACGAGCGGACCGCGGCCCACATTGATGAACCGGGCCGACGGGTTCATCCGGGCGAAGGCGGAGGCGTCGAACATGCCCCGGTTGTCCTCCGTGAGGGGCGCCGCGCAGACCACCCAGTCGGCCGACGGCAGCAACCCGTACAGCGCAGCGCCGCCGTGCACCGTTCCGAACTCGGGATCACCGCTCCGCTCCGTACGGCCGACGAGCTCGGCCTCGACGCCCAGCGCCGCGAGGGTCCTGGCGATGGCCCGCCCGATGGGGCCCGAGCCGACGACCACGGCTTTCGAGCCGGCCAGCCGCATGGTCTCGCGGTGCTTCCAGCGCCGCTGCCGCTGCAATTCCCAAGTGCCGCTGAAATCTTTGGCCATAGCGATCACGAGACCGGCCACGTATTCGGCGATGGGCTGCTCGAAAACGCCCCGGGCATTGGTGAGCACCGCCGACGAGGAGATCATCTCGGGACTGAGGAGCCGGTCGACCCCGGCGCTCGCCGTATGGACCCAGCGCGGGCGTGGGCCCTCGCCCGGCCACGCATTGCGCACGGCGTCGGAGGTGAAGTCCCACACGAGCAGTGCGTCGGCGGTCGGCAGCAGGTCGTGGAGACTCTGCTCATCAGCGAAAACGACGCGGGCGCGGCCGGCGATCCGGTCCAGCTTGGGCGTCGGGTCGGTGCCGAAAACGAGAAGAACCTGTTCGGACATGGGCAGGACACCGTTTCGAAACGTAGATCGGATTCTCTCTTCGGAAGAGAGAGCGGTGAACGGCGTGGGATGCGAGGATTGACCACGCTAGGGAGCGGAAACTACCTTCGTCAACACGGGCTTCCGTCCCACATCCCTGTCCCGACGTCCCGGCGTGCACCGGCTCTCTTGATCTGCCGTTCTCTGCGGCCATCGGCCCAGCCTCCGTCGTATTGGGGCTTGAAATGGACGTCTCCTTTCTGGGCGGCCCACACCCGCAACGTGGTGTGGGCGTCGTCGCACCGTTCGACTTCGCGCTCGACCGTGAACTGTGGCGCTGGGTTCCGGACGACGTGTCGCTCCACCTGACCCGAACCCCTTTTGTGCCGGTCGAGGTCAGCCTCGACCTCGCCCGGCTCGTCAGTGAGCACGAGACTCTGCGGGAGGCCGTGCGGGCCCTCGGCGCGGTCGCGCCCGAGGTCGTCGCGTACGCCTGCACATCGGGCAGCTTCGTCGCCGGTGTGGCCGGCGAGCGGGGCATGTGCGCCGCGATGGAACAGGCCGGGGAGATGCCGGCGCTGACCACCTCCGGCGCGCTGCTCGACGCCCTGCACGAGATCGGCGCACGGCGCATCGCGCTGGTCACGCCGTACACGAGATCGGTCACGACCTCGCTCGAGGACTACCTCGCCGAGGGCGGTGTCACGGTCACCGGCCGCGCCTACCTCGGTCTGACCCGGCACATCTGGAAGGTGCCGTACCGGGACGTGGTCGACATGGCGCGGCAGGCGGTGGTCGGCGCGGCCGACGCGCTGTTCATCAGCTGCACCAACCTGCCGACCTACGACGTGATCCCGCAGCTCGAGGCGGAGCTGCGCATGCCGGTGCTCTCCGCCAACCAGGTGACGATATGGGCCGCGCTGCAGCGGATCGGCGTGCAGGCGGTCGGGCCGTACCAGGCGCTGCTGGACCCGGTGGCCAGACGCGGGCCCGCGGCGATGTCCTCGTCGCCGCCACCGCCCGTGGACCTGGCTCCCGAGCCGCAGGCTCCGCCCGCGCAGCCGTCGCACCCCGAGCCCGAGGCGGCCTTCGCGGGATCGCCGGGGATGCCGGAGTCGGAGACCGCGGACGGCATCGATCCACCGCCGTACCCGTTCCCGGACGAGCCGGGCGGGATCCCGCCGACCTGACGGGTCGGCAGGGTCGGCCGGCCCGGCCGCTCGGCCTGCCACGGTCGCTTGCCCGCCCGGTCGCTCGGCCGGCCCGGTCGCCGGGCTCGCGCGCCGACGAGCCGACGGCCGGGCTGCTCGCGGAGGCGCTTCGGCGCTCGGGAGCGGCCCGGCACGGTGCTGTCTTGAGCGCGCTTGAAGCAGGTCGCTGAGCGCGCGGGCCCGGGAGGTGTACGGACGTCGGGCTGACGGCGAGGCGGTGGATCCGGGCGGCGCGGGCCGAGCCGGGGCGCGGCTGGAGCCGGGCTGTGTGGCCGGGGCCGGCTGGACACGATGCCAGGGGCCGGCTGGACACGATGCGGTTCACTCGTACAGGGGAGGCCGCACGGTGGAACCTCGTGGCCTCGGCCGGTGTATTGAAAGCAGTTGGGTGGCGCGACGCGGCGGGCGCCGAGACGGACCCGGGCATGCATCGCAGAGCCGGACATGAATTGCAGAGACACATGACGCGGAGGTGGAGATGACGCAGGCGACGACAGGACCCGCGGTGGGCTTCCTGTACCCCGGATATTCGGCAGAGGACGACTATCCGCGCATCGAAGAGATGCTGGCCGCGGATGTCCGGCTGCCTCTCGTCCACACCGACATCGGCGAGGACGCCCACCGGGTGGACGCGCTGCTCGAGATGGGCTCGGCGTCCCGGCTCGCGGCGGGGGTCGAGGAGCTGAAGTCGCGCGGGGCGCAGGCCGTGGTCTGGGCGTGCACCAGCGCGAGCTTCGTCTTCGGCTGGGAGGGCGCGCGGGAGCAGGTGCGGGAGCTCTCAGAGACAGCCGCTCTTCCCGCCTCCAGCACGTCCTTCGCCTTCGCCCACGCCATCCAGGCGCTGGGAGCGGAACGGGTCGCGATCGCCGCGACCTACCCGGAGGACGTTGCCGAGCACTTCATGGCCTTCCTCAAGGCGGCCGGTGCGGAGGTCGTCGCGATCCGCGGCAGCGGGATCATCACCGCGGCCGAGGTCGGCACCTGGGGACGGGACGAGGTGCTGGAGCTGGCCCGCGCGGGTGACCACCCGGACGCCCAGGTCGTCCTCCTGCCGGACACCGCCCTGCACACGGCTGCCTATCTGGTCGACCTCGAGGCAGAGCTCTGCAAGCCGGTGCTGACCGCCAACCAGGTCACGACCTGGGAGGGACTCCGCCTCCTGAACCGCACGGTCTCCCGTCCCGACCTCGGCACGCTCTACACCAAGGGCTGATCGTCAGGACCGCCCCTGCCGGGTCGGACGCGACCGCTGGATAGGGCCGGCGCGACGGCGACGGAACGGCCGGGGTCGAGGAACGTCGCGGGGCGGGCCGCGCCGGGCTGGCACCGGACTGGGCGTGGCGTTGCCGGGCAGTGTGGGGCAGTGGCGGGCGTGCGGCCGCGCGCCGGGCTGCTGCCTCGGCGGTGCCACCATGCCGAGCAGGATCGGCGGGGCCCAGCCGTGGCGAACGCGAAGGTCAAGGCTCTGGCCGGAACGACCGGAACGACCGGAACGCGGCGAGGTGCCCGTCGCGTGCGGGCTCGACCACGCCGGAGTTGTCCCGCGCACCACCCGTCGGCGGGCAGGCGAGCCGGTCGCGCCGGGTCGGTCTCTCGCGCCGGAGGAGCGAGCTCGACGGTGGTCATGCTCTGACGGACCCGGACCCGGACCCGGACCCGGACCCGGACCCGGACCCGGACCCGGACCCGGACCCGGACCCGGACCCGGACCCGGACCCGGACCCGGACCCGGACCGTGGCGGAGATAGGGGAGCGCCGGGCCCGGAGCCGGGGGTCGACCCCGGACCGGGCTGGACCTGGACCCGGACCGGGATCGGCACCGGCCGCGCCCGGGCCCGAAGCCCAGCCGGAGCCTGAGCCGGGCCGAGCCCGGCCTCGGTGGACCAGGGACGGGGGCGGACTCGACCCGGGGCGGACCTCTGGCCGGTGTTGGCGGAGGCGGCGGAGCGGAAGGCGGCCGGAGCCGGCCTCGGCGAAGCAGGGGGGGCGCAGGCCGTCGACGCGTTGGGGTCGCCGGGGCGAACGCTGACTGAGACGCACCCGGTGCCGGCGGAGAACGCGGTGCGGACAGATGGAGGAGCCGCAAAGCGACCGGCGCGGCCGATAGGACACGATTCTCGGGAATGAACCGGAGTCGCTCTCCGGTTGTCGTTGAGTGCAAGCAGACCGACCAGAGAGGGCGGGCCGCATGGCCACACCGCACGAAACGATCCGAGGCACGGCACCCGGAGCCGCTCCGGTTCCGCTGTCCGTACTCGACCTCGCCACCGTCGGCACGGGTCTGACCGCGACCGACGCCCTGCGGACCAGTGTCGAGCTGGCCCGGACCGCGGAGCGGTTCGGCTTCCACCGTTTCTGGGTCGCCGAGCACCACTCCATGCCCGGTGTCGCGAGCTCGTCCCCGGCCGTGATCCTGGCCCACCTCGCCGCCCACACCGAGCGCATCCGTCTCGGCTCCGGCGGAGTCATGCTGCCCAACCACGCTCCGCTGGTGATCGCCGAGCAGTTCGGGACGCTCGAAGCCATGGCACCCGGCCGGATCGACCTCGGCCTGGGCCGGGCCCCCGGCACGGACGGGGCCACGGCGGCGGCGCTGCGCCGTGCCGACCGGCGCGGTGCGAAGGCCGGAGAGGCGTGGGGCGAGGAAGCCGATGAGTTCCCGCAGCAGCTCGCCGAGTTGATCCGGTTCTTGGACGACGACTTCCCGGACGGCCACCCGTACCGCCGGATCCACGCTGTGCCGGGCCCTGTTCAGGCGACGGCTCCCGGCGGCGTGCAGTCGCCCGCGCGGCCGCCGGTGTGGCTGCTGGGGTCGAGCGGCTTCAGCGCACAGCTCGCCGGAACGCTCGGTCTTCCCTTCGCCTTCGCCCACCACTTCTCCGCGGCCAACACGCTCCCGGCCCTCGACCTCTACCGCGAGGCGTTCCGGCCCTCGGAGGTGCTGAGCGAGCCGTACGCGCTCATCGGTGTCTCGGCTCTCGCGGCGGAGGACGAGAAGGAGGCGCGACGTCAGTCGCTGACGGGCGCGCTGTCGATGGTGCGGCTGCGGACCGGGCGGCCGGGGCTGATCCCCTCGCCGGAGGAGGCCGAGACCTATGAATGGAGCCCGCTGGAGCGGGAGTTCGCCGACAGCTGGCTGGCGAACGTCGTCCATGGCACGGCGGAGGAGGTGCGCGACGGCCTGGACGCGCTGGCCAAGCGCACCGGCGCCGACGAACTCATGATCACCACGAACGCTCACACCCCGGCCGCGCGTCTCCGCTCGTACGAGCTGATAGCCGGGGCCTACGGGTTGACGGACTCGGCCGCGGGCTGACGTTCCGGTGGCGCTCGTCCGGTCTCATGTCCCGCCGAGCAGCGTCGGGATGTGGTCCGGCGGCACCGGCCGGGAGTAGAACCAGCCCTGGCCGGTGTCGCAGCCGATCCGCCGTAGACGCTCGGCCTGGTCGGCGCTCTCCACGCACTCCGCGATGACGGTCAGACCGAGCCGGTGCGCGAGATGCACCATCGCTTCGACGATCGTCTCGTCCGCCGGGTTGGGGTGTTCCTCGTCCTGGAAGCCGCGGACGAACGAGCCGTCGAGTTTCAGGACGGACACCGGAAGCCGGCTGAGGTAGGCGAGGTTGGAGTAGCCGGTCCCGAAGTCGTCGATGGCGATCGAGACGCCCATCTCGCTGAGCGCCTGCAGGGCTTGCAGCGGACGTCCCGCGGAGCCCATCACCGCCGACTCGGTCAGTTCGAGCTGGAGCAGCTCGGGCGGCAGCCCCGTCTCCTCCAGGATCCTGGCGACGTCCGCGACGAGGTCGGAGTCCCACACCTGCCGTACGGCCACGTTGACGCTGACGAAGACCGGCGGTGCCTCCGGGTGCTCGACCTGCCAGCGCCGCGCCTGACGGCAGGCGGTCTCCAGCACCCAGCGGCCGAGTTCGACGATCGAGCCGTCCTCCTCCGCCAGTCCGATGAACCGATTCGGCGCCAGCATGCCGAACTGCGGATGCCGCCACCGTACGAGCGCTTCGACGCCCCGCACGGCACCGTCGCCGAGCCCGACGAGCGGCTGGTACTCGAGTGTGAACTCCCCGCGCTCCACGGCCGGCCGCAGCATGCTGGACAGGGCCTGGCGGGTGATCATGTGGGCGTTGCGCTCGGGGTCGAAGAGCGTCCAGCGGGCCTTCCCGTCGGACTTCGCCCAGTACAGCGTGGTGTCCGCGGCCTGCATCAGTGCGGTCGCGCTCGTCCCGGCGACGACCCGTTCCACCACGCCGATGCTGGCCGAGAGCGAGAGCCGCTGTCCGGCCAGGTCGAACGGCTGCTGCAGCGCCGCCAGGACGGAGCCGGCGAGGGCCGACACCTGTTCCGTGCCGGTGGAGTCCTCGACGAGGATCGCGAACTCGTCGCCGCCGAGCCGGGCCACCAGGTGGCCGCCGCGCCTGCCGTAACCGGCCTGGTCCGCGCAGTGCACGAGCCGTTGCGCCACGGCCCGCAGCAGCTCGTCGCCGACGCGGTGTCCCAGGGTGTCGTTGATCGCCTTGAAGCCGTCGAGGTCGAGATAGCAGAGCCCGATCCGGCCGGTCCCGCCGCGCGCGTACGCGTCGGGGCCCAGGGCCGCCGCCAGCCGCTCGAAGAAGAGGGCCCGGTTGGGCAGCCGGGTCACCGGGTCGTGCATCTGCAAATGGCGCAGCCTGGCCTGGAGATCGCGCCGGTCGGTGATGTCGGCCACCGACAGCAGGGCGTTGCCGCGGTCGGGCAGCGAGCTGAGCGTGACCTCGGTCCACAGGGACTGGCCGTCCGGTCCCTTGAGAGGCCGGGTGCAGCGCAGCGGTTCGCCGCCACCGCGCAGGACTTCGCCGTACGCGGCCCAGAGGCGGGCGTCGTGGCCGAGGTCGACCAGATCCGCGGCGGCCTCGTCGGCGAGACGGGCGGGGTCGGTGCCGAGCAGGGTGCCGAGCGCGCGGTTCGCGGTGATCACCCGGCCGTCGCGGCCGACGACGGCCATGGCGATGCGGGCGGCGTTGAAGGCCGCCTGGACGTCCTGGACCCGGGGGTCACGTGAACCGGGTCCGTGGATCGCGCCGCCGCGGCGGGCCCCGACCGTCCCCGTCCCCACGACCGCGCCTCTTCCGGGGTTGGCCGCGGCGCCGGCCATCGTCCCCGTGCCGTAGCTCCGGGCGATGCCGCTCCCGTGGGCGAATCCGGCATCGGCGCCAGGGGGAACGCCGGGCGCGGCGCCGGTCCCGATGCCCGTCCCATGGGGGAGCCCGGCGAGGAATCCGGCCACGGTTCCCGTCGTACGGGAGGTGCCGGCGGTGCCTGCCGCTCCGCCGCCGGTCCCCTGGGCGATGCCCGTCATGAAGCCTGCCCCGACGCCGGTGGCTCCGGCGGCCCTCGCCGCCGCGGAAGCGGCCCCCGGAACGATCCCCGGCCCGGTACCTGGACCGGTCCCTGGCCCACCTCCGGGCGCGATCCCGGCACCGGGCGCGATCCCCGGTCCGGTGTCGGGACCGATCGCCGATCCCGCCCCGGGAGCGGCTCCGCTTCCGGTCACCGTGGAGACCGGCCCGGCCGGCCGCCGCCGTCTCCGGCTACGGTCGGTGACCATCGGCGGGATGGGGCGGGGCAAGGGGCCCGGCCCGTCGGGGGATTCGCTCACCGCTCGCTCCCGCAGTGCACTCGTCACGTACAGATTCGTAGAGGTGGACCGGCCGTTGGCGAACGGCCGCCCATGGAGGAATCCGCGCTGGAAATGTGCCGATCATAGAGGTTCGCGCAACGGCCGTTCCAGTAACGGGACCGCGAGCCCGTACGCCGGTGACGACGGGACGATCGTTTCTGCACGCCTTCTGAGCGGCTCTGCCCCCCCTCGGACAGGCGATGACTTTCTGTTATGTATGAACATGCTCGCGCGGCTCACTCGACCAGGCCAGCGGAACAGGGCACCGGTGGACAAACCACCGCAAGGTGGATGAGGTGTCCCGTTTCCGTTCCGGGAGGTCGACGTGCCGCGTCCGCAGACACCCGGGCGAGTGGACCGGGCGCGATTGCGCAGCCTCACCGCCGCACTCACCTCCCTCACCGCGATCATCGCCACGTCCCTCGTCGCGGGACCGGCCTCCGCCGTCAGTCCCGCCGGACCCTGCGCCCTGGAGCGCACCGACGACCACCACTCCGAGGGCAACGACACCTGGAACGCCGCCTACCCGCGCCCGGTGCGGAGTCTCGACGCCGTCATGGTCTTCCTGTCCTTCCCGGACTCCGAGCCCCAGGTCGGTACCGGTGAACTGGCCGCCGACTACTTCCCCGACACCTCCCGCTTCTTCGAGCGCGCCTCCTACGGCCGGTTCCGGCTGCAGGCGGACCCGATGCGCTCCTGGGTGCGAATGCCGCAGTCGTCGAGCTCGTACGGGATAAAGCGGGACTGGGATCCGGCCCGGCGCTCCGCCTATCTGCGCGACGCCGTCGCCGCCGCCGATCCCCATGTGGACTTCAGCCGCTACGACGTGGTCTACCTCGTCGCGGACCCTGACGCGCCCGGTGTGGACTCCGACGCCACCAAGGTCGTCAACTTCGACAAGCCGCTACGGGCCGACGGCAGCGACGTGCGGCGGGTCGTCACCGTCTTCGAGGAGCACCCGCCGGACCGGAACGTCCTCGCCCATGAGACCGGGCACGTCTTCGACCTGCCCGACCTCTATCACCGGCCCAAGGACGGCAAGAGCGACTGGGACACCTACGTCGGCGACTGGGATCTCATGGGCAGCCAGTTCGGACTCGCGCCCGAGCCCTTCGGCTGGCACAAGTGGAAGCTGGGCTGGCTGAGCCGGGACCAGATCGGCTGCGTCGATCACGGTGGTACGCAGGTGCACAGCCTCGAGCCGCTCGCCGCCCCGTCGGCCCGGGCAGCGGCCGGCGGCGGCAAGCGCATGCTGGTGATCCGTACGGGCATCTCGACCGCGATCGCGTTGGAGGCCCGGCAGGCGCACGGCAACGACAGTGAGACCTGCACCGAGGGCGTGCTCGTCTACCGGGTGCGGAGCTCCATCGCCTCCGGCGGCGGACCGGTCGAGATCATCGACGGGCATCCGGGCTCCTCGGCCTGCCCGGCCGCCTCCGTCTATCCGCCGCTGGCCGATGCGCCCCTGAACGAGGGGGAGCGGCTGACCGACAGCGCCAGCGGGGTCGCGGTGGAGGTGCTGGGTACCGACGAGTCCGGCCGCTGGACGGTGCGGATCACCCCGCCGTGAGGCTCCGGAAAGGCGGCGGAACGCCTGCGGAGCGCCGGAAAAATGACGAAGGGCTCTCTCGCGGAGGAGAAAGCCCAGGTCAACGGTCACGAACCGTACGTGTGCGCCGCCAGGGACTCGAACCCCGGACCCGCTGATTAAGAGTCAGCTGCTCTAACCAACTGAGCTAGCGGCGCCCGACGGGGAAGACATTAGCATCCGGATCCTGCGGAACGAAAATCGATACTTTACGGGGTCCGACGTGGGCACGAGCCGGTCCCGCCCGCCCCGTTCCGGGCGGCCTCGGGGCCCGGTTCCGGGTGACTCCGAGCCCCGTTCCGAGCACGACCGACTCCGGTCTCCAAGGCCTCAGCCCGGCACCAGGACGCTGCTGCGCCCCGCCTGGACGCACGCCCAGAGCAGGACCTCGGTGCCCGGCAGCCACGGGTGCCGGACGTCCGGCGCGACCAGCCAGCGTGAGCTGTCCGTCTCGGCGGAGGAGGGCGGGTTCAGCGGCGGCACGGTCACCGCGTCACCGGTCCCGTGGCACAGGAGTGGCGGCACCGCCTCTCCCCACTCGCCCCCCGACTTCGTCGGCGGATCGCCGACCCAGCCGAGCAGGGCGGGGAGCCGGTGCGCGGTGCCCGGGGCGGCGAACATCAGCATCCGGCCGCGATGCGCCGCCACCGGCCCCGAGCCAGGGCCGTCGGCCCACAGGCGGCTCAGCATGCGGCGCCCGAAGACCGCTGGGACGTTGATCACGTCGAAGACGGAGCCGCAGGGCAGCACCACGGGGGCGGTGGGCCGGGCGGACCAGAGGGCGAGCGTGCTGCGGGGGTACGAACTCGCCGAAGCGAGCCACTCGGCGCCGGCGGCCGTGACCCGGGCCGCCGTACGGTCCGGCTCGGCCCCGGGCCCGGCGGTCCTGCCGCACGCGCCGTGGGCCTCGTCGGCCCCGCGACCCCAGCCCCCGCCGTGGGTTCCGTCCCCGCCGCGCCCGCCGCGCCCGCCGCGCCCGCCGCGCCCGCCGCATCCCTCGCTCCCGCCGCGGACCGCGGCGAAGATGTCGAGACGGTGGTGGCTGTCGAGGTTCTGGAGGTCCCGCTGCCCATCGCTCATGGCATATACACCTACGCGGGAGCCGTGCCCCGTATCCGGATTTACCGGAAAACCGGACGCAACAGGCCGGGGTGGCGTACTGTGCCCAGCCTCACCGGGGGCGGGCACACCGGGCCGGACGTACATATGTGGTTCCGCGTACGGCCCCGGCGCACCAGGCGGGCCGTGGACCCACGGCCCGTAGGCGATACGGGGGAGTGCCGCCGCGCTATTCGGCGGCGGGGTCGCCGCCCTTCAGCATCTCGCGGCCGAACTCGATCATTCTGCGGGCGTAGTCCTCGCTCCAGTCCGCGCGCTCGGCGATCGTGGCGGGCGAGATCCGGTCGAACCGCTTGGGGTCGGCGAGCTGGGCCGCCGCGATGGCCTGGAACTCCGTCGCGCGGTCCGCGGCCTCCTGGAACGCCACCGCCAGCTCCGTGGCCCTGGCCAGCAGCTCCCCTGGATCCTCCATCGACTCCAGGTCGAAGAAGTGCTCCTCGTCCTCCTGGGCCTCCGGGGGTTCGAAGATCAGCGCCGCAGGCCGCAGCCGTCGCTGCGGGTCGTCCGCCTGATCATGAGCCGGCCGCGGCTCCGCCATGGACCTACCTCCGACGTTCTCCGACGCCCGCCCGGCCTGGCCGGACGCCGATCGCTCCGTTCGCTGCCACGCTGTGCTCCGACCGGGCCCTCTGGGGGCCCGGGTCCGCCTTCATTGTCCCGCGCTTGGCAAGTACCCATCGGAATGAGGGCGTCCGGTCGGGTGCCGCCACCCGCCACCGGCACCGGGACCTGTGGGGATCGACCCCGGCGCCGGCCACGATCCGACTCGGTGCCGACCTGGATCCCGCCCCGGCCCAAACCCGCGTGCGCGAGGCCCCGGATCACCCCCGTCCCGTCGCGAGCACCCCCTTCCCGCCTCACCCTTGCCCCGGTCCCCGCCATCGCACGCGGTGCTCGGCGAGATGTGAGAGCACCGCGTGGTTCGCCTCCCAGCCGTCCGGGAACTTCACCGTCACCCCGAGCTGCACGGGCTCCGTCGACGGATGCTCGTCCAGCAGGTCGCCCACCCCCTCCCTGCACACCACGATGCAGGCGTGCCGGTGGCGCGAGGCCAGGACGCACAGACGCCCCGTCTCCAGATGGAAGGCCGTGGCGTCCGGCCGCCCCGAGAGCGGATGCAGCACGACCGTCACGTCGAACTCCCGCCCCTGGAGCCGGTTCGCCGTGTCCACGGCGACGCCCGCGACTCCCAGCTCCGCGAGTGCGGCCCGTACGGCCGCCGCTTGGTCGCGATGCGCGGTGCCGACCGCGATCCGGTCGGCGGTCAGCGGTACGGGATCCGGGCCGCGTTCGCTCACGGCCGCGCCGCCGCGATCCAGCAGCCGCCGCACTACCGTGGCCACCGCCCGTACCGCCTCGGGGTCCGTGCGCGGGGTGCGCCGGGCGGGCAGTTCCAGCAGGCCCCAGCCGGACTCGGCCGCCTCGTCCAGGACACGGTCCACGGCCGAGCCGTCCGGCGCGGCCCCGAACGACAGCCGCCGGTCGCCATGGCCGGTGCCGCTGCGGAACGGCGTGTACGGGTAGAACGCGTCCGAGACCAGCGGCGCGGCGGAGGCGGGCAGCCGCCAGGAGACCGGCAGGCGGTGCTGCGGCAGTTCCGGGTTGTGGGCGAGCAGGGTGCTCACGGCGCTGGCCGACGGGTCGTACGACAGCCCGGCCCACTGCTCGGCGCCCACCACGCTGAACGGGTCGAGCTGACCCGGGTCGCCCACGAACAGGGCCCGGTCGAAGAGGCTCGCCACGGCGAGCAACGCGTCCGACCGCATCTGGTACGCCTCGTCGACGATCGCGTGCGGCCAGGGCTCGACACCTTTGGTGTGCGCCCACTTGGCCGCGGTGGAGATGACGACGTCCAGCCCCGACAGCTCCGCCGCCTTCGAGGACGTGACGACCGAGGGGTGCTGGTCGAGCACCGGGTCGTACGGGTGCGGTTCGCTGCTGTGCAGCCGCCCCACCGGGAGGTCCGGGTCGGCTGTCGCCAGCCGGTCGGCCAGATCGTCCACCTGGGCGTTCGTCTGCGCGACGATCATCAACGGGCGCCCTGCGGCGGCCAGTTCACGCGCCGCCCGCACCACGAGTGTCGACTTTCCCGCACCGGGCGGCGAGTCGACGACCACGCCGCGGTCCTTGCCGTGCAGCGTGTCGTGGAGGATCTCGCCCGTGGCGCGCGCCGCGGCGGCGCCCGGGTCGAACGGAGCGGACCCGCGGTCCCCGGGGTCGCCGGTCACGGCCACACCTCCCCGAGCCCGAGACCGAAACCGGGACCGAAACCGGGACCGAGCCCGCGCCCGAAACCGGGACCGAGCCCGAAACCGGTAGAGCGGGCAGGAGCGGGGGCGTGGGCGCGCGCCGGTGCGGTCCGCACCGGCACGGGCGGCGTGCTCGTCACAGGTAGTCCTCCGAGGTGACGGGGTCCGGGCTGTCGGCCGTCGCGGACCCGGGCGGGCCGCCGTGCGTCCAGGGTGTCCGCTCCGGATCGGGCAACTCGGGGCCGCCGCGCGGCGCGTGCTCGAACACTGTCCAGCACACCTGGTCCCCGGCCTCCGGGACCGAACCCGGCTCCGGGACCTTGCCACGCCCCATCCCGCCCGTCAGGCGCACCACAAGCCCGCCGTCCGGCTCGTACCCCACGAACTCCGCCGTCTGGGTCCTTCCGTCCGCCAGTGCGCGGTGGACCTTCACCGACTCGGCCAGATGCGGCCGGTCGCCGGTGCGGATCGTGACGAGCGGGCGCGGCCGGGGCACCTTCGTCTCGCTGTACGCCATCACCACGTCGGTCACCTCGCCCGCGAACGCCTCGCCCGCCATCCGCCGCCCCGCCATCACCAGCGGGTCGTCCAGCGCCTCCTGGGCGTCGACCAGCGCCTGCGCCGTCTCGCGCGCCGCCAGCTTCTGCGCGGCCGTGACGGCGTCGTCCCGCTTCGGCTGCGGCGGTTCACCGGCCCGTACGCGGTCGCGGTGGCCCGTGTAGGACCAGCGGTCCCGCTTCCAGCGGTCGGCGACACGGGTGCCCTCGGGGAGCGCCCGCAGCAGGTCGACGCCGCGCCACAGGGCGTCCCACGTGGGCCGCAGTTGGGAGAGCAGCAGCTCGCCGATCTCCTCCTCGGCGCGGACGACCGCCTTCGGCGCGTCCGAGGCGCGCGCCGCGTCGTAGCGGGCGGTCGCCGGGGCGAGCCGGGTGTTGTCGAAGACGGGGTCGGTGGCCGGTCCCGCGGGCGGGCACCGCAACAGCCCGTCGGGGCCGCGCTCCAGCTCCGCGCGCAGCGCCGCCTCCGCGCCCGACTCGCCCTCCTCCGGGGCGATCCAGGCCAGGAGCGCGCCCAGGTGCTGGTCCTCCAGATCGCTCTGCCCGGTCGCCCAGTGGCGGGACAGCACGCCGGTCATCGACAGCAGCAGCGAGGATCCGGGGACGCGGGACCGCTCGCCGTAGTGCGTCAGCCAGCGGCCGAGCAGCGGTACGCGCGGGGGCGCCGGGTACGGGGTGTCCGGGTCCTGCTCGACGGTGCGGCGGAACCGCATCGACCGGCCCAGCAGCCGTACGAACTCCAGGCCCGCGGCGCTGGGGACCAGGATCTGCGGCGCGTCCGTGCACAACTCGACCTCGACCGGCACCCTTTTGCCCGTCTCGGGGTCGGTCTCCTTCCGCTCCTCGGCCTCGACGCCGTCCGCGTACGACTCCAGGTACGGCAGGACGGCGTCCGCCAGATCCGAGAGGAACGCGAACCGCAGGTCGCGGTCGCGCGGCTGCGCCACGGTGAGCAGGCGCGGAGCGTCGCGCCCGGTGCCGACCAGGGCGCCCAGGGGTGCGCCCGCCTCGCCCGCGGTGGTCAGGGGGACGAACACCAGCGGCCGTTCCGAGAGATGACGGTGCCGCACGGTCGTCTTGGGGCGGGCGCGACCGTCCCGCACGGCCTCCAGCCGGGCGAGCGTCGTGATCAGCGACATGCGGACAGCGCCTCCGTCCGCAGGGCCGCGGCGCGGCGGAGGGCCGCGACCGCGGGGTCGTCCGGGTCGTGGCCGCCGGACTCCCCGCAGTCGTCGCCCTCTTCGCCGAAGGCCGCCGCGAGAACCGCCTCCACGGTGGTCAGACCGCCGAGTTCGCCGCGCGCCGACCGGCCCACCGCCTCCACGGCGCCGGCCTGCCGCGCCCGGGCGCGGCAGTGGAACGCCAGCTCACAGGCGGCCAGGCAGTCCGGCGCGTACGTCGCGCCGACCGCCTCCACCGCCGCGGTCAGCTCCTCGCGCGGCCGTGTCGGCGTCTTTGCGTCGTCCGCGAGACGGAGATCGAAGGTGGTGCCGTCGGGAAGCGCGGCGGCGATCTCCTCGATCCGGGTGAGCCGCTCCAACTGCCGCCGGGTGACGGCCCGTTGCTTGCGGACGTCCACCGGCTCGGCCGTCGGCAGGTTGGAGAAGTCCTTGGGGCAGACGAGCAGGGCGGTGTGCCGGACGGGACCTGCGCCGTCCGCCCCGCGTCCCGTCAGCCCGAGCTCCGATGCCAGGTCCTCCAGCGCCAGGACGTAGACGGCGGCCTGCCGTGCGGCGGCGCCCACCTTGGCGGCGTCGGCCGAACCGTCCACCACGGGGAACGACTTGACCTCGACCACGGTCCACGTGCCGTCCGGGTGCACGGCGACCGCGTCCGGCTCCAGATACGCGGGCGAGCCCGCCACGTCGAGCGCCACCATCGGATGGAACAGCAGCGACCAGCTTCCCGCCGCGGTCGCCTCCTCCAGCGCCAGGCGCGTACGGGCCGTCCTGCCCTCGGGGCCCGCGGCCGACAGGTCGGGTACGGACACCTCGCGGGGTGCTTCCTGTCCGGCACCGAGGCCGGCGCAGAGCAGGCGCATCAACTCGGCGCCGTCGTCGGCCTGGACCCGCGCCTCGAACGCGTTGCCCCGGACGAAGGCGAACTGGGACTGGCCGAACTGCGCGGGTGCGCCGAGCGCGTGGGCGAGCGCCGCCTTGTCCACCCCGGCGCCGTCGAGCAGTGCTCTGCGGCGGCAGCCGGGGTTGGCGGCGAGCGCCGCGAGGGCACGGGCGTCCAGCGGGTGCGGCGGCGCGGTCGGTCCGCGCAGCTCAGCGAGCCGCTGCCGGAGTGCCGTCGTCGGCGGGGGCGGTGCCTGCCGCGGCAGCGCCGACGGCGGAGGCGGTGTCCTGGGGGCGGCCGCCGCGCCTTTGCTGTCGAGGGATCCGTTCACCCGCCGAAGTCTCGCATCCGTCACCGACAACGGTGGCGGTTGCCCCCTCGGAGGCCGGTGCGGTGGCCGTTCCGGGGGCGGCTCCGGCGGCCGTTCCTGCGGTCGTGGTGTGGTGCACGGCGGCGGGGGTGCGGGAGGAGCCGGTGGAGTCGACAGGGAGGGAGGGGGCGCTCCCGCGGATCAGGAGACGGAGCCGGGCCGCCCACCGCATCAGGGGCCGCGCCAGCAGGAATCCGATCCCCATGACCGCCGCGCCGGCGACGGCGTCGAGGAAGTAGTGGTTCGCCGTGCCCATCACCACGATGGTGGTGAGCAGCGGATAGGCGATACCGGCCGCCCTGGCGAGCGGGGTCCGCCCGTGGCGCCAGAGCATCACCCCGCACCACAGGGCCCACCCCACATGGAGGCTCGGCATCGCCGCGTACTGGTTGGTGAGCCCGCCGAGCCCGCGCGGCGCGCTCGCCTCGCCGCCCCACCAGCCGTACGAGCTGTACTGCGCCATGGTGTCCACGAAGCCGTGCCCCTCGGCCAGGAGCCGGGGCGGGCACGTCGGGAGCAGGGTGAAGCCGATCAGGCCGATGAGGGTCGAGGCCATCAGCCAGGTGCGGGCTATTCGGTAGTGCGCGGCGCGGCGCTTCCAGAGCCAGACGAGGATCGCCGGGGTGACGAGGTAGTGGAGCGAGGCATACGCGAAGTCGGCGGGCACGCCGAGGGACGCGTAGTCCGTGAAGAGACGGTTCAGCGGATGCTCGGCATTGAGGTAAAGCGCCTTCTCGATGCGGAGGATGGCCAGTCCGTGGTCGACGGCGAGCCCGGTGTCGCCCCGGGCCAGAAGCCGGCCCGCCGAGTACGCGGCGTACACCACGGCGATCAGCGACAGCTCGGCCCACCAGCGGGGAAGCGGGCCGCGTGATCCTCCGGTGCGGTGCGCGGGCACGGGTGCGGGCGCGGTACGGGGCATCCGGACGCTCTCCAAATGTTCAGGCGCCGAACAGGCGCGCGGTCAACCGTACGGTGTAAGCCGGATCCGGTACACACCGCCCTGGCGACGCCGTAGCACCACGTTCGCCTGCCGTTGGCCCCCGCCTTGCCGGTGTGCGAGAGGGAAGACGCGGAGACCGCCCGCCAGGTTCACCGGGAAGCGGTGAGCGATGATGGAATTCGGCGCCGCAAAAGCCGCAAAGGCGCCACCGCACCGCACGTTCGTCGAGTGAAGAGGTCTCCATGGCACCGCGCATCCTGCTGGTCCGGCACGGAAAGACGGAGTGGTCGACGTCCGGCAGG
Organism: Streptomyces sp. NPDC047108; assembly: GCF_040643575.1. Lineage (NCBI taxonomy): Bacteria > Bacillati > Actinomycetota > Actinomycetes > Kitasatosporales > Streptomycetaceae > Streptomyces > Streptomyces sp. NPDC047108. The sequence goes on from NZ_JBEYUP010000003.1 coordinate 217,812, forward strand.
CACACCGGCCGTACCGACATCCCCCTGCTGGACGAGGGCAGGCGCGGCGCCGAGCTCGTCGGCAAGCGGCTGCACCGGGCGCCGTTCGACGGCCTGGCGGACGCGGAGGTCCGGACGAGCCCGCTCTCCCGGGCCTCGGAGACCTGCGATCTGGCCGGGTTCGGGGACCGGGCCGAACCGTGGGACGTGCTGATGGAGTGGGACTACGGCGCGTACGAGGGCCTCACCCAGGCGCAGATCCAGGCGCAGCGTCCCGGGTGGTTCGTCTGGAGGGACGGGGTGCCGGAGGGGGAGACGCTCGACGAACTCGCGCGCCGGGCGGACGCGGTGGTGGAGTGGGCGTGCTCGGCGGACCGCGACGTGCTGGTCTTCGCGCACGGGCACATCCTCAGGGCGCTGGCGGCGCGCTGGCTCGGACGCCATGTGTCCTTCGCCGCCCGCATCCAGCTGGACCCGACGTCGCTGTCGATCCTGGGGTGGGCCTACGGCGAGACGGCGCTGGAGCGCTGGAACGACCTCGGCCACATCGACCTCGCCGGGCAGCTCGCTCCGCGCTGAAGCGCGCGGATGACCGGCGCCCTCCGCCGCGCAGCGGAGGGCGCCGGTCCTGGATCGTCGGCATCCGCACCCACCGCGCACGCGCCGGATACCCGAACGGACGGTCAGCGGCGTTGAGTTGATGCGCGCGTGCGTGCGGGGTCGCGTACGGCGTCACCCCGGCGCGCGTCCCCCTGCGCGCGCCCGCGGCGGTGACGATCCGTGCCCGCGGCCCGGGCGCCGGAGCGTGACCTCGCTCAAGCGCCCGCCACCCGAGCGTGACCTGACCCGAGCGCCCGCCGCCTAGGCGTGCGCCGTCGCCGCGTGCAGGGCCAGGAAGTCGGCCACCGGCGCCGAGTCCGCGTGGCGCCGGCGGAGGAACTCCGCCGTGGTGTCCAGCATCGCGCGGATACGGGACGACTGGACCTGGTCCAGCAGCCGCAGCACCCGCCTCCCCGAGTGCGCCGCCTCGTCCGGGGCTCCGTCGCGCGCGAGGTTCCCCGCCAGCTCCGCCGTGAACAGCGCGATGTTGCGCGCGAAATGGGAGTCCTGAAGGGACACGGCCCGGCGCGCGTGGTCAGCGGCGCGCCCCCATTCGCCCAGCGCGGACCAGCACTGCGCCTCCAGCCCCTCCAACTCGGCCTCGCCGTAGAAGGTCATCCACTCCGGGTCCTGGTCCGACGGGCCGCGTCCGAAGAGCGTGTGGGCGCGCAGCAGCGCGTCCTCGCACGCCGCGCGGTCGCCGAGCCGCGCCCAGCCCCCCGCCTCGCGCAGCGCGAGCAGCGACATCAGACGCGGCGAGGACAGGTGCTTCGCCGCCCGCTGTGCCGCCTGGGCGGCGCGTACGGCCTCGCGCGGGCGTCCCGCGTCGCGCGCCAGGAACGCGGTGTTGCAGAACGCGTGCGCCTCCAGGGCGGCGTCGCCCGCCACCCGCGCCGTCGCCAGTGCCTCGCCGTAGTGCGAGCGGGCGTCGGCGAAGCGGCCCGAGTCGTGGGCCAGCCAGCCGACGGAGATGGCGAGTTCGCCGGCCCCTGCGTGCAACCGGTCGGCCGTGGACTGGCGGCGGGTGTCCGCGTCGAGCAGGGCGTAGGCGGTGCGCAGCGGTTGGGCCGCCCGCCGGTAGAGACCGTCCGCGCCGTGCCGGTCGTCGAGCAGGCGGATTCGGCGTACGGCCTCCTCGACCTCCGCCGCCTCGGTCTCCCCGGCACGCCGGGGCGGCCGGGAGAAGCCCAGCCCCAGGGATCCTGCGGCCAGGGCGGCGGCGGGGCCGCCGGTCATGAATGCGCGACGCAGCACGTCGCTCTCCTCGTGGGTGGTGACAGGGGGATGTGGTTCGTTACGAGCCGCGGGCACGATGCCATACGCGCGGGCCCCCCGCCCGCGCACGTCCTCGCGGGCCGCGAAGCCCATGTCCGCGAGCGTGCGGTCCGGGAACATGTGCCGGAACACACGCTCGTAGGCGTAGTTGGGGCACCGGATCTCCCCCGACTCCACGCGCCCGATGTAGCGCGCGTCGCAGGAGACCTGTTCCCCGATGTCGCGTGCCGCGCGGCGTACGGCGGCGGCGAACTCTCCCGGAGACCGCGTGCCGCGCAGGCGCCGGAAAGCCGTGTTCGGCTGCGATGCGGGGCGCGCGGCGGTGCCCCGCGAGGACGGTGACGAAGACGCAGACGGCATGGCCATGGCCGAGCCCTCTCCCTGGCGGTGCTCCGCCCCGTAAGGGGGCGGGATCTCTGGGCCGCCGTTTCCGTGTGCGACAGGACGGTGTGGAACCGTCGGGGACGCCCGGACCGGCGAGGCAGACCGTACCTGGTGTGACACCGGCAATACCCAGGGTTTGGCTACAAACCGGATATCTCACCCACGATCTGCCATGAAGTGCCATCCTTTACGGCGGCGTGCCGCCGTAGCCGTTGACGCCGCTCCGCGTTGAACCCTGGAGAGGAGCGGCGGCGCTTCTCTTGGAGGAGGGGTTACTCGTGGTGGAGGCCGGCGTGGACATCAGTGGTTCGCAGACGACTGCCCAGCATCACCCCAGCCCGGACTTCAGCCGGGCGTCCGACGACGCAGGCGACGGGTGTGATCTCGTGACCGTCCCGGCGCGTCAGGGCCTGGAGGCGGTCGACATCCTGCGGCGGGCCGTCGGGCCCGGGGTCCCTCCCGGATGCGCGGACGCCGAGGCCGCTGCAGTGGGTCCCGTGCTGCTGGACGGTGGCGGCGACACCCTCGGCTTCCTCGTGCCGCCCGGGACGGCCGACGCGTGGGACGTCCCGGGCAGCGCCTGTACCCAGACCGCCGGGCGCGGACTGCCGCTGGTCACCGAGGAGTCGGAGGGGGAGGGCTGGCTGGTGCCGCCTGCCGGTGACAACGCCGTCACCGACCCGGAGGTGCTGCGGGCCGCGCTGGGCGAGGCCGCCCGCCTGATCGAGGCCGCGGACGGCTGCAGCTGAGCCGGACGTGCCATCGGCGCCCTGGGTCACCCCTCTTGGGCCCCGCGTCGTGCCCGTGCTGCCCCATGTCGGGCCTCCGCGTCGGGGCCGCCCCTCGGGCCGCGTCTCGCCACCGGCCCGCGCCGGAGCCGAACTCTCCGCCGCACGTCTGCGCACGCCCATGCGTGCGGGCCCCGCTGCCGCCGCCCATGCCCGCCACCTTCCGCAGCACCTCCGAGGCGGCGTTCGCGGAACGCCTCGGGGCCACCGCGCCCTGTACCACCGGCTGAGCACCCCGTACGGACCGGGCGGGCCGCGCCCCGCGATACTGGAGGCATGGCGAAGGGCAGACGGCGCGGTGCCGAGACGGTCACCGAGGAGGTGGACGGCGGCGTCGCCGAACTCGTCCCCGACCCCGACCGGCCACGGGCCCGCACCCTGCTCGTCGACGGCGCCCCGCAGTCCCATGTGGACCTGGACGATCCGGCGTACCTCGGCTTCGCGTACCAGCGCAGGCTCGGCCACATCGCCGATCTGGCCGCACCGCCCGGCCGGCCCGTCCAGGCGCTGCATCTGGGCGGTGGTGCTTTCACCCTCGCGCGGTACATCGCGTCCACACGGCCCCGTTCCACCCAGCAGGTGGTCGAACTCGACGCCCGGCTGGTCCAGTTCGTCCGGCGCGAGCTGCCACTGGAGAGCGGCTGGCGGATCCGGGTCCGGGGCGGCGATGCACGGGCCGGGCTCGCCAAGGTGCCCGAGGGCTGGGCGGACCTGATCATTCTGGACGTCTTCGGTGGGGCCCGTACGCCCGCGCACCTGACGAGCACCGAGTTCGCGTCCGAGGTACGCAGGGCTCTGCGGCCGGGCGGCTTCTACGCCGCGAACCTCGCCGACGGGCCCCCGCTGGCCCATCTGCGCGCGCAGATCGCCACCGTGGGCACGGCGTTCCCGGAGATGTGCGTGGTGGCCGACCCGGCGGTGCTGCGCGGACTGCGGTTCGGCAACGCCGTTCTGCTGGCCTCGGACCGGCCACTGCCCGTCAGCGACCTCACCCGCAGGGCCGCCGGTGACCCCGAACTGGGGCGCGTGGAGCACGGGAAGGCTCTGTCGGACTTCACCGGCGGCGCGGTCCCGGTGAGCGACGCGGCGGCACGGCCGTCACCCGCGCCGCCGGAGGACGCCTTCGAGTGACGGACGGGTGACGGGGGCGCTCTCCGCCCGGGCACTCTCGGCCCGGCCGCCCGGGCACCCTCGGCCTGGCCGCTCGCGTCCCCCGCCCGGTACGCCGGACGCAAGAGTCAGGCGTCGCGTCGGCTCATCCGCCGACGACCTGGACCGTCGGCGCGTGGCCGTTCCAGGTGCAGAAGACCGAGGTCGTCCGCGCGTCCTTCGTGAAGTTCACCCGGATCCACTCGGACTGCTTCCAGACCTGGACCCGCCATCCGGCATCCGGTGTCGCGGAGACCAACTCGGCCGAGTACCGGCCGAGTTCGAAGACGGCGCGGCCGCCCGTGGCGTCGTAGCTCTTCACCTCACCGCTCGCCGCGGACGATCCGGAGCCCGGTCCCGTGGCGGTGGGGCGCCCGGGCTTCTTCGCCTGCGGCTCCGACGGTCCGTCACCCGACGACCCCGAGTCGGACGGGCGTTCGGGGCGGCGGGTGGACGAGGACTCCGGTTCCGCGCCGCCCGCCGCTCCCGTGCGCTCGGTGGCGTCGGCGGTCAACGGGAGCGCACGCGGCGGGTCGTACGCCGTCCCGGCGAGCACGGTGTGGACGCCCCACCACGACAGCGTCACCGCCGCACCCGTGGCGAGCGTCCACGCCACGGCGTGTACGAGCCCTCGTCGCATGCGGCTCATACTGCCGCACTCGGCGGTTCCCGGCGATGCCCGGAGGGCGGGACGTCCGCTGCGGGGATGGCGTACGGTGCCGCGCATGGCAAGTGTGCTCGTGGTCGAGGACGACCAGTTCGTGCGCTCAGCCCTCATCCGGCACCTCACCGAGGCGTCCCACACCGTGCGGAGCGTGGGCACGGCGCTCGAGGCGCTGCGTGAGGTGGCCCATGTCCGGTTCGACGTCGTCGTGCTGGACCTCGGACTGCCCGACCTCGACGGGGCCGAGGTCCTGAAGATGCTGCGCGGGGTCACCGACGTCCCGGTGATCATCGCCACGGCGCGCGACGAGGAGTCCGAGATCGTCCGGCTCCTCAACGACGGTGCCGACGACTACCTGGTGAAACCGTTCTCCGTGGACCACCTCTCCGCCAGGATCGCCGCTGTGCTGCGCCGCGCGCGGGGCCATGCGGGCGACGGGCCGCCGCCCCGGGCGATCCGCGTCGGCGGGCTGGAGATCGACCGGCTGCGGCGCCAGGCGGAGCTGGACGGGACCGCCCTGGACCTCACGCGCCGCGAGTTCGACCTGCTGGCCTTCCTCGCCGAGAGGCCCGGAGTGGTCGTGGCCCGCAAGGAGTTGCTCGCCGAGGTCTGGCACCTGTCGTACGGGGACGACCAGACCATCGACGTCCATCTGTCCTGGCTGCGACGCAAGCTGGGGGAGACGGCCGCCAAGCCCCGCTATCTGCACACCCTGCGGGGCGTCGGGGTCAAGCTGGAGCCTCCCGCGTGAGGGGCGGGCCCGCGGGTCCACCGGCCCGCCGACGCTCCGGCTCCCGGGAGGAGTCGCGATGAGATGGGCCCTGGTCAAGGTGTGCCTGGCCGTCACCGCCATGGTCGTGGTGGCGTTCGCCGTCCCGCTCGGGCTCGTCGTCAAGGAGATGGCGCGCGACCGGGCTTTCTCCAACGCCGAGCGCCAGGCCGCCACCCTGGGCCCGGCACTCGCCATCACCACCGACCGCAGGCCGCTGCAGCGTGCCGTCGCCAGTACGGAGTTGTGGGCGGAGGGCCGGATGGCGGTCCATGTCCCGGCGGGAGGTGCCGGGTCCGGCGGTACGGGCGCCCGGCAGGACGGGCCCGGCGACGGAGCCGCCGTGGAGATCGGCAAGCGCCGCGTCACCGACGCCGACCTGGCGACCGTGACGCGGATGGGCCGCGCCTCCATCTCCTCGGTGCCCGGCGGCTACGCGCTGCTCCAGCCCACCGCCATCGGCTCCGGACAGGTCGCCGTCGTCGAGGTGTTCGTGCCCGACAGCGAGGTCACCAACGGCGTCACCACCGCCTGGGCCGTCCTCGCCGTCGTCGGCCTCGCCCTCATCGTCGGTGCCGTCGCCGTCGCCGACCGGCTCGGCACCCGGATGGTCCGGCCCGCGGAGGAACTCGCGGGCGCCGCGCACGACCTGGGCGAGGGACGCCTCGCCGCGCGCGTCCCCGAACGGGGGCCCGCCGAACTGCGCGCCGCCGCCGTCGCGTTCAACTGCATGGCCGACCAGGTGGTCCAACTGCTCGCCAACGAGCGGGAACTGGCCGCCGACCTCTCCCACCGGCTGCGCACCCCGCTGACCGTGCTGCGGCTCAACGCCGCCTCGCTGGGCGACAGTGCCGCCGCCGACCAGACCCGGACGGCCGTCGCCCGACTCGAGGGCGAGGTCGACCGGATCATCCGCACCGCGCGCGAGCAGAAGCCGCAGACGCAGGGCCCGCTGGGGGCGGGCAGCGGGTGCGACGCGTCCGAGGTGATCCGCGAACGCATGGGCTTCTGGTCCGCGCTCGCCGAGGACGAGGGCCGGAGGGTGCGGACGGCCGGGGTCGAGCGGCCGGCGCGCGTGCCGGTGGCCCGCCCCGAACTGGCCGCCGCCCTCGACGCGATGCTCGGCAACGTCTTCCGGCACACCGCCGAGGGCACCGCCTTCTCCGTGGACGTGCACAACGGCGAGGACGCGGTGATCGTGCTCGTCTCGGACGCCGGACCCGGGATCGAGGACCCGGGCGCGGCGCTGCGGCGCGGCCACGGCGACGGCCGCCCCGGCTCGACCGGACTCGGGCTCGACATCGTCCGCCGGGTCGCCGAGTCCACGGGCGGTGACGTACGCATCGGGCCCTCGGTGCTGGGCGGTACGGAGGTACGCGTCCGGCTCGGGCTCGACGGGCGGCGGCGTCTCCTCCCGGGCGGCCGGGGACACCGCGTCGCCCGGCGCGGGCGCGGGCGCGGGCGGGGGCGGAAGGCGGCCGGGGCGACCGGCGGCCGGAAGGCCGGAGGCATGCGCCCGGCGGGCGATCTGTAAGAAGTCTCACCTCCGTCCCCGATCTTGGCCTGTCCCGTTCGCGCGCGCGTTAGCGTGCTCGTACAGACACTCGGACGCGGGAAGGGGCCACGACGCCATGAGCAGGGCGCACGGGCGCGGGACGAACCGTACGGCCGTGACGGCCGGAGCGGTCGTCGCCGCAGCCGCCGTCGTGGGCGGGGGCGTGTACCTGCTGACGGGCACGGACGACGAGGAGGGGCACGGCCCGTCCGGCAAGCCCCGCACGTCGTCCTCGCAGCCGGAGCGGACCCGGGAGCCCTCGCCGACGAAGACGAAGGACCCGCGCCCGCCGCACGCGCGCTTCGCCCCGTACATCGACACCACGCTCTCCCCGCCCTACGACATGGTGGACACGGCGCGGAAGACCGGGGTGAAGGAGTTCAACCTCGCTTTCATCAGCCCCGGCGACGGGTGCACGCCGAAGTGGGGCGGCAAGTCGGCGCTGACCGACAACGCGGTGGCCGGGCAGATCGACGACCTGCGCGCGCAGGGAGGGGACGTACGGCTGTCGTTCGGCGGCCAGGGCGGTTCGGAACTCGCCCGGTCCTGCCGGTCGGTGTCCCAGCTCGCCGACGCCTACGGCCGGATCATCGACACCTACCGGCTCACCAAGATCGACTTCGACGTCGAGCACGACGCGCTGGCCGACACGGCGGCCAACACCCGCCGCGCGCAGGCCGTCGCGCGGCTCCAGAAGAAGCACCCGGACCTCCAGGTGTCGTACACCCTGCCCGTGATGCCGGCCGGGCTGAACCCGAAGGCACTCGACCTGCTCACCGACGCCCGGAAGAACGGCGTGAAGGTCTCCGCCGTGAACATCATGGCGATGGACTACGGGTCCAGCTTCAGCGACGACATGGGCCGGTACGCGATCCAGGCCGCCACCTCGGCGCAGAAGCAGATCAAGGGCGCGCTGGGCCTGTCGGACGAGGCCGCGTGGAAGACGCTCGCCGTCACCCCCATGATCGGGCTCAACGACATCACCACCGAGACCTTCACGCTGGACGACGCGAAGGAACTGGTGGCGTTCGCCGAGTCCAAGGACCTGGCGTGGCTCTCGATGTGGTCCGCCACCCGCGACAAGCCGTGCCCCGACGGCACGAAGAAGGCGGCCCGGGCGACGTGCAGTTCGGTCACCGAGGACGAGCTGGCCTTCACCCGGGTACTTGCTGCGTACAACGACTGAAACCCGTCCTCCCCGGATCCCGTCTTCCAGGCTGCCACCCCCCACGCCCCGCCCCGGCCAGGAACCCCCCCTCCGGCCGGGGCGTGTGCGATCCGCAGGGCGCGGCCTAGGCGGGAGGCAGTACGCCCGAGCGCGCCACGTCGGCGTACCAGTGGGCGCTGGACTTCGGCGTACGGGCCTGGGTCGCGTAGTCGACGTGGACGGCGCCGAAGCGCTTCTCGTAGCCGTAGGCCCACTCGAAGTTGTCCAGGAACGACCACAGGAAGTAGCCCCGGACGTCCGCCCCGTCGGCGATCGCGCGGTGCACGGCGCCGAGGTGGGAGTGCAGATAGGCGATCCGCTCCGGGTCGTGGACGACGCCGTCGGCATCGGGCTTGTCCTCGTACGCGGCGCCGTTCTCGGTGACGAGCAGGGGCACCCGCGGGACCTCCCGGGTGAACCGCATGAGCAGGTCGTACAGGCCGGTCGGGTCCACCGACCATTCCATGGCGGTGAGTTCGCCGGGCGGCTGGTGGAAGGCGACGCGGTCGGCGCCGGGCCAGGGGGACTGCGCGCCGGCGCCGTGGCCGTCCTTGCGCGGGGGCTCGTTGTCAGTGGCCGCTGATACGACTGTGGGCGTGTAGTAGTTGATGCCCAGCGCGTCCAGGGGGTGCTTGATGACGCTCAGGTCGAAGTCGCGCACGAACTGCCAGTCGGTGATCCCCGCCGTGTCCTCGAAGAGGTCCGCGGGGTACCGGCCGTGGAGCATGGGGTCGGTGAAGATACGGGTCGCGAGCGCGTCGATCCGCCGCTGAGCGTCGCCGTCCTCCGCCGAGGGCGTCAGAGCCCGTACGGCACCGGGGTTGATGCTGACGGCCACGCGGGCGCGGGCGGGCAGGGCTCCGCGCAGGGCCTGGGCGCCCAGACCGTGGGCGAGGTTGAGGTGGTGCGCGGCGCGCAGGGCGGCGACGGGGTCGGTGCGGCCGGGGGCGTGCACGCCCGAGCCGTAGCCGAGGAAGGCGCTGCACCAGGGCTCGTTGAGGGTGGTCCACATCTCGACGCGGTCGCCGAGTGCGTCGGCGACGAGGCGTGCGTAGTCGGCGAAGCGGTACGCGGTGTCGCGTTCCGGCCAGCCGCCCGCGGACTCCAGCTCCTGCGGGAGGTCCCAGTGGTAGAGGGTGAGGAGCGGTGTGATGCCGTGGGCGAGGAGTTCGTCGACGAGTGCGCGGTAGAAGTCCAGGCCGCGCTGGACGGCGGGGCCGCGGCCGGTCGGCTGGACGCGCGGCCAGGAGACGGAGAAGCGGTAGGCCCCGAGCCTCAGTTCGGCCATGAGACGGACGTCTTCGCGGAAGCGGTGGTAGTGGTCGACGGCGACGTCACCGGTGTCGCCCCCGGCCACCTTGCCGGGGGTGTGGCTGAAGGTGTCCCAGATGGAGCGAGTGCGGCCGTCCTCCTGCGCCGCTCCCTCGACCTGGTATGCGGCGGTCGCCGCGCCCCACAGGAAGCCGGGCGGAAAGCTAGCGGTCATGTGAGCGCTCCCATGGTTGGCGGTGCGGAATGGAGTGACAGGGGGTGGCTGCTGGGCTCGGGGGAGGGGAGGGGGAAGGGGAAGGGAGTGGGGATGGGGGCCGGGGAGGGGCGAACGAGGTGGCCGGAAGCGGGAGTTCGGGGCCGTGCGCGCCTCCGCCCGCACGGCCCGCGGCTCACCCCTTGATCGCGCCGTTCATGATCCCGCCCACGATCTGCTTGCCGAAGACGGTGAAGGCCAGTAGCAGGGGCAGGGTGCCCAGCAGCGCGCCCGCCATGATGACCGACTGGTCGGGTATGTAGCCCCGGCCCAGACCCGTCAGCGCGACCTGCACCGTCGGGTTGTCCTGGGTCAGCGCGATGATCGGCCAGAAGAAGTCGTTCCACGCCTGGACGAAGGTCAGCATCGCCAGCACCGCCATCGCGGGCCGGGCAACGGGGAAGACCACGTGCCACACGATCCGCAGGCTGCTCGCGCCGTCCACGCGCGCCGCCTCGATCAGCTCGGTCGGCAGCGCCTCGGTGAGGTACTGCCGCATGAAGAACACCCCGAAGGCGCTGACGAGCGTCGGCAGGATCACCGCCTGGAGCTGATTCGTCCACTCCAGTTCGGCGACCGTCATGAACAGCGGGACCACGCTGAGCTGCGGCGGCACCATCATCGTGGCGATCGTCAGCACCAGCAGCACATTCTTGAGGCGGAAGCGGAGCTTGGCGAAGGCGAACCCGGCCACGGTCGAGAACAGCACGGTCCCGATCGTGATCGTGCCCGCCACGATCGTCGTGTTGAGCAGCGCCAGGCCCATGTTGGCGTCGGTCCAGGCCGTTTCGAGGTTCTGCAGCAGCCGGCCGCCGAACCAGAACGGCGGAGGCGTCTCCGCCAGCCGGGAGTTGGTGCGGGATGCGGCGATCGCCGTCCACAGCAGCGGGAAGAGCGAGCCCGCCGTGAAGACGATGAGTACGGCGTAGGTGATCCTGCCGTCGTGGAGGTGCCGCCCGGCCGTACCGGCGCGGCCCGACCGGCGTACGCGCCGGGGCCGCCCCGGACCTCCGGGTGCCCCGGTCCCGTTCCGCCGGCCCGCTGCGCGCGGCTCCCCGGCGACGGCGGTCGTCGTCATCACGCCTCCTCACGGTTCTTGCGCAGCGCCCGGACCAGCGCGAAGTACAGCGGGAAGATCAGGAGCAGGATCAGGAACATCGCCCAGGCGATGGCCGCGGCCCGGCCGAGGTGGAAGTTGAACCAGCCCTGCTCGTACATGTAGAGCCCCAGGGTCTGGAACTGGTGCGAGGCGCCGCCCTTCTCGCCGCCCGCGCCGCCGAAGAGCAGTGGCTCCCCGAAGAGCTGGGTGGCCCCGATCGTGGAGACCACGATGGTGAAGAGGATCGTCGGCCGCAGCGACGGGATCGTCACGTGCAGGAACTGCCGCCACCGCGAGGCCCCGTCCAGCGCCGCCGATTCGTAGAGATCGTTCGGCACGGCCTGCATGGCGGCCAGATAGATCAGGGCGTTGTAGCCCGTCCAGCGCCAGACCACGATCGAGGACACCGCGATCTGCGAACTCCAGTCGCCGTTCTGCCAGTCGACCGTGTCGATCCCGACCAGCCCCAGCGCCCAGTTGACCATGCCGTAGTCGCGCCCGAAGAGCAGCACGAACACCAGCGTCGCCGCAGCCACCGACGTCGCGTACGGGGTGAGCATCGCGACCCGGAAGAACATCGAGCCGCGCAGCCGGTAGTTGAGGAGATGCGCGATGCTCAGTGCCATCAGCAGCTGCGGAACGGTGGAGATCACCCCGATCGTGAAGGTGTTCCGCAGCGCGTTCCAGAAGAACTCGTCCTCCAGGAGCCGGGTGTAGTTGTGCAGCCCGGCCCACTCCATGTGCGTGGGGTCGTGCAGCGAGACCCGGTGGAGGGAGGACCAGCCGGTGTAGAGGAGAGGGAAGAGGCCGAAGGCGGTGAAGAAGAGGAAGAACGGCGCGACGAAGGCGTACGGGCTCCACCGCACGTCCCGGCGGTAGCGGCGGCTGCGGCGCTCCGCCGCCCGGCGCTCGCGCAGGGCCGCGCCCCCCTCCAGGGCGGGGGGCGCGACCGTGTCCTGCTGGACGGTCATGCGCGTCACTGGTCCAGCGCGTTGTCGATGTTCTTCATGGCCGCGTCCCATCCCTGGCGGGGCGACTTGCCCTGCTGCTCGACCTGGAGGATGCCGACATCGGTGAAGGCGGTCTGCAGGGTCTGGTCCTTCTCGCCCACCACCAGCGTCGGGATGCCCTCGGCGGCCTCGGCGAAGATCTTGCCGATGGGCGCGTCGTCGAAGTAGGCGTGCTTCGCACCGGCGACCTCCGGGAGGTCGTACGCCGCCTGGGAGCTGGGGAAGCTGGCCTGCTTCTCGAAGAGCTTGGCCTGCTGCGCGGGGGCGGTCAGCCAGGCGGCGAGCTTCACGGCCTCGTCCTTGTTCTTCGCCGCCTCGGGCACGGTGAGGAAGGAGCCGCCCCAGTTCGCCGGCTTGGGCGCGGGCGCGACGTCCCACTGGTCCTCGGCGCCCTTGCCGGCCTTCTCCTTGATGTAGCCGAGCATCCAGGGCGGGCAGGAGACGGTGGCGAAGCGGCCGTTGGCGTACGCCTGGTCCCAGCTCTTGTCGAACTGCTTGAGCTTGGCCGTCATCTTCCCCTCGATGACGTCCATCGCCAGGCCCCAGGCTTCCTTGACGGCCGGGCTCTTCTTGTGGACGAGCTTGCCGCTCCTGTCGTAGTAGCGCTCGGCGTTGCTGTTGACCGCGGCGTTGTAGACGCCGCCGGCGGCGTCGACGAAGACCGTGCCCTTGGGGGCCTCGGCCATGTAGTCCTTGCCGGTGTCCACGTACTTCTGCCAGTCGCCCGCCCACAGCTTGCCGACTTCGTCGCGGTCGGTCGGCAGCCCGGCCTTCTTGAACAGGTCCTTCCGGTAGCAGATCGCCATCGGGCCGATATCGGTGCCGAGCCCGACCGTACTGCCGTCCTCGGCGGTCGCCTGCGCCCACTTCCACGGCACGAAACTGGCCTTGTCGACGCCCTTGGCCTGGCCGAGATCGACGAACTTGTCCGCGTGGCGGCGCGCGACCTCCGCGATGTTGCCGACCTCGACCGCCTGGATGTCCTGCAGCCCGCTGCCGGTGCCGAGGTGGGTCAGGAGCTGCGGGTAGTACTGGTCGACCCGCTCGATCGACGTCTCCTTGATCGTCACGCCCGGATTCAACTTCTCGTACTCGTCGTAGAGCCCGGCCTGCTTGTAGCCGAAGACGCCGAACACCCCGATGGTGACGGTGGTCCTGCCCTTGCCGTCCTTGCCGCCCGGACCGGCACCGCCGGGCTCCTCGCTGTCGTCGGCGCAGCCCGCGAGCAGGCCGGCGCCCAGGGCGGCGACGGCCGCGAGGACCACCACCCGGTGGGGCATGCGGGACATTGAGCGCATTGCGTACTCCTCTGCACTGACGTACCGCTCCCGGCCAAGGGGCTTGCGACAGGGGGGAAGTGGTGCTGCGGCTCGGGTGTGGAACGTACGGGATGTGTAGGACTCCGGTACCTTGGGAGCGCTCCCAGACGTGATGTGTTGAAGGGTTGCGGCTCCCCGATGGGGTGTCAAGGCTGCGGACCAGAGCAACTCGATCCACTCGAAATGATGTTCAATGACACCGCGGTACCCGGTACGGGACGCATGGCTGGAGGCGCACATGGCGGGGACCGGACGACGCACCAGCGGGCGCCGCGGAGGCAGACCCACGCTCGAGGAGGTCGCCGCCCGCGCGGGGGTCGGCCGCGGCACCGTCTCCCGGGTCATCAACGGCTCGCCCCGGGTCAGCGCCCGGACCCGCGCCGCCGTCGAGGAGGCCGTCGCGGAACTCGGCTACACCCCGAACCGCGCCGCACGGGCGCTCGCGGGCAACCGGGCCGACGCGGTCGCCCTCGTCATCCCCGAGCCCGAGACCCGGGTCTTCGCCGAACCGTACTTCTCCGACGTCATCCAGGGTGTCGGCGCCGAACTCGCCGACACCGAGATGCAGTTGCTGCTCATCCTCATCCGGACGCCCAAGGAGCGGCAGCGCCTCGCCCAGTATCTGAGCGGCCACCGCGTGGACGGCGTCCTGCTGGTCTCCGTGCACGCCGACGACCCGCTGCCCGACCTGCTGGAGCAGATCGGGATGCCCGCGGTGCTCGGCGGCCGCCGCACGGCCGGCGAACCCGTCGCGTACGTCGACTCGGACAACACCGGCGGAGCCCGTACGGCCGTGGAGCATCTGCTCGCGCGCGGCCGGCGCCGGATCGCCACGATCACCGGGCCCCTCGACATGCACGCGGCACGCTGCCGCCTCGACGGCTACCGCGGGGGGCTGGCCGCTGCGGGCCTGCCGGAGGACGACGCGCTGATCGTGTCCGCCGACTTCACCGAGGACGGCGGCCGGCGGGCCATGCGCGAGCTGCTGGACCGTACGCCCGGCCCGGACGCGGTCTTCGCGGCCTCCGACGTGATGGCGTCCGGCGCCCGCCAGGTGCTGCGGGAGTCGGGCCGCAGGGTTCCCGACGACATCGCCCTCGTCGGCTTCGACGACTCCCCGATAGCCCGCCACATGGACCCGCCCCTGACGAGTGTCCGCCAGCCGATCGAGGAGATGGGCCGGGCGATGGCGCGCGTCCTGCTGGAGGAGATCGGCGAACGCCGCCCGGAACGGCCGCGGTTGGTCCTGCCGACGGAGCTGGTGGTGCGGGAGTCGTCCTGAGCGGAGGGCGCCGGGGTACGGCTCAGTCCTCGGCCTCCAGCCCGTGCGCTGCCAGGTACGACGGCTCGAACTCGCCGATCTCGATGAGATGCCCGTCGGGATCGACGATGAAGCAGCGCCGCTCCTGCGGGCGTTGGACCGGGGGCGTGAGGAAACGGGCGCCGCGCTCGGAGAGCGTCCGGTAGGCGCTGTCGATGTCCGCCACGCGCACGTTCAGGATGCTGGAGAACTCCCGGTGGCTCTCCGGCGGGACCGCCGTCACGTCCGGCTTGTCCGGCGTCGGGCCGCCACCGCTGTTGAGGATGAGCCAGGAACCGTACAGGCGCAGCATCACGGGATTCTTCTCCCGTACGACCTCCGCGTCGAAAACGCGCGTGTAGAAGGCGCGGGAGGCGTCCTGGTCGCGCACGATGAGCAGGTGGGTGACCAGCGCGCCCTGGCCGGGGTGGGGGAAGGACTCCATGGTGTCTCCTGCTCGTTCCCGGGGCGGCTGCCCCGTCGCTCGTGCCCGTGGTGCGCCGCGCTCGCGGCGCCGCACTCCGATCGTGACCCGCGCGGTGGCGGTACGGGCGGCTGACGGGTCGGATCCGTCGCGACCGGTATGGAATCTGTCGTCTCCCGGAGGCCTCGGCTGCGAAGCGCCTCCGGTGGGGGCGCGCGCGGCGAGACGGGGGTGCGGCCGCCCGGCCCCAGGCCCCGGCCCGTTCGTACACCACGGAGGAGACGCCGATGACCGACGACACCGCCTCGGGCGCGGAGTTCTGGGACGGACGCTTATGCGGAGAGCGACCGCATCGGGAGCGGGAAGCCCAGCACCGCCCTCATGCGGGAGGCCACCGGGCTCCCGCCGGGCCACGCCCTGGACCTGGGCCGCGGCGAAGGGGCCGACGCGATCTGGCTCGCACAGGCGGGATGGAGGGTGACGGCCACCGACATCCCCCGGCCCGGGTCGCGCTCGCCCGGGCCGCCGCGCACGCGTCGGAGGAAGGCGTCGCCGACCGCATCGTCCGGAAGCGGGTGGATCTGGCAGAGACCTTCCCCGACGGGCGCTTCGATCTCGTCAGCGCTCCGAGATCCACTTCCCGACGCCGCAGGAGGTCCTGGACGACCTCGACCTTGCGAAGGGGGAGTGGGAGGTGCTGCGCAGCGAGGAGTACGAGCGGAGCCGGCCGTCCCCTGACGGAAGCCCGGCGGTACGGCGCGACAACACACTGATGGCCCGCCGCCTGGCGCGGTGACGGCCCTCTCCAACAGACGCCGTTGCAGACAGAGTTGGACGGGAACGGTGCGGACGAGGGCGGGATGAGCCGTACGGCGTGGGCTGATGGCCTCGTACGCCCCCCGGGGCGTCGCCTCCCGGTCCTCCTGAGGAACGGGCGGGGTGGGCGGGCCGTCGCAGCGGAAGGCGCAAAAAAATCATCCCCTGGCCCGCGCTCGGGCCAGGGGATGATCTCTCAGGGTGAGTAACGGGACTCGAACCCGCGACATCCTGGACCACAACCAGGTGCTCTACCTGCTGAGCTATACCCACCATGACCGGTGCTTTCCGCACCGGCCGAGAAAAAGTGTACAGGGTCCGGCGGAGTGCTCGCTCCCGGCTTTGCGGCGGGTCGTCCGGGCCGGGAGCGAGGCGTCACTCGGCCGGTTGCGGGTCCGGTGCAGGAGCGGACCGTTCCGCTGGGAGGACGTGGCGCGCGGCGATCGTCTTCGCCGTGTCCGAGTCCGGGCCGGGCTGCGGAACGAAGATCGCCTCCCGGTAGTAGCGGAGTTCGGCGATGCTCTCGCGGATGTCCGCGAGAGCCCGGTGGTTGCCGTTCTTCTCCGGGCTGTTGAAGTACGCCCGCGGGTACCACCGGCGCGCCAGCTCCTTGACGGAGGAGACGTCGACGATCCGGTAGTGCAGGTAGTCCTCCAGCGTCTGCATGTCGCGCGCCAGGAAGCCGCGGTCCGTGCCGACGGAGTTTCCGCACAGGGGGGCCTTGCCGCGCTCCGGCACGTGCTCGCGCACGTACGCCAGCACCTGCTGCTCGGCGTCCTCCAGCGTCGTGCCGCCGTCCAGCTCGTCGAGCAGCCCGGAGGCCGTGTGCATGTGCCGCACCACCTCGGGCATGGTGGCGAGCGCCTCGGCGGGCGGGCGGATCACGATGTCCACCCCGTCACCGAGCACGTTCAGCTCCGAGTCGGTGACCAGTGCGGCCACCTCGATGAGCGCGTCACTCGACAGCGAGAGGCCGGTCATCTCGCAGTCGATCCACACCATGCGATCGTTCATGTGTCTCACCCTACGGGGCGGTCACGCTGACCGGGGACCGACGGACGCCCGGATATGCGCCCGCCGTGCCCGCCTTGCTCGGCCAGTCGCGGAGCGTAGGCGTCCGAATCCGGTTTGCCCGGCTCGTACCCCGCGCTCCCGTGTCCGCCGTAGCCTCCGCCCGGTCCGTGCCGCCGGACCGGTACGGACGCGGCCAACGGATCCGAGGGTCCCCGCTGCTCCGCGATCTCCATCCGCTCGGGCGAGCCGTTCTGCGGCCTGCGCGCCCGGTACGCCGCCCGGTAAGCGGCCGGCGAGGAGCCGAGCTGGCGCCGGAAGTGGCCGCGCAGCGCGACGGGCGAGCGGAAGCCGCAGCGGCCCGCGACTTCGTCCACGGAGTAGTCCGAGGTCTCCAGCAGCCGCTGGGCCTGGAGCACCCGCTGGGTGATCAGCCACTGCAGGGGAGCGCTCCCAGTGAGGGAGCGGAAACGCCGGTCGAAGGTGCGCCGGCTCATGTAGGCGCGGGCCGCCAGGGTCTCCACGTCGAACTGCTCGTGCAGATGCTCGAGCGCCCACGCGACGACCTCGGCGAGCGGGTCCGCGCCGATCTCCTCCGGTAAAGACCTGTCGAGATAGCGCTCCTGGCCGCCGCTGCGCCGCGCCGGGACGACCAGCCGCCGGGCGAGCGCGCCCGCGGCCTCCGCCCCGTGGTCGGTCCGCACGATGTGCAGGCACAGATCGATGCCCGCCGCCGTCCCGGCCGAGGTCAGGACGTCGCCGTCGTCGACGAACAGCTCGCGCGGGTCCACATGGACGGACGGATAGCGCTTGGCCAGCGTCGGCGCGTACATCCAGTGCGTCGTCGCGGGCCGGCTGTCCAGCAGTCCGGCCGCTGCCAGCACGAACGCGCCGGTGCACAGCCCGACGATCCGCGCGCCCTCCTCGTGCGCCCGGCGCAGCGCGTCCAGGGACTCGGCCGGTGGCGGCGCGGTGATCGACCGCCACGCGGGTACGACGACGGTGCCGGCTCGGGACAGCGCGTCGAGGCCGTACGGCGCCGTCAGTTCGAGGCCGCCCGTGGTGCGCAGTGGCGCGTCCTCGCCGGCGCACACCAGCAGCCGGTACCGGGGTACCCCGGCGTCCTGGCGGTCGATGCCGAACACGGAAAGCGGGATGGAGCTTTCGAAGATGGGCCCGCCGCTGAAGAGCAGCACTGCGACGATCTCCCGGCGGCGACGCCCGGAGAGCTTCCGCGCGGCCTCCGGTGCGGTCGTGGAGTCCTGGCTCATGGCACTAAGCCCCCCTCGGTGGTCGCGGCTCCTCGGTTAGGTCGCTCCTGCACGTTTCCCCTCGGTCCTGCACAAGTCCCCCGCAGTGAATGGCCAAGATCGAATCTACTGCGTCGTACGAGGCCGGCGTGACAAGTTCACCACCCACCGCTATGTCGACATGACAACTTGGCGTGAAGCATTCGATCACGAAGCGTTGCACTCGATGGCGCCTCTGGGAAGTGCGCCTCACGTTCCCGCCCCCGGTCGATGGGGTGCTTACGCCCGGGACACCCCGTTCCGTCCCCGTCGCGCAGGGGTTCGGGAACCGTTCCTGCAACTCATGTGTGGTTGCGTGAAGTTGGCCGAAAAAATTCGGAGGCACGGGCGACGGGGCTGGGAGTCGACCGGCGTACGCCCCCGGCGCACGGAAGTTGACCGTGCGCCGGTGTGAGCCCCCCTTCCCTCCGCCCCCGCATCCGGTCCGCCGGAGTCCCTGATCATGAGAGCGATAGTACGGATCCGGACGATCGGCGGCGACGTCTGCGCTGATGACCGCAGTGTGACGCGATAGGCGCTGTGAGTCATCACACGGGGGCATTGCGTTACGGGCGCCGCTCCGGCATGCTCCCGTGAAGCCGTACCGCGGCTGCCGCATCGCCCCGCTCCCGTGCGGGGCTGTGGGCCCTGGGCAGGTGGGGAGTGTCGCCGTACCCTTGTGGGTAAGGGATTGGGAAGATGATTCCCGGACGATCCACCAGGTCCGAACCGCTCCGTCAACTGTCGTTCCCCTCCCAAGAGGACATCCTTCGCCGAGACACCGATGGCCGGTCACGAGATTCCCGAACCAGCGGACCGCAAGCAGGTCGCTGATCCGACAGCGCCCCTCGAAGCGGCGGAAGAGTCACGCCATCCTTGCGATCCGGCGTTCCGGCACGGGGTCGTGGTGGGCTTCGACGGCTCGACCTCCAGCGAGCGGGCCCTCGCCTATGCGATCGGCATGGCCGTGCGGTCGGGCTCGGGCCTGATCATCGTGCATGTCGCCAACCGGCTGCCGACGACGGTGTGGGCGGGCTGCGAACCGCCCGTCTTCGTGGACGTTCCGGACCACCGCACCGAGGTCCTCGGCCTCGAACTCGCCTGCGCGGACTATCTGTCCGAGGTGCCCTGGATCCTCGTCGAGCGGGGTGGGGACATCTGCCACGAACTGGAAGAGGTCGGCCGGGAGTACTCGGCCGACGCGATCGTGGTCGGCTCCACGCACGGGCTGGTCGGCCGGATCTTCGGCTCGGTGGCGGGGCGGCTCGCGCGGCGCGCACAGCGCCCCGTCATCGTCATCCCGTAGGCGTCGCGCCGCAACTCCTCCCGTTCCGCCGGGTCTTCGGGCTCCTCCATCGGCCTGTTCGGTTCTTCCTTGCGTGCGTTCCGTTCTCCCTCGGGCACCACGGGTCCACATGCGTCACAACTCCGCGTTCCCGCAGGTGAGATGGGTCGGTGGTGGCTGGTGCTCCGGTCCGGCTACCCGCGCGTAGAGGTGGATTGCGCCTGCGCGAGGGGTAGTTATCCGCCATCGGACGAAGCACAACCGCACGAAGGGAGCCCGCTGTGGACAATGGCGTCGCCGCGGGACGAGGCAGTGCCTCGACTCTGGGTCAACTCTCGCTCGGACTCACCCTGTTGGCGTTCGGCCTCGGTCACACCGGTGTGATCGACGGCGTGAGCGCCGCTGATGCCGTCACCCTGGCCGTCTGGGTCGGGGGTGTCACGCTGTTCGTCGCCGGACTGATGGAACTCCGGGCGGGCAACGCCCCGAACGGCACGGCGTTCGCCGCTCTGGGGGCCTTCTGGTTCACCTGGGGCCGCGGCGCCGGAGCCGAGGCATCCGCGGAGGCCACCGGCCTCTTCCTGGTCCTCTTCGCCCTGCTCGCCCTGACCCTCACACTCGGCGCGGCGAGCGCCGGCCGTCTCGCCCAGGGCGTCCACGGACTCCTGTGCGTCTCCCTGCTCCTGCTCGCCGTCGCCCAGTTCGCCGGGAACGACGGGCTCGCGCAGGCCGGCGGATGGGCGGCCGTACTGTCGGGCGCCGGTGCGTGGTACACGGCCACGGCGCCCCTGGCCTCCTGGCCGGCAGCCCGGCCCGGACGCGCTGCCGACCCGGGCGTGACGGTCTCCGGCTAGGCAGCAGGGACCGGCCTGGGACGCCTCCACCCCAGGGCGGGGGCGGCGAAGCCGGTCCGACGGGAGGCCCCCGGCGCTTCGGTGGCGCGCGCCGGGGACCACTCCGCGGCCGCTCGGCGGATCACACCCTCCGGGCGGCCGTACCGTCGATCACTCCACCGTCACGGACTTGGCCAGGTTCCGCGGCTTGTCGATGTCGCGGCCCAGCGCCAGCGCGGAGTGGTAGGCGAGAAGCTGGAGCGGGATGCCCATCAGGATCGGGTCCAGCTCCACCTCGTTCTTCGGCACCACGAGCGTGTGGTCGGCCTTCTCCTGCTCCTGGTGCGCCACGGCCAGGATCCGGCCGCTGCGTGCCTTGATCTCCTCCAGCGTGGCGCGGTTCTTCTCCAGCAGGTCGTCGTCGGGCACGATCGCCACCGTCGGCACCGCCGGCTCGATCAGCGCGAGCGGACCGTGCTTCAACTCCGATGCGGGGTACGCCTCCGCGTGCACATAGCTGACCTCCTTGAGCTTCAGCGATGCCTCGCGGGCGACCGGGTAGCCGCGGACCCGGCCGACGAACATCATGCTCTTGGCGTCCGCGTACTGCGCCGCCAGCTTCTTGATCTCCTCCTCGCCCCGCATGATCTCGGCGATCTGCTCCGGCAGCTTGCGCAGACCCGCGATGATCCGCTTGCCGTCGGCGACCGACAGGTCGCGGATGCGGCCGAGGTGCAGGGCCAGAAGCGCGAAGGCGACCGCGGTGTTGGTGAAGCACTTGGTGGAGACCACGCAGACCTCGGGGCCCGCGTGGACGTAGACGCCTCCGTCGGTCTCCCGCGCGATGGCGCTGCCCACCACGTTGACCACGCCCAGCACCCGGGCGCCCTTGCGCTTCAGCTCCTGGACCGCGGCGAGTGTGTCGTACGTCTCGCCGGACTGGCTGGTGGCGATGTAGAGGGTGTCGGGGTCCACCACCGCGTTGCGGTAGCGGAACTCGCTCGCCGGCTCCGCGTCCGCGGGGATGCGCGCCAGCTCCTCGATCAACTGGGCGCCGATCTGGCCCGCGTGGTACGCCGAGCCGCAGCCGAGGATCTTCACCCGGCGCACCCCGCGTGCCTCGCGCGCGTCGAGGTTCAGCCCGCCCAGGTGCACGGTGGAGAACCGGTCGTCGATCCGGCCGCGCAGCACGCGGTCCACGGCGTCGGCCTGTTCGGAGATCTCCTTGTGCATGTACGTGTCGTGGCCGCCCATGTCGTAGGACTCGGCCTCCCACTCCACCGTGGTCGGCGAGGCAGCGGTACGGCTGCCCTCGGTGGTGTACGTGCGGTAGTCGTCGGCCTTGAGCGTGGCCATCTCACCGTCGTCGAGGGTGACGACCTGGCGGGTGTGGCTGACGAGGGCGGCCACGTCCGAGGAGACGAACATCTCGTGCTCGCCGATACCCAGGACCACGGGGGAGCCGTTGCGGGCGACGACGATCCGGTCGGGGAAGGAGGCGTGCAGTACGGCGATGCCGTAGGTGCCGTCGATCAGGCGGAGCGCCTGGCGGACCTTCTCCTCCAGGGTCTCTGCCTGGGAGCGGCCGATGAGGTGGGCCAGGACCTCGGAGTCGGTCTCGGAGGCGAACTCGACGCCGTCGGCGGTGAGTTTGGCGCGCAGCTCGGCGGCGTTGTCGATGATGCCGTTGTGGACGACGGCGACCGTGCCCTCGGCGTCGGTGTGGGGATGGGCGTTGATGTCGTTCGGGGCGCCGTGGGTGGCCCAGCGGGTGTGCGCGATCCCGGTGGTGCCCGCGAAGCGCTTGGGAAGCCTGCCCTCCAGCTCACGGACGCGGCCCTTGGCCTTGGCCGTCTTCAGCCCGCCGGACTTGCCGTGGATGGCGATACCGGCGGAGTCGTAGCCGCGGTACTCCAGTCGCTGCAGTCCTTCGAGGAGCAGCGGAGCAACATCTCGTTTGCCGATGTATCCGACGATCCCGCACATGGGGTCTGTCCCTCCCGTGATGTTCCGTGTGGTTCCGGGCTCGATGGCCTTCGACGCGTGGTGGTCAGCCGTAGACGATGCGGCGGAGCTGCCGCAGGGACAGCTCGCGCGGGGCGACCGCACGGCGGGGCAGCTCGTGGGTGATCCGCTCGAAGATGTCCGTGTTGCTCAGGCCGCCCGACTGCAGTTCGCGGTGGCGGCGGCGGACGAACTCCTCCGTCGTCTCGTCGAAGTACGCCAGCACGTCCAGCACCACCCGGGCCGCCTCGCCGCGCTGCAGCGGCGTCGAGCGGACCAGGTGGTCGACGAGGTCCTCGTGGGACGTGGGGCGATCGAGCACTCGTTGATGGTGCGGTCTCACGCGGAGTTTCGCAACAATCCTGCCCGGAATCGGGCACAGGAGAAGCAAAACCTCGCGGGATGGCCCTCCGATCGCCTCAGAACTCGCCGAAGAAGCCGTCTATCCGCTCGATCCGGCCGGAGGTGTCGACCGTCGTGACGTCCATGCCGGCCACCGCCGCCCTGCCGTCGACGCGGACCTCCCAGCGGTAGCGGAACCGGCCGTTGTGCCCGTCGGCCTCGCCGATGCGGTGGTACGAGGCGCCCGGCAGATCGGTGCGTGCCGTGCGGATCATCTCCTCCATCGCGTCGGGCCCCACGGTCGTGTTGGCCGGGTCGACGAAGAGGACGTCTCGGGTCACGGCGCGGTCGAGATGGCCGCGGATCAGGCCGGTGTCGGTCTCGTTCCACGCCGCGAGGTAGTGGGTGAAGGTCTCGGGCAGGGCGGTCATGGCTGCTCCTCGGGAAGTTGCAGACCGTCTGTCGGTTTACTTTCCGGCTTCACCGTAATTACCGACAGGCAGTCTGTAAAGTGCTGTGCATGGCGACTCAGGCGGAACGGCGGCACGCCACGCGGCGCAGGATCCTCGATGCGGCACGGGATCTCTTCGCGCGTCAGGGCATCGACGCGACGAGCACGGAGGTGCTCCTGAAGGCGGCCGGCGTCAGCCGCGGGGCGATGTACCACCACTTCGCCTCGCGCGAGGACCTCGTCGCCGCCGTCTACGAGGAGGAGGCCGCCGCGGCGATCACCCGCGCCGCGGAGCGGGTGCCGGAGGACGCGACCGCGCTCGAGCGACTGGTCGCCGGAAGCCTCGCCTGGCTGGACGAGGTGAGCCGGCCCGATGTCGCCCGCATCGTGATCGAGGACGGCCCGGCCGCGCTCGGATGGCGGCGCTGCCGCCGGATAGAGGAGCGGTACAGCCTCGGGGAGGTCGGGGGCGCGCTGCGGCGGGCCGCTGAGGCCGGGGAGATCCGCGTCGACTCGGTCGACGTCACCGCACGCCTGATCAACGCCGTGCTGGGGGAGGCGGTTCTGGTCATGATCGGCGCCAGGCCCGGCGCGGAGGACCGGACGAGCGTGGAATCGGCGCTGCGGGCTCTGCTGAACGGACTCGCCGTCCGGGAGGGGGACGGCCGGGGGCAGAGCCGTGACCAGGACCCGGGGCGGGACGCGGATCCGCGTCCCGCTGTGAGTCCCGATGCGCGGTCGGGGGCGCCTCCAGGTGCGGGCTCAACGGTGTCCGGCGGGCCGGTGACCCGGCGCGGGGGCTCGCGGTGACCGGGCGCCGCTCATCGCGTACCCGCGCCGCAGTCCCGACCTCGCGTTCCCGCCGCCGAGGAGGCGCACCGTGGTCCGCGGCTCGGGGAGGGATCAGAAGCGCTTGAGCACCGCCTGCTTCGCCACCGTGAACTCCTCCTCCGTGAGCACCCGGACCGGTGCAGCACGCCCAACTCCCGCAACCTCCACAGCAGTTCGTCGTGGAGGTCTGCCGTACCGCCTCCGTCCCCCGCAACCCCGACGGCCCTGGGGGGCGGCCGGTGCCGCCGGTGCGGCATCCGAGCGGCCACCGCGGCCGCGACCAGAGCCGTCAGCGGATCCTTCCTGAAGCCGAACAGCACCAGGGCGTGCGGGTCGTACTTGGCCGGGGACTTCGGTGACGCCGCGGACACGATGAAGCGGAGGCATCCGTTCTCGAGTCCCAAGGCAGGCATCCACTCGACGGCGGCCAGGTCTGCGACGCTCAGGACCCGCGGCCCAGCCCTCTGCTTCACCTCGTCCGTCTTCCAGGTCCAGCCGAGCCGCACCCGGCCCCCGTCGAACGCGACCACTCCGTCCCCCGCGCCGACCGTCAGCGGCACGGAAGGCGCGACGCGCACGACGCCGCACTGGTCTACACCTTGACCGTCACAGTGGCGCGCGGTACCCATGGGACCGTCCGGTCGCTCCACCCGCCTGCGCCCCACCGCAAGGACGAAGCCCCGTCGAAGGGACCGCTCGTGAGACGACTGCCCCGACTGCTCTGCTCCCTCCTCCTCGTCGCCTCGGCCGGAGCGACGGCCACCGGTTCCGCTTCGGCGGAGGACTCCGACGACGCCCGCTCCGTGATCCCGCTCGACCGCGTGGTGCCTGCACCCGTCTCCGTACGGCCCGGCGGTGACCCTTACGCGATCGGCTCCCGGACCGTCATCCGCGTGCCGGACCGCTCGCGCGCCGCGCGCGAGGCGGCCGAGCAACTGGCGGGCCTCCTCCGGCCGTCCACCGGCTTCGCCCTGCCCGTCACCTCGCGCGCCGGGCAGGACGGCATCGTCCTGCGCCTCGGCGGTGGCCGTGAGCTGGGCGCCGAGGGCTACCGCCTCGACTCCTCCCGGGACTCCGTCACCATCACCGCCCGCAAGGGCGCCGGGCTGTTCTACGGCGTTCAGACGCTGCGTCAGCTCCTGCCCGCCTCGGTCGAGAAGGCGGACCGGCAGCCCGGACCGTGGCGGGTCGCGGGCGGCACGATCACCGACAGCCCCCGCTTCGCCTACCGCGGGGCGATGCTCGACGTGTCACGCCACTTCTTCACGGTGAGTCAGGTCAAGCGCTACATCGACCAGATGGCCCTGTACAAGATCAATACCTTCCATCTGCACCTCTCGGACGACCAGGGCTGGCGGATCGCGATCGACTCCTGGCCCCGGCTCGCCACGTACGGAGGCAGCACCCAGGTCGGGGGCGGGCCCGGCGGCTTCTACACCAAGGACGACTACCGCGAGATCGTCCGCCACGCCGCCGACCGGCAGGTGGAGATCGTGCCCGAGATCGACATGCCGGGCCACACCAACGCGGCCCTCGCCTCGTACGCCGAACTGAACTGCAACGGCGTGGCCCCACCGCTCTACACCGGCACCGAGGTCGGCTTCAGCTCCCTCTGCGTGCCGAAGGAGGTCACCTACGACTTCGTGGACGACGTCGTGCGCGAGGTGGCCGCGATGACACCAGGCCGCTACCTCCACATCGGGGGCGACGAGGCGCACTCGACGAGCCACGAGGACTACGTCGCCTTCATGGACCGCGCACAGGCGGCCGTCACGAAGTACGGGAAGACGGTCGTCGGCTGGCACCAGCTCACCGGTGCCAAGCCGGCGAAGGGTGCCGTCGCGCAGTACTGGGGCACGACGGGGACCGAGCAGGAGGTCGTGGACGCCGCCAAGGCCGGGACCCGGCTCGTGCTCTCTCCCGCCAACCGCATCTACCTCGACATGAAGTACACCAAGGACACGCCCCTCGGGCTGAGTTGGGCGGGCTATGTCGAGGTCCGGCAGTCCTACGAGTGGGATCCGGGTGCGTACGTCAAGGACACCCCGGCCTCCGCGATCCTGGGCGTCGAGGGTCCGCTGTGGTCGGAGACGCTCTCGACGAGCGACCACATCGAGTTCATGGCCTTCCCGCGGCTCGCGGGGGTCGCGGAGCTGGGCTGGTCCCCGGCGGCCGCGCTCGACTGGGACTCCTACCGGACGCGGCTGGCCGCACAGGGCCCGCGCTGGTCCGCGCTCGGCATCGACTACTACCGCTCGCCGCAGGTTCCCTGGCCCGCGAAGTGAGCGCCTGAACTCCCGCGCGTCAGCGGCCGAATCACCGCCGGGGCCGAACGACCGCCGGGGCCCAACGACCGCCGAGGGCCGGACGTGGACGACCGCCGGGGCCGGGCCGCAGAACAGGCGGCCCGGCCCCGGCGGTCGTCGCCCCGCGGCTAGGACGCCGCCGCGAAGCGGGCGATCGGGTTCTGCAGGGTGCCGATGAGCTGGAGCGCACCCGCGGGGTCCTCCAGGTCGACCATCTGCTGGTTGTTCCTCAGCTGCAGCCGGTTGAGGCAGGAGCGTCCGAACTCCTCGGTGAACAGGTCGTACCGCGCGAAGCGCTCGGCCAGTTCCGGACGGGACGCCTGGTAGTCGCGGACGCACGCGGCGACCGTCCGCCAGAAGGTGTCCTCGTCCATGACGCCCTCGGAGCCGAGGATCCCGCCCAGGAAGCGGAAGAAGCAGTCGAAGACGTCGGTGAAGATCGAGAGGGTCTTCATCTCCTCCGGCACATCGGCCCGGATCCGCTGCACCTCGGGCGGCAGCACCGCGTCCGGGTCCATGACCGCGATCTCCTCGGCGATGTCCTTGAACACCGCCCGCTTCGGTACGCCCTGCTCGTCCAGGACGAGGATGACGTTCTCGCCGTGCGGCATGAACACCAGCTCGTACGCGTAGAAGCAGTGCAGCAGCGGCGTCAGGTACGCGTCCAGGTAGCGGCGCAGCCACTCCGCAGGCTCCAGGCCGGAGCGGGCGATGAGCGCGCCCGCGAACGAGCCGCCCTCACGGTCGGTGTGCAGCAGCGCGGCCATGGTCGCGAGCCGCTCGCCCGGTTCGAGGTCCGCGACCGGGCTCTCCCGCCAAAGGGCGGCGAGCATCTTGCGGTACGGCGAGCTCTTGCTGGTGGCGGCCTCGTAGCTCTCGTGGCGGTATCCGACCGCGGCCCGCTCACGGATGACCGAGAGGCCGCTGGCCGAGAGCACCTCGTCGCGCTCGATGAGGCCGGCCAGCCAGTCGTTGATGGCCGGAGTGGCCACCATGTAGGCGGCGGACAGGCCCCGCATGAAGCCCATGTTCAGCACCGACAGCGCTGTTTTCACATAGTGCTTGGCCGGGTTGCTGGTATTGAAGAAGGTGCGGATCGACTGCTGGGCGAGGTACGCGTCGTCGCCGTGACCGAGGCACACCAGCCGGTTCTGGGCGATCTCGGCGGAAAAGGTCACCGAGAGTTTGTTCCACCACTGCCAGGGGTGGACCGGGATCAGATGGAAGTCGTCCAGTTCCAGGCCGCGTTCGGACATCGCCTGCGCGAAGCGGTCGAGAGTGCTCTGCCCCAGCTCGGAGCGGACGAACCCGTCGTAGTCGAGGCCGGCGCCGCAGGTGAAGGTGGAGCGATCTCGGTGGGCGGCGAGCCAGACGAGCCGTACGGGATTGGCGGCCTCGGGCGCGTACGAGCGGTACTCGTCGGAACCGAAGCCCAGCCGTCCGTTGTTGGCGACGAAGCAGGGGTGGCCCTCGGTCATCCCGGTCTCGATCGCCTGGAATCCGGCCTTGCTCAGCTCCTCCGACGTGACCGGCTCCTTGGCGAGTTTGAAGGCGGTGGAGGCCAGGGTGGAACTGATCTCCTCCAGATAGACGGGCAGAATCTGCTCGCTCAGACCAAGGGCGTCCCGGAACTCGACGAAGAAGTCCAGTGCGTCCAGGGCGAGTTCACGGCCGTCCCGATGGCGGGTGATGCTGCCCGCCTCGATCCGCCAGTGGTCGAGGGCTCCGACGCGGGCCGCGAACCGGTACTCGACCCTCCCGTCGTCGCTGCGGACCGCGTACCGCCCCTCCTCCCCGGCCAGCGGCACGGGGGCCAGCAGACGCTCGTGCGAGAACTCGGCGAGCGCCTTGCGCAGGAGCAGACGGCCCGACTCCGCCCAGAGCGCGGGCGTGAGATGGTCGACGGCTTTGGCCGGTGCGGCGGACGTGGTCATCGGGTGACTCCTCGGGTGGCTCCTCGGACGGAGGATCGGACGGCGGCCTCGAACTGCTCACGGGTGCAGACGCTGAGGTACGCGGTCTTCTCGGGCTTCGCCAGCGTCTCGACGACCTCGAAGCCGACGGCTTCGTTGAGCCGGTGGACGGCGGCGTTGCGGACATCGGGCTCGACGACGACGCGCCGGACCCCGGGATCGGAGAACAGCATCTCCATCACGGTGGTGATCACGGCGAGTGTGAAGCCGTGGACGGGCTCGCCGGCCGGCGCCGTCAGGAAGTGCATCCCGACGTCGCCGGGCACGGCCGGGTAGAGGCCCTTCAGCTCGATGTGGGCCGGGTCGTAGCGCTCGATGAGGAACGCGGGCCGTCCCTCGTACAGCCCGATGAAGGCGTCGTGGTGCGGGGAGGCGGCGATCGAGAAGTACTCGCGCTCGATGTCGGGCAGCGACGCGTCCTGCATCAGCCAGAACGCGGCCTTCTCGTGGGTGACCCAGCCGTGCAGCATCGCGGCGTCGGAGGCGGGGTCCACGGGCCGTACGGCGAACTCGCCGAGGACGGCGTCGGTGCGGCGGAAGAGGGTCTCCGTCATGCGGGGGAGACCTCCAGCGGCTCGTCGGCGTACCGGGGCGCGCGCTGCCCGGGTCCTGCGGTGCCCGGACCGGACGGTCCTGACTCGGGCTGCTCGCCCGGCACCCCGAACTCCTGGAAGGCGATGGCCTTCTCGACCGGGTAGTACTCGCGGCCCAGCAGCTCACGGATGATGCTGGAGTTCCGGTACGCGGCCATGCCCAGGTCGGGGGCGACGAAGCCGTGGGTGTGCAGCTCGGCGTTCTGCACGTAGATGCCGCTTCCGGTGACGTCCACGGAGTAGTTCCGGCGGACGTCGAAGCGGCCGGCGTCGTCCCGGACGATGCGGTCGGCGACGGGGGTCAGGAAGTCCGGGATCCGGTGGCGGTAGCCGGTGGCGAGCACCAGGCCCTGCGTCCGCAGCTCGAAGGACCGGTCCTGCTCCTCGTGGTGCAGCCCGAGCGTGTACGTGCCGTCGCTCTCGTCGTAACCGGCGTGGGAGAGCGCGGTGTTGGTCATCAGGCGAGTGGGGACCTGTCCGCGGCGGCTCTTCATGTAGAGCAGGTCGAAGATCTCGTCGATCAGCTCGCCGTTGATGCCTTTGTAGAGGTTCTTCTGCGAGGTGACGAGCCGGTCCCGGGTGCGGGGCGGCAGCGCGTGGAAGTAGTCCACGTACTCCGGGGAGGTCATCTCGAGCGTGAGTTTGGTGTATTCGAGCGGGAAGAACCGCGGTGAGCGGGTCACCCAGTTGAGCTCGTAGCCGCAGCGGTCGATGTCCTGCAGCAGGTCGTAGTAGATCTCGGCCGCGCTCTGCCCGCTGCCGACGACGGTGATGGAGTCCTTCGCCTGCAGGGCGTCCCGGCTGTGCAGATAGCGGGAGTTGTGGAGGACGTCCCCGCCGAGGCCCCGGCAGGCGTCGGGGACGAAGGGCGAGGTGCCGGTGCCGAGGACCAGGCGGCGGCCGCGGTCGGTGCGGCGCTCGCCGGTGGCCGTCTCCACGGAGTGGACGGCGTAGACGCCCTCGGCCTCGTCGTAGGTCACCTCGGTGACCTGGCGGCCGAAGCGGATGGAGCGGGAGAGTTTCGCGGCGGCCCAGCGGCAGTAGTCGTTGAACTCGGAGCGGAGCGGATAGAAGCTCTCGCGGATGTAGAACGAGTAGAGGCGCCCGGATTCCTTGAGGTAGTTGAGGAAGGAGTACGGGGAGGTGGGGTCGGCCAGGGTGACCAGGTCCGACATGAACGGGGTCTGCAGGGTGCTGCCTTCGAGCAGCATGCCCGAGTGCCAGTCGAAGTCGGGCTTGCTCTCGAGGAAGAGGCCGTCGAGTCCGTCGATCGGGTCGGTGAGGCAGGCGAGCCCCAGGTTGAACGGTCCGAGCCCGATGGCGACGAAGTCGTGGGGGGCGGACATACGGATCTCCTGTCCGTCGGGGATGGTTGAGCCGGAGGGGAGCGGGCCGGTCAGCCGGCCTGAGCGGCGAGTTCCGGCTCGGCGTGCTGTGACAGGTACCGACGTGCGTGCCCGTCGATCAGGTCGAGGACGCAGGCGATGTCGCGGACCGAGGTCTGCGGGTTGAGCAGGGTGAACTTCAGGTAGTGGGCGCCGTCGACCTTGGTCCCGGCCACGATCGCGTCGCCGGAGGCGAACAGGGCCTCGCGCGCGTGCAGATTGACCGTGTCGGCTAGATCGGGGGCGGTGCCGGCGGGCGGCACGTAGCGGAAGACCAGCGTCGAGAGCTGCGGCTGGGTCACGACCTCGAATCGCGGATCGGCGTCCAGCAGTTTCCATCCCTCGGCGGCCAGGTCGACGACCGCGTCGAAGAGCCCGCCGACGCCTTCCGCGCCCATGACGCGCAGCGTCATCCACAGCTTGAGGGCGTCGAAACGGCGGGTGGTCTGAATCGATTTGTCGACCTGGTTGGGGATCCGGTCCTCAGCCATGCGGGCCGGGTTGAGGTAGTCCGCGTGGTAGGTCGCGTGCCGCAGGGTCGCCTGGTCGCGGACCAGGACGGCGCTCGAACTGACCGGCTGGAAGAAGGACTTGTGGTAGTCCACGGTCACCGAGTCGGCGCGCTCGATGCCGTCCAGCAGATTGCGCCTGCGGGAGACCAGCAGCCCGCAGCCGTACGCGGCGTCCACGTGCATCCAGGTCTCGTACTGCTCGCACAGGGCGGCGATCTCGGGCAGCGGGTCGATGGAGCCGAAGTCGGTGGTGCCGGCGGTGGCGACGACGGCCATGGGCACGAGGTCCTCGGCGCGGCAGCGTTCGAGCTCACGGGCCAGCGCGGTCGGCTGCATGCGCTTGTCGCGGTCCACGGGCACCGGGATCACGGACTCGTAGCCGAGCCCCAGCAGGGCGGCCGACTTGGCGACGGAGAAGTGGCTGCACTCGGAGGCGAGGATGCGCAGGCGGGGGAGGATGTCGGCCTTGCGGGGTGGGACTTCGGAGTTCTTGCCGACGATGCGGCAGGTCTCGTCGCGGGCGAGCAGCAGGGCGTGGAAGTTGGACTGCGTACCGCCGCTGGTGAAGATGCCGTCCGCCGCGGCGCCCAGACCGATGCGGTCGGCCGTCCAGCGGATGAGACGGCGCTCGATCAGGGTCCCGCCGATGCTCTGGTCCCAGGTGTCCAGGGAGGAGTTGACGGCCGAGAGCACGGCCTCGCCGAGGACCGCCGGTATGACGACCGGGCAGTTGAGGTGGCCGAGGTAGCGGGGGTGGTGGAAGTAGACGGCGTCGCGGAGGTAGACGTCCTCGAGTTCGTCCAGCGCGGCGGACGGGTCGTGCAGCGGCCGGTCGAGGTCCACCGCGGAGATGGTGGGGGCGAGTTCGTGCGGTGTGACGCCGGTGAACGGCCGGGTGGTCGTGGCGAGTTTGGCGGCCACCCGCTCCACGCCCTCGGTGACGGAGCGGCGGTAGCGCTCGGCGGTGGCGTCGTTGAGCAGATGGGCCCGGTGGTCCGGCTGAGTGGGGACGGCCGGCGACGGGGACTCCTCGGCGGGCTGCGCGAGGAAAGACATGAACTGCCCTCCCGGGTAGGGGGATACGCCACGTCATGGGGAAAGGACGTGGCTCGGGGGACGGACGATTGCGATTACTTAGGTTAGCCTAACCTAAGTAATGCTGCCCGGTGGGGTCGGGGTCAGCGGGGTCGGTTACCGCTCGCCGCCCGGCTCTCGTGCCGTCCGCCCGTTCCCGCGCCCGCGCCGCGTCCCGGTTCCGGTGCGGTCCGGGGCGGGCGGTTGCTGTCTGCGGACATGCCGTTGGGCAGGCCAGTGGGCATGCCGGAGGGCGCACCGGGGGTGCGCTCTCATGACCTCAACTCCGTTGGGGTTCGGCTGGGGTGGGACGGCTCGGACGACGGCGAGCGGTGCCGTACGACGCCGCCCTGCTCAGGAGCCGGCCGTCGTCGTACGGGATCCGGGGTCGCTCAGTCGTCGGTCGCGGTGCCGGACAGGGCCTCCCGGCGGAGGTCCTCCTCGCTGGCGCCGCGACGCCAATAGCCCACGAACGTCACGGCCTTGCGGTCGAAGCCGCGCTCGCGCACGAGGTGGCGCCGCAGGGCGCGTACGGTGCCGGACTCGCCGGCGATCCACGCGTACGGGGTGCCGGGCGGCAGCGGCGCCTCGCGCACGGCCTCCACGGTTTCCCTGGCTGTCACGGCTGTCACTGCTGCCGTGGCCGCCTGCTCCGCCGCTCCCGGCGGTGCCCCGGCCCCGGAAGCCGGATCCCGTACCAGCCAGGTGATCTCGGCGTCGGCCCGCGTCGGCAGCTCCCGGCGGTCCGCCTCGTGCGGAACCTCGATCCAGACCTTCGCCGGCATGCCCGGCGGCAGCCACTCCAGGATCGCGGCTGCCGCGGGCAACGCCGTTTCGTCCGCGGCGATGAGCACCCAGTCGGTGCCCCGCGGCGGACGGCAGCGGACGGCGGTGTTGTCCTCGACCGCCGGGCCGAGGATGATCACGCGGTCCCCCCGGCGGGCACGCTCGGCCCACCGGGAGGCCGGGCCCGCCGCCACGGGCCCGCCCGTTTCCGTGCTGCCGTGGAGCACGAACTCGATGTCCAGCTCGTCCGGTTCACGGCGCTGCGCGCTCACGGTGTAGGAGCGCATGACCCCCCGCACCTCCGGATCCATCTCCCGCCACCGGGCGAACCAGGCGTCGCCCTCCTCGTGGGGGACGAGAGGAGCGTCCTGGCCCGGCTGCGGCAGGAAGAGCGAAAGGCTCTGGTCCCTGCCGCCCGCGAAGAAGCCCTTCAACTGCTCGCCGCCGAAGGTGATCCGGATCATCGAGGGGCCGAGTCTCCTGGATCTGAGGACGTGCAGCTCGAAGAAGCGGAACGGGGCGGCCTCGGCGGTCGCGGCGGCGGGGGCGGCAGCGGTGGGCATGGGGCGGCTCCTGAGATGGCGGCGGGGTGGGGCTCCGGTCGCGTACGGGAGGCTCAGTCGGCCTTCTTGGCCTTCTCGAGGGCCTTGGCGAGGTCCTCGAGGATCGGCGCGCACTTGTCGTACGAGTAGATGGGCTCGGTGACGCGCGGGACGACCTGGCCGGCCTTGACGGCGGGCAGCTTGGACCAGGTCGGCTTCGACTTGTCGAGGGCCGCGGGCTGGAGCGCCGACGTGCGGTTGTCCATCATGATGATGTCCGCGTGGTACTTGTCGACGTTCTCCCAGCTCAGCTCCTCGAACCAGCCGCCGGTGTCCTTCTTCGCCTTCTCGGGCGGCTCGACCAGATTGACGCCGAGCTGCTTGAAGTACTCCAGGTCGGCGGACAGGTTGGAGCCCGAGACGTAGAAGAGGTTCTCGGCGGCGGAGCCGATCAGGACCTTGATGTCGGGCTTGGCCTTGGCCGCCTTGCGCAACCGCTCCGCGGCGGCCTCGAAGCGCTTCTTGGCCTGGGTGACCTTGTCCGCACGGATGTCGGCGCCGAGCGATTCGGCGAGTTCCAGGTGGCGCTGGAGCGGCTCGGTCAGCGGGCGGTCGTAGACGCTGATGCCCACACTGGGGGCGAGCCCCAGGATCTTGCCCTTGGACTCCTCCGGGACGTACCAGAGGGTGCCCGCGTCGTCGAACATGGTGGAGACCAGGACCTCGGGCGCCAGTGCCGCGTACTTCTCGACGCTGAACTCGCCCCAGGCGTTGCCGAGGATCGTCACCTGGTCGATGTCGAGGTCGCCGGCCTGGACGTCCGGCTTGCCGTCCTTGGTCTTGGTCGGGCCGAAGACGCCCTTGACCTTCACCCCGTAGTCGTGGAGCGCCGCGGCCGTGCCGGTGAACGCCACGATGGTCTTCGGGACGCTGTCCGTTTTCACCGTCTTGCCGCGGTCGTCCTTGAAGGTCCAGGCGCCGGACTTGCCGGACGAGCTGCCGGAGCCGGATTCGCCGCCGCCGCAGGCGGTGAGCGCGGCGCCGAGGCCGAGCGCACCACCCGCGGTGAGAAGGGAGCGACGGGAGAGCCGGGAGGCTCGGGCGTGAGGCATAGCGATTCCGCTTTCGTGGTACGAGTCTTCCTGGACGCGGTCAGAGGTTAGGTTAACCTAACCTTATTATTTGTCCAGGCCGTCTCGTGAACCGGCCTCACGCCCCCACCGGCGTGCGGGGTGGACGTGTCTTCTGGATCAGCTCGGATCAGCCCGCGGCGTCTGGTGCTGGGGGTACCTCCCAGCGGTAGCTGGGTGGGGGCACCTCCCAGGCGTAGCTCTGCGGGAGCCGTGCCCGATGCCGCAGGCCCGGGTTTGATCCAGCAGACTCGCCCTACGCCTCAGGAGCCGCTCAGCCCCAACTCCCGGGCGATCAGCATGCGCTGCACCTCGCTGGTGCCCTCGCCGATCTCGAGGATCTTGGAGTCCCTCCACATCCGGGCCACCGGGTATTCGTTCATGAAGCCGTAGCCGCCGTGGATCTGGGTGGCCTCGCGGGCGTTGGTGACGGCGATCTCGGAGGAGTAGAGCTTCGCGAGCGCCGCCTCCTTCTTGAAGGACTCGCCGTGCACCAGCCGGGACGCGGCGTCGCGCCAGGCCAGGCGGGCCGTGTGGGCGCGCATCTCCATGTCCGCCAGCTTGAACTGGATCGCCTGGTTCTCGCCGATCGGCTTGCCGAACGCCTCACGGGTCTTGGCGTACGACAGCGACTCGTCGACACAGCCCTGGGCCAGGCCCGTGGCCAGAGCGGAGATCGCGATACGTCCCTCGTCGAGGATCCGCAGGAACTGGGCGTAGCCGCGGCCGAGTTCACCTACGAGGTTGGCGGCGGGAACGCGGCAGTCGGTGAAGGACAGCTCGCGAGTGTCCGAGGCGTTCCAGCCGACCTTGGAGTACGGCGGGGCGGCGGTGAAACCGGGGGTGCCCGACGGGACGATGATCGAGGAGATCTCCGGGCGGCCGTCCTCCTTGCGGCCGGTGACCGCGGTGACCGTCACCAGACCCGTGATGTCCGTACCGGAGTTGGTGATGAAGGACTTGGCGCCGTTGATCACCCACTCACCGGTGGCCTCGTCGAGCCGGGCCGTGGTCCGCGTGCCGCCCGCGTCGGAGCCGACATCGGGCTCGGTCAGGCCGAAGGCGCCCAGGATCTCGCCCGAGCACAGACGCGGGAGCCACTCGCGCTTCTGCTCCTCGGTGCCGAAGCGGTAGATGGGCATGGCGCCGAGCGAGACGCCCGCCTCCAGGGTGATGGCCACGGAGGAGTCCACCCGGGCCAGCTCCTCCAGGGCCAGGCCGAGAGCGAGATAGTCGCCGCCCATGCCGCCGTACTCCTCGGGGAACGGCAGTCCGAACAGGCCCATGCGGCCCATCTCGCGCACGATCTCGTAGGGGAACTCGTGGTTCTCGTAGAACTCCCCGATCTTCGGGGCGATCACGTCGTGGGCGAACGCCTCCACCGTACGGCGGAGTTCCTCGTGCTCTGCGGAGAGCCGGTGGTCGATCGACATGGCAGGTCACTGCTCCTGTTGGGAGGTGGTGCCGGCGAGGGCACGAACGGTGCGGGAAGGGCTGGGACGGCCCAGGTGGGC
This sequence comes from Streptomyces sp. NPDC047108, assembly GCF_040643575.1. Classification (NCBI taxonomy): domain Bacteria; kingdom Bacillati; phylum Actinomycetota; class Actinomycetes; order Kitasatosporales; family Streptomycetaceae; genus Streptomyces; species Streptomyces sp. NPDC047108. Next base: position 253,536 of record NZ_JBEYUP010000003.1, read on the forward strand.
GGCCATCCACACGCTCGTGGCGGTGAGACGGCCCAGATCGACCCCGGTCTCGATGCCGAGGCCGTGGAGCATCCACACGAGGTCCTCGGTGGCGAGGTTCCCGGTGGCGCTCTTGGCGTAGGGGCAGCCGCCGAGGCCGCCGGCCGAGGCGTCGACGACGGTGACGCCGTGCTGCAGAGCGGCCAGGGTGTTGGCGAGGGCCTGGCCGTAGGTGTCGTGGAAGTGCACGGCGAGCCGGTCGGCGCCGACGCCCGACTCGCCCAGCAGGGAGAGCAGTTCGAGGACGTGGCCCGGTGTGGCGACGCCGATGGTGTCGCCCAGACTCAGCTCGTCGCAGCCCATCTCCACCAGGGCGCGGCAGACGCGTACGACCTGGGCGACCGGGACGGGGCCCTCCCACGGGTCGCCGAAGCACATCGACACATAGCCGCGGACCCGGGCGCCGGCCTCCTTCGCGTCGGTGACCACGGGGGCGAACATCGCCAGTGACTCGTCGACCGTGCGGTTGAGGTTGGCCTTGGCGAACGACTCGGTGGCGCTGGCGAAGACGGCGATCTCGCGCACGCCGAGTGCGAGGGCCCGGGACAGGCCCCGCTGGTTCGGCACGAGCACCGGAAGACGGGCGTCCACGCCCTCCAGCATCGGCATGAGCTGCTCGGCGTCGGCCAGTTGGGGCACCCACTCGGGGCGCACGAAGCTCGTCGCCTCGACCGTGGACAGGCCCGCTTCGGCCAGCTTCCGGATGAAGTCGGCCTTGACCTCGACCGGAACGACCATCTTCTCGTTCTGCAGGCCGTCCCTCGGACCGACCTCATGGATGCGGACCCGGGCCGGGAGGCCCGGCGCGGTCACCTCCATGGGCAGGCCCAGCGGCGGCTCGCCGGCCAGTCGCTCCGTCATGACCCGCCCTCCTGCGCTTCCTGGGTTTCGTACGGGGTGACCACGGCGAGCACCTGGTCCATGGCGACGGTGGTGCCCGGGGTCACGTCCAGTTCGGTGACCGTGCCGGCGTGCGGGGCGGAGATGACGTGCTCCATCTTCATCGCCTCCACCACCAGCAGGCTCTGTCCGGCAACGACGTCGTCACCGACGGCCGCCTTCACGACGGTCACGGTGCCGGGCATGGGAGCGGTCAGCGCGTCGACGCCGTGCGCCCCCGCCCCGCCGCTCAGCGCCGCCTCGACCGGGTCGTGGTCCTGCAGGTGCCAGCTCTCGCCGTCCTGACCGAGCCAGGCGCCGTCCCGGCCGGGCGGGGTGACGAAGGGATGCGTGACGCCGTCCCACTCCAGCAGCACCTGGACGGGAGCTTCCTCGGAGTCCGCGGCCGGGGCGCCGCCTGCCGCGATCAGCCGGGCGGCGACCGGTTCGGCCTCGCCCACGCGGACCTCGGCGTCCGTGACGGTGCCGCGCACGCGCACCGCCACCGGGTCCTGGCCCGGTACGCGTAGATGGTGCACGGTCCACGCGGCCTCGCCGCCGAGCCGCCAACCGGTGGGCACGGAGAACGGATCGGTCCATGCGGAGCCCGCCCCGGCGGCGGTCTGCGCACCGGACGCGGCCGGCGCCGGGGACCCGCCAGGGGCCGGACGCCCCGCGCCCGCGAGGAGACCGGCCGGGCCGAGGGTCGCGTGCCGCAGCAGCGCCGCCGCTCCGTACACCTGGGCCGGGATGCCCGCGCCGACCAGCGAGGCGGCCTCGCGATCCACCAGTCCGGTGTCCAAGTCGCCGGAGAGCACTGCGGGATGGGACAGCAGCCGCCGCAGGAACGCGGTGTTGGTGTCCACGCCGAGGACGGCCGTGCCGGCGAGCGCGGTGCGCAGGCGGCGCAGTGCCGTCGCCCGGTCGGGGCCGTGAGCGATCACCTTGGCGAGCATCGGGTCGTAGGAGGTGCCGACCTCCGTGCCGGCGGTCAGGCCGGAGTCGACCCGCACGCCCTCGCCCTCCGGTTCGCGCAGCGCCCGGACCGTGCCGGCCGACGGCAGGAAGTCCACGCGGTCGCCGGACACCCGCGCCGTCTCGGCGCAGATACGGGCCTCCACCGCGTGGCCGCTGAGGGTGACGTCCTCCTGCGCGAGGGCAAGCCGCTCGCCCGCCGCGACGCGCACCTGCCACTCCACCAGGTCCAGGCCGGTGATGAGTTCGGTGACCGGGTGCTCCACCTGGAGGCGGGTGTTCATCTCCATGAAGCAGTACGCGGACGGGTCGCCGCCGGGGACGATGAACTCGACCGTGCCCGCGCCCGCGTACCCGCAGGAACGGGCCGCCTGCACCGCGGCCTCACCCATCGCCGCACGCGTCGCCTCGTCCAGGAGCGGGGAGGGTGCCTCCTCGATGATCTTCTGGTGGCGGCGCTGGAGCGAGCACTCGCGCTCTCCGAGGTGGATCGCATGGCCGAACCCGTCGGCCAGCACCTGGATCTCGATGTGGCGCGGGCCGTCGATCCACCGTTCCACCAGGAGGGTGTCGTCGCCGAACGAGCCGCGTGCCTCGCGCCGGGCCGCCGCGATCTCGTCGGCCAGCAGCTCCTCGGCGCGGACGAGCCGCATGCCCTTGCCGCCGCCGCCCGCCGAGGGCTTGAGCAGCACCGGCATCCCGATCTCCCGCGCGGACGCGGCGAGTTCGTCGTCGGACAGACCGCTGCCCGAGGAGCCCGGCACGACCGGGACCCCGGCCGCCTGCACGGTCTCCTTGGCGCGGATCTTGTCGCCCATCAGCTCGATCGCCGCGGGCGGCGGGCCGATGAAGACCAGGCCCGCGTCGGCGACGGCCTGCGCGAACGCGGCGTTCTCCGCGAGGAAGCCGTACCCCGGGTGCACCGCCTGGGCGCCCGTACGGGACGCGGCCTCCAGCAGACGGGGCGTGGACAGATAGCTCTCGGCCGCGGAGGCCGGGCCGATGCGCACCGCGGTGTCCGCCTCGCGCACATGGCGGGCGTCGGCGTCGGCGTCGCTGAAGACGGCGACCGAGCGGATTCCCATCCTCCGGAGCGTCCGGATGACCCGGACCGCGATCTCGCCGCGGTTGGCGACCAGGACTGCGTCGAACATCTCGGGCATCCCTCTCACATCCGGAAGACGCCGTAGCCGGGCGCCGACGGGTCCTTGTGCGGCAGTGGCGCGTTGGCGCACGCGGTGAGCGCGAGCCCCAGCACCGTGCGCGTCTCCAGCGGGTCGATGACCCCGTCGTCCCAGAGGCGGGCGGTGGCGTAGTACGCGTTCCCCTGGTGCTCGTACTGCTCGCGGATCGGGGCGCGGAACGTCTCCTCGTCCTCCGCGCTCCACTCCTCGCCGCGGGCCTCCAACTGGTCGCGCTTGACGGTCGCGAGCACCGAGGCGGCCTGCTCTCCGCCCATCACCGAGATCTTGGCGTTGGGCCACATCCACAGGAAGCGGGGGGAGTACGCGCGGCCGCACATCGAGTAGTTGCCCGCGCCGTAGGAGCCGCCGACGACGACGGTCAGCTTCGGTACGCGCGTGCAGGCCACCGCCGTCACCATCTTGGCGCCGTGCTTGGCGATGCCGCCCGCCTCGTAGGAGCGGCCGACCATGAAGCCCGAGATGTTCTGCAGGAAGACCAGGGGGATGCCGCGCTGGTCGCACAACTCGATGAAGTGCGCGCCCTTCTGGGCCGATTCGGAGAACAGGATGCCGTTGTTGGCGACGATGCCCACCGGGTGGCCGTGGATCCGGGCGAAGCCGGTGACCAGCGTCGTGCCGTACTCGGCCTTGAACTCCGAGAAGCGGGAGCCGTCCACGACCCGGGCGATGACCTCGCGCACGTCATAAGGCGTGCGGGAGTCGACCGGCACCGCGCCGTAGAGCCCCGCGGGGTCGGTCGCCGGCTCCTCGACGGGCTCCACCGACCAGGGCAGCGGCGCCCGTTCGGGCAGGGTCGCGACGATGTTCCGCACGATCCGCAGGGCGTGGGCGTCGTCCTCCGCGAGGTGGTCGGTGACGCCGGAGGTGCGGGAGTGGACCTCGCCGCCGCCCAGCTCCTCGGCGGTCACGACCTCACCGGTCGCCGCCTTCACCAGAGGGGGCCCGCCGAGGAAGATCGTGCCCTGCTCGCGCACGATCACGGCCTCGTCGCTCATCGCCGGGACGTACGCCCCGCCGGCCGTGCAGGAGCCGAGCACCGCAGCGATCTGCGGGATGCCCGCGCCCGACATGCGGGCCTGGTTGTAGAAGATCCGGCCGAAGTGCTCGCGGTCCGGGAAGACCTCGTCCTGCATCGGCAGGAAGGCGCCGCCGGAGTCCACCAGATACAGGCACGGCAGCCGGTTCTCCAGGGCCACCTCCTGCGCGCGCAAGTGCTTCTTGACCGTCATCGGGTAGTAGGTGCCGCCCTTGACCGTGGCGTCGTTGGCCACGATCACCACCTCACGGCCCGAGACCCGCCCGATGCCCGCGATCACACCCGCCGCCGGGGCCTGCCCGCCGTACATCCCCTCGGCCGCCAGCGGGGCCAGCTCCAGGAACGGCGAGCCGGGGTCGAGGAGGGTGTCCACCCGGTCCCGCGGCAGCAGCTTGCCGCGCGCGGTGTGCCGCGCCCGCGCCTTCTCACCGCCGCCCAGCCGCGCGGCGGCGAGTCTTTCGCGCAACTGCGCCGCGAGCTCGCGGTGTGCCGCCTCGTTGGTCCGCCAGGCGTCCGACGCCTGGTCGGCGGCGCCTGGCAGCACGGGTGCCTGCTGCATCTCCTTCGAGCCCCCTTGCCCGGTGGATGTGGTGGTACGCCCGCCCGGTGGACGCGGTCCGTCCGCGGTCGTCCGCGGTCGCGGACCGCCCGTGGGTGTTAATGAGCGTTAACGCGTTTCCTTCAGGTTAACGAGCGCTAACGCGGCTGTCTAGAATGAATTCCCATGAGCGCGAACGCTGCCGCCAGGACCGCGGCCACGAACCGCCGTGACCAGATCCTCAAGGAAGCCGCCCGGCTCTTCGCCGAGCGCGGTTTCCACGGCGTCGGCGTCGACGAGATAGGCGCCGCCGTCGGGATCAGCGGACCCGGTCTCTACCGCCACTTCGCGGGCAAGGACGCGATGCTCGCCGAACTGCTCGTCGGCATCAGCGGCCGTCTGCTCACGGGTGGCAAGCGGCGCGTGGCCGAGATCGACGGACCGCCCGACGCCGTGCTCGACTCGCTCATCGAGGGCCACATCGACTTCGCCCTCGACGACCGCCCACTGATCACTCTCCACGATCGCGAGCTGGACCGCCTCCGGGACAGCGACCGCAAGCTGGTCCGCCAGCTCCAGCGGCAGTACGTGGAGCTGTGGGTGGAGATCGTGCGCCGGGTCTACCCGGGCATGGGGGAGCGGGACGCGCGGGCCGCGGTCCACGCGGTCTTCGGGCTGCTGAACTCCACGCCCCACCTGGGGCGGGGCTCGCTGCCCGGCCGCCCCGACACGGCCGCTCTGCTGCACCGGCTCGCCCGCGGCGCCTTCGCGGCCGCGTCCGACTCTGGACAGGGGCGCTGACCCCCGGGTAACTTCGTGCTGAGCAAGCGCTTAGAAACCCCGCTTCGTGGTACCCGGATCTCGCCGGTACCCGAGGGCAGCGACAGAGGAGGCGTGCGATGCGGCGCACCGTGTTCAACGAGGACCACGAGGCCTTCCGGGAGACCGTGCGCGACTTCGTCGCCGCCGAGGTCGTCCCGGTCTACGACGCGTGGCTCGAGGCGGGCGAGGCCCCGCGCGACTTCTACTACAAGCTCGGGGAGCTGGGTGTCTTCGGCATCGAGGTCCCCGAGGAGTACGGCGGCGCCGGCGAGACCAGCTTCAAGTTCCAGGCCGTCATCACCGAGGAGTGCGCCCGCGCCGGCGTCAGCTTCGGCGGCAGCGGCGTCCACGTCGGCCTCTGCCTGCCGTACCTCCTCGCCTACGCCACGGACGAGCAGAAGAAGCGCTGGCTGCCCGACTTCGTCTCCGGCGCGATGATGACCGCCATCGCCATGACCGAGCCCGGCACCGGCTCGGACCTGGCCGGGATGAAGACCACCGCCAAGCTCTCCGAGGACGGCACGCACTACGTCCTCAACGGCGCCAAGACCTTCATCACCGGCGGCGTCCACGCCGACCGCGTCATCGTCTGCGCCCGCACCGCGCCGCCCACCGCCGAGGACCGCCGCGCCGGCATATCGCTGTTCTTCGTGGACACCACCAGCGAGGGCTACGCGGTCGGCCGCAAGCTGGAGAAGCTGGGCCTGAAGACCTCCGACACCGCCGAGCTGTCCTTCACCGACGTCAAGGTGCCGGTCGAGGACCTCCTCGGCGAGGAGGGCAAGGGCTTCTCCTACCTCGGCCAGAACCTGCCGCAGGAGCGCCTGGCCATCGCCATGGGTTCGTACGCGCAGGCGGCCGCGGCCGTCGAGTTCGCCAAGAGGTACGTGCAGGACCGCACCGTCTTCGGCACCTCGGTGGCGTCCTTCCAGAACACCAAGTTCGAACTGGCCGCCTGCAAGGCCCAGGTGGACGCCGCCCAGGCCGTCGTCGACCGGGCGCTCGACGCCCACGACCTCGGTGAGCTGTCGGCCGCCGACGCCGCCTCCGCCAAGCTGTTCTGCACGGAGACCGCCGCGAGCGTCATCGACCGCTGCCTCCAGCTCCACGGCGGCTACGGCTACATGATGGAGTACCCCATCGCCCGGCTGTACGCGGACAACCGCGTCAACCGCATCTACGGCGGCACCAGCGAGGTCATGAAGTCCATCATCGCCAAGTCCATGGGCCTCTGAACCGGCCGATACGGCCTGCGAGACTGTTCACCGATGAACCAATCATTGCAGTCGCTCCTCGATCTGCTCGACCTCGAGCGGATCGAGGAGGACATCTTCCGGGGCAACAGCCGGGCGGCCGTCGTGCCGCGCGTCTTCGGCGGGCAGGTCGCCGCCCAGGCCCTGGTCGCAGCGGGCCGCACCGTCCCCGACGACCGTTCGGCGCACTCGCTGCACGCCTACTTCCTGCGGCCCGGCGACCCGGGCGCCCCGATCGTCTACACCGTCGACCGGATCCGCGACGGCCGCTCCTTCACCACCCGCCGCGTGGTCGCCGTCCAGCACGGGCAGCCGACCTTCCACCTCTCGGCGTCCTTCCAGACGTACGAGGACGGGCTCGAGCACCAGGCCCCCATGCCGTACGCGCCCGACCCCGAGACCCTGCCGACGGCCGCCGAGATGCTGCCCCGGCACGCCCACCTCTTCCGCGACCCCGGCACGGTGGACCGCCTGCTGGAGTCCCGCGCCGCCATCGACCTGCGCTACGCGGCGGAGCCGCCGTATGCGACCGCGGCCGACGGTCCGCGCGACCCGCGCTCCCAGGTGTGGTTCAGGACGGCCGGCAAGTTGGACGACGACCCGCTGCTCCACGTCTGCCTCGCCACCTACGTCTCGGACATGACGCTGCTGGACTCGGTGCTGCTCGCCCACGGCCGGGGCGGCTGGACGGTCGGGGACGTGGTGGGCGCCAGCCTGGACCACGCCATGTGGTTCCACCGCCCGTTCCGCGCCGACGAGTGGCTGCTGTACGACCAGGAGAGCCCGTCGGCCTCCGGGGGACGCGGGCTGGGGCAGGCGCGGATCTACACCGCCGACGGCCGGCTGGCGATCTCCGTCATCCAGGAGGGCGTGATCCGGGTACCGCGCGCCTGAGCGGTACGCGGCCACGCGCCTGAGCTGTCAGCGTGCCTGAGCCGTAGGCGGCCGCCCGGGCGGCCGCCTCAGGGCTGCGGCGTCAGTCCCGCCGCCGCGATCAGATACGCCGTGAGCGGGTCGTAGAAGCGCGGGTTGACCACGTGGTCGTCCAGCGGCACGGACACGGCGACCGTGCCCTCGGCCTCGCCGATGAACAGCGCCGGGTCGTTGCAGTCGGCGAAGCCCACCGCGTCGATGCCGCGCTGCCCCGCGCACCCCGCCCAGCCGTGGTCGGCCATCACCAGGTCGGGCCACGGCCGCCCCTCCCCCTCCAGCCCGGTCAGGATCGCGGACATCGGCTCGGGGGAGTGGGTGTGCCAGAGAGTGGCGCCCCGCTCGAGCATCGCGACGTCGCAGAACTGGAAGACGTAGCCGTCGTCCGCGCCCAGCCCCGGCGGGATCACCACGATCTCGCAGCCCGCCGCCCGCAGCGAGGCCGCCACATTCCGGTGCACGTCGAGCAGCCCGCCCGGGTGCCCCGTCGCGAACAGCACCCGCTGCCGGTCCTCGGCCGCCTTGCGCAGCCGCGTCGCCATCCGGTCCAGGCCGTCGACCGTCAGCTCCGGGTCGATGGTGTCCTGCCCCGTGCGGTGCTGCGGGTCGTCGACGACGCCGCAGCGCTCGGCCATCACGGCCAGGACGTCCTGCTCGTCGGTCCAGCGGTCGCCCAGTTCCAGGCCGAGCCAGTAGTGCCGGTCGCCGTTCGCCAGCCTGCGGTAGTGGGCGAGGTTGTTGTCCCGGGGCGTGGCGACGTCGCCCGCGATCCGCGTACGGACGAGGTGATCGATCAGTTCTGAGCGGTTCGGGGCGGGACTGGGTATCGGCATGGCTTCATTGTGTCCTGTGCCCGTCCGTGATGGACGCCATGTCCAAATAGCGGTGCCGGTCCATCGGGAACGTACATGTGCGGAATCCGCGGGTCCTCCTACGCTCGGTCCATAGCCCGCATGTCCCCGAATCCGCCGAGAGGCAGCTTCCGCATGAGCACCCAGCCCCGTGGACCCGTCGACTCGTCCCGCATCCCGCGCTACGCAGGGCCCGCGACCTTCGCGCGGCTGCCCCGGCTCGACGAGGTCGGCAGCGCGGACGTCGCGGTGGTCGGAGTGCCCTTCGACACCGGTGTCTCCTACCGGCCCGGCGCGCGCTTCGGCGGCAATGCCATCCGCGAGGCCTCGCGCCTGCTGCGCCCGTACAACCCGGCGCAGGACGCCTCGCCGTTCGCGCTCGCGCAGGTCGCCGACGCCGGTGACGTGGCCGCGAATCCGTTCAACATCAACGAGGCCGTCGAGACGATCGAGGCCGCGGCCGACGACCTGCTGGCCACCGGTGCCCGTCTGATGACCCTCGGCGGCGACCACACCATCGCCCTGCCGCTGCTGCGCTCGATGGCGCGCAAGCACGGACCGGTCGCGCTGCTGCACTTCGACGCGCACCTGGACACCTGGGACACCTACTTCGGCGCCGAGTACACCCACGGCACACCGTTCCGGCGGGCGGTCGAGGAGGGCATCCTCGACACGGAGGCGCTCTCCCACGTCGGCACCCGCGGCCCGCTCTACGGCCGCCAGGACCTCACCGACGACGAGAAGATGGGCTTCGGCATCGTCACCTCCGCCGACGTCATGCGCCGCGGCGTCGACGAGGTGACCGACCAGCTCCGCCGGCGCGTCGGCGACCGTCCCCTCTACATCTCCATCGACATCGACGTCCTCGACCCCGCCCACGCCCCCGGCACCGGCACCCCCGAGGCGGGCGGCCTCACCTCCCGCGAACTGCTGGAGATCCTGCGCGGCCTGGCGTCCTGCAACCTCGTCTCGGCCGATGTCGTGGAGGTCGCCCCGGCGTACGACCACGCGGAGATCACCTCGGTGGCGGCGTCCCACACCGCGTACGAGCTGACGACGATCATGTCCCGGCAGATCGCCGCGGGGCGGGGCGAGGCCCCGCGCGGCTGAACGGACGTACGGGCGGCGGGTGTTGCCGGGCTTCCGGCGTCCCGCTGCCCGTCCCTCCTCCCGTCCCGCACCCTCCGCGTCCGCATCGGGTGGCGCTCGCTACTCTGCCCGGATGAGCGATGGGGGAGGCGCCACCGGCGCCGGCGCTGGTTCCGGGCGTTCCGCCGATTCGGGGGACGGGACGGGCGACCGGGCCGGCGGGTCCGGTGGAGCCGGCCGGTCCGGCCCGTTCGCCCGGCTGACGCGGAAGCGGCTGATCCTGGCCGGAGCGGTCCTGGTGCTCGCGGCGACCGGGGCCGCGAGAACCCTGGGCGTCGCCGACTCCGGTGACGCCCCACCCTGTTGGCAGCCGCCCGCCTCGGCGCGGGCCCTGGCCTCCGATCCCCGCGAGGCGACGAAGGCCCTCGATCCCGGTGACGACCTCGCCCGCCTCGGCGCCGCGAGAAAGCTGCTGGCGCACGAGCGGGTGTGCGGTGACGGCGGGCGCCTCCTGGGCCGCATCGTGGACGGAGCCACACGCTCCGCCGGCCCTGACGTGCCGCACACCATGGCGCAGGCGCGGGCCGCGTACGCCGTGGCGGCCGCCCTCCACGACCGCCCGATCCCCGCGGGAACGGCGCCGGGCGTGGCCAGGATGCTGGCCGGGTACGTGGTCGACGCCGGGCGCCCGGACGCGCTGTACGACGACGAGGTGTCCGGTCCCGCCGTGGCGCCCGACGAGGTGCTGCCGGACCGCAGCGGCTGGACCTGGGCCGGCCGGTTCCTGGCCCGGGGCGAGGCCCATGCGGCGTTCGAGTACGCCGACTCCACCGTGGACGCGGACACCGACATCGAGAAGCTGGTCGCCGAACTCGCCGCGGATCCCGAGGCGTTCGCGGTGCTCCACGACGCCGAGCTCGCCCGTTTCGCCTACTACCTGGAGCGGCTGACCCGCGAGGGCGGCGACCCGGACTTCCGGGCGGGCTCCCGGGACACCTCCTCGTCCGCGACGACCTGGGTCGACAACGATCTCCAGGACATGGCCGACCGGATCGGTCTGCTCATGCGCTACCGGACCACGTACGCGGAGGACGGCACGATCCCCGATCTCGCGGCCTTCGACCGGTCCGTACGGGAGCACACCCGCGGCACGTTCCGTCCCGCGCCCCGGCAGGTGACCGGCCGTCCGCCGATGGGCGCGATCGCGGACCGGCCGGTCGCCGGTCCGGTCCGGGGCGACCTCATGGACGGGCGGCGCCGGCTGTTCACGGTGCTGGACCGGTGGGCGGACGAGCGCGGGGTCCCGGCCCGCCGCGCCGCCGCGATGCGGCAGATCCTGGACGACGCCTACGTGCGGGCGCTCTGGCTCATCCGCTGAGCGCGCGGGGACTGCCGAAGCCTGCGCCCCAGGACCCGGTCCCGGTCCCAGGACCCGTCCCGGAGTCCGGGACCCGTCCCGGAGCCCAGGACCCGTCCCGGAGCCCGGGACCCGGAGTCCGGGACCCGGAGCCCGGAACCGGGAGAGCCCGGAACCCCGAGCCCGCCGGCCGTCAGAAGAACCGCGGCTCCTCGCAGCCCCGGCGCCGGACCTGGTCCTTCGCGAACGTCTCCAGCACGCGCCGCTTCTCCGCCGTCCCCGCTTCCCGGGTGCCGGTGGACGCGCTGAGCGCGAAGTTGGCGCTCTCGCCGTCGCAGCGGGCCGTTGCCGTGAACGAACGGCGCTCGCCGTTGCTGCCGACGACGAGGCGGTTGCTCCAGTCGCCGTACCACGCGAACACGGAGAGGGGCGCCTCTCCCGGGCCGGACCCCTCGTCGGGCGCGTCGGTCAGGGCACAGAACCCGGTCGGCGCCGCGTCGCCGAGTCGGCTCACCACATGCCAGTCGCGGCCCTTCAGACCGGCGCGCGCCGCCCAGCCGCAGGGGCCTTCGGCCGCGCGCGACAGCGGCACCGGTTCGGGGTCGTCGCCACCGTCCTGTGGCCGGGGCAACGCGGGGTCCCCCTCAGGGGTCTTCAGCGGCTCCGCGCCGCAACCGAGCTTCCCGGAGGCCGCGTTGGCGAGCGCGACGGCCGTCCGGTACACCGCTCCGGGCTCCCCGGTGTGGTCGTACGAGCCCGTCGACGTCCGTACGAGGAGGGTGCGCCGCCCGCCGTCGGGGTCCCTGCCGAGGTCCGGGCACGCCAGCACGAGCTGGATCGTGCCGAACCGGTCGACGAACCCGGGCAGCCCGCCGGGCAGGGGCGCCTGGGGCGCCATCCCCTCCTGCGGGAAGACCGTCATGTACGTGCGGTCCTGATCGTCGCGCCGGGTGTACGCCTCCATCTCGACAAGGCGCCCGCGCTCGCCGTCCAGCGTGACGCGGCACGTCCACGAGCCGAGCCCCTCGGTCCGCCGCGACTCCGCGGATCCCAGATGCGTGTCCTCCGGTGCGAGCCGGCGCGCCGCGTCCTGCGGCAGCGCCCCTTCGCAGGCGTTCCGTACCACGATCCAGTCCCGCACGTACGGCTCGGCGATCCAGCCGCCCACACCCAGGACCGCCGCGGCCGCCACCGACACCTTGATCCAGCGCCGCACCGTCCCCGCCCCCGTCTCCGCCCGGCCATGATTCCGGCCACCTGGCCGGCGTCAGGGCCGGACCCTACTCGCTGCGGCCGCATGCCCCGCGTGTGCCCCCGCCCGGGGACGTACGTCCCAGGTCGGAGCCGACTGCGACACATTGCGTACGCATTGCTGAAACAAACGGGCGATCACCGGTGTTGTGGATCGTGGCGCCGCGGATCACCGTGGCGCCCAGGAGGCATGGACAACGGAGGGCGAATCGGTGAGTCCGCGAGGCGAGAGCACACGGCAGCCGGGCTGGGCACGGCGGCTGACCGGATACGCATGGCGCTACCGGCGTCACGTCCTGCTCGCCCTCGGAGCCTCGCTGGCCGGTATGGCCGTCATGGCCCTCGTCCCCCTGGTGACGCGGCTGATCATCGACGACGTGGTGATCGCCCGCACCCGCGACATCGCCCCGTGGGCCGCCCTGCTGATCCTCGGCGCGGCCGTCGTCTACGGCCTCACCTACCTCCGCCGCTTCTACGGCGGGCGGCTGGCCCTGGACGTCCAGCACGACCTGCGGACCGAGATGTACCGGTCCATCGCCCGGCTCGACGGCCGCCGCCAGGACGAACTGTCCACCGGCCAGGTCGTCGGCCGTGCCACCAGCGACCTCCAGCTCATCCAGGGCCTGCTGTTCATGCTGCCGATGATGATCGGCAACGTGCTCCTCTTCCTCATCTCCCTGGGTGTGATGTTCTGGCTGTCGCCGCTCCTGACCCTGGTCGCGCTCGCCATCGCCCCCGCTCTGTGGTGGATCGCCCAGCGCAGCCGCAAGCGCCTCTTCCCCGCCACTTGGTACGCCCAGGGGCAGGCGGCGGCCGTCGCGGGCGTCGTGGACGGGGCGGTCACCGGTGTACGCGTGGTCAAGGGCTTCGGGCAGGAGGAGCAGGAGACCGGCAAGCTGCGCGCGGTCGGCAGGAAGCTCTTCGCGGGGCGGATGCGGACCGTCCGCCTCAACTCCCGCTACACCCCTGCCCTGCAGGCCGTCCCCGCCCTCGGGCAGGTCGCCATGCTCGCGCTCGGCGGCTGGATGGCGACGCGCGGGCAGATCACGCTCGGCACGTTCGTCGCCTTCTCCACCTACCTCGCCCAGCTCGTCGGCCCGGTCCGGATGCTCACCATGGTGCTCACGGTCGGGCAGCAGGCACGCGCCGGCGTCGAGCGCGTGCTGGAACTCATCGACACACGGCCGTCGATCGAGGAGCGGCCGGACGCGCACGCCCTGCCCGCCGACGCGGCCGCGACCGTCGAGTTCGACGCCGTCACCTTCGGGTACGACCCGGAGCGCCCGGTCCTGAAGGACTTCTCGCTGAGCATCGAGCCGGGCGAGACCGTCGCCGTCGTCGGCACCTCCGGCAGCGGCAAGTCCACGGTCTCGCTGCTGCTGCCGCGCTTCTACGACGTGGGCGACGGCGCCGTACGGGTCGGCGGACACGACGTGCGCGACCTGACGTTCGACTCGCTGCGCGACGCCATTGGGCTCGTACCGGAGGACAGCTTCCTCTTCTCCGACACGGTCCGCGCCAACATCGCGTACGGGAAGCCGGACGCCACCGACGAGCAGATCCGCGCCGCCGCGACGGCCGCCCAGGCCGACGGCTTCATCGGCGAACTGCCCTCCGGCTACGACACCACGGTCGGCGAACAGGGCCTCACCCTCTCCGGCGGGCAGCGGCAGCGCATCGCGTTGGCCCGCGCGATCCTCACCGACCCGCGGCTGCTGCTCCTGGACGACGCCACTTCCGCGGTCGACGCGCGTGTGGAGCACGAGATCCACGAGGCGCTGCGCGGCGTGATGGCGGGGCGTACGACCCTGCTCATCGCCCACCGGCGCTCCACGCTCAGCCTCGCCGACCGCATCGCGGTGCTGGACGGCGGGCGGCTCGTCGACGCGGGATCGCACGAGGAGCTGGAGGAGCGCTGTCCCCTCTATCGCAGGCTGCTCACAGACCCGGACGAACTGGGCGGTGTGGAGCGCGATCCGGCTGGTGCCGTACGGGACGGGGAGGTCCCCGGCGCGGAGAGCACCGACGGCGGGAGCCGCACCACGGCAAGTACTGCCGCGGCGGATCCTGCCGGTGGAAACGGGCACGAAGCGGCGGAGAACGGGCACGAGTCGGCGGCGGGCTCCGGCGCGGAACCGACCCGCCAGGACAGGGAAGCCCGCGAGCGGGACGTCTCCCGCCGGGACCGCACCTACCGTCCCTACGTCTCCGACGCCCGGATCAGCCGGAACCGCGCCATCGAGCGCCGCGCCGCCGAACGCCGCGCCACCGACGCCGAACTGCGGGCCGAGTGCGATCTGGAGGTGGAGGCCGAGATCGACTCCGAGCCGGTCAACGCGCGACGCCGCGTCGTCGACGGCATCACCCCCGAACTGTGGGGCGGGGACGCCTCCGGCGTGAAGCCGCGCACCGGCTCGACCGCGTCGAGCGCGGTCGACGCCCTCTCCACCTCGCGTCCCGGCGCCTCGGGGCCGCCCACCGCGGGTGGCATGGCCGGGGCACTCGCCGGCATGCCGGCCACGCCCGAACTGCTCGCCCAGGTCGCCGCGCTCCCGCCCGCCACCGACACCCCGGAGGTGGACGAGGCGCATGCCGCCCGCCCCGAGAAGAGCTACGGCCTGCGCCAGTTGCTCCGCGGGTTCGGCGCCCCTCTGCTGTTCTGTCTGCTGCTGGTGTCCGTCGATGCCGTCGCGGGCCTGCTGCTGCCCATCCTCATCCGGAACGGCATCGACGACGGCGTGCAGAAACTCGCGCTCGGCGCCGTATGGACGGCCTCCGCCGTGGCGCTGGGTGTCGTCCTCGCCCAGTGGGCGGCGCAGATCGGCGAGACGCGGATGACGGGGCGCACGGGTGAGCGCATCCTCTACAGCCTCCGTATCAAGATCTTCGCGCAGCTCCAGCGGCTCGGACTGGACTACTACGAGCGCGAGCTGACCGGCCGGATCATGACGCGGATGACGACGGACGTGGACGCGCTGTCGACGTTCCTCCAGACCGGTCTGGTCACCGCCCTCGTCTCGGTCCTCACCTTCTTCGGCATCCTCGTCGCCCTGCTCGCCCTCGATCTGGGCCTGGCCCTCGTCGTCTTCGCGACCCTGCCGATCCTGGTGGTGGGGACGATCTTCTTCCGCCGCCGCAGCGTGAAGGTGTACGAGCTGGCGCGCGAGCGCATCAGTGTCGTCAACGCCGATCTGCAGGAGAGCGTCGCCGGGCTGCGGATCCTGCAGGCGTTCCGGCGCGAGGGCAGCGGCACGGAGCGGTTCACCGAGCGGAGCGACGCCTACCGGCGGGCGCGTGTGCGCGGTCAGTTCCTGATCTCGGTCTACTTCCCGTTCGTGCAGTTGCTGTCATCCGTGGCGGCGGCGCTGGTGCTGATCGTCGGCGCGGGCCGGGTGGCGGAGGGGACGCTGACGGCGGGTGCGCTGGTGGCGTACCTCCTCTACATCGACCTCTTCTTCGCGCCCGTGCAGCAGCTCTCCCAGGTCTTCGACGGCTACCAGCAGGCGACGGTCTCGCTGGGCCGCATCCAGGAGCTGCTGCGCGAGCCGACGACGACCGCGGAGGCGACGCGGCCGCGCGCGGTGCGGACGGTGCGCGGCGAGATCGCTTTCGAGGACGTGCACTTCCGGTACAAGGGCACCGACGGTGCGGAGGAGCCGGACGCGCTGTCCGGCATCGATCTGCACATCCCGGCGGGCCAGCGGGTGGCGTTCGTGGGGGAGACGGGCGCGGGCAAGTCGACCCTCGTCAAGCTGGTCGCCCGCTTCTACGACCCGGTCTCGGGCACCGTCCGCGCCGACGGCACCGATCTGCGCGACCTGGACCTCACCGCCTACCGGCAGCGGCTCGGTGTCGTCCCGCAGGAGGCGTACCTCTTCCCCGGCACGGTGCGCGACGCCATCGCGTACGGCCGCCCGGAGGCGACGGACGCCGAGGTGGAGGCGGCGGCGCGGGCGGTCGGCGCGCACGCGATGGTGGCCTCGCTGGACGGCGGCTACCTCCACGAGGTGGCCGAGCGGGGCCGCAACCTGTCGGCGGGGCAGCGGCAGTTGATCGCCCTGGCCCGGGCAGAGCTGGTCGATCCCGACATTCTGCTCCTCGACGAGGCCACGGCCGCCCTCGATCTGGCGACCGAGTCCTTGGTCAACCGGGCCACGGACCGGCTCGCCGGGAGGCGTACCACGTTGGTCGTCGCGCACCGGCTGACCACCGCGGCTCGTGCGGATCGTGTGGTGGTCATGGATCACGGCCGGGTCGTCGAGGACGGCACGCACGCCGAACTCCTCGCCGCGGACGGCACATACGCCCAGCTCTGGCGCACCTTCGTCGGCGAACCGGAGATCGCGGCCGCCTAGCGTCCTGCCCTCCGTCTCCGCAAGGCCTTACCGAAACCCTGACACCCCGGGAACCAATCGCCCCACCGCGCGCGTGTAGCTTGGCAATCGCCCGCATGTACGAGGTACGGGCACTCGACCCCTTGGGGGAGGCACACGTGCGTGGTGCGGCACGTAGACGGATGGTCATAGGTTTGGTGATAGCTGTCCTGGCCGCCGGAGCAGCCGGTCTCACCGCTGCCACGGCCGGAGCCGGCGCGCTCTGCCCGGGCCACAAGGTGAAGACGCTCAACTTCTCGAGCGGCAAGGTTCAGATCTACAAGAGCAATCGGATCAAGTGCGCCGTGACGCTCGCGAAGTCCCCTGGTCAGCGCCGCAAGATGAGCGTGAGCATCCAGGCCCGCGGCAGCCATCCCCAGGTGGACAGCGGTCGTTTCACCCACCATGCGGGACCGGTGAAGGTGAACGCGGGGGGCCGGTGCGTGTACGTACGGGGCGCCATCGGCAACAAGTCGGTCAAATCCGGCTGGATCCTCTGCTGACATTTCTGCCGTACGGCGCGGCCGGGTCCCTCTCCCTCGGTCGTGCACCCATCGAACAGATTCGCCCATAAGGTCTGGCGGTGGCGTGAGTTGCGCCGGTAGGTTCGCGGCGACCTTTGTGAAACCAGGGGAGGGCGAATGCGCAAGGCGCTCAGATGGCTGTTGTCGCTCACGGTGCTCATAGGCGCCGCCGGCGCCGGCAGCGTGCCCGCAGGCGCGGCCACAGCCGCGGAGCCGGGAGTCAAGGACATCAAGGACCGGATCCTCGCGATACCCGGGATGAGCCTCATCGAGGAGAAGCCGGTCGACGGATACCGGTACTTCGTCCTCAATTACAAGCAGCCGATCGACCACCGGCACCCGTCGAAGGGGTCCTTCAAGCAGCGGCTGACCGTGCTGCACAAGGACACCGACCGCCCGACGGTCTTCCAGACCTCGGGCTACAACGTCTCCACCACCGCCGGCCGCAGCGAGCCGACGAAGATCATCGACGGCAACCAGGTCTCCATGGAGTACCGCTTCTTCACGCCGTCCCGGCCCGACCCGGCCGACTGGTCGAAGCTGGACATCTGGCAGGCCGCCAGCGACCAGCACCGGATCTTCAAGGCGCTGAAGAAGGTCTACGGCAAGAACTGGCTGGCCACCGGCGCAAGCAAGGGCGGCATGACGGCCACCTACTTCCGCCGCTTCTACCCGAACGACATGGACGGCACGGTCGCGTACGTCGCCCCCAACGACGTCAACAACCGTGAGGACTCCCGCTACGACCGGTTCTTCGAGACCGTCGGCAGCAAGGAGTGCCGGGACGCCCTGAACGCCGTCCAGCGCGAAGCGCTCGTGCGCCGCGACGAGATGACCGGCCTCTACAAGAAGTGGGCGAAGGACAACGACGCCACCTTCAAGACCGTCGGCAGCCTCGACAAGGCCTACGAGAGCGTCGTCCTCGACATGGTCTGGGCCTTCTGGCAGTACAGCTCCGAGAAGGACTGCGCCGACGTGCCGAAGCCGGACGTCTCCACCGACAAGCTCTACGCCTACGTCGACGCGATCTCCGGCTTCTCCGCCTACGCGGACCAGGGCCTCTCGACGTACACGCCGTACTACTACCAGGCCGGTACGGAGCTGGGTGCCCCCACGCTGGAGTACCCGCACCTCGACGGACTGCTGCGCTACCCCGGCTACTTCACGCCGCGCGCCTACGTGCCGCGTGACATCCCGATGGAGTGGAAGTCCGGCGTCATGCGGGACGTCGACCGCTGGGTCAAGAACCGCGGCGAGCGGATGATGTTCGTCTACGGGGAGAACGACCCGTGGGGTGCCGAACCGTTCCGCCTCGGCAAGAAGGCCAAGGACTCCTACGTCTTCTTCGCTCCCGGTGCCAACCACGGGGCGAACGTCGCCGGTCTGACGGCGGGCGAGAAGGAGAAGGCCACCTCCGAGATCCTGGAGTGGGCAGGCGTCGCCTCGCCGTCGGTCCGCAGCGGTGAGACCGCCGCGAAGCCGCTGGCCGAGCCGGACGCCGACCTCGACCGTCAGCGGATGGAGCGCACGCTCCGGCCGTAACGGACGCAGAGGACACAGGGCATCGGGCCCCGGGGCCGCACCGGCCCCTCAGCACCTCCGGCGCCGACCCGCTCATCGCGGGCCGGCGCCGGAGGTGTCCTGCTGGTGCGGGCGGGCTAGTACGAGAGCCCGTATCCGACCGGGTACAGCACCTGCGCCGGGTCGTCCGCGCGCGGCACCGGAACCGGCAGCTTGCCCACCGGCCGCGCCCGGCCCGCCGCGACCCGGACCGCGGCCCGCAGTTCGACGTCGGTCCACGAGTACGCCGCGAGCGACGCACCGGCACCGGCGCCGCCGAGCCGCGCGATGTCGTACGGGTTGCGGATGGCGAGGTGCACCACGGGCACGCCCGCCGCCGCGAGGGACTGGACCAGCGTGCGCTGCGACGAGCCGGCGCCGACGTTGTACGTCAGGACCATCACCGCGTCCTTGCCGCGCGCCGCCGCGACCGCCTCGTCGATCTTCGCCTGCGTCGGGTTGGGCTGCGTCCCCGTGCTCGTCGGCAGCGCGGTCGCCGTGAAGCCCAGCTCGGTCAGCGCCTTGGCCACCGTGGCGGTCGGCGGACCGCCGGTGCCCGAGGGCGCGGCCGGGTCGACGCCGACCACGAGGACGTTCCGGTGCCGCCGCCGTGACAGGGGCAGCAGGCGGTCCTCGTTGACCAGCAGGGTGGTGGTCCGCTCGGCGATCCCGTCCGCCGCCCTCAGGTGCGCCCGGGCCCCCACGACACGGTCCACCTCCTCGTGGCTGACGTACGGCTCGGTGAAGAGTCCGCGGCGCGCCTTGAGTTCCAGGATGCGGAGGACGGAGACGTCGATGCGCTCCTCCTCGATCTCGCCGGTGCGCACAGCCTCCACGACCGCGTTCCAGGCGACCGCCAGGTCCGGCGGGTTGAGGAGCTGGTCCACGCCCGCCTTGATCGCCAGTACGGGCACGCGGTCGTCGCCGTACTTCTGCCGTACGCCCGCCATGCCGAGCGAGTCGGTGACCACGACGCCGTCGTAGCCGAGCCGTTCGCGCAGGATGCCGGTGAGGATCGGGTGGGAGAGGGTCGCCGGGTCGTCGGCGGGGTCCAGCGCCGGGAAGAGCAGGTGCGCCGTCATGATCGAGTCGATGCCGGCCGCGATCGCGGCCCTGAACGGCGGGGCGTCCAGCTCCTCCCACTGCTGCGCGGTGTGGGTGATCAGCGGGAGCCCGTAGTGGCTGTCGGTGGCGGTGTCGCCGTGCCCGGGGAAGTGCTTCGCGGTGGCCGCGACCCCGGCGCTCTGATAGCCCTGCACCTGCGCGGCCACCAGCGCGGACACGGCCTTCGGGTCCGACCCGAACGACCGCACCCCGATGACCGGGTTGGCCGGGTTCACATTGACGTCCGCGACCGGCGCGTAGTCCTGCTTGATGCCCAGGGCCGCCAGTTCGACCCCGGCGATCCGCGCCGCGTTGCGGGCGTCGGCGCGCGAGGCGTGCGCGCCCAGGGCCATGGCCCCGGGCAGCAGCGTGGCCGGCGCGCCCACACGGGCCACTATTCCGTGTTCCTGGTCGGTGGAGATCAGCAGCGGTACGGGCGTGCGCTGGGCGAGTCCGGCCTTCTGGATGCCGTTGGACAGCGACGCGATCTGGTGCGGATCGCGGGTGTTGTGCGCCCAGGTGAAGTAGATGATGCCGCCGACGTGGTACTTCGCGATGAGCTCGGCGGCGTTGGCGACGCCGATCTCCTTCTGGTTGAGCGCGACGTCGACCGGGTCGGGGGCGGTCGCCGAGTGGCCGTAGACCCGCATGACGAAGAGCTGGCCGACCTTCTCCTCCAGGCTCATCCGGGAGACGAGCCCGCGGAGCCGGTCGCGGGGCGAGGGCGAACGCGCGGCGTGCGCCGCGGCGGAGGCGGGGGAGGCGCCCCCGGCGAGCGAGGCGGCGGCGGTGACGGCGGTGGCGCCGGCCAGAACGGAGCGTCTGGACGGTCGGGGTCCTTGGGCGGGCGTTTCTTCGTGGGGCACGTGCGCTCCTTCCGGAAAGGAGGTGCGTGGCGGCGGGGTGAAGGAAACTTCCAGAATCGGTCAGGAGACAGCGATAGCCGGAAAGTTAGTGCCAGTCAATGGGAAGCGCCGAGAACGGCCGACCCCCGGCGGTTCGCCGCCACGGCGCGCCTCCTGCTGGCCGCCCTGCCCGGCGGGAAGCCCTGCCTCGTACGAGCGCCGGTCCCTGGTCCGTACGGGCGCCGGTCCCTGGTCCGTACGGGCGCCAGGGCCCTTCCACGTACGAGTGCCCGCTACTCGGCCTTGCGCGGTGACCTCCGCCGGCTCGGCAGACGCATCGTCAGGAGCTTGGCGCGCGGGGCCAGGCGCTGTGCCATGGCGAACACCGAGTCCGTCCGCGACCGGTCCGCGTCCAGGACCGTGAAGAGGTTCACCCCGAGGTAGAAGGTGATCGCCGCGTTGGCGAGGTCGCGGGGCGGGGTGAGGCGGGCGAGCGGCGTACCCCCGATGACCCGCTCCAGGGTCTCCTCGATGAACTCCAGCCAGGGCTCGGCCCGTCGCGCCACCTGCTCGCGCAGCTCGGGCTTGGCGATGGCGGCGGCCACCAGCTCCGTGAACAGAGTGATGTGGCCGCCTTCGAGGTCGTCGCGGTAGATCCGCGTGGCGGCGTCGGCCAGTTCCTCCAGCGTGGAGACGTCCGCGACGGTGGCGCGGTGCCGGGCCATCCGGTCGGCCGACGACCGGTCGAGGGCCGCGAGGAGGAGCGGGTCGACGCCGCCGAAGTGGTAGAAGACCAGCGCCGAGTTGACCCCCGCTTCCTTGGTGATGGTGCGGGCGCTGGTGCCGCCGTACCCGTGGGCCTTCAGCACCACGATCGCCGCATCGATCAGCCGGTCCTTGGTGTCAGCCGTCATTTGACCTTCCTTTCGCCGTTCCTTCATCATACGGTTTAATCGAGTGATTAAACTGCTCGATGCAATCGACTGATGAACGAGAAAGGCCGGGTGGAAGCGATGGAGCAGGACAGGGAGGGGCAGGGCGGGACGCACCCCCCGATACCCCCGGCGCGCCTGCGGTTGGCCGCGGTGCTGCTGGCCCTCTTCACGGCGATGCTGCTCTACAAGGTGCTGCACGCCGGACACTTGGAGCAGACGGCGCTCTTCTACGTGGGCCTGCCCGCGTTCATCGCGCTCTCCGTCTCGCTCTGGGCCCGCCCCAGGAGCGCCACCGGCACGGCCCTCGCCTCCGTCACCATCGGACTCGCGCTCGCGGGGCCGCTGCTGAACGAGGGCGTCGTCTGCCTCGTCATGGCCGCACCGCTCTTCTACCTCCTCGCCGTGATCATCGGCTGGACCGTGGACCGCGCCCGGAGGCGCAGGGGCCGGGGGGACGGCGGCGCCGGCCGGGCCCACGCCTTCGTGAGCATCCCTCTACTGGCCCTGCTGGTCGTCGAGGGCACGGGGATCTACGAACTGCCGCGTGAGACCGCCGCGTCCGCGACCCGTACCGTCTCCGCGAGCCCGGCGGAGTACGAGGCGGCGCTCGCCGCCACGCCCCGGTTCGCCGACCCCGAGCCGCTGTTCCTGCGCGCCGTCCCGTTCCCGCGCCCGCAGAAGGCCGAGGGGGACGGGCTCGACGTCGGCGACGCGCGCGCCATCACCTTCAACCCGCGCAAGGGACTGGGCATCGGAGCCCGGCCCGCGCCCCGCGCGATGCGCCTGGTGGTCGCGGAGCGGTCGGCGGGACGGGTGGTGTTCCGGATCGAGAAGGACACCACCCTGGCCCGCTGGCTGGCGCTCGACTCGGCCGAGGTGGAGTGGGCGGCCGCCGACGGGGGCGGCACCAAGGCGCGCTGGACGCTGCACTACCGCCGGACCTACGACCCGGGCTGGTACTTCGGCCCGCTGCAGAAGTACGGCATGGAGCAGGCCGCCGCGTACCTGTCGGACACCTTCACCGCCGGAGCGCGGCGATGACGCGGGAGACGGCGCGGGCGACGGAGTCGCAGACGGCGTGGGCGGCGTCGGAGCCGTGGGCGACGGCGTCGGAGGCGGGGGCGGGGGTGACGGAACCATGAGCGGAACCGGAGCCGCGCTCGTCCGCGCCGCCTGCCTCTTCCTGCCCCTGACCGGGACCGTCGTGGCCGCCGCGACCCGGCCGCCCGCCCGCCGGGCCGTCGGCGCCGCGATCCTGGCCACCGCCTGGAACGCCGTCTGGCTGCCCGCCGTCAACCTCCTCGCCGTCCACCGGGGTTGGTGGTCCTTCCACGCCGACGGCGGCACCGCGGCCGGACTGCCGGTCGACCTGCTGCTGGGCTGGGCGCTCCTGTGGGGCGCGCTGCCCGTGCTCGCCGGATCCGACCGGCTTCCGCTCCCGCTCGTGGTGGCCGGGCTCGCCTGGTTCGACCTGGCCGCCATGCCCTTCGCCGCGCCGGTGGTACGGCTGGGCGGCGCCTGGCTCCTGGGCGAGGCCCTGGCGGTCGCGGTCGCGCTGGTGCCGGGTCTGCTCCTCGCCCGCTGGACCCTGCGACGGCGGCGCCTTGCGGTACGGGCCGGTATGCAAGTGCTGCTCAGCGGCGCCCTGATGTACGCCCTGCCCGTGGTGGTACTGCGCCCCGGAGTGCCGGGCGGAACGGTCGGTGCGGCCCTCACCGCCCAGGTCCTCGCCGTACCGGTGCTCCTCGGCCTCGTCGCGGTACGGGAGTTCGTGCAGCGCGGCGGCGGCACACCCGTCCCGTACGATCCGCCGCTCCGGCTGGTGACCAGCGGCCCGTACGCGTATGTGCGCAACCCCATGCAGCTCTCGATCGCGCTCGGCCACGGCCTCCTCGCCCTGATCGCCCTCGACTGGCGGATGGCCGCCGCCGCGGCCGTCTCGTTCGCCTACGGCGCCGGGCTCGCCGACTGGCACGAGAGCGCGGGGCTCCGGGCCGTCCACGGGGAGCAGTGGACGGCCTACCGCGCCGGGGTCCGCGCCTGGCTGCCCCGGCTGCGTCCCTGGCCGGGTACCGCGACCGCCCGCCTCTCAGTCGCCGAAACCTGCGGTCCCTGCAGCCGGTTCGGCCGCTGGGTCGCGGGGCGACGCCCCGTCGGGCTCGACCTGGTCGCCGCCGAGGACCACCCGCGCCGGCTGCGGCGGATGACGTACGAGACCGACGACGGCACGGTACGGGCGGACGGCGTCGCGGCGTTCGCCCGGATGCTCGGCCATCTGCACCTGGGCTGGGCCCTGTTGGGCTGGGTGCTGGCGATTCCGGGACTGCGCCGGTTCGCCCAGCTCTGCGCCGACGCGCTGGGTGCCGGACCGCGGGACATTCCGCACCGGGGGTCCGGCGGACCGTACGGGGTGGCGGCGCAGTGCCGCCTGGAGCCGCGCGGGTGAGCGGTGCCGCGGTGAGTCGCCGTGCGGAGACGACGACGGCGCCCCCGCGCGGCCCTCGCCGTCCCCGTCAGCTGTCCTCCACCTCGACGGCGACGAGCAGCGTCCCCACGGTGAACATCGTGACCTGCTGGAGGGTGACCGTCCTGCCGTCCCTGGTCACGGTGAAGGTGTCCTTCACGGGCTCACCGTCCTGTTCGGCCTGGTTCGCCTCGTATCCCGCGGTGTTGAGGTCGTCGGCGTACGCGTCGACGGACTTGTCCGTGGAGTACACCGCGGTGGGCGTGGAGTCGGCGGAGGTGCCGATCAGCGTCGTCGACTCGCCCTGCAGCAGTTCGGCCGCCAGCCCCTTCGCGGGCGCCGGAGCGGGGACGGGGAGGGAGGGGGCCGGGCCCGAGGAGATCACGGTCACCTCGCCCAGGGCGAAGCCGGCGCGGGTCTCCGCGGTGAGGGTGAGCTTCCCCTTGGTCAGGGTGTGGGCGCCCTTGATCCTCTCGCCGTCCTGGGTGGCCGGCTCCCTGGAGAGCGGGTGCCGAAAGTTCACGAGCGTTCACTACTCAGTTCTCCGGCACGTACCGCAGGGCTCCGTCGCACCCGGAAATCCGGGCGTACGGGTCCCGGCCGCGGTGACACGCCACGGCCGGTGGAGGCGGGAGGCCGTCTCCACCGGCCGGCGGCGGTGCGCGCTCAGCGCAACGTGTCGTTGTACTGCAGGATCCGGTTGACCAGATCGGGGCCGGGGAAGTCCATCATGACCGTGCCGGTCTTCTTCAGGCAGCGCTGGGGCGCGCAGGGGGCGTTGACGCTCTGCAGATACGCGTGGCCGCGGGAGTTCACGCCCTCGATGCCGAGGACCCCGCCCGCCACGGCGTCGGGGAACGCGCCGAGGCTCGCGCCGCTGAAGTGCGTGACGTACATCTTCCCCGCCGCCGGATTCTTCAGCTTCTCCAGCTGGGTCCTCGCGTTGTCCCAGCGCCGGGAGATGTGGAAGACGGTGGGCACCTCGTAGTGGTCCTCGATGTCCATGTCGGAACGCGACCAGCGCAGACCGAACGGCTCCGAGCTGTCGAAGTTCTGCAGAAAGACGATCTTGCCGCGGGTCTCGCCGAGGCTCGGGAACGGATCGTTCACGGACTTCGGCCGCCACAAGTACTGACGCATCAGCCCCGCGGTCTCCGGGTTGCTCTCCACGTACCACTTGAGGGTCTGCTCGAAGGTACGGGTGACGTTCTCCTCGGTGTGCTCCTTCTGGAGGCGCATGAGGACGGTCTCCCGCGGGTGTTCCTTGAGGAAGTCCGTGGTCTCCCGCATCACATCGGTGAAGTTCTTGTTCAGGTAGACGACGCCGTGGTGGATGGTGAAGACGTCCCCGATGTGCCGCAGCCGGATGTCCAGCGCGCGGATGCCGGAGCGGAGTTGCTGCGGCAGGTCACTCTCCTGGGTCTCGGCGATCGGGGTGACGGCGCGGGCCATGGTGTCGTGGGTACCGGGGATCGACAGGTCCGTCAGGGCGGTCGAATCGGGGAGCCGGCCCATCCAGTCGGGGTTCGACGCCCGCTCCAGGCCGTAGGTGTCCACTCCGTCGGTGGCGGCGGCGGGCGGCGCGGTGAGGCCGACCGTCGCCCAGGCGAGGGCGAGCGCGGCAAGCCCGAGGGCCATCCGGCTGCGGGGACGCCGCCCGACCTCGCTCGGCGGAACGGCGGCCGGGGCCGGGACTTCCTTCGGTGGCAGGGCAGTCGGGCAGGGCGTGGGTGGGGGTGACGCTGCAGGGGACATCCTCAGCCTCTCCTTGACTTCGTGGCTTGGGGGCGCGCACGGAGCCTCGGTCGCTGCGGAAGCGGAGCGACCGAGCTTCGGGTTACTTTTGCGTAACCCGAAGCAGGAGGGAATGCCTCGTACCTGTTCCGTCGTAGGGAATTCCTCGGTCTTCGCGGGCTCTTGGGGCCCGCGGTCCCTCCCGTGCCCTGGGGCCCGGGGAGTTGGCGCGGAGCCGTACGGGACTCGCGCGGGTCCTTTGCCGGTACTCCTGACCGGTGCCCGCGTCAGGCCGACTGCGCCAGCAGCCACGACAGATGGTCGCGGCCCGGCTCCAGCAGACCCGGAAGGTCCTGGGCCTCGGGGTACCAGCGCTTCTCGTACTCCCAGCACAGCCAGCCGTCCCACCCGGCACGGCTGAGCAGTTCGACCGACTCGGCGAGCGGCAGGACCCCCGCCCCGAGCGGCAGCGGCGTGGTGTCGTCGGCGGTGGCGATGTCCTTCACCTGGACGTAGCCGAGATGCGGGGCGAGTACCGCATGGGTGGCCGCCGGGTCCTCGCCGCCGAGCCACGGGTGCATCAGGTCCCAGACCGCGCCGACGCTGCGGTGGCCCACGAGACCGAGAACGCGCGCCGCGTCCACGCCGCGCCGGTGCGAGTCGTGCGTCTCCAGGAGAAGGCGGACGCCGAGGTCGGCGGCGTGCGGGGCGGCCGCGGCGAGACGGCGGGCGGCGATCACGTCCGCCTCGTCGGCGGGCTGGTCGCCGCCGCCGGGGAAGACGCGGACGTACGAGGCACCCAGGTCGCGGGCGAGGGTGAGCAGGGAGCCCAACTCGTCGATCACGGGCTCGTCGTCCCCGGGCGCGGCGACGCGCGTGTATCCGGCGACGGTGATGATCTCCACCCCCGCGGCCTTGAACTCCTCGGCGACGTCGACCCGTTCGGAGATCCCGAGCCCGGTGTGCACAGGCTCCTCGGGATGCGCCCGCAGCTCCACGCCGTGGTAGCCGCTGGCCGAGGCCAGCCGCACCACGTCCGCGACGGGCATACCGGGCACTCCGAGGGTCGAGAAGGCGAGTTTCACGGCTGCTCCAGACAGACGGGACGGGCGGGCGGCTGCTCGGGGCGGGCGCGGGCCTTCACCGCCGTACGGTGAACCGGCAGGGCGCCGCCGTCCCGTGCATCCGCGTGACGTGCACCAGGCACAGTGCCAGAAACCGGGCGTCCCCGGCTACGATCACGCGCCGCGCCGCCGGGGCTCACCGCCGTCGCACCGGGGCCCGGTCAGGCGGGTCGGGCGGGGTGGTCCGCCGGTGCGGTCAGGTCCAGCCGCCAGTCCTGTCCCATCAGGTCGGCGCCGTAGCTGTGGTGCCGCTCCTCGGCGACGAGCGTGAAACCGGCCCGCGTGTAGAGCTTCCTGGCGGAGGTGAGCACGTCGTTGGTCCACAGCACCAGCGCGCGGTACCCGGCCTCCCGCGCGAACCCCACGCACGTCCGGACGAGCAGATCGCCGATCCCGTGACCGCGCGCGGCCGGTTCGACCAGGAGCAGCCGAAGGCGGGCGGTGTCCGGCGCCTCGTCCCGTACGCACATCACCGAACCGACCGGCCTGCCGTCGAGTTCGGCGATCCACACCCGCTCCCGCGCCGGGTCGTGGCCCTCGGCGTAGTCGGCGACGATGCGGGCGATCAGCGCCTCGAAACCGGCGTTCCAGCCGTACTCGGCGGCGTAGAGCGCGCCGTGCGCCGAGACGATCCATCCGAGGTCGCCGGGGCCTGGCTCCCGCAGCCGGATCTGCGGGTACGCGGGAGGCTCGGCGAGGGTGGAGCGGACGGTGCGCAGCGCGTGGGTCAACTCCCGGATCTGGGTGCCGTTGCACTGTTGCAGCAGTTCGGTGGTGGCCTGCCGCGACCGGGCGTCCAGGTCGGCGGCCGCGGCCCGTCCGGCTTCGGTGAGCCTGATCTGCTGGTGGCGACCGTCGTAGGTGTTGCGCTCGCGCGTGATCAGCCCCTGCTGTTCGAAACGGGCCAGCATCCGGCTCAGGTGGGAGGCCGCGAGCCCCAGGTCCTCGCGCAGACTCTGCACATGGGTGAGATCGCGGCGGGTCAGCTCGTAAAGGACACGCGCCTGGCCGAGCGTGTACGGGGTGTGCAGCTTCTCCGGATAGTCGAGGACGCCGATGAGCCGGGTGTAGACGCGGTTGAACGCGCGGACCTCCGCCACCGCCGTGTCGAGAGCGTCGGACGTGGCCATGCCGGGTCCTCCCTCCGGTACGGCTGCCGAGTCGTCGGGCAGCCGTGCGGGAATTGCTTGACTCAATAGTTGCTCTCGGTCAAGCATTTGTGAAGAGGGCCGGATGCCGCAGTGACGCGGTGCGGTGTGACGGTGGGTGGCGGAAGCCGACGGTCGGTGCGGACGGCGGGTCCGGCCGAAGTGCCGGCGGGCGGACTGGGCGGGCGGCTGTTCGGGCGGCCGTTCGGGCGGACCGGGCGGGCGGCTGTTCGGGCGGCCGTTCGGGCGGACCGGGCCGACCGGGTTCAGCCGCGGCGCTCCCAGCGTTCGACCGCTTCCTCGGCCTCCCGCAGCCCGACGCCGGTGCTCTCGCGGAACGCCTTGATCGCGTCGATCTTCCTCTCCTGCCGCAGGAAGCCCTCGGCCTTCTCCGCCCCCGGCATGGGCTCGCGGATGCCCAGGGGGTCGAGGATCCGGCCGATGTCGCGTTCCGTCCGGGCGGCGCGGCGGTCGAGCCGGTCGAGCCTCTGTCCCAGAGCCCAGCAGGCCGATCAGGGGGATGAGGAGGTACACCGCCATGTCCATGATCTGCAGAGTTCAGCGATCGCCGAACCGCCGCCTCGGCAGGGCAAATTCGCTGTGCCTGCGAGCATGCCCGCGACCGCTCGGTGTGCGGGACCGCCCGTGGACGCTACGCCCCGGCGGGCGGCGGAGCCGTCGACGCCCGCGCCATCAGATCCGCGCGGATCGTCGCCACGCCTCCCGGCGGTGGGGTCTCGCGGCCCATCGCGAGCCGGCCCGCGCGGGCCCCCGCGTCGTGCAGCGGCAGACGAACGGTCGTGAGCGCGGGCACGGTGTCCACGCTGAACGGCAGGTCGTCGAAGCCCGCGACCGAGATGTCCTCAGGAATGCGCAGACCGCTGTCGCGCACCGCCGCGCAGACGCCCAGCGCGATCGAGTCGTTGGCGGCGGCGATCGCGGTCAGATCCGGGCGGCGGCGCAGGAGTTCGAGCGCGGCGTCGTAGCCGGACTCGCGGTCGTACGAGCCGTGGACGGTCAGCCGCGCCTGATCCTCCTCGATCCCGGCGGCGGCGAGCGCGGCGAGGTGCCCCTCCAGGCGATGCCGCGTGGTGGAGCGTCCGACCGGGCCCGCCACGTAGCCGATCCGGCGGTGGCCCAGGGCCAGCAGGTGCGCCGTCAGCCGCTGGGCCCCGCCGCGGTTGTCGAAGGCGAGGGTCACGGCCGTGGCGGGACCGACGCCCTCCACGCCGGGAAGGGCCGTGAGCGGCGGCCGCCCGCACAGGACGATCCGGGTCCCCGCGGAGGAGAGGCGGCTGAGCTTCGTGGCGACGGCCGCGCTGTGCTCGGGGTCCTCCGCGGCGCCGCCGGTGAGGACGACCGCGGCGGCGCGCTGCCGCTGGAGCAGCGTGAGATAGGTGAGTTCACGCTCAGGGGACCCGCCGGTGTTGCACACCACGGCCAGCTTCTCGCCGCCCCGCCCGCTCGTCCGCGTGCCGCCGATCTCGGTCTGGGCGGCGCCGGCGATGATGCCGAAGAAGGGGTCGGCTATGTCGTTGACGAGGATGCCGACGAGGTCGGAGGTGGAGGCGGCGAGCGAACTGGCAGGACCGTTCAGCACGTAGTCCAGTTCGTCGACGGCCCGCAGGACCCGCGCCCTGGTCGACTCCGAGACGGGGTAGTTGCCGCTGAGGACGCGGGAGACCGTGGCCGACGAGACCTGGGCGCGGGCCGCCACATCCGCCAGGGTCACTGCCATCGCTGCCTCCGCGTGCCTGAGAACCGTGGATGGTACGGAACGGAGAGCGCGGGGTCCCCTGTTCGACCGTCCGACACATGCTCTCACTTCGCGAGACGCCCTGTGGAGGAGTTGACCTTCCTTCCCGGTGCCACAAGGGGGGAAGCGCTTTCGGCCGCAGCGCGGATCCACGCGCCCAGGGTCCCGTACGGCGTGTGCGGCGGCAGTCGTGGGACGTCGCCCGGCACCCGCCGCGGAGTCGGGCCCCCGCACCTCGCCTTGCAGGCGAAATGCGGTGACTTCGGTGTGCAGGGCGGGAACGGGAGTGGCGAGCGGAGTCCGTTTCCCGTACGGCGCGGGGCGTGATCGCGGTGCGCGCGGGTGTCGGTGAGCGGTTGCGCTACGGGCGCGTAGTTACGGATCCGTTGACCGGCGACATTCGGTCAACGGCGTGGCGCGCAGGCGGTGTTCGGTGCCTCGGGCACCCATCGGGCCGCATCGGCGAACCTCTCGGGCGAGATGAGGCCCTCTTGATGGGCGAGGCCGTCCGCGACTAGCGTTGACCGATTAGAAAGCGCTTGCTGCGTTGTTTCCGCCCTGCTTTCCGCCCCGTTTCCGCCGGGCCGGCTCGGTCCATGAGCGCGCCCCCGGCGAAGGGTGACCCGGAGACCGGAAGAGAGGAACCCGCGTGACGCGTAGGACGGTTCGGATCGCCATGAACGGCGTGACCGGTCGCATGGGGCACCGCCAGCATCTGGTCGGGTCGGTTCTCGCCCTCCGGGAGCAGGGCGGCCTGGATCTCGGCGACGGCACGGTGCTGTGGCCCGAGCCCGTCCTCGTCGGCCGCCGTGCCCACGCCCTGAAGGACCTCGCCGACCGCCACGGGCTGGAGCACTGGACCACCGACCTCGGCGCCGTCCTCGACGACCCCGCCACCGACATCTACTTCGACGCGCAGATCACCACGGGCCGCGAGCGTGCCGTGCGTGCGGCGATCGCCGCCGGCAAGCACGTCTACTGCGAGAAGCCCACGGCCACCGGGCTCGACGGAGCCCTGGAGCTGGTCCGGCTCGCGGACGCCGCGGGCGTCCGGCACGGCGTCGTCCAGGACAAGCTCTTCCTGCCGGGACTGCTCAAGCTGAAGCGCCTGATCGACGGCGGCTTCTTCGGCCGGATCCTGTCCGTGCGCGGTGAGTTCGGCTACTGGGTCTTCGAGGGCGACTGGCAGCCGGCCCAACGGCCTTCCTGGAACTACCGGTCGGAGGACGGCGGCGGGATCGTCGCGGACATGTTCCCGCACTGGGAGTACGTCCTGCGCGGGCTGTTCGGAGCCGTACGCACCGTGCAGGCCCACGTCACCACCCACATCCCGGCCCGCCGGGACGAGCGGGGCCGCCCCTACGACGCGACGGCAGACGATGCCGCCTACGCCGTCTTCGAGATCGACGGCGGCGTGGTCGCACAGATCAACTCCTCCTGGGCGGTACGGGTCCACCGCGACGAACTGGTGGAGTTCCAGGTGGACGGGACGGAGGGGTCGGCGGTCGCCGGACTCCGCAACTGCCGCGTCCAGCACCGCTCGACCACCCCCAAGCCCGTCTGGAACCCCGACGTCCCCGTGACCGGGAGCTTCCGCGACCAGTGGCAGGAGGTCCCCGACAACGCCTCCTTCGGGGGCGGGTTCAAGGCACAGTGGGAGCTGTTCCTGCGGCATGTGGCGCTCGGCGAGCCCTGGACCCACGACCTCCTCGCGGGCGCGCGGGGGGTGCAGCTCGCCGAACTCGGCCTGCGGTCGGCCGCGGAGGGGCGCCGTCTCGACGTACCGGAGCTGACGCGTCCGGAGCCCGGCACCGGCACTGTTACCGGTAACGGCACCGGCACTGGTGCCGGGAACGGAGCAGGCGAGGGTGCCGGGAAAGGAGCAGGCGAGGGTGCCGCCGGGGCGCGCCCGGCCACCACTCGATCCCCTCTCGGTGCCGCGAGGACCCTCCGGTGATCCGGCTCCCCGGCCCCCGGGGCGGCTTGCGCGTGTACGAGCCGCGGCCCGACCCCGCCCCCTGCGTCACCGCACCCGCCCCGACCCCGTCCCTCCACGGTCAGGAGGCCCGAACGGCCGCCGCCCCGGCGCCTTTTCGCACCCGTACCGTCTACGCCGCCGCGCACGTCGTCGCCGATCCGTGTGCCGACACCACCCCCGACGGCCCGGCGGCGCTCGACTGGGACGCCACGCTCGCCTTCCGCCACCACCTGTGGTCCCACGGCCTGGGCGTCGCCGAGGCCATGGACACCGCGCAGCGCGGCATGGGCCTGGACTGGCCGGCCGCGGCCGAACTGATCCGCCGCTCGGCGGCCGAGGCCCGCGCGGTGGGCGGCCGGATCGCCTGCGGCGCGGGCACCGACCAGCTCACGGGACCGGCCGCCGGCCTCGGGCGGGTGCGCGCCGCCTACGAGGAGCAACTCGCGTTCGTCGAGAGCACCGGAGCCCAAGCCGTCCTCATGGCCTCCCGCGCCTTGGCCGCCGCGGCCCGCGGGCCCGACGACTACCTCGCGGTCTACGGCGATCTGCTGCGCCAGTCCGCGCGCCCCGTCGTCCTCCACTGGCTGGGCCCGATGTTCGACCCGGCGCTCACCGGCTACTGGGGCAGCGACGACCTCGACGCGGCGACCCGCACGTTCACGGAACTCGTCGCCGCCCACCCCGGCACGGTCGACGCCGTCAAGGTGTCGCTGCTGGACGCCGGCCGCGAAGTCGCCCTGCGCCGCCTGCTCCCGCCCGGTGTGCGTGTCCTCACCGGCGACGACTTCCACTACCCCGAGCTGATCGAGGGCGACGCAGACGGATTCAGCCATGCCCTGCTCGGCGTCTTCGACCCGCTGGCGCCGCTCGCCGCCGAGGCCGTACGCGTCCTGGACAGCGGGGACACCCAGGGCTTCCGGGCCCTGCTGGACCCCACCGTCGAGTTGTCCCGGCACCTGTTCTCGCCTCCGACCCGCTTCTACAAGACGGGGGTGGTGCTGCTGGCCTGGCTGGCGGGACACCAGGCGCACTTCACCCTGGTGGGCGGCTTGCAGTCGGCCCGCTCCCTGCCCCACCTGGCGCGGGCCTACGAACTGGCCGACAGGCTCGGCCTGTTCCCCGACCCGGCGCTGGCCGAGGCCCGGATGCGGTCCCTGCTCGCGCTGTACGGGGTCGACGGATGACCGCCGCCCACCGCCCCGAATTGGCGCGGCTGAGCCTCAACCAGGAGACCCTCCGCCAGTTCTCCCTCCCCGAACTCGTCGACGGCTGCGCGCGGGGCGGCGTCCCCGGAGTCGGCCTGTGGCGCGCGCCGGTAGGGGAGTACGGGGCGGATCGCGCGGCACGGCTCGTACGGGACGCGGGCCTGACCGTGACGAGCCTGTGCCGCGGGGGGTTCTTCACCGCGGCCGAACCGGCCGCACGGGCGGCCGCCCTGGACGACAACCGCGCGGCCGTCGACGAGGCCGCGACCCTCGGCACGGACACCCTGGTCCTGGTGTCGGGCGGACTGCCCGCGGGGAGCAGGGACCTGGCGGGCGCCCGCGAGCAGGTCGCCGACGCCCTGCGCGAGTTGGCGCCGTACGCGGCCGGGCGCGGGGTGCGGCTTGCGATCGAGCCGCTGCACCCGATGTACGCGGCCGACCGCTGCGTCGTCTCGACGCTGGCCCAGGCGCTGGATCTCGCCGAGCGGTTCCCGCCGGAACAGGTCGGTGTGGTCGTGGACACGTACCACCTGTGGTGGGACGACACCGTGGACGGGCAGATCGAACGCGCCGGGCGCGGCGGACGGATCGCCTCCCTCCAGCTCGCGGACTGGGTGACGCCGCTGCCCGAGGGCGTGCTGCTCGGGCGCGGCCAACTGGGGGACGGCTGCGTGGATCTGCGCCGGTTCCGGGCGCGGACGGACGCGGCGGGGTACGACGGCCCGATCGAGGTCGAGATCTTCAACCCGGGGCTGTGGGCACGTGACGGGACCGAGGTCCTCGCCGAGGTCGCGGAGCGCTACGTACGGCACGTCCTGCGGGTGTCCGGGGAGGAGTGAGGACCTGCCGGTGCGTGAGCTCCTGGGGGCACGACCAGGGGTGATGCCCCGGCCGTCACTTCCGCGCTCTGCGGTGGTCCGCGATCACCGACAGGACCACGGGGAGCAGGAGTTCGAGGGCGCGGGAGACGGAGTCGGGCGGAAAGCCGGTCCGCTCCGCCACGGTGGCGGTGGTGGAGGCGGAGATCCTGCTGATGACTCCGGCGAGCGTGCCTTCCCCGGTCGAGTCGGGCAGGGCCGAGACGGTGGCCTCGACGACCCTCTGTGCCCCGCGGGCGTCGGTGCCGAGCTCCCCGGCGAGTTCCCGGAGGCGGTCGTCGCCCAGCTCGGCCAGAACATCTCTCAGCAGAGATTCGTCCCTCATGGGTCAAACGCTACGGTGCGCGCCTGCTGTCGGCACGTCGGGTGACAAAACAGTAACTGCCGGAAACCGTGCAACCCTTCCTGCCCCTCGTGGGTCGTACTCCGCGTCAGGCCTCTTCTGGAGGGCCCGAGGGGGGAGATTCCGGGAGGCCTGAGGGGTGGGAAACGACGAGGGGCCCGGCTGACGAGCCGGGCCCCTCGATGTATGCGCAGGGGCGCGGGTCATGAGGACTCGCGCGTCATGAGGACCGGCGGTGCCCCGCTCAGCGGTTCCTGTTCGCGGCGCCCTGGTGTTCATGACGTCCTCGTGTTCGCGGCGTCCTCGTGTTCGCGGCGCGGATCGCGTTCACGGCGGCCCGGTGTTCACCGGGCGGGCGGTGCCGGGATCTCGTCCACCGCGGGGAACGACTCCTGCGCGCCTGCCCGCGTCACCGCCGCCGCACCGACCCGTACGGCGAACCGCACGGCGGTCTCCAGGTCCTCGCCCGACGCGAGCCGCCAGGCGAGCGCGCCGGTGAAGGCGTCGCCCGCGCCCGTGGTGTCCACGGCCTGCACCGGCGGGCTCGGTACCCGTACGGACGCCCCGTCCCCATGGGCCAGCGCGCCCTCCGCGCCCAGGGTGACGACGACGGAGCGGGGGCCGAGGGCGGTGAGGGCGGACGCCCACGCCTCCGGCTCGTCCGCGTCCTCCTCGGGCCGCTCGCCGAGCAGGACGCGTGCTTCGTGCTCGTTGACGACGAGGGGATCGCAGGCGGCCAGGACGTCGGCCGGCAGGGGCGCGGGCGGCGAGGCGTTGAGCACCACGCGGGTGCCCGCCGCTGCGGCCGCACGCACGGTCGCGGCGACCGTCTCCGGCGGGATCTCGAGCTGCAGCGAGACGACGGCGGCGCCGGCCGCGGGCCGGGCGGTGCCGGTCACGTCGGCCGGTGCGAGGCGCGCGTTCGCACCGGGGGAGACGACGATGCTGTTGTCGCCCGCCGGGTCCACCGTGATGAGCGCGACGCCCGTGGGTGCTCCGCCGACCAGGACCGCGGAGGTGTCCACACCCGCGGCGCGCAGCGACTCCAGCAGCAGCCGCCCGTGCCCGTCCTCGCCCACGCGCGCGAGCAGGGCCGTACGGGCCCCGAGACGCGCGGCGGCGACCGCCTGGTTGGCGCCCTTGCCTCCGGGGTGGACGGCGAGGTCCGATCCGAGGACGGTCTCGCCGGCGGCGGGACGGCGGTCGACACGGACCACCAGGTCGGCGTTGGCCGAGCCGACCACCAGCAGGTCGTAGGGGTGCGTCACGGTGCCTTCTCTCCTGTCGTGTCGGTGGCCGGGCCGGTGCCCGGTCCTCTCGTCGGCGACGTGTGCCTGCGGCCGTTGTCCACAGGGCTGACGGGTTGTCGGTGTGCGGCGATAACGTCGGGGCCATGGTGCAGCTTGCCGTGGTCGAAGGGGTCCTGGAGCGGATCACCTATGCCAATGAGGAGAACGGCTACACGGTCGCCCGGGTCGACACCGGCCGCGGCGGTGGCGACCTGCTGACCGTCGTCGGCTCGCTCCTCGGCGCACAGCCGGGCGAGTCGTTGCGGATGGAGGGCCGCTGGGGCTCCCACCCGCAGTACGGCCGCCAGTTCACGGTCGAGAACTACACCACCGTGCTGCCCGCCACCGTCCAGGGCATCCGCCGCTATCTGGGCTCGGGCCTCATCAAGGGCATCGGGCCGCGCATCGCCGAGCGGATCGTCGACCACTTCGGCGTCGACACGCTCGACGTCATCGAGAAGGAGCCGGAGCGGCTCATCGAGGTCCCGGGCCTCGGCCCGAAACGCACCAAGCTGATCGGCGCGGCCTGGGAGGAGCAGAAGGCCATCAAGGAGGTCATGGTCTTCCTCCAGGGAGTCGGCGTCTCCACCTCCATCGCCGTCCGGATCTACAAGAATTACGGCGACGCCTCGATCTCCGTCGTGCGCAACGAGCCGTACCGCCTGGCCGCCGACGTGTGGGGCATCGGCTTCCTCACCGCCGACCGGATCGCGCAGGCGGTCGGTATCCCGCACGACAGCCCTGACCGCGTCAAGGCGGGCCTGCAGTACGCCCTTTCGCAATCCGCCGACCAGGGGAACTGCTATCTGCCCGAGGAGCGGCTCATCGCGGACGCGGTCAAGCTGCTCCAGGTCGACACCGGTCTCGTCATCGACTGCCTCGGCGAACTGGCCCAGGGGGAGGAGGGCGTGGTCCGTGAGACGGTCCCGGGGGAGGGTGCCGGATCGTCGTCGGAGGGCGGAGGGGAGCCGGTCACGGCGGTCTATCTGGTGCCGTTCCACCGGGCCGAGATCTCCCTGGCCGGGCAGCTCATGCGGCTGCTGCGCACGGACGAGGACCGGCTGCCCGCCTTCCGCGACGTGGACTGGGAGAAGGCGCTGGGCTGGCTGGCGCGCCGTACGGGCGCGGAGCTCGCGCCGGAGCAGCAGGAGGCCGTCAAGCTGGCGCTGTCGCACAAGGTGGCGGTGCTGACCGGCGGTCCGGGGTGCGGCAAGTCGTTCACCGTGCGGTCGGTGGTCGAACTGGCACGCGCGAAGAAGGCCAAGGTGATCCTGGCCGCCCCGACGGGCCGGGCGGCCAAGCGGCTCTCGGAGCTGACGGGTGCCGAGGCGTCCACGGTCCACCGGCTGCTGGAGCTGAAGCCCGGCGGGGACGCGGCCTACGACCGGGACCGGCCGCTGGACGCCGACCTCGTGGTCGTCGACGAGGCGTCGATGCTCGATCTGCTGCTCGCCAACAAGCTGGTGAAGGCGGTGCCCCCGGGCGCCCATCTGCTGATGGTGGGCGATGTGGACCAACTCCCGTCCGTGGGCGCGGGGGAGGTGCTGCGGGATCTGCTCGCGCCGGACAGCCCGGTGCCGGCCGTGCGGCTCACCCGGATCTTCCGGCAGTCCCAGCAGTCGGGGGTGGTCACCAACGCCCACCGCATCAACTCCGGTGTCCCGCCGATCACTCAGGGGCTGCCGGACTTCTTCCTCTTCGCCGAGGACGACACGGAGGAGGCAGGGCGGCTGACCGTCGACGTGGTCGCCCACAGGATCCCGGCGAAGTTCGGGCTCGACCCGCGCCGGGACGTGCAGGTGCTCACCCCGATGCACCGCGGCCCGGCCGGTGCCGGTGCGCTCAACGGCCTGCTCCAGCAGGCCGTCACACCGGCCCGCCCGGATCTTCCGGAGCGGCGGTTCGGCGGCCGGGTCTTCCGCGTCGGCGACAAGGTCACCCAGATCCGTAACAACTATGACAAGGGGATCAATGGCGTCTTCAACGGCACCGTCGGTGTCGTGACATCACTCAACACGGTGGATCAGCGGCTCACGGTGATGACCGACGAGGACGAGGAGGTGCCGTACGACTTCGACGAACTGGACGAGCTCTCGCACGCCTACGCCGTGACCATCCACCGGTCGCAGGGCAGTGAATATCCGGCCGTGGTGATCCCGGTCACCACGAGTGCATGGATGATGCTGCAGCGCAATCTGCTCTACACGGCCGTGACGCGGGCAAAACGCCTGGTCGTGCTGGTCGGCTCGCGCAAAGCCCTCGGGCAGGCGGTGCGTACGGTCTCGGCCGGGCGGCGCTGGACAGCACTCGATCACCGTCTCGGCCGGGCCGTCGGGATGGGGAATCGCGCCACACGCGTTTCCTAAAACACGCGAAGAGGAGCAGGATAGGGCCGCACGCGCGGCACTGCGTGCCATCCGTGGGCCTTGCGGCCGACCCCGAGTGCACGACCCCGTGCCAAATGGGGGAAGGTAGAGATAGTCAGGGCACCTCGAAGAAGAGGCACAACGTCGGTGAGGGATGACGTGAGCGACAACTCTGTAGTACTGCGGTACGGGGACGGCGAATACAGCTACCCGGTGGTCGACAGCACGGTCGGCGACAAGGGTTTCGACATCGGCAAGCTCCGCGCCCAGACCGGTCTGGTGACCCTGGACAGCGGTTACGGCAACACCGCTGCGTACAAATCGGGCGTGACGTACCTCGACGGTGAGCAGGGCATCCTGCGGTACCGCGGCTACCCGATCGAGCAGCTCGCCGAGCGCAGCACCTTCCTGGAGACTGCCTTCCTGCTGATCAACGGCGAACTGCCGACGGTCGACGAGCTGGCGACCTTCCGCGAGGAGATCACCACCCACACGCTGCTGCACGAGGACGTCAAGCGGTTCTACGACGGCTTCCCGCGCGACGCGCACCCGATGGCGATGCTGTCCTCCGTGGTCAGCGCGCTGTCCACGTTCTACCAGGACAGCCACAACCCGTTCGACGAGACGCAGCGCCACCTCTCGACCGTCCGTCTCCTCGCCAAGCTGCCGACGATCGCCGCGTACGCCTACAAGAAGTCCGTCGGCCACCCCTTCGTCTACCCGCGCAACGACCTCGGTTACGTCGAGAACTTCCTGCGGATGACCTTCTCCGTGCCGGCCGCCGAGTACGAGCTGGACCCGGTCGTCGTCAGCGCCCTCGACAAGCTGTTCATCCTGCACGCCGACCACGAGCAGAACTGCTCGACCTCCACCGTGCGCCTCGTCGGCTCCTCGCAGGCGAACATGTTCGCCTCGATCTCCGCGGGCATCAGCGCGCTCTGGGGCCCGCTGCACGGCGGCGCCAACCAGTCGGTGCTGGAGATGCTCGAGGGCATCCGGAACTCCGGCAGCGACGTCGATACCTTCATCCGCAAGGTGAAGAACCGCGAGGACGGCGTGAAGCTCATGGGCTTCGGTCACCGCGTCTACAAGAACTTCGACCCGCGGGCGAAGATTATCAAGGCGGCGGCGCACGACGTCCTCTCGGCGCTCGGCAAGAGCGACGAGCTGCTCGACATCGCGCTCAAGCTCGAGGAACACGCGCTGGCCGACGACTACTTCGTCGAGCGCAAGCTCTACCCGAACGTCGACTTCTACACCGGTCTGATCTACCGGGCCATGGGCTTCCCGACCGAGATGTTCACCGTGCTGTTCGCCCTCGGGCGGCTCCCGGGCTGGATCGCCCAGTGGCACGAGATGATCAAGGAGCCGGGTTCCCGGATCGGCCGCCCGCGGCAGATCTACACCGGCGTGGTCGAGCGCGACTTCATCCCGGTCGAGAAGCGCTGAACCCTCGGTCGAGCGCTGCCCCTTGGCCGGACAACCGGCTGAACGCGACTGACGGCGGCTGAACCGGCCGCACGCGGCGGAAGGTACCGGCCCGCACGACGGCGGGCGGGCACCGCGGCCGCCCGCACGGAGCGGTCACCGCTCGCATCGCATGGCCGAAGCCCGCACCGCAGGGTCACAGGCCGCATGGCCGCAGAAGGTCGGAAGGCGCCCCGCCCGATCGATCCCCCCACGGGTCGATCAGCGGGGCGCCTTCCATTCCCGGTTCGGATTCCCCCCACGGGATCCGGCCGGGCGTCTCTTTCCCCCCGGCGCACCGTGTGGTGCGCCGTGCGATCTGCCGGGGCCGTACGGACGGGAGGGCCGCTCAAAGCTCCCCGCGCACGTGCCCCGGCCACGCTGACCCGGCTCGTCCCCCAAGACGGAACCTGGTCTGGTTCGATGCCTCACCCCGCCGGGAGTTTGGCATCGCACTGGTTAGACTCGCGACCCCCCACGATGGTTACGTTCTCTCCACTGTGATC
Source organism: Streptomyces sp. NPDC047108 (assembly GCF_040643575.1). Classification (NCBI taxonomy): domain Bacteria; kingdom Bacillati; phylum Actinomycetota; class Actinomycetes; order Kitasatosporales; family Streptomycetaceae; genus Streptomyces; species Streptomyces sp. NPDC047108. The sequence continues at coordinate 293,360 of NZ_JBEYUP010000003.1, forward strand.
TGGGTCTCTTGCCATAACGACACTAAAACGGGCAAGAGCCTCGACCTGGAGATCGAGGCCCCCTCGTAAGAGTGCTGTGACCCATGTGGGGATTATGTAAAAGTCTACCGCCGTTGTGAAGGTGCCAGGCTCATCTGAAATTTCTGAGTCTCAGACTGTTGGTCACGACGAAGATCGACGAGAAGGCCATGGCGGCCCCGGCGATCATCGGATTGAGGAGCCCGGCGGCTGCCAGTGGCAGTGCGGCGATGTTGTAGCCGAACGCCCAGCACAGGTTTCCCTTGATCGTCGCTAGCGTCCTGCGGGACAGCCGGATCGCGTCCGGAGCCACCCGCAGATCGCCCCGTACCAGTGTGAGGTCGCCCGCCTCGATCGCGGCGTCCGTGCCCGTCCCCATGGCCAGGCCCAGATCGGCGGCGGCCAGTGCGGCCGCGTCGTTGACCCCGTCGCCGACCATGGCGACCACCCGGCCCTCGCCCTGAAGGCGCCGTACGACGTCCACCTTCTCCTCGGGCAGCACCTCGGCCAGAACGTCGTCGATGCCGACCTCGCGGGCCACCGACTCCGCCACCGCGCGGTGGTCGCCGGTCAGCAGTACGGGGGTCAGCCCCAGCCGCCGCAGCTCCGCCACCGCCTCCGCGCTCGACTCCTTCACGGCGTCCGCGACGGTCAGCACGCCCCGAGCGCGGCCGTCCCAGGCCACGGCCACGGCCGTACGCCCCTGGGCCGCGGCGGCGTCCATGGCGTTCGCCAGGTGCCGCGGCAGGTCGACGGAGCTCTCCTCGAGGAGCCGCGCCCGTCCGACGAGGACCTTCCGGCCCTCGACGACGCCCTGGACGCCCAGGCCGGCCACGTTCTCGAAGGTCTCGGGGGCGCGCAGCGTCCCCTCGCTTTCGAGGGCGGCCGCGGCGATCGCCCGTGCCACCGGGTGTTCCGAGGCGTGCTCCAAGGTGCCCGCCAGCCGCAGCAGTTCGCGCTCCGCCTCCTCGCCGCTCCCCGCCGGGGCGTGCTCGCCGCTCGCGGCTGGGGCGTGCCCGTCCGCCAGGGCCTCGTCCGACGGGTCCGGGTCGGCTGCGTCCCGGTCCGCCGTGACGACGTCCTGCAGCGCCATCCGCCCGGTGGTCACCGTGCCGGTCTTGTCCAGCACGACGGTGTCCACGCGGCGGGTGGACTCCAGCACCTCGGGACCCTTGATCAGGATTCCGAGCTGAGCGCCACGGCCCGTACCGACCATGAGCGCGGTCGGCGTGGCGAGGCCGAGAGCGCACGGGCACGCGATGATCAGGACCGCGACGGCCGCGGTGAAGGCCGCCGTGACGCTGTCGGTCGCCAGCAGCCAGGCCACCAGCGTGCCCAGCGCGATGAGCAGCACGGCGGGCACGAACACCCCGGAGATGCGGTCGGCGAGGCGCTGCACCTCCGCCTTTCCGTTCTGGGCGTCCTCGACGAGCCGCGCCATCCGCGCGAGCCGGGTGTCCGATCCGACGCGGGTGGCCTCGACGACCAGCCGGCCCGAGGTGTTGACCGTGCCGCCGGTGACGGTCGCGTCCACGGCGACGTCCACCGGTACCGATTCGCCGGTCAGCATCGATGCGTCCACCGCCGACGCGCCCTCGGTGACGCGCCCGTCGGTGGCGATCTTCTCGCCCGGCCGGACGACGAACCGGTCCCCGACCGCCAGGCGGGCGACAGGGATCCGCTCCTCACGGCCGTCGGTGTGGAGCAACACCACATCCTTGGCGCCGAGTTCGAGCAGCGCACGCAGCGCCGCGCCCGCCCGGCGCTTCGACTTCGCCTCCAGGTAGCGGCCGAGCAGCAGGAACACGGTGACTCCGGCCGCGACCTCGAGGTAGATCGACGACGATCCGTCCGTGCGCGCGATCGTCAGGTCGAAGCCGTGCCGCATTCCGGGCATCCCCGCGTGGCCGAGGAACAGCGCCCACAGCGACCATCCGAAGGCCGCCAGCGTGCCGACGGAGACGAGGGTGTCCATGGTGGCCGCGCCGTGCCGGGCGTTGGTCCAGGCGGCCCGGTGGAAGGGCAGCCCGCCCCACACCACGACCGGGGCGGCCAGGGTCAGGGACAGCCATTGCCAGTTGTCGAACTGCACGGCCGGGACCATCGCCATCAGGACGACGGGGGCGCCGAGCAGCAGCGAGACCAGGAACCGCTGCCGCAGGGCGGACGTTTCGCGGTTCCCGCCCGCGTCGCCCTCGCCCCGTGCAGGGGCCTCAGCGCCCGCGTACGCCCCTGGAACGGGGTGGTCGAGGGTCTGGGGCTCCGGCTCGGGCGGAGGGGGCGGTGCGGCCGTATAGCCGGTTCGCTCCACGGTGGCGACGAGATCCGCGACCGAGAGGCCGTCGCCGTACGTCACAACGGCCTTCTCCGTGGCGAAGTTGACCGCGGCCGTGACGCCGTCCATGCGGTTGAGTTTCTTCTCGACGCGCGCCGCGCAGGCCGCGCACGTCATACCGCCGATGGCGAGTTCGACCCGTGTGGTGCCGGCGGTGTCCGTCTCGGGGCCGGTCGCGGGCCCCGAAGCCGTCTCGGCGGCGGTCGGGGCCGGGACCGGGGCGGGGGAGGTGGGAGCTGTCCTGGTCATGCGCGCTCCCTTACGAGGCCGTGCCCACGAGCTCGTACCCGGCCTCGTCGACCGCCGCACGGACGGCGTCCTCGGTGAGCGGGGCCGCGGAGACGACGGTGACCCGGCCGGTGGCGGCGACCGCCTCGACGGAGGCGACGCCGTCGAGGCCGGAGAGCTCCTCGGTCACGGCCCCCTCGCAGTGGCCGCAGGTCATGCCCTTGACCTCGTAGGTGGCGGTGACGGGACCGGTCGTCGTCTCGGTGGCCATGGAACGTCTCCTTGCTCGTGCGTGTGGTACGGGTGGTACTCAGGTTCGGCTCCGAGTGTACCCCTAGGGGGTATCTGTCTCCGCAGGCCGCCCCGTCTTTTCGCGAGTAGGCTTTGTCCTGACTAGCCCAGATCTGTCGGGTTTGTCCCTCCTCGGGGCTCGGGGCAGATGCTGCGGCTCCCGCGGAGGGGCGGCCGACATGGAAGTGCTCTGGATCTACGGACTCCTTGTGCTGACGACTGCCCCGCCTCTCGTGCCCAACTCCGGTCTCCTGGTGACCGCGGGCGTTCTCGCGTCCCGCGGCAACCTCGACCTCGCGATCGTCCTCCTCGTGGTGGCGGGCAGCGCGCTGCTGGGCGATCTCCTGATGCACGCGTCCGGGCGCCGGTTCAGCGAGCCCGTACAGCGGTGGATGGTGCGCAACCACCGGCGCAGGGCGCTCCTGGAGTGGCTGGCCGCGCGGCTCGAACGGCGCGGGGTGCCCTTCGTGGCGGCCGTGCGCTTCCTGCCCAGCGGGCGTCTGGTCGGCGGGATGGCGGCGGGCGTCGTCGGCTACCCGGCGCGGCGCTACCTGATCGGCGCGGGTATCGCCGAAGCGATCTGGGCGTCCTATTCGGTGGGTCTCGGCTACCTGGGGAGTGCGGCTTCGGGCAACCCGCTGTTCGCCGCGGCCATCGGGATCGGCGTCTCGGTGGTGGTGGCCGGAGTGGGCGGCCTGGTGCAGGCGGCCGTGCGGCGGCGCCGCACGGCGGAGCCGGTTACGGGCTCCCGGGCTTCGGAGTCCGCGGCGGGTGCGGGGGGTGTTCCGGACGGGGCGCCGGTACCTGAGGACCGCGGCAGTGCGGGTGGGCTCCGTCCGGTGCGGGCTGCGGGTGCCGTGCGTGTTTCGGGTTCGGAGGGTCCGGTGCGGCCTTCGGGGCCGGCGGGTCCGTGCGGTCCGGTGGGTCCGTACGGACCGGATGCGGGGTGCGGCCCGCTGCCGGGACCGGTGCCGGGCGCGGTGCTGGGCCGTGGTGCCGTGCGGCCCCCGGGGTGCGGCTGACGAGAGCCGCGTCAGGGCCGGCTGAGCCGGCGGTGGGCCCGAGCCGGGCCTGGGACAGGACTGGCGGCAGGTCCGGGTCAGGGTCGGCGGTCGCCGCCCCCGGCGGCGGGTGACCCGGTCGCCTCTCCAGCAGGGTTCCCTGCCGTCCCTCCCGCCGGATCGCAGCATCCGGATCCCAGGACGGGCTCCAGGTAGCGGTACATCGACGCTTTCAACTCCCCCACGTAGGCGCTCCGTTCGGCGCCTTCGTGGGCGATCACCAGCTCCAGTCCCGCCTTGAACAGGGCGAACGCCATCGCGGCCGTACGGGTGCGCTGGTCCGCGGGCATGGCCGGCACGTAGACGGCGATCAGCTCGCCGACGCGGGCGAGCAGGGACTCGTGCAGCGCGTCGTGGTCCTCGACGAGCCTGCCCGGGATGTCGGAACTGTTGAGCAGGGTCAGGAACGCGGGGTTGTGGCAGTTGAAGTCGATGAGCGGATCGAGGACGGTCTCCAGCATCTCGGCGAGCGGCAGCGAGGCGTTGGCCTCGGTGAAGACCTGGGTGTGGGCCTCGCGCATCCGGTTGAGGTAGCGGTCGCCCAACTCCACGGCGATGGCTTCCTTGTTGGGGAAGAACTGGTAGAGCGTGCCGGGCGAGACGCCCGCCTCGCGGGCGATCGCGTTGGTGCTCGCGGCCGTGTAGCCGACCTGTTCGAACACGCTGGCCGCGGCCTCCAGGAGCTGCGTCATGCGGCGCTCGCCGCGGGCCTGCCGACGACGCGGCCGCGCCGCGGCCGCGTCATCGGTCGCGCTGGTTCCGTCCTCAGCCGCTCCGGCCTTCGCCACGCGCCATCCCCAGCTTTCGGTCTCGGTTGACAAACACGAGTGGTCGCTCGCATTCTTGGCTAACGCGAGTGAGCGCTCGTGTTTGCAGTCTACGGGCTGCCAAGGGGGAAGGGGATACCTGCGCCATGGCTGCTGTCAACCGCGAGACCGGAGGGTGGACCCGGCTGGTCACCGCCCGGCCGCGGCTCTCGCTTCTGCTCGCTCTGCTGTTCACGGCGCTGGCCGTGGTCGCCGGGAGCGGCGTCGCCGACCGTATGGGCAGCGGCGGATGGGAGGCCCCGGACTCCCGGTCCACGTACGCGACCAAGGCGCTGGAGCGGGAGTTCCCGGCGTCCCAGCCCAATCTGATCCTGCTCGTCGACAGCGGCGGGAAGCGGGTGGACGACCCGGCCGTCGCGGCCGAGGGCAAGCGGCTCGCCGAGCGGCTGGCCGGAGAGAAGTCCGTCGCAGGGGTGACGTCCTACTGGCAGACGCGGTCCCCGGGCCTGCGCGCCGAGGACGGCCGCGAAGCGCTGATCATGGCGCGCATCGCCGGCGACGAGAACGCGACGTCGGACGTCCTGGACCGCATCGCACCCGAATTCCGCGGCGAGCAGGGCCCGGTGGAGGTCTCGCTCGGCGGACCGGTGGCCGTGCGGCACGAGCTGCAGACCACCATCCAGGAGGATCTGCTGCGCGCCGAGATGATCGCCCTGCCGATCACGCTCGTCCTGCTCGTCATGGTCTTCGGCAGTGCCGTCGCAGCGTTGCTGCCGCTGGTCGTCGGCATCGTGGCGATCCTGGGCACCAATGCGGTGCTGCGCGGCCTCACCGAATTCACCGACGTCTCGGTCTTCGCCCAGAACCTCACGACGGCGCTCGGCCTCGGACTCGCCATCGACTACGCCCTGTTCATCGTCCGGCGCTTCCGTGAGGAGCTCGCGGCCGGAGCCCTGCCGCTGCCGGCCGTAGGCGCGACGCTGCGCACCGCGGGCCGCACGGTGCTGTTCTCGGCGCTGACCGTCGCCGTGTCGCTCGCCGCGATGCTCGTCTTCCCGCAGTACTTCCTGCGCTCCTTCGCCTACGCGGGGATCGCCGTGGTGCTGCTGGCCGCGGCCGCGGCCCTCGTCGTCCTCCCCGCGGCCCTGGTGCTGCTGGGGGAGCGGGTCAACGCGCTGGATCTGCGCCAGCTGCTGCGGCGCGGACGTCCGGCGTCCGGCGCCGGCGAGCAGAGCGAAGGCCAGGAGAGCGGGGCGCGGAAGGAGAGCGGGGCGGGCTGGGCGCGTACGGCCCGGCTGGTGATGCGCCGCGCACCGTTCTTCGCCGCCGCCACCACCGCGGGACTGGTGCTGCTCGGACTGCCGTTCCTCGGGGTGAAGTTCGGCACCGCCGACGACCGGCAGCTCCCCGACACGGCCGAGTCCCATGTCGTGCAGCAGCACATCCGCGACGATTTCCCGGGCCGTCCGGGCGGCGCCGTGGAGATCCTGGCCGAGGGCAAGCCCTCCGCCGCCCGGCTCGCCGACTACAGCAGCCGCGTCTCCGAACTGCCCGGCGTGCTGCGGGTGGACGGGCCCACCGGGCAGTACGTCCGCGGGGAGCGCATCCAGAAGCCGGGCCCCGCCGAGGCGGCCCGCCGCGCGGGTGACGTGGCGCAGATCAGCGTGGAGCCGAAGAGCAAGGCGGTGGACACCGCCAGTCAGGAACTGGTGCGGGACATCCGGGCGGTGGCCTCCCCGGTCGACACCTCGGTCACCGGAACGGCCGCGGTCCTGGTCGACTCCAAGGACGCGATAGCGGACCGGCTTCCGTGGGCGGTCGCCATCATCGTCGTGGTCACACTGCTGCTGGTCTTCCTGCTCACCGGCAGTGTGCTGATACCTCTCCAGGCCGTCGTGCTCAACGCGCTCAGCCTCACAGCGATGTTCGGCGCCCTGGTGTGGGTCTTCCAGGACGGCCACCTGTCCGGCCTGCTGAACTTCACCTCCACCGGCGACATCGAGACCACACTGCCGGTGCTGATGTTCTGCGTCGCCTTCGGACTGTCCATGGACTACGGCGTGTTCCTGTTGTCCCGGATCAAGGAGGAGTACGACAGGACCGGTGACCACCAGGGTGCGGTCGTCTTCGGGCTCCGCCGCACCGGCGGACTGATCACCGCGGCCGCGGTCATCCTCGCCGTCGTCATGGTGGCCATCGGCACGTCCCGCGTGACCAACACCAAGATGCTCGGCCTGGGCATCGCGCTCGCTGTCCTGATGGACGCCATGGTGGTGCGCAGCCTGCTGGTCCCGGCGGTCATGCGGCTCACCGGACGCGCCACGTGGTGGGCGCCGGGTCCGCTGCGCCGGCTGCACGCCCGAATAGGCCTGAGCGAGGGAGAGAGCCCGGCCGACCGCACCTCCGCGTCCGTCACCGGCCCGGATGCCGGATCGACACCGCCCGAGGAGTCCGCGGAGCGGGACCCGGTCGGGGCGGGCCACCGGTAAGCGGGACCCGGTCGCGGCGGGCCATTGGTGGCGCGGCCACGGGGAGTTCCGGCCCGGGACCGGCGGACCGCGTACCAGGGCCTTGTGCCCGAGTCCGCAGACCAGGTGCCCGTGGAGCATGCGGACCACGCCCCATGGCGCCGCGGGCCCTCTTCCGCAGACCTCTCCCCCGGGTGGTCCCGGGGAGAGGGTCTGCGGGGCGACTACCGGGGTGGCGCCGGGGAGAGGGCATGCGGGTCGACTGCCCGGGCCCGCCGCCCCTGCGGACCGGCGGAACACCGGTGCCGGTAGGGCCACCAACTCCTGGTGGGCGGTGGATCTCCGGAGCCGATGGGCCTACTCCTGGGCCCGCCGCCCCCGGTTCCCCGGTCGCCGGGAGACCCAGGCGCGGATCGTGTCGGCGAACCAGTAGGGCTTGCCGGACTCGACATGGTCGGGTGGCGGCAGCAGCCCATGCTTGCGGTAGGAGCGCACGGTGTTGGTCTGCACGCGGATGTGTGCGGCGATCTCCTTGTACGACCACAGCCGGCGGTCGGTCATCTGAGCACCTCCTCGCGGCCGCCGCAGCGCGGTCCTTGGGGGAGCCGGTGGGGCGCTGCGACGCATCCGCTCGTGATCAGTCAGCCTGCGCACGGTCAACGACGCGGATCGGGGACAGGGAGGGGCTGTGGTGCGGCTGTGACGGGAACCGAGTGGAGTGGTGACAACCGTGGCAAAGACGGGACCCGGAGGAGGGGGCGAGTCCAGACAGAAGTGGTCAGACCGGGTCGGCGAGTTCCGTGAGCAACTCGGCGGGCCGCACGGGCCGGTGTTCCCTCCGTGACACTTCACAGGCCTCGGCGACCAGCAGGGCGTGGAGGGCGTCCTTGCCCGAACAGGGATTGGGGATCTCGCCCCTCGCTGCCTGGACGAAAGCGGCCAGTTCGGCGCGGTAGGCGGGGGCGAAGCGTTCGAGGAAGCCGGTCCAGGGCCGGGCGGGCGGCTCGGGGCCGTCGGGCTCCGCAGAGGTGAAGGGGGACCGGGCGTCGAGGCCGACGACGAGTTGGTCGCGCTCGCCGGCGATCTCCATGCGCACGTCGTAACCGGCGCCGTTGTAGCGGGTGGCAGTGGCGGTGACCAGGGTGTCGTCGTCCAGGGTGAGGAGGGCGGCGGCGGTGTCGACGTCACCGGCCTCGCGGAAGAATGCCGCGCCGCCGTTGGCTCCGGTCGCGAACACCTCGATGACCTCACGGCCCGTCAGCCACCGTACGGCGTCGAAGTCGTGCACCAGGCAGTCCCGGAACAGCCCACCGGAGAGGGGGAGGAAGGCGGCGGGGGGCGGGGCGGGGTCGGAGGTGACGGCCCGGATCGTATGCAGCCTGCCGAGCCGTCCCTCGGCGACCGCATCCTTCGCGGCCCTGTATCCGGCGTCGAACCGCCGCTGGAACCCCATCTGCAGCAGAGTTCCGGCCGTTTCGACCTCCCGCAGGGCGCGTACGGTCCCGGGCAGGTCGACGGCGATCGGCTTCTCGCAGTAGGCGGGCAGCCCGGCACGTGCGGCGCGGGTGATGAGTTCGGCGTGGGACGCCGTCGCGGTGGCGATGACGACGGCGTCGACACCGGCTGCGAAGACGTCGTCCACGGAATCGGCCGACCGCGCCCCGATGCGGTGGGCGACCTCGGCCGCCCGGGCGCTGTCCACATCACCGATCAGTACGTCGTCGACGCCGGTTGTGGCCTTCAGTGCTTCGGCGTGGAAGGCACCGATCCGTCCGGCACCGAGGAATCCGATCCGCATACGTCAGCTCCCATGGCGGGGTGGGTGGTTGGTTGTCGGACGCGTTGTCGCCTGCGCGGCTGTCGGCTGTCGGCTGTCGGCTGCCGGGCGTCCGGGGGTAGGGGTCGGGGCGCCTGGCGTCCGGTGGCCGGGCGTCCGGTAGTCGATCGCTGGGCGGCCGAACCGCGTGCCGTCGAACAGAGCGGGGCAGGTGCGCCTGCCTGCTGCCTGCCGCTCGGACGGACCGGCCGGACCGCGCGGTGCGCGGGCCGGTCCGTCCCCGGCCCCGGGGAGTCGCTTCGGAGCCCTCTGGAGCCCTCCGGAGCCGTCCCGAAGCCGCGTCCCCCGCGCCGCCCCGAATCCGTCCCCGAGTCGTCCCCGCGCCGTCCCGAAGCCGTCCCCGAGTCGTCCCGAAGCCGCGTCCCCCGCGCCGCCCCGAATCCGTCCCCGAGTCGTCCCCGCGCCGTCCCGAAGCCGTCCCCGAGTCGTCCCGGAGCCGTCCCCGCGCCGCCCCGGAGCCGTCCCCGAGTCGTGCCGGAGTCGTCCCGGAGGCCGGGCGGGCTGCCGGGCGCGGGGCCATGGCGGATCAGCGGTAGAGCGCGGGCCGATCGGTCAGGAGCGTGGGGGTTCGTTCGCCGGTGGCCTGAGCCCGTACGCCCGCCTCGCAGACCACGGCGGCCGCGTAGCCGTCCCAGACACTGGGGCCCTCCACCTCGCCGCGGCGGGTGGCGTCCACCCACCGCTGCACCTGCCGGTCGTAGGCGTCCTCGAAGCGGGAGACGAAGTCCATGTCGATGTCCCCGCCCCAACGCCCCGCCGAGTTGGTGACCATGGCATGCCCGTCGCCCACCCGGGCGCTGCCGGACTCGCAGACCGCCTCGCACTGCACCTGGTAGCCCCAGCCGCAGTTGACGAAGATCTCGACGTCCACGACCGCGCCGTCCGAGGTCTCGAAGAGCACGAGCTGCGGGTCGCTCAGCGTGTCCGGGGCGGCGCTCGAGGGACGCGGACGGAGCACCGTCACCGCGGTGATCTCCTGCTCCAGCAGCCAGCGGGTGGTGTCGATCTCGTGCACCACCGAGTCGTTGATCATCATCTGGCTGGTGAAGCCGGGCGGGGTGGAGGCGTTGCGGTGCCGGCAGTGCAGCATCAGGGCCCGGCCGAACTGCCCGCTGTCCAGCAGGGCCTTGAGCTCCAGGTACTCGGAGTCGTAGCGGCGCATGAAGCCGACCTGTACGCGCCGGTGGCCCAGCTTCTCCTCTGCCTCGAGCACGCGCAGTGCGGAGGTGGCGTCGGGTGTGAGCGGCTTCTCGCACAGCACCGGCAGATCGTGCTCGAACGCCTGGAGCAGGGTGGCCTCGTGCGCGGGGCCGGGGGAGGCGATGAGGAGCGCGTCGACGTCGGGCGAGGCCATGGCGGCGGCCGCGTCCGTGAACGCGGTGCAGCCCTCGATGCCGTCGGCGAGCTGCTTGGCCCGCTCGGCGTCGATGTCGACGACGGCGGCGACCCGGGCCCCGCTCGTCACGGAGTCGATCCGGCGTACGTGGTCGGCGCCCATCCGACCGGTACCGATGACGGCGACGCCGAGCGTTCCCTGCTTGGTCATGGGTGTCCCTCGAGAAGTCGTGGCTGATCTGCAGTGTGCGGCTCGCCGGCGGTCCCGGGTGTCTCCCGCGCCTCGGCTCTCCGGCGTTTCGCCCGCCCGCCGGACCCCGGCCCCGCTCTCCCTCACCGTAGGCGCCCGGGTCAGGTGCGACCCGTATCGCCCCGTACCCCCGCCCCGCGGCGGCGCGCCGTGGCGGGCCATGGCAGGCCGTGGCCCGCCGGGGAGCGGCCTACGCGCCGCAGCTGCGCAGGAAGCGCCGGGTGCGTTCGGCGATCGGGTACGGCTGGTCCGGTGGGCACGGGTACATGTCCTGCTCCACGATCGCGAACAGGTCCACCCCCAGACCCTGCGCGGCCGTGAGGACGGGCTCCAGCTCGGGGACGCCCTTCGGCGGCTCGCACATCACCCCCCGCTGGACGGCCGGCCCGAACGGGACCTCGTTCGCGACGACATCGGCCAGGATCTCCGGGTCGACCTGTTTGAGATGGAGATAGCCGAGCCGTTCCCCGTACGTCTCGATGAGCTTGACGCTGTCGCCGCCGCAGTACGCGTAGTGGCCGGTGTCCAGGCACAGGCTGACCGCGTCGGGGTCGGTGCCGTCCAGGAAGCGGGCGACGTTCTCCTCGCCGTCGATGTGGGTGTCGGCGTGCGGGTGGACCACGATGTCCAGCCCGTAGCGCTCGCGCACCTCGCGGCCCAGCCGCTCCATGCCCGTGGTGAGGTCGCGCCACTGCCCGGCGTCGAGCACCGGGCTCTCCAGGACCTCGGCGGTCTTGTCGTCGCGCCAGAAGGACGGGATGACGACGAGGTGCCCGGCCCCCATGGCGCGGGTCAGCTCGGCCACCTGTGAGACGTGTTCCCAGGTCGCGTCCCAGACGGTGCGGCCGCGGTGCAGCGAGGTGAAGACCGTGCCCGCCGAGACCTTCAGCCCCCGGCGCCCCGTCTCGTCGGCGAGCCGGGCGGGATCGGTGGGCAGATAGCCGTACGGTCCGAGTTCGATCCAGGAGTATCCGGCCTGCGCGACCTCGTCCAGGAAGCGCTGCCAGGGGACTTGCCGCTCGTCGTCGGGGAACCACACCCCCCAGGAGTCGGGGGCTGAGCCGACCCGGATCCGGTCGAGGCTCCGAGCGGGGGACGGGGACTGGCTGGCTGTCATGCCGCGTAGCCTTCACCGCGCTCCGAGCCGTGTCAAGAGTTCGTCCTGACATAAGGACGTAACGTCAATGCGTTTCCCGGTGGGCTCGAACGGTGTCCGTCGCGCACGACCGGTACCCCGCCACACGTCAGGTCAGTATGTAAGGACAAACTATTGACAGTGTCCGACGGTCAGGGCTAGACCTGTCACCGGGCCAGCCCAGTCCGGCCGAGCGAACGAAGGGGCGCGCATGCCTGAGCCTTACGAGCCGTACGACCCGTCCAGCCCTCATGACCTGATCACCATCGGACGCATCGGGGTGGACATCTACCCGCTGCAGACCGGAGTGTCCCTGGCGCAGGTCGAGACGTTCGGGAAGTTCCTCGGTGGCTCGCCGACCAATGTCGCCGTCGCCGCGGCCCGGCTCGGCCGCCGCTCCGCCGTCATCAGCCGCACGGGTGACGATCCGTTCGGCCGCTACATCCACCAGGCGCTGCGCGACTTCGGTGTGGACGACCGCTGGGTGAGCGCCGTCGACCGCTACCCCACTCCCGTCACCTTCTGCGAGATCTTCCCGCCCGACGACTTCCCGCTGTACTTCTACCGGGAGCCCAAGGCACCCGACCTGGAGATCGCCGCGGACGAGCTGGACCTGGACGCCGTCCGGGCGGCCCGGGTGTTCTGGATGACGGGTACCGGTCTGTGCGAGGAGCCGAGCCGCTCCGCGACGCTCGCCGCACTGGAGGCCCGCAGCACCGCACCCTCCGCAACCGGCACCCACGACTCCGCGAGCAGCGCCACCGCCACCGTGTTCGACCTCGACTGGCGCCCGATGTTCTGGCCCGACGCCGCGAACGCCCGCGCGTACTACGCCGAGGCGCTCGCCCACGCCACCGTCGCCGTCGGCAACCTCGACGAGTGCGAGGTCGCCACCGGCGAGCGCGAACCCCGCCTCGCCGCCGAGGCGCTCATCGACGCCGGCGTGGAACTCGCCGTCGTCAAGCAGGGACCCAAGGGCGTCCTCGCCGTCCACCGCGACGGCACCTCCGCCGAAGTGCCGCCCGTCCCCGTCGAAGTGGTCAACGGCCTCGGCGCGGGCGACGCGTTCGGCGGTTCGCTCTGCCACGGGCTGCTCGCGGGATGGGACCTGAAGCGCACGATGCGCCACGCCAACGCGGCGGGCGCCATCGTCGCCTCCCGCCTCGCCTGCTCCTCCGCGATGCCCACCGATGCCGAGGTCGAGGACCTCCTGGCCCGCTCCTGACCCACCCCGCCGACACGCCGGTTGAAGACCGGACGAGACACCGCTGACGCACCCCGCAGACGCCCACCTGACGCACCGACGACACATGAGAAGGCATCCCTTGAGCATCCGTCTCTCCGACATCGTGAAGGTGCGGACCCGGCATCCGGAGGCCATCGCCGAGGCCGCGGCCCGCCGTATCCGTCGCCCCCTGATCGGGGACAGCGGGCGGCTGATGATCGTCGCCGCCGACCATCCCGCGCGCGGCGCCCTCGCCATCGGCGACCACGACCTGGCCATGGCCAACCGCACCGATCTGCTCGAGCGGCTGTGCCTCGCCCTGTCCAGACCCGGCGTGGACGGCGTCCTGGCCACCGCGGACATCCTCGACGACCTGCTCCTCCTCGGTGCCCTCGAGCACAAGGTCGTCATCGGCTCCATGAACCGCGGCGGCCTCGCCGGAGCCGTCTTCGAGATGGACGACCGCTTCACCGGGCACCGCGCCGAGGACATCCACCGCCTCGGCTTCGACGCGGGCAAGCTCCTGCTGCGCATCGACTACGACGACCCGGGCTCGCTCACCACGCTGCACTCCACAGCGCGCGCCATCGACGCCATGGCCGCCCACCGGCTGCCGGTGTTCGTCGAGCCGTTCATATCCCGGCGCGTGGACGGAAAGGTGCGCAACGACCTGAGCGCCGAGGCCGTCACCAAGTCCATCGCCATCGCCTCCGGCCTCGCCGGAACCTCCGCGTACACGTGGCTGAAGGTGCCGGTCACCGAGGACCCGGACGAGATGGCGCGCGTCATGGAGGCGTCCACGCTCCCCGCCGTCCTGCTCGGCGGCGAGGTCGGCCGCGACCAGGACGAGATCTACGAGAAGTGGCGCAAGGCGCTGCGGCTGCCGACCGTGCAGGGCCTGGTCGTCGGCCGCTCCCTGCTCTACCCGGCCGACGGGGACGTCGCCGGGGCCGTCGACACCGCCGTCGGACTGCTGTGAACCGCCCCACCCCCGCAGGAGACTTGACCCCATGACCTCCACCAGCTTCCATCTCCCAGCCGGGAGCGCGGCCGGCGGCCCGTACGCCGTGGACATCGATCCGCGGAGGGCCGGCTGGGGCTACTCCGCCCTGCGTGTCCTGGAGCTCGCGCCGGGTGCCTCGCACTCCTTCGACGCCGGTGACAGCGAGTGGATCGTGCTGCCGCTGAACGGCGGCTGCGGCGTCGCCGTCGAAGGCGAGACCTCGGCGACCTTCGAACTGCACGGCCGGGAGAGCGTGTTCAGCGGCGTCACCGACTTCGCGTACGTGCCGCGCGACGCAAGCGCCCGCATCACCTCGGCCGCCGGAGGGCGGTTCGCGCTGACCGGTGCGCGCTGCGAGCGTCGTCTGCCCGCCCGCTACGGGCCCGCCTCCGCGGTCCCCGTCGAACTGCGCGGCACCGGGAACTGCTCCCGCCAGGTCAACAACTTCGGCGCCGCCGGGGTGTTCGAGGCCGACCGCCTCATCGCGGTCGAGGTGCTGACGCCCGGCGGCAACTGGTCCTCCTACCCGCCGCACAAGCACGACGAGTGCCGCCCGGGCCAGGAGTCGGAGCTGGAGGAGATCTACTACTTCGAGATCGCCGCGGCCCACGGCACCGACGGGCTGGGCTACCAGCGCGTGACGCCCTCAGGCCCCGGCAAGGACACCGACGTCCTCGCCGAGGTCGGTACCGGCGACGTCGTCCTCATCCCCGACGGCTGGCACGGCCCGTCCATCGCCACACCCGGCCACGCCATGTACTACCTCAACGTCATGGCCGGTCCCGGCGACGAGCGCGCCTGGCTGATCTGCGACCACCCCGACCACGCCTGGATCCGCGGCACCTGGGACGACCAGGCCGTCGACCCGCGGCTCCCGCTCTACGAGGCTCCCGCTGGAGGAAACCGATGACCACTCGACGGCTCACCGTCGCCCAGGCGCTGGTCGAGTTCCTGTCCCGGCAGTACACCGAGCGCGACGGACGCAGGCAACGGCTCATCGGCGCCTGCTGGGGCATCTTCGGCCACGGCAACGTCGCCGGCGTCGGGCAGGCGCTGCTGGAGTCCGGGCCCGAGCGCATGCCGTACTTCCAGGGCCGCAACGAACAGGCCATGGTCCACGCGGCCGTCGGCTACGCCCGCCAGTCCGGCCGTCTCTCCGCGCACGCCGTCACCACCTCCATCGGTCCCGGCGCCACCAACCTCGTCACCGGCGCCGCGCTCGCGACCGTCAACCGGCTGCCCGTGCTGCTGCTGCCCGGCGACGTCTTCGCGACCCGGCCCGCCGACCCCGTCCTCCAGCAGCTCGAAGTCCCGTACGCGGGCGACGTGTCGGTGAACGACTGCCTGCGGCCGGTGTCGAAGTACTTCGACCGGATCGTGCGGCCCGAGTCGCTGATCCCGGCCGCCCTCCAGGCCATGCGGGTCCTCGCCGACCCCGTCGACACCGGCGCCGTCACCCTCGCCCTCCCGCAGGACGTTCAGGCCGAGGCCTTCGACTGGCCCGAGGAGTTCTTCGCCGAACGCGTCTGGCACATCCGCCGCCCCGCTCCCGACGCGGACGCGCTCGCCGAGGCCGCCCGCCTCGTACGGTCCGCCGCCCGGCCCCTGATCGTCGCGGGCGGAGGCGTCCACCACAGTGAGGCCGAGGACGCGCTGAAGGCCCTCGCCGATGCCACCGGCATCCCGGTCGCCTCCACCCAGGCGGGCAAGGGCTCGCTGCGCCACGACCACCCGGCGGACGTCGGCGGCATCGGCCACACCGGTACGGCCGTGGCCGACGACCTCGCTCGTACCGCCGACCTCGTGATCGGCGCCGGAACCCGCTGGACGGACTTCACGACCGCCTCGAACACCCTCTTCGCCACCCCCGGTGTCCGCTTCGTCAACCTCAACATCGCCGCCTTCGACGCCCACAAGATGGCCGGGCTCTCGCTCGTCGCCGACGCCCGCGCCGGACTCGACGCCCTGACCGCCGCGCTCGACGGCCACCGCGTCGACCCGGAGTACGTCCGCGAGTACACCGAGGGGAAGCAGCGCTGGGAGGAGGCCGTCGACCGCGCGTACGCCGCCCCCGACGCGGGCGCGCGGCCGAGCCAGACCCAGGTGCTCGGCGCGCTCGACGCCGTCGTCGGCGACGAGGACGTGGTGATCAACGCGGCCGGGTCCCTCCCGGGCGACCTGCACAAGCTCTGGCGGGCGCGGTCCCCGCGCCAGTACCACCTCGAGTACGGCTACTCCTGCATGGGCTACGAGATCCCCGGCGCCATCGGCGTACGCCTGGCCGCGCCCGACCGCCCCGTGTGGGCCCTCGTCGGCGACGGCACGTATCTGATGATGCCGACGGAGATCGTCACCGCCGTACAGGAGGGGATCGGCATCAACGTGGTGCTGGTCCAGAACCACGGCTACGCCTCCATCGGCGGCCTCTCCGAGCTGACCGGCGGAGAGCGCTTCGGCACCGCCTACCGCTTCCGTGCCGCCGACAGCACCTACACGGGCGACCCGCTGCCCGTCGACCTGGCCGCCAACGCCGCCAGCCTCGGCATGGACGTGATCCGCGCGCAGACCGTCGGTGAGCTGCGTGAAGCGTTGGCCACCGCTCGGGCCTCGAAGCGTCCCACATGTGTCTATGTGGAGACCGAAACAGCAGACACTCTGTCCGGCGCGCCCGGGGCCCAGGCGTGGTGGGATGTTCCTGTGGCCGAGACCGCCACCCGCCCGGCGGCCGTGAAGGCCCGGGAGGAGTACGAACGGCACGTCGCCGGCAGGCGCCGGCACCTGTAGCGCTCCGGCACGGGGGCCGTCCGGCCACGAGAGCCGAACGAACGGCCGGTCACCGGCCCCCGCACCACCGCCCACCCGTCGCCCACCGCCTCTCGCAAAGGATGACCATGAAGACCATCGACCACTGGATCAGCGGGAAGTCCGTCGAAGGCGCTTCCGGCAACTACGGCCCGGTGACCGACCCGGCGACCGGTGCGCAGACCACCCGGGTCGCGCTGGCCTCGGTCGAGGAGGTCGACGCCGCGGTGGCCGCGGCGAAGGAGGCGTTCGCGACGTGGGGCACCTCCTCGCTCGCGGCCCGTACGGCGGTGCTCTTCGCGTACCGTGCGCTGCTGGACGCCCACCGCGACGAGATCGCCGAGCTGATCACCGCCGAGCACGGCAAGGTGCACTCCGACGCGCTGGGCGAGGTCGCCCGCGGCCTGGAGATCGTCGAGCTGGCCTGCGGGATCACCACCCAGCTCAAGGGCGAGCTGTCCACGCAGGTCTCCAGCCGCGTGGACGTGTCCTCGATCCGGCAGCCGCTCGGCGTCGTCGCGGGCATCACCCCGTTCAACTTCCCGGCCATGGTGCCGATGTGGATGTTCCCGCTCGCCATCGCCTGCGGAAACACCTTCGTCCTCAAGCCCAGCGAGAAGGACCCGTCCGCGGCGCTCCTCCTCGCCGAGCTGGCCGGCCAGGCGGGTCTGCCGGAGGGCGTCCTCAACGTCGTCAACGGTGACAAGGTCGCCGTCGACCGGCTCCTCGAGCACCCGGACGTGGCCGCCGTCTCCTTCGTCGGCTCCACCCCGATCGCCCGCTACATCCACACCACCGCCTCCGCGGGCGGCAAGCGCGTCCAGGCCCTCGGCGGCGCCAAGAACCACATGCTGGTCCTCCCCGACGCCGACCTCGACGCGGCCGCCGACGCCGCCGTCTCCGCCGCGTACGGCTCGGCCGGCGAGCGCTGCATGGCCATCTCCGCGGTCGTCGCGGTCGGCGGCGTCGGCGACGAGCTGGTGGCGAAGATCCGCGACCGCGCCGAGAAGATCAAGATCGGCCCGGGCAACGACCCGACCTCCGAGATGGGCCCGCTCATCACCAAGGCCCACCGGGACAAGGTCGCCTCCTACGTGACGGGCGCCGCGTCCCAGGGCGCCGACGTCGTCCTGGACGGCACCGCCTTCACCGTCGAGGGCTTCGAGGACGGCCACTGGATCGGCCTGTCGCTGCTCGACCACGTCTCCACGGACTCCGACGCGTACAAGGACGAGATCTTCGGCCCGGTGCTGTGCGTGCTGCGCGCCGAGACCTACGAGGAGGGCCTGGACCTCATCAACTCCTCGCCGTTCGGCAACGGCACCGCCATCTTCACCCGCGACGGCGGCGCCGCCCGCCGCTTCCAGATGGAGGTCCAGGCGGGCATGGTCGGCGTCAACGTGCCGATCCCGGTGCCCGTCGGCTACCACTCCTTCGGTGGCTGGAAGGACTCGCTCTTCGGCGACCACCACATCTACGGCAACGACGGCGTGCACTTCTACACGCGCGGCAAGGTCGTCACCACCCGCTGGCCGAACCCGGAGGACGGCGGCGTGGACCTCGGCTTCCCGAAGAACCACTGACCTCCGATCGGCGGATCACGTCACACGGCCCGGCGGCATGCCGGGCCGTGTCGCGTCCGGGGGAGCGGGGAGCCGTGGTGAGCTGAGCTGCCGGGGGGCAGTCCGAGGAGGAGACCCGTGCCCGCATCAGCCGCAGCCCCGCGTACGTACGACGACCTGAAGGCCCTGTTCATCAACTGCACCCTCAAGCCGTCCCCGGCGGTGAGCAACACCCAGGGCCTGGTCGACATCAGCCGCTCGATCATGGAGCGCGAAGGCGTCCAGGTCGATCAGATCCGCGCCGCCGACCACGACATCGCGACCGGCACCTGGCCCGACATGACCGAGCACGGCGCCGCGAGCGACGTGTGGCCGCAGCTCTACGAGCGGGTGCTGGCCGCCGACATCCTCGTCCTGGCGGGCCCCATCTGGCTCGGCGACAACAGCTCGGTCACCAAGCGTGTGGTCGAGCGCCTCTACAGCTGCTCGTCCCTGCTCAACGACCGCGGCCAGTACGCCTATTACGGGCGCGTCGGCGGCTGCCTCATCACCGGGAACGAGGACGGCGTCAAGCACTGCGCCATGAACCTGCTCTACAGCCTCCAGCACCTCGGCTACGCCGTCCCGCCGCAGTCGGACGCGGGCTGGATCGGCGAGGTCGGCCCCGGACCGTCCTATCTGGACGACGGTTCCGGTGGCCCGCAGAACGACTTCACCAACCGCAACACCACCTTCATGACCTGGAACCTGATGCACCTGGCCCGGCTCCTGAAGGACGCGGGCGGCTTCCCGGCGTACGGCAACCAGCGCTCCGAGTGGGACGCGGGCTGCCGCTTCGACTTCGAGAACCCCGAGCACCGCTGAGACGCCCGCCGCCGCTGTGTGAGATCCGGTACACCCCCGGACGGGGAAGTCCGTACGGTTTTTCCTGACTTGTGCGCCATCTGGCTGACACCGGCCGTTTCTTCCGCGGAGGACCCCTGTAAGGGCCACGGAGACGCCGCGTACCGCCGCCGCGGTACGTGTCCGGTCCCTCCTACCGCGGAGGGAGGTGCCGGGATTCCGTCCACCGGCCCCCTCGGGATGTCCGAGGGCGTCCGTAGGATCCGGGACATGGATCTCCGACTGCCCGGACGCGTACCCCGGCCCCGGATGCCCCAGCGGCGGGGGCGGTGGCTCGTGGTCCTTGCCGTGCTCGCCGTCCTCGCCGGCGGCGTCACCTGGACTGCGGCGGCCGGGGGCGAGGAGCCGGTGCACCGCGAGGACCGGATGCTCGCCCTGCCCGAGACGCCGGGGTCCTCCGAGGACGTCAGGGTCGACACGGCCTTCTACACGGCCGGTCCGGCCGGCACCCGCCGCCCCGCCGTCCTCCTCGGCCACGGCTTCGGCGGCAACAAGGAGCAGCTCCGCACCGAGGCCGAGCAACTGGCCCGCGAGGGCTACGCCGTTCTGACCTGGTCCGCGCGCGGCTTCGGCAAGTCCACCGGCCGGATCGGGATGAACGACCCGGACCGCGAGGTCGCCGACGTCCGCCGGATGATCGACTGGCTCGCGAAGCGGCCGGAGGTGCGGCTGGACGCCCCCGGCGACCCGCGCGTCGGCGTCACCGGCGCCTCGTACGGGGGCGCGATCTCGCTGCTCGCCGCCGGCCACGACAAGCGCGTCGACGCCATCGCTCCGCAGAACACGTACTGGAACCTGGCCGACGCGCTCTTCCCCAACGGCGTCTTCAAGAGCCTGTGGGCCGGGATCTTCTTCTCCACCGGCTCCGCCCCGCTCCCGACCGGCGGCGACGAGGAGGGCGCGGCCCCGGGCGACGGAAGCCAGGCCGCCGCCTCCGGCCAGGACCCGGCGGCCGGACAGAGCCTGGGCGGAGCCGCGGGCGCCGCGCCCGGCGCGGTCCCGCCGCCCGGACAGGAGCCGGGCTGCGGCCGGTTCGAGAAGGAACTGTGCACGATGTACGAGCGCGTGGCGGTCGCGGGCAAGCCGGACGCGGCGGCGCGTGAACTCCTCACCGAGCGCAGCCCGTCCGCCGTCGGCGACCGCATCAAGGTCCCCACCCTGATCCTGCAGGGCCAGACCGACTCGCTGTTCCCGCTGGACAACGCCGACCGGATCGCCCGCGCGGTCCGGGGGAACGGCGCGCCGGTCTCGGTCGACTGGCTCGCCGGCGGCCACGACGGCGGCGACCAGGAGACCGACCGGGTCAGGAGCCGTGTCACCGCCTGGTTCGACCGCTATCTGAAGGACGAGAAGGCCACCGACACCGGACCGGCCTTCCGCGTCTCCCGTACCGGAGGCATCGACTCCACCGACGGGCGTTCCCAGCTCCGCGGCGCGGACGGCGAGCGCTACCCGGGTCTCGACGGCACCGAGCGCCGCACGGTCGCCCTCACCGGCCGCGAGCAGCGGATCGCCAACCCGGCCGGAGCCACGCCGCCCGCGATCTCCGGGCTGCCCGGCGTCGGCAACTTGTCCCGGCTGTCCGGGCTGGGGGTCGGGATGTCCGTCGACTTCCCCGGCCAGTACGCGAGTTTCCAGTCCGCGCCGCTGAAGGAGGGCACCCGCGTCACCGGCTCGTCCTCGGTCCGCGTGAAGGTGCGGACCGACGCGGACGAGGCCGTGCTGTTCGCCAAGGTCTACGACGTCGGTCCCAACGGCACGAGGGTGCTGCCCTCGCAGCTCGTCACGCCCGTCCGTGTCACGGACGCGAAGGAGGGCAGGACGGTCCGGCTGCGGCTTCCGCCCGTCGACCACAACTTCCAGGCCGGGCACCGGATGCGGCTCGTCCTCTCCTCCACCGATCTGGCGTACGCGTCCCCGGCCGAGCCCGCCGCGTACTCCGTCGCGCTCGACGAGCCCGGCGCCCTGACCGTGCCGACCGCGCCCGAGGTGCAGACCGGCTACGACGCCCTGCCCTGGTGGACCTGGGGTCTGCCGCTGGCCGGAGCCGTCGCGGCGGCCGCCCTGCTGCTGACAGGCCGCCGTCGTACCGCGGAGTCCCCGCCTGACGCGGCACTGGCCGAGGTGCCGCTGCAGATCACGGACCTGAGCAAGCGGTACGCCAGGTCCGCCGACCGGTACGCCGTCCGCGACCTGTCCTTCCGTGTCGAACGCGGCCAGGTGCTGGGGCTGCTCGGGCCCAACGGCGCGGGCAAGACCACCACCCTGCGCATGCTCATGGGCCTGATCCGGCCCGACGCCGGGGAGATCCGCATCTTCGGCCACGCAGTCGTCCCGGGCTCGCCCGTGCTGTCGCGGGTCGGCTCGTTCGTCGAGGGCGCCGGATTCCTGCCGCATCTGTCAGGGCGCGCCAACCTGGAGCTGTACTGGCGGGCCACCGGACGCCCGGCCGCGGACGCGCACATCGACGAGGCGCTGGAGATCGCCGGTCTCGGGGACGCCCTGGAGCGCGCCGTCCGCACGTACTCCCAGGGCATGCGGCAGCGGCTCGCCATCGCCCAGGCCATGCTCGGCCTGCCGGACCTCCTCATCCTCGACGAGCCCACCAACGGCCTTGACCCGCCGCAGATCCGCGAGATGCGCGAGGTCCTGATCCGGTACGCGGCCGCCGGGCGGACCGTCATCGTCTCCAGCCATCTGCTGGCCGAGGTGGAGCAGAGCTGCACGCACCTGGTCGTGATGGACCGCGGCGAGCTGGTCTCCGCCGGGCCCGTCGCGGACATCACCGGCAGCGGTGACACGCTCCTGGTCGGTGTCGCGGGCGGCCCGCCGTCCGGCGCCGTGGCGGACCGGGTCGCCGCCCTGCCGGGTGTCGTCTCCGCCGTGCGCACCGACGAGGGCCTGCTCGTACGGCTGGACGGACTGACCACCTCTCAACTGCTCGTCGAACTGGTCCGGTTGGAGATCCCGGTGGACCGGGTCGGGCCGCACCGCCGCCTGGAGGACGCGTTCCTCACCCTGATCGGAGGAGGCACCCCGTGACCGCGACGGACCGCACCAGCGCACTGGTGGACTCGGCGCCGGGCTACCGCGCACGGCACACGCTGCCCCTGCGGGTGGAGGCCATGCGCCAATTGCGCCGCCGCCGCACGTTCGTGATGGGCGGGGTGCTGGCCGCCCTGCCGTTCGTCCTGATCGCCGCCTTCGCCATCGGCGGCGGCTCGGACAACGGCAACGGCCGGGTGACGCTCATCGACACCGCCACGGCCTCGGGCGCGAACTTCGCCGCGACCTGCCTGTTCGTCTCGGCGGGCTTCCTGCTGGTCGTTCCGGTCGCACTGTTCTGCGGCGACACGGTCGCCTCGGAGGCGAGCTGGTCCTCGCTGCGCTATCTGCTGGCCGCGCCGGTGCCGCGCACCCGGCTGCTGGTCGCCAAGCTGACGGTCGGGCTGGCCTTCAGCGCGGCGGCGATGGTGCTGCTGCCGCTGGTCGCGCTCGTCGCGGGTACGGCGGCGTACGGCTGGGGTTCCCTCCAGCTGCCCACCGGCGGCTTCCTGGAGCCGGGCACGGCACTGCCGCGGCTGGCGGTGGCCGTCGCGTACATCTTCGTCGGACAGCTCGTCACGGCGGCGCTGGCCTTCTGGCTCTCGACGGTGACCGACGCCCCGCTGGGCGCGGTCGGCGGCGCCGTGGGCCTGACGATCGTCGGCAATGTGCTCGACCAGGTCACGGCGCTCGAATCCTGGCGCGACTTCCTGCCCGCGCACTGGCAGTTCGCGTGGGCGGACGCGCTGCAGCCGCAGCTGGAGTGGGCCGGGATGATCAAGGGCACGGCGGTCTCGGTGGCGTACGCGCTGGTCCTGACCGCGCTGGCGTTCCGCGGCTTCCGCACCAAAGACGTCGTGTCCTGAGGGGCGTGCGGTCCCTGACGGGCGTGCGGTCCTGAGGGGCGTGCGGTCCCTGACGGGCGTGCGGTCCTGACGTGCTTGGTGCCGTGACGGACAAGGCGTCCTGACGGTGCGTCGGGGGCCGGGGTCTCCCGGCTCCGTCTGCCCCAGGCCCCGCGCGCTCGCCGGGCGGCGGCGGCCGGCCCGCCGTACGGTGGTCGGTGCGGCGACCGTCACGACCGAGGGAGCGAGCCCCATGACCGGTGAACCGGCCTTCTTCGAGATCGGTGTGGAGGACCCCGAGCGCGGCCGTGCCTTCTACGGCGCCCTCTTCGGGTGGAGCTTCGAGCCGGGCCCCTCGGGCGGAGGGTCCGCCATCGGTACGCCTGGCCTGCCCGGCGGTCTGCACGGGGGCGACCCGGGTGCCTCGCCGTATCTGTTCTTCCTGGTGGACGACATGGAAGCGGCGCTCGCCCGCGTCCGGGACCTGGGCGGCACGGTCGAGGAGGCGGACGTGGAGGGCGACGACGACTCGGTCCGGACCTTCGGCCGGTTCCGGCTCTGCCGCGACGACCAGGGCTCGCGCTTCGGGCTGCACCAGCGGCCGTCCCCGTCCTGATCGCCGGCGGTGCGCGATGGAGCTTCAACCGGCCGAGGCGCGGCGGCGCTTCGCGGCGGCACGGGTCGCCCGGCTCGCGACCGTGAGCGACGACGGCCGGCCGCACCTGGTGCCCGTCACGTTCGTGCTGGACGGCGACATGCTCTTCTCCGCCGTCGACGACAAGCCCAAGCGCACCGCGGATCTGCGGCGGCTGCGCACCATCCGGGCGAACCCGGCTGTCACGCTGCTGGCCGACCACTACGCGGAGGACTGGACGACGCTCTGGTGGGCGCGCGCCGACGGTACGGCCACGGTCGTGGAGGACGAGACCGGACGGGCCCGCCCGGTGGCGCTCCTGCGGGAGAAGTATCCGCAGTACCGCGAACAGCCGCCCCGTGGACCGGTGGTGGCGGTCACGGTGGACCGCTGGTCCGGCTGGTCGTACGCACTCTGAGCCCGCGCCCCGTTCGTGTCGTACGCACTCTGAGCCGCGCCCCGTTCGTGTCGTACGCACCCTGAGCCGCACGCCGTCTGAGCCGGGCGCTTGCGGCCGACTCCTGCCCCCCCACACCGGCCCCCCTGCGGCCCGCCGGTCAGGACGCGCGTCGCGTACGGCACCCGTGCGGACGGGTGCAAAACGGGCGAATGCCTCCACGGTGAATGCCTGCCGCGCCGGTAGGGTGACGCACCGCCGAGAAGTCGGCACACCAGCGCGGCAGGTACGGCCCGCCGGTGCGGTGAGGCCGGGACAGCGGGGCCGGCACGGCGGAAGGGGCGGTGCGGTGGCCACGGTTCCGCCTCGGACGCGATGGTCCCGCCTCGTCACCCATCCGGCGAAGGTCGTGGTGCTCTCCTTCGCCCTCGTGATCGCCGTGGGCACGTTCCTGCTCGCCCTCCCCGTCGCCACCCGCAGCGGCAGGGCGACCGACGTCCTGACCGCCCTGTTCACCGCCACCGGCGCCGTCACCGGCGGTCTCACGATCGTGGGGACGGGCTCGTGGTTCGGCCCGTTCGGGGAGTGGGTCGTCCTCGTCCTCATCCAGGTCGGCGGACTCGGCATCATGACGCTCGCCTCGGTCCTCGGCCTGCTCGTCTCCGGACGCCTCCGGCTGCCGATGCAGCTCACCGCGCAGGAGGAGACGGGGAGTCCGGGCGCCGGCGACGTGCGGAGCGTCCTGCTGGGCGTCGCGGGCACCACGTTCGTCATCGAACTCCTCACCGGCGCGGTGCTGTTCCTCCGGTTCTGGCTCGGCTACGGACAGGGCGCCGGGGAAGCGGCGTTCTACGGCTGCTTCCACTCCGTCTCGGCGTTCAACAACGCCGGCTTCGGCCTGCGGGACGACAACCTCGCCGGCTACGCGGACGACCCCTGGGTCCTCGTGCCCGTCGCCGTCGCCTGCATCCTCGGCGGCCTCGGCTTCCCCGTGCTGCTCGAGCTGCTGCGCCGCGGCCTTGCACGGCGCCACGGTGTCCGCGCACGCCGCTGGTCGCTGCACACCCGGCTCACGCTCATCACGTACGGGATCCTGCTCGCCGCGGGGAGCGTGTACATCTGCCTGCTGGAGTGGGGCAATCCGGCCACGTTCGGCGCCATGTCCTGGGGCGACAAGGTGCTGAACGGGTTCTTCCTCTCCACCAGCGCCCGTACCGCGGGCTTCACCTCCGTCGACATCGGCGCCATGGAACCCGCAACCCTCCTGGGCATCAGCGTGCTGATGTTCATCGGCGCCGGCAGCGCGGGGACGGCCGGAGGTATCAAGGTCACCACCTTCGCCCTGCTGGGCGCCGCGATCGTGGCCGAGGTCCGCGGGGACTCCCGGGTGAACGTCCTCGGCCGCCGGGTCCCCTCCTCCGCCGTCCGCCAGGCCCTCACCGTCGCGCTGCTGGGCATCGGGCTGGTCCTCGCCGGAATGCTCGTGCTGCTCACCGTCACGGAGGAGTCCGTGGAGGCCGTACTCGTCGAGACCGTCTCGGCCTTCGGCACCGTCGGCTTCACCACGGGCATCACAGGGTCCCTGCCCGCGGTGTGCCAACTGACCGTCATGGTGCTGATGTTCGCCGGGCGGCTCGGCCCGATCACCCTTGCCTCCGCCCTCGCCCTGCGCGAGCACGGCCGCCGCTACGAACTCCCCGAGGAGCGACCCGTCATTGGCTAGCCATCCGAAGGACCGGCGCGAACGCCGCCGCCGGCGCCTGGAGACCGTCCACGGGCGGCGCGCCGCCGAGGCGCGGGTCGCCGTCCTGGGGCTGGGCCGCTTCGGCTCCTCCCTCGCCCTGGAACTCATGCGGCGCGGCTGGGACGTGCTGGGCATCGACGCCGACCCGCACGTGGTGCAGAAGCTCAGTGACGACCTCACGCACGCGGCGGCCGCGGACTGCACCGACCCCGAGGCGCTGGTCCAGCTCGGGGTCGCCGAGTTCGCCGACGTCGTGGTCGGCATCGGCACCGACCTGGAGTCGAGCATCCTGGTCACCTCCAATCTCTCCGGCGCCGGGGTGCCCAACATCTGGTCACGCGCCTCCAGCCGCCAGCACGGCGAGATCCTGCGGCGCATCGGCGCGCACCATGTCGTGCTCCCTGAACACGAGATGGGGGAGCGCGTCGCCCATCTGGTCACCGGCCGGATGCTGGACTTCATCGAATTCGACAGCGACTACGCACTGGCCAAGACGATCGCCCCGGAGGAGGTCGACGGGGTGCCGCTCGGCGAGAGCCGGGTACGCAGCCGGTACGGCGTCACCGTGGTCGGGATCAAGCGCCCAGGCGCCGACTTCACGTACGCAACGGCCGAGACGGTCGTCCACGCCGGGGACGTCGTGATCGTCACGGGGAGGACACAAGCGGTGGAGAGTTTCGCCGAGTTGGCTTGATCCGTGACCTCACCGGTGTCGAACAGGCATGCTCTACGCGTGCCTTCCCTGCCGTTCCAGCTCCCCTTTCCGCGCCGTGCACCGCGCGCCGGCCACATGGTCGTCTGCGGGGACAACGCGCTCGCGCACCGGCTCGTCACCGAACTGGCCACCGTCTACGGCGAGCGGGTCACCGTCGTCCTGCCGTCCGTCCGGCACCGTCACGGACCGCAGATCGCCGCCCTCGCCCGCCGCTCCGAGCTGGAGGTCTCGGTCGTCGAGGCGGCGGAGCCGGACGACGGGGCGCTGATCGAGGCGGGCGTGGAGGGCGCCGCGGCGCTCGCGCTGACCATCGGCAACGACCAGGACAACATCCACGCCGCGCTGCGCGCCCGCCGCCTCAACCCCGAACTGCGCATCGTCGTACGCCTCTTCAATCGCAAACTCGGACGGCATCTCGAAGCGCTCCTGGAGCGGGCCTCGGCCGTCCGCTCACCGAGCATGGATCCGGCGGCGATCGAGGCCTCGACGACGGTGCTGTCCGACGCGGACACCGCCGCCCACTCGCTCGCCGCGGCCGCCGTCACCGGCACCACCAAGATCGTCCAGGCCGACGGGCTGATGCTGCGCGCCTCCGATCGCAGCGCGGGCGAACGGAGGAGCCGGGGCGCGCTGTGCACCCTCGCCCTGCACGCCACCTCCGACGACGAGGAGCCCCAACTGCTCCCGGACGACGAGACGCTGGCCAACACGCACGCCGCGCACCCAGCCGTCGTCCTGGAGGCGCTCAGCCACGGCACGGAAGGGGCGCCGCCGGCACCGCGGCTGACCGGATCCCTCCCGCTGGCCTCCTTCTTCTCCCGCAGGCTGCGCATCGCGACCGCCGGGCTGACGGGGCTCGTGGTCCTGCTCGCCGTCTTCACCTGGCTGGTCACCCCCGCCGATCCGCTGAGCGCGTTCTACCTGGCGCTGCTGGACGTCTTCGGTATCGGCGATCCCGCCGTCGGCGAGTCCACGGGCCGTCAGGTCCTGCAACTCCTCGCGGGACTTGCCGGGTTGATGATGCTGCCGCTGCTCTTCGCCGTCGTCCTGGAGAGCTACGGGTCCTTCCGCGCCGCCTCCTCCGTCCGCAGGCCGCCGAGCGGTCTGTCCGGGCACGTCGTGCTGCTCGGCCTCGGCAAGGTCGGGGCCCGTGTCCTGGACCGGCTGTGCGAACTCGACGTGCCCGTGGTCTGCGTGGAGCGCGATCCGAACGCCCGCGGACTGGCCATCGCGCGCAGCCGCAGAGTGCCGGTCGTCATCGGCGACGTCACCGAGGAAGGGGTATTGGAGGCGGCCAAGATCCGCCGCAGCCGCGTCCTGCTGGCCCTCACGAGCAGCGACAGCACCAACCTCGAAGCGGTGCTCTACGCGCGGGAGATACGGCCCGATCTGCGGGTCGTCCTGCGGCTGTACGACGACAAGTTCTCCACCACCGTCTATCGCACGCTCCGGGACTCCTACCCGGGTGCCCTCACTCGCAGCCGCAGTGTGTCGGCGCTCGCCGGACCCTCCTTCGCGGGAGCGATGATGGGCCGCCAGATCCTCGGCGCGATCCCGGTGCAGCGCCGGGTGCTGCTCTTCGCGGCGATCGAGGTGGGCGGCCATCCCGAACTCGCGGGCCGTACGGTCGCCGAAGCGTTCCGCCCCGGCGCCTGGCGGGTTCTGGCCCTCGATGTGGCGGCCCCCGAGGACCGCACGCCTGACCTGTCGCTGCCGCTGCGGATCGATGCGGAGCGCCGTGGGCCGGAGCTGGAATGGGACCTGCACCCCGGGTACGTGCTGCGGCCCGAGGACCGCGTCGTCATCGCGGCCACGCGGCACGGACTGGGGCATCTGCTGCAGCGGGGTGCGGCACCGGACACGCCGCCGGGCCGGAGCCCGCGGCGTACGCCCGCGCCGGGGCGCGTCACGGACCCCGGGCGGGGCGACGAACCGGACCGCGGGCCCGAGGCGCGTCGGGATCCGGACGGGGACCGGGATCCGTCCCCGGACCGGGATCCGGACGCGGACCTCGACCGCGACGCGGAGCCCGGGGCGCGCTGAACCGCGGTGCCCGGCGCGGTGGTCCGAGGACGTCCGCGGCCGGGCACCTCTCCTGACAGCGCCCGCCGAGGGCGCGGGTCAGCGGCGTTCTCGTGAGTGGCCGAAGAGGATCCGGTAGCCGATCAGCAGCACCAGGGCACCGCCGATGGCCGCGACCCAGGTCTCGGGGTCGTAGAAGTCCGTCGACACCTTGCGGTCGAGGAAGTGCACCGCGAGCCATCCACCGACGAAGGATCCGACGATCCCGATGAGGGTCGTGCCGATCAGCCCACCCGGGTCGCGACCGGGGAGCAGCACTTTCGCGATGACTCCGGCGATGAGGCCCAGGATGATCCAGCTCACAATGCTCATGTCGGCGTCCTCTCCACGCACATGCCGTTCCAGTCCGGAACTCTGTCCGGAACCTGCCCGGAGTTCATGTCCGGACACTGGAAGGACGCTTTCTGTCGCCTCTGTGGTTCTTCCGGTCAAGTTGCGTACGCCTCAGCGCAAAAGTTGTGACACGTGGTGGCGCGCGATGACGCCGAGTAGCGTCATATGCGGATTGCGGTTTCCTCCGCAGTGCACCGTGCGGCTTGTCCTGAACGAGGTCGAGGTGGCGATGCCATGAACGCGGACGTGGCGGACTTGCGGCGGGAGCGGTTGCTGGAGCTGCTCTTCGCGGCCGAGGACGTGCCCATACTGCGGCGGCAGCTCACGGACTGCGCGGCCCGCGCCGGTCTCGGGGAGCCCCGCCGCAGCGACTTCGTCCTCGCCGTGCACGAGGTCGCGTGCAACGCCGTCGAGCACGGTGGCGGGGCCGGACGCCTCCTGCTCTACCGCTGCGACGGCGCCCTGCACTGCAGGGTCTCCGATCACGGGCCCGGCTTCACCGAGGAGGTCATCCCGCCCGACCCGCCGGGGTTGTGCGGCGGTGAGGGCGGGCGCGGGCTGTGGCTCACGCAACAGCTCACCGACCGGCTGGAGATCGCAGCGGGGGCGGTCGGCGCGGTGGTCACCCTCGCCATGGGCCTGTCCTGAAGCGACCTGTCCTCAGCCCCCGCCGGGCGCGGCAACCGTCTTCCTGCAACTCCGTTCGCCGACTACGGAGCGTGCCGAAGCGGGCCGACCGAATCTGTCCAGGTGAGGGACACGGATGGGCACGTACCCGCACGGAGCGGCCATGCCTCCGGGCACTCTCCTGGGAGCCGAACGGGCCCTGCCCGTACGGGGGTTCATCGCGGCCGGCCGGAGCGGAGACCGGGCGTTGTCGTACCCGGCTGCCAGAGTGGGCCCATGGAACGGAACCGAGCGGACCGGCTGCTGCGCGCCCGCGCCCAGCTTCTCGGCGGAGGGATCAGGGAGACGACGGTCGCGGGGGTGCTCGCCCGTGTCCTCGCCGTCCAGGCCCAGGACCTCACGGCCGCCGGCCTCGGGCTGCGGGTCCGGGCCCGCGGCCTGACGGCCGAGGACGTCGCGCGGGCCACGGACGTCGAGCGCACCGCCGTCCGCGGCTGGTACCTGCGCGGCACGCTCCAGCTCGTCCCGGCGGCCGACGCCCCCTGGCTGCGGGCGCTGTTCGGCCCGGTCTTCCTGCGGCTCGCCGCACGCCGGTTCCGTGAACTCGGCCTGGACGAGACCCTGTGCGAGCGGGCCGAGCGGCTCATCGTCACGGCCGTCGACGGCGAGGGTCCGCTGACCCGCCGGGAGCTGACCGACCGGCTGGCCACGCTCGGGGTGGACCCCACGGGCCAGTCCGCCTACCACCTCATCCGCCGCGCCGCGCTGTCCGGCCGTATCTGCCACGGCCCGCAGAGGGACGGTGAGGCGACCTTCGTCCTCCTCGACGACTGGCTCCCCTCCACCGGTCCGCTGCCGTGGGAGGGCCAGGCCGCCGAGGCCGAACTCGCCCGGCGCTATCTGGCCGCCCACGCGCCCGCCACCGTGCAGGACTTCGCCCACTGGTCGGGACTGAAGCTCACGGCGTGCAGACGGGCCTGGGAAGCCGTGGCGGACCAGGATCGGGATGCGGAGCCTCCGGGCGCCACGGACCCGGGCGATGCTGATTCAGGAAGTGCGGGCCCGGACGTACGGCTCATTCCCGCCTTCGACAACTACCTGGTGGGCTACCGCAGTCGGGAGCTGTCGGTTCCCGCCGAACACGAACGCGCGGTCCGGCCCGGCGGCGGCCTGATCCGTCCCACGGTCCTGGCCGACGGCTGGGCGGTCGGCACATGGACAGCGCCGACCGACCGCCGGCCCACCGTGGGCGTCGAGGCGTTCGGCGGACCCGCCGGGACATCGGGCTTCCCCGCAGAGGTGCTGGAGGGCCTCCGCGCCGAGACGGAGGACATCGCACGCTACGCCGGGACGGAGCCACGGCCTTGAGGGGGCAGGGCTGAGGCGCTGTCAGACCGCGGGCGGGGCGACGCGTGTGTAGGTCCGGGTCGCGCTGCCGCCCGGGGTCGTCACCGCGACGGTGACCGAACCCGCCGAGCCCGGTGGGGCGATCGCGGTGATGAACGCATCGGAGACCACCGTGAAAGCGGCCGGCGTACCGCCGAAGGTGACGGACTGCGCCAGGGTCAGCGCGGTGCCGTTCAGGGTGACGGTGTTGCCGCCGGTGGCCGGCCCCGAGGACGGCGCGAGGGCGGTGAGAGAGGGGGCCGCGACGTAGATGTACGTGACCGTGGGCGCGCTGGTGCCGCCCGGGGTGACGACCGTGACGGCCACGACCCCGGCGGACGCCGCGGGCACGGTAGCGGTGATCTGGGTGTCGGAGACCACCGTGAACGACGGGGCGGACGTGGCCCCGAACTTCACCGCCGTGGCCCCGAGGAGGTTGCTGCCGGTGAGCGCGACGGTCGTACCGCCGGACACCGGGCCCTTGTCGGGGGAGAGGTGTGTCACGGCGGGGACGCCCCGGTAGAAGTAGAAGACCGTGGGCGGCGTCGTCCCGGCAGGGGTGCTGACCGTGACCGCGGCGGCACCGGGGCACGCGGCGGGCGTCACGGCGTTGATCTGGGTGTCGGACACGACCGTGAACGACGTGGCGGGTAAGGCGCCGAAGGTCACCTCGGTCGCGCCGGTGAACCCGCTGCCGGTCAGGGTGACGCTCGTGCCTCCCGCCGCGGGCCCCTGGGAGGGCGTCACGGCCGTGACAGTGGGTGCCGAGGCGTAGGCGTACGGGAGCCCGTTGGTCGTTCCTGCGGGGGTGGTGACGGTGACTTGGACGGTTCCGGTGCCGGCGGGTGCGGTGGCGGTGATCTGGGTGGCGGAGACGACGGTGAAGGAGGTGGCGGCTGTCGTGCCGAACTTGACGGATGTGGCGCCGGTGAGGTTGGTGCCGGTGAGGGTGACGGTGGTGCCGCCCGTCGCCGGTCCCGAGGTCGGACTCAGCGAGGTCAGTGCCGGGACTTCGACGTAGGTGTAGGGGAGGCCGTTGCTGGTGCCGCCCGGGGTGGTGACGGTGACTTGGACGGTTCCGGTGCCGGCGGGTGCGGTGGCGGTGATCTGGGTGGCGGAGACGACGGTGAAGGAGGTGGCTGCTGTCGTGCCGAACTTGACGGATGTGGCGCCGGTGAGGTTGGTGCCGGTGAGGGTGACGGTGGTGCCGCCCGTCGCGGGTCCCGAGGTCGGACTCAGCGAGGTCAGTGCCGGGACTTCGACGTAGGTGTAGGGGAGGCCGTTGCTGGTGCCGCCCGGGGTGGTGACGGTGACTTGGACGGTTCCGGTGCCGGCGGGTGCGGTGGCGGTGATCTGGGTGGCGGAGACGACGGTGAAGGAGGTGGCTGCCGTCGTGCCGAACTTGACGGATGTGGCGCCGGAGAGGTTGGTGCCCGTCAGCGTGACGGTCGTGCCGCCCGCTGCCGGTCCCGACGTCGGACTCAGCGAGGTCAGCGTGGGCGCGGACACGGCGACGTAGGTGTACGGGACGAACTGGGGGCTGACACCGCCGGGGGTGGCCACGCTCACCCCCACCGTCCCCGTGCCCGCCGGTGCGGTGGCGGTGATCTGGGTGGCGGAGACCACGGTGAAGGAGGTGGCTGCCGTCGTGCCGAACCTGACCGCCGTGGCGCCGGTGAAGTTGGTGCCCGTCAGCGTGACGGTCGTGCCACCCGCGGGCGGACCCGAGGACGGGCTGACGGAGGTGAGCACGGGTGCCGGCACGGCGACGTAGGTGTACGGGACGAACTGCGAGCTGATGCCGCCGGGCGTGGTCACCGTCACCCCCACCGTGCCCGAGCCCGCCGGGGACACCGCCGTGATCTGGGTGTCGGAGACGACCGTGAACGAAGCCGCCGCGGTGGCGCCGAACCGTACCTGGGTGGCGCCGGTGAAACCGCTGCCGGTCACGGTGACGGCACTGCCCCCGCCCGTCGAACCCGAGGACGGACTGATCGAGGAGACCACGGGTGCGGCCAGGACGGCCGCGGCGTGTATCGGGTCCTTCGCCTCGCGTGACGGTTCGTGCCTGCTCATGGCTGCTCTCCTGACGGGCGTGATGGCGCGGGCCCCGGCCGTCCGTGGCGGAGAACCGGCCGGGGCCCGCCGACGGAAGGACCCTGTTCGCCCCGCCCCGTACACGACGGTTCCGGGGGGGGAGTCCGTGCAGCGGATGTGCTGCAGCGGCCGTGCGCGGTCCATGAGGGCCGTCAGCGGTCCGTGGAGCGACCGTGCGGCGATCCGTCGCCGCCCGCGGTGACGACACGGGCGGCGGCGGATCTGTGGGTCACGGATCCGCGGCCACCGGTCTGCGGCCGCGGATCCGTGTGCTGCGGACCGGATCAGATCCCGGGACCGGCCACGTAGGTGAAACCGTCGGTCTCGGTGTCGCTCCCGGCAGCGTTGGTGACGACGACGTCGACCGTGCCCGTCCCGGGAGGCGAAACGGCGGACAGCGTGGTCGAGTTGATCACCGCGAACGGCGCCGCGACGGCGTCGAAGGTGACCGACTGGGTGCTGCCCAGGTTGGTGCCCGTGATGGTCACCGCGGTGCCACCGGACTCCGGGCCATCGGCCGGCGCGACCGTGGTGATCGTGGGCGCTCCGACATAGGTGTACGACAGCCCGTTGTTGCTGCCGCCCGCCGTGGTGACGGTGACGCTCACCGGGCCCGCCGCGTGTGCGGGCGCGGTCACGGTGATGACGCTGTCCGACACCACGGTCGGAGTGGCGTTGGTGCCGCCGAAGGACACGTTGGTCGCGGTGGACAGGCCCGTCCCGTTGACGGTGACGGTGTTGCCGCCTGCCGTCGAGCCCGCCGCCGGGCTCAGCGACGACTTGAACGGCGACCCCACGTAGAAGAAGGGTATGGGGTTGCTGGTGCCGCCCGGGGTGGTCAGGGTGACGTCGACCGTGCCGCTGCCCGAGGGCGAAGTGGCGGTGACCGTCGTGGGGTTGACGACGGTGACGTTGGTGGCGAGCTTGGAGCCGAACCGGACGGCGGACGTGCCGGTCAGGTTGGTTCCGGTGATCGTGACCGCGGTTCCGCCGCCGGTCGATCCCTGGTTCGGTGAGATGGGCATGGGATACCTCCTGGTTGCCTGGTGCGGTGTGCCTGGTGCGGTGTGCGTCTGTGCGGTGTGCCAGTGCGGATCGCCTGTGCGGATCGCCTGTGCGGTTCGCCTGTGCGTCGAGGGGCGGAGCGGGGGGAGAGAGGCCGTCCGCCGCGTGGCGCCGCGCCGGGACGGGCGCGGGCGGGTGGGTCAGCCCGAGCCGAAGGGCACGCTGCCGGGCGGGGCGTAGTTGTTCGGGGCGTCGCTCCTGACCACGGTGCCCACGAGGTTCACCGAGGCGGACAGTTCGTGGATCCCCCCGCCTCCGGCGGTGTCCGTGGCCACGGCCGCCTCGACCACGTCGACGAGAGCGCCCTCGCCGCAGCTCACGAACAGGACGGCCCCGGCCTGGCCGGGGACGCGAGCGAGACTCACCGGCGGGGTCGCGGCCCCGAGCAGAGCGGGGACTCTACGGGTGGCTCGCATGGGGACGCTCCTTCGTGCCTGAAGGGGCGAGCCGCACCAGTCGGTGCCGTGCTGGACGGCACCGACTGCTGGATCCATTTCCCTCCGCGGGGGAGCCTGCCCAGCGACGCGGCGGCTGGGAAGCCCGGGTCGGCCGTGAAGCCGGCGACGGGACCGCCGTGTCGTCACTCCTCCGGGAGGGTGGGCGGCCCGCCGGTGTGGATGAATTCAGCGAAGCACCGGGTGTGAAGGCTCACAAGAAAGGGGGAATTAGTCGTACCGGCTTTTCCGATGTGCGAGGTGAAAGGCCGTCAGGGCGTACCACCACTCGTACCACCGCGCGATTCCTTCTGCGCTCCCACGGCGGGTACGGGAGCCGCCGCAGGTCCGTCGAGCGGGAATCCTCTCATCTCACGGACCGGACAGCGGAGTTACGGCTGACTCTGCAGATGATGAGAGGTGACTTCTGTGGCGAGTTCGACGCGGGAGCCGAGGCTGAGTTTGGACAGAATATTGGAGACATGGGTCTGCACGGTGCGCCGGGAGATCCGCAGACGCGCCCCCACATCCGGGTTCGACAGCCCCTGGGCGACCAGCGAGGCCACCGCCACCTCGGTGTCGGTGAGGCTGTCCCAGCCGCTGGTGGGCCGCCCCCGCAGGCCCCGGTGGCCCCTGCGGACCCCGAGGGCGCGCAGCCGCGACGCCGCGCGGGTGGCGTCCCAGGTGGCGTCCAGCCCGGCGTAGACGTCCATGGCCCGGTTCAGCGCCGCCCGGGCGTCGGGCATCCGCCCCGCCTCGGCCAGGGCGGCGGCCACGTCCTCGTGGTACAGCGCCCGGAAGAGCACCCAGGAGAACCGGTCGTAGAAGTGGGACGCTTCGAGCAGCACGTCCGGATCGTTGTCGAGCAGCCCCCGGCAATGGGCGGCGAATGCGGAAATCCCGTCCGGTACGCCGGTGGCCGCCCGGGACTCGACGGCGACCGTCAACTCCCGCGCGAATTCGGTGTTCCCCGCGTTGAGCGCGAGGCCCACCACTCGTGGTGCGAAGAATGCCAGGACCGAACTCATCACGGTGACAAAGCCTTCGCCGACCAGAGCCAGGCAGCGGTCGAGCGCCCGGCCCGCATCGCCCTCGGCCTCCTCCAGTTCGCAGGCCGCCCACACCGCAAGGTGGTCGAAGAAGAATTTCTGCGGGGCGGAGTCGGTGGCGTTCTCCACCGCGCCCAGATGCGTCCTCGCGGTGACGAAGTCGTTGCGGTGCACGGCGATGACGGCCGCCAGGCTGTGCAGCGGCTTCGGCAGTGATTCGTTCGACGGCTCCAGCCCCGCCTGGATCTCGACCAGCGCGTCGTCCCACCGCCCGTCGGCGAACATCACCTGCGCCCGGGACAGGTCGCACAGCGGCACATGGTCCCAGAGCTGCTTGGCGACCTGCTGACTGAAGCCCATCGCCTCGTCCGCCTCCTGCGTACGGGCCAGCGCCAGCAGGCAGTAGCCGCGGATGAGGTGCAGCGGGATCTGCTTGTCGACCGGTGCGTTCTCGTCCCGCGCCATCCGCAGGGCACGCTCGGCCCGGTCGAGCCCCCGGCGGGTCTCGCCCCGCAGCAGATGCAGCAGGGCAAGCGTCTGGTACGCGTCCGAGAGCGCGTTGATGTCCCCCAGTCCGAGCGCGTCCCGCTCCGCGTCGCGGGCCATCTTCTCGGCCCGGTCCAGCTCGCCGAGGGCCAGCAGGACGACCGACCCGAAGGCCTGCAGACGTACGGTCTCGATCTCCGAGAGGACCACCGAGGTCCGCGCGTGCTCGATCTCGGCCCACGCCAGCTCCGGCTCCCCCGTCACGTACGGGGCGCGCGCCAGGATCCACCA
The DNA here is from genome assembly GCF_040643575.1 of Streptomyces sp. NPDC047108. Classification (NCBI taxonomy): domain Bacteria; kingdom Bacillati; phylum Actinomycetota; class Actinomycetes; order Kitasatosporales; family Streptomycetaceae; genus Streptomyces; species Streptomyces sp. NPDC047108. The sequence continues at coordinate 329,810 of NZ_JBEYUP010000003.1, forward strand.
GATGGTGCCCTCCGACGCGAGGTCGTGGTGGTGGGCCAGGGCGCGGCGCGCCTGGTCCTCGGCCTCGGCGGCCCGGCCTGAGCGCAGCAGGGCGGCGGCGAGCAGGATGTGCAGGCGGCCTCTGCGGGGCTCGGTCGCGTCCGCGCAGTCCAGGGCAGGGCGCAGCAGTTCGACCGCCAACCGCGGTACGCCGACGATGAGTTGCTCGCCGTTCTCGACCAGCCAGTCGATCACCCGTGGGCTGCCCGAGGGTGTCCCCAGCGTCAGATGCTCGGCGATCAGCTCGGGCGGGGCGGGGGTCTCGGCGAGCGCGAGGCCCGCCTCCAGGTGGAAGGCGGCGCGCAGCGGCCCGGGCAGGTCGTCGTAGAGGGCCTGGCGGACCACGGTGCGCCGGAAGGAGAACCGGCCGCCCTTCTCGTTCAGCACTCCCGCATCACGCGCATCCATGAGCACACCCAGCACATCGTGCACAGGGCGGGCCGCCACGACGGCCAGGTCCTCGACGGTGATGCCGGCGCCCAGGACGGAGGCCACCCGCAGCACGGACAGCGCCTCGGGGGAGAGGAAGTTGAGCCGCTGGAGCACGGCCGCGCGCAGGGACGGGGTCGTGGTGGGAACGCTCGTCTCCACGGTTCCGTCGGTGACCCGGATCGCGCCGCTCGCGGTGAACGTCTCGACGAGCTGGGTGACGTAGAGCGGATTGCCGCCGGCGTCCTTCATCAGCCGCAGCAGGTCCTCCTCGGGCCGCGCGCCCAGCATGCGGGTCACCAGCTCCCGTACGGTGCCCTCGTCCAGCGGCTCCAGCGTCAGCACGGTCGCCCCGCGCTCCGGCAGCGTGCGGCGCAGCCGGTCGAGCTCCGGCCCGCCGGGCGGAGCGGTGCGGCACGCCCCCACCAGCAGGACGGGAAGCTGGCCGAGCGAACGGCTCAGCTCGGCCAGTACGCGCAGGCTCGCCCCGTCCGCCCACTGCAGGTCGTCCAGCACCAGCGCCAGCGGCCCCGAGGCGCACAACTGGTCGACCTGGGCGAGGAAGGACTCGCTGAACGCGGCGTCGGCTGCCTCGACCCCGAGCGGCGTGCTGGTCCAGCCCGCGCCGCGGATGAGTGCGTCCACCCCGGCGTCACGGGTCTCGCCGGTGGTGGCCCGCGCGCCCAGGCACGTGGAGATCGCGGCGAAGGGGAGACGCTGGTCGATCTCGTCCGCCGCGCCGCTGAAGACGCGCAGACCGAAGCGGTGGGCCTGCTCCTCGGCGTGGGAGAGCAGCGCCGTCTTGCCGATGCCCGGCTCGCCCTCGATGAGCAGGGCCCGGCCCACGCCGGTCGCGACCTCGCGGGCGAGCCCTTCGACGGCTGCTGTCTCGGCGGTACGCCCCACGAGTCCCACGGGCACGTCGGCCACGCTGGTCTCCCTCCCTCCGGAGGCTGACCCGTCAAGTGTGCGATACCTCGCATTCACTTACAAACCCTATGACAACTCCCGTTACGGACCCCGCAGTAGTCGATCTGTAACCGTGTGTGAGCTAAGTGAGGGTATGAGCGAAACGTCAGTAAAGTGGGAGTCTTATGATGATTCGGGGGGTGCCGGGGCGACGCTCGGTCGGTGAAGGGGCGGCGGTGCCCGGCACACCGGGTACAGATCGGTGGGCGACGCATGAGTGTGGCAACAACCGGACTGGCAGGGCGTTCCCAGGAGATGCGGGAGCTCGACACCGCCGTCACCCGGGCGTCCTCGGGGCTCGGCCAGGCCGTCCTCCTGGAGGGCGAGCCGGGCATCGGCAAGACGGCGCTGCTCCAGGCGGCCGCCGCCGCTGCCCGGGAGAGCGGCATGCGCGTGCTCCACGGCGCGGCGGAGGAGCTGGAACAACGCGTGCCGTTCGCCTCGATCGGGCGGTGTCTGGGCATCGACACCGCGTGGGCCGACCCCCAACTGCGCGCCCTGGCCGGGCAGATACGCGGAGAGGGCCGACCCGACGTCATCCCCGGACTCGAGGCGGACTTCGCCACCGTTGAGGCGATCCTCGCCCTGCTCGACGACTGGTCGTCCACCGGCCCCGTCGCCCTGCTGATCGACGATCTCCAGTGGGCGGACAACGGAACGCTCGTCCTGCTCCACCAGCTCGGCAAGGCTCTGCACAGCATGCCCCTGGTGCTGATCACCGCCTTCCGCCCCGCCGCGGCGGGCACGGAACTCGATCAGCTCCGCCACAGCCTGATCGGCCGCGGCGCGGCCCTGATCGAAGTCGGACCGCTGGGTGAGCACGCGGTCTCCCAGATCGTGCGCGGTCTGCTCGGTGCGCCCGCCGGCCCGGAGCTGCGCCGCCTGCTGCACGACGCGACGGGGAACCCGCTGTTCGTCACCGAGATCGTCGGGGCGCTGGAGCGGGAGCGGGCGATCCGTATCGCCCAGGGCACGGTGGAGGCGGACTCGGCCGACGTCCCCGCCTCTCTGGCCTCCGCGATCATCGGCCGGCTGGACTGGGTGTCGCCGGAGGGCCTGGAGGTGCTGCGGACGGCGTCCCTGCTCGGCTCCGGCTTCACGGTGCCGGAGCTGTCGACGGTGACCGGCAAGCCGGCGGCGGACCTGGTCGACTCGGTCATGGAGGTCGTCCGGTACGGCCTGCTGCGGGAACAGGGCGAACGCCTGGTGTTCCGCCACGACTTGATCCGCCAGGCCCTGTACGAGGCGATCCCCGCGCGGGCCGCCTCCCACAGCGCCGTCGGCCGGGCCCTCGCCCGCAGCGGCGCGCCCGTGGAGCGTGTCGCCGAGCATCTGCTGATGGGCGCGGACACCGATGGGGGCGGCAGCGCGGCGACCGGCGGTGACGCGGTCGTCGACTGGGTCGCCGACCACGCCGCGGCGCTCACGCTCCGCGCGCCCTCCCTCTCCGTCGAACTGCTCCGGCAGACCCTGCACGGCACGGACCCGGACACCGAGCGGGCCGGACGCCTCGAAATCCTGCTGGCCTCGGCCCTGTTGTGGTCCGCGCGCGCCGCCGAGGTGCAGCCGCAGGCCGAGGAAGCCCTTCCGCACCTTTCCGACGCGGCGCAGCGCAGCGAACTGCTCTGGGTCCTCGCCCAGGCGGACGTCGCCGTCGGCCGGCCCGACCTCGCCGTCCAGCGGGCCAGGGACGCCCTGGACTCCGGGACGCTGTCGCCCCCCGAGACCCGCCGCTACCAGGCGTTCCTCTCCACCTGCCTGTTCCGCTTCGGCCAGCTCGACCGGGCGCTCGCCATCGCGCAGGAGGTACGCGCCGACTCCGTGCGGTACGGGGAGTACCACGCGATGGTCGACTCCCTGCTGACGATCGCGATCGTGCGGATGTTCCACGGCAACTACCGCGAGGCCATCGAGGCGGCCGACCAGGCCCTGCGGAACGCACCGGGGCAGGCCGTACCGGCCCACAGCCTGATCGGCCTCTACATCATCCGGGGGCGGAGCCTGTTCGAACTCGACCGGACGGCGGAGGCCCACCAGTCCATCGCCGCCGGCCTCCAACTCGGTGAGCGCAGCGGCGGCATGCTGCTGACCCTGTGCCACGCCAGCCGCGCCTCCTTCATGTTCCACGCCGGACGCTGGGACGACGCCCTCGCCGAGGCGCAGGTCGGCATCGAACTCCCCGACCACCTCAGCACGCCCCGTGCGATTCACGGCCTGATGGCCCTGATCGCCGGATTCCGAGGGGACTTCGCGGCCGCCGACGAACGCCTCGCGGCCGCCGATTCCGCCACCTCGTCCTCCACCACCACCCCCTACGTGGAGTATCTGCCGCGCTGGGGGCACGAGTTGCGGCTGGAGTCGCAGGGCCGCAAGGAGGAGGCGCTCGCCGATCTGCTGGAGGGCTGGCGGCGCGGCTTCGGCCCGGTCCAGGGCGTCGGGCTGCTCTTCCGGGCCGCCGACCTCGTACGGCTCGCCCTGGACGTCGGCGACACCGCCACGGCGCACGAGGTCATCGAGGAGGCGGAGCGGATCGACGACGCCGAGCGCACCACACCGCGTGCCCGCGCGATCATCTCCCACTGCCGGGGGCTCGCCGACCGGGACCTCGGCACCCTCGCCGAGGCCGCGGACTACTACCGGGAGACGCCCTGGCTGCTCTCGCGCGGGCAGTACTACGAGGACGTCGCCGCCGTGCTCGCCGGCGCCGGACGCCTGGAGGAGGCCCGTACCGAACTCGACCGGGCCCTCGACGTCTACGCCCAGATGCGGGCCGACTGGTGCGCCACGTGCGCGGAGGAACGCCTGGAAGCGGCCGGCCTGCCCAAGCGCCGCACCGACCGCCGCCGGCGGCCGGCCAGCGGCTGGGAGGCGCTCACCGACACGGAGCACAAGATCGCGGCGCTGGTCGCGGAAGGACTGTCCAACCCGGCCATCGCGGCCCGGATGTTCATCTCGCGGCGGACCGTGCAGTCACATGTCTCCAGCATCCTCGCGAAGCTCGGGCTCACCTCGCGCGTCGAACTGGCGACGGCCGTGACACGGCAGCGCTGACCGTACGGGCGCCCGTACGGTGGCGCGAACGGCGCCCATGATGCGTACGGGCCGAGCCGCCGGACCCACTCCGAACGGTCAGACGTGGCGCGCCACTTCGACCGCGATCTCCACCCGCGACGTCAGCTCGAGCTTGCGCAGGATGATCGACACATGGGACTGCACGGTCCTCCGTGAGACGAAGAGCTGCGTCCCGATCGCCGTGTTCGACAGCCCCTGGCCCACCAGCGCGGCCACCGTGCGCTCCGTCGCGGTCAGGGACGCCCAGCCGCTGCTGGGACGGGGCGGGCGGCTGCGCCGGGCGCGCACCACACCCGCCGCGGCGAGCCGCGCCTCGGCCTGCGCCACGCACCGATCGGCCTGGAGGAGGGAGTAGAGACCGAAGGCCCGGTCGAGCTCCGTACGCGCCTCGTTCACCCGTCCCGCCCCGGCCAGAACGGCCGCGCAGTCCTCGTGGTACTGGGCGCGTGACAGCAGCCGCGGCGTGCGCTCGTAGTGCCCGGACGCCTGAGCCATCAGCAGCGGATCGCCGTCCACCAGGCCCTGGCAGTGCAGCGCGATCGCACGGGTCCCCGGGGCCGAGCCCTCCGTGTCCGCCAGCCGCTGCTCGAAGGCCGCGACGTCGCGCGCCACGCCGCGTTCGCCGAGCGCGAGCGCCAGCCGTACGAGGTCGGCCGCCCGGAAGGTCAGTCCGGCGCCGCCCATCGCCCCGAAGCCGTGCTCCCAGCCGTCCAGCAGATCCTCGAATGCCTCCCGCGGACGGCCGTCCGCCTCCTGCAGGACCTGCCCCGCCCAGCGCGGCAGATACTCGTGTACCGGCGTGGTGGGCGTCCGCACCGCACGGTCCGCCGCCTCCAGGCGCTCCCGGGCCCTGTCGATGTCGCCGCGGAGCGCCGCGATGAGCGCGGCCAGCCCGTCCACCGCCCGCGGTACGCCCAGGAAACCGGGGAGATCCCGCCCCGAGTCGAGCACCGCCAGCGCGTCGTCCCACTGCCCGCTGTGGAACATGAACAGGCTCCGGCCGACCTCGCAGAAACCCAGCAGCACACTGCCCTTCCGCTCCGCGAGCCGCCGGGCGGACTCCATGGCCTCCTCGGCCTCTCCCGAGCGGTCCAGACTCATCAGGCTGAAGGCACGCGTCGTGTGCAGGGCGATGACCCGGTCGCTGTGCACGGGTTCGGAACGGGCGATCCGCAGCCCCTGGTCCGAGTCCTCCAGGGCCACCTGGGGCAGTCCGCGCAACTGCGCGACGGCCGCCAGCGGATGGAGCGCGTCCACCAGCGGGGCCACCTGCTGCAGCTCCCCGGCCTCGGCCCGTACGCGCTCCGCCAGGTCCGCGGCCCGGTCCATGTCGCGGGCGTGGAGCAGGGAGATGGCGAGGAACGCCTCGAGCCGCAGTGTCTCCGCGGTGCTCAGCCCGCCCGTCGCCAGCGCCTCGCGCGCCCGCTGCGCGCCGAGGCCGGGCCGCCCCCGGGCCATGCACGCCTGGCCGAGCAGCGCCAGCAACTCCCGTTTCCGCGCCGGGTCCTGGGTGTCCGCCAGCGCCTCCTCGGCGAGGCGTTCGGCCTCGGGAGCGCGTCCCGTCCACAGGAGGCCGGACACCAGCTGGACCCGCAGCCGGGGGATGCGCGGATCGTCCGGAGCCGTCCCGGCGAGGGTCGCCTGCAGCAGTTCGACGGCGAGACCCGGCGCGCGGACGGTGAGGGCCTGGGCGTTGTCGAGGACCCAGTCGGGCAGGGTGTCCTCGCCCGCCCCGGCCCCCAGCAGCAGATGTTCGGCGACCCGCTCGACGGCCGAACCGCCGCGGGCCAGGGCACGGGCGACCGCCGCGTGGGAGGCGGTACGCGCCGGAACGCCGTCGTACAGCGCCTGGCGGATCAAGTCGTGGCGGAAGACGAGCCGTTCGCCCTGTTCCGTCAGGACTCCGTTGCGTACGAACTCCAGGATCGGTTCGACCAGCCGGGCGGGCGAAATGCCCGTCACCGCGGACAGTTCGACGACCGTGAACGCGGATCCGAGGATGGAACCGGCACGCAGGATCTCCTGCCCTTTGGGGGAGACCCAGTCCAGCCGTCCCACGATCGCCGAGGGCAGCGTGGCGGGCGCGTCGCCCCCACTGACGTCGGCCGTGCCCCCGGACGCCACGATCGCCTCGTCCCGCTGCAGCGCGGCGACGATCTCGGTGACGAAGAGCGGGTTGCCCGCCGCGCCGCCGAGCAGCTTGCGCAGCCCCGGCCCGGCGGGGGCGCCGAGCAGCTCCTCCGCCAGCTCGCCCACCGCCTTCTCGTCCAGCGGACCGACGGTGACCCCCTGCGCGCCGCTGGTCGTCAGGCTGCGCCGCAGCCGGTCCAGCTCCTCGCCCGGCACGGGGCGGCTCGCGCAGACGACCAGCAGCGGAACGGTTCCCAGCGACTTGCCGAGGCGGTGCAGCAGCAGGAGCGTTCCGCTGTCCGCCCAGTGCAGGTCGTCGACCACCAGGGCCACGGGGCCAGCCGTGCACCACTCGTCCAGCAGGCCCAGGACGGCCTCGGCCGTGGCGAAGTCCGCCCCCGGCGAACGGCCGGCCGCGGACTCTCCCTCGCGGCGTACGAGCCGGGCGAGCGCGCGGGCCTGCCCGTCCAGCCGCCCGGGTGTCCCCGTGTCGAGGCACCGGGCGATCGCGGAGAACGGTACGCGGCGCTCCAGTTCCTCGCCCGCACCCTCCAGGACGCGGAAGCCGGACTCCCGCGCGCGGCCGACGGCCGCTTCGAGCAGCGCGGTCTTGCCGATGCCCGGTTCCCCCTCCACCAGCACGGCCTGCCCGACTCCCGACGCGGCGGACGCGATCGCCGTCTCCAGGAAGCGCAGCTCGTCCGAACGGCCCGGCAGTTCGCCTCCGCGCATCCGCACCTTCGCCATCGCACCGCCGCCCCTTCGCGCGCCGTGGCCGTGTGCCGTCGGCTGCCCCCTCCATCCACGCTAGACCGGAGCGGACGGGCGCGACGGAACACCGGGGAGTAGCCCGGCCCCTTCGCGGATTGCGGTGGGGCGGGTGCGGAGAGTGAGCAGCCTGGGCGGGGCCCGACGCGCCTCTCCGGCGGTCCTCGCCCGGGCGGGGACGAGGACCGCCGGGAGGGATCCGGGGGCCGGGGTACGGGACCACCGGAGGCGGAGCGGGACGTGAGGCCCCGCGAGGATGCCTGCCTTACGGTTCAGGCCTTTGAGTTCAGGCCCTACGGGTTGTGGACCACGGCACCCGGGGGCAGCGCCGGCAGGCAGTCCGGTCCGTCACCCGGTGCGAGCCCGACCTGCCAGATGCTCAGGCCGTGCTCGGGGTCCGTCTTGGCGAGCGGGAAACCGAAGGTCAGGGTGGTGCCCTTGGGGATCCGGTCCGGCATGACCAAGGCCACGAGCTTTCCGTTCTGCTTGCCGATCCAGTACGACTTGCCGTCGCCCCACATATCGAACCTCTTGCCCTCGGAGGCGGGCGCCGTGGGCTTCACGGTGACATCCCCCGTCGGCTCCCCGCTCGGCTCGCCTGTCGGTTCCGTGGTGGGCTCCCCCGTCGGCCCACCCGTCGGTTCCGTGGTCGGCTCCTCCGTCGCGTCGGGATCCCCGCTCGGGTGTGTGGGGGGCCGCGGGGACGGGCATGCGGGGTCGCCCACGTACACGCGAGCGCGCACGCCCATGCTCTCCAGGTCCTTCCGCATCCCTTCGATGTCCGGCTTGCCGGAGGGGTCCTCGATGGTCAGCTTGACGATGCCCGTCTTCTTGCGCTCCACCGTGTAGGCGGCGTTGACGATGCGTGACTGCGAACCCCCGCCGTCCGCACGGGAGCCGGCGACGGCGTCACCCGAACCGTCCGGCCCGTTCTGCCCGATGACGAACGCGGTGGCCACCATGGCGACCGCGACCCCCGCGGCCAGCCCGACCTGCACCGCGCGTCCCCGTCCGCGCACGCGCCGTTCCGCGGGCCCGAGGACCACGCTCTCCGCGACGCCGGTGTCCTCAGGGGCGTCGCTGTGCAAGGGCGGGTGCTCGATTCGGGCCTTGAGCTCCTGCAGCAGCCGCTCCTCGAAGCGTCCGGTGTTCATGAGGCCTCCAACAGCGACCGATGGGATGAAGCGGAGTCCCCGTCGACGGACGGGGCGGGGGCATTGCGTACGGCCTGGCGGGCGCGGTGCAGCCGGACGCGCGCCGTCACCGCGTTGATGCCGAGCACCGAGGCGGCCTCGGCGACGGACAGGCCGTCGACCGCCACGAGTTCGAGCAGTTCACGCTGGCCGGGAGGCAGGGCCGCGATCTGCTCCAGCAGACCGCGGCAGGCCCGTTCGGCGTCGATCCGTTCCTCCAGCCGCGCGATGTCCTCGCTCTCCAGCAGCCGGCGGCCGGCGATGCGGCTCTCGGCGGACCGGGCGCGGGCGGCTCGCCGGTTCTCGGAGGCGACGACGTTACGGGCGATGCCGTGCAGCCATGCCGCCGGGCTGCCGTACTCGGCCCGGTATCCGTGGGCTCCCGCTATCGCGGCGACGAAGACGTCGGCCACCAGATCGGCGGCGGCGTGCGGATCCCGGGTGCGCCGGGTCGCGTAGCGCAGCACGGCCTGCACATGGTCGCGGTAGAACGCCTCGAAGACCTCCGGATCCTCACCGATCCGCGACGTGTCGTAGTCGCCCGGTGGATGTCGCATCTCGTCTCCCTGTCGTTCGGTGCCTTTCCTCACCTCTTGGCGCGGGACGGCGGAGGCGTTACACGGGCAGCCAACAAGGCGGGGATGCGTGCCGCTACGGGCGGGCGTACTCAGTTCCGGTGCGGGCCCGCCGGAGCGCCGCGGCCCCGAGAGGACGTGCGGGGATCACAGGAACGCGGGATGCGGGCCCTCTTCGGCGCCAGGCCCGGGTACCGTGCTCAGCTCGTGGCGCCCGCCGCCCCCAGGGCGTCGAGGCAGGCGGCGACGGCGGGCCGGTCACCCGTACCGCGCCGGACAGCCGCCTCGATCGTGCGGGTCAGCCCGGGGGTGTCGACGGGGCGGGCGACCAGGCCGGGCGGCAGCGCCGTGGCGGCCAGGCCGGGGACGAGCACCGCCCCGGCGCCGGTGGCGGCGAGTGTGAGCATCGCGGCGAAACCCGAGCAGGTGTGCCGCACCTGCGGCGTGAAGCCGGCGTGGCGGCAGGCGAAGAGGGTCGCGTCGTGGCAGGCGGTGCCTTCGGCGGCGGTGATCCACGGGGTCTTTGCCAGGGACGCGAGGGCCAGCGGCTCGGTACCGTCCCGCCTGGCGGAGGCGGGGTGGGACGCGGGAAGGACGACCAGCAGGGGGTCGGTGAGCAGGTGGTGGGTGTCGAACCCCTGCGGAGCGGTCGTGCCCAGGTGTGTGTAGCGGTAGACGACGGCTACATCGGTCCGTCGCTGCCGCAGCGCCGGAAGGCTGCCCTCCGGCTCGGCCTCGGTGATGTGCGGCGTCAGTCCGGGGTGGCGGTGCGCCAGGGTCTCCAACAGGGGTGCGATCAAGGGGGACATGGCACTGGTGAAGCAGGAGACGCGTACGGGCCCGACCGGCTCCGCGGCCGGTCGCGTCAGCCGGGCATGGGCGCGTTCCAGGGCGGCCAGGACGGCTTCCGCGTCCTCCACGAGCCCCTGGCCCGCGGACGTGAGCCGGATCCCGCGGCCCTCGCGGAGCACCAGCGGGACGCCCGTCTCTGCTTCGAGCTGCTTGAGCTGCTGGGAGACGGCGGAGGCGGTGACGCCGTGGAGCTCGGCGACGGCGGTGACCGTGCCGTACTCGGCCAGATCGCGCAGCAGGACCAGGCGCCGGACATCAAGCATTAGAACAGCTTAAACGCTGTTGAAGTTCATGTAGCTGGACGCGAGGTCCGGGGGCGGTGCAGGCTGCGCGAGTACAGCCCGAACTGGCATTCCCCTGGAGCATACGTGCGCGCCACCGTCATCCATGGCCCCAAGGACCTGCGGGTCGCAGAGGTACCCGACCCGCGGATCGAGCGGCCGACCGACGCCGTGGTGCGCGTGACGCACGCCTGCATCTGCGGCAGCGACCTGTGGGCGTACCGCGGTGTCGCGGAGCGGCAGCCCGGTCAGCGCATCGGGCACGAGTTCCTCGGCGTCGTCGAGGAGGCCGGGCCGGAGGTCACCGGGTTCCGCGCCGGAGACCGGGTGCTGGCGCCCTTCGTCTGGTCGGACGGCTCCTGCGGCTTCTGCACCGAGGGCCTGCACACGTCCTGCCCGGAGGGGGGCTTCTGGGGGGAGCCGGGGTCGGACGGCGGCCAGGGCGAGGCCGTGCGGGTGCCGTACGCGGACGGGACGCTCGTACGCCTGCCCCACGACCTGGACGAGACGCTGGTCCCCGCCGTCCTCGCCCTGACGGACGTGCTGTCCACCGGGCACCACGCGGCGGTCGCGGCGCGGGTCCGGCCGGGCGCCACCGTCGCGGTCGTCGGTGACGGGGCGGTCGGACTGTGCGGGGTGCTCGCCGCCCGCCGCCTGGGCGCCGAGCGGATCATCGCCCTCGGCCGGCACACCGAACGCACCGCGATCGCCCGGGAGTTCGGCGCCACGGACGTGGTGCCCGAGCGCGGCGAGGAGGCGGTCGCCGCCGTGCGCGAGCTGACCGGCGGCACCGGGGCGCACGCCGTGCTGGAGGCCGTCGGCACGGAGGAATCGATGCGTACGGCGATATCCGTCGCCCGCGACGGGGGCGCGGTCGGCTTCGTGGGGGTCCCGCACGGGGGGAGCGCCGGCGTCGACATCGGGCAGATGTTCGGCCGCAATGTCGCGCTGTGCGGCGGCGTGGCACCGGCGCGCGCGTACATCCCCGAACTGCTCCCGGACGTCCTGGCCGGACGCCTGGACGCCTCGCCGGTCTTCGACCTGACGGTCGGCCTGGACGGGGTGCCCGAGGGCTACGCGGCCATGGACGAGCGCCGCGCGCTGAAGGTCATGGTCCGCCCGTGACGCCCCGTCATGACGCCTTCGTCATGACGTACTTGCACCGGCGGCCGTTGCGAGAGCCGGGTGGGAGGCTCTCGCGACGGCCGTACCGCCGGAACGCAACCGCCGTACGACACCGACCCGTTGGAGGAGAACCGGTGCGTGACATCGAGGAGTGCCCGTGCGCGTCGTGATCGCCGGAGGCCACGGACAGATCGCCCTGCGCCTGGGACGGCTGCTGAGCGGCCGCGGCGACACGGCCGTCGGCCTGATCCGCAACCCCGCTCACATCGACGACCTGCGTGCGGCAGGCGTGGAACCGGTGGTGTGCGACCTGGAGGCGGCCACGACCGAGGAGGTCGCGGCCCATCTGAAAGACGCGGACGCCGTGGTCTTCGCCGCGGGCGCGGGGCCGGGCAGCGGCGCCGCGCGCAAGGACACCGTGGACCGCGCGGCCGCCGTCCTGCTGGCCGACGCCGCGGTACGGGCGGGCGTACGCCGCTACGTGATGGTCTCGACCCGGGGCGCGGGCAGCGAACCGCGCGCCGGACTGGACGAGACCGGCGTCGCGTACGTCCGCGCCAAGACGGCGGCGGACACGTACGTGGCGTCCCAGGACCTCGACTGGACGATCCTCCGCCCGGCGGCCCTGACGAACGAGCCCGGCACGGGCGCGGTCCGCCTCACGGCGGAACGCGGCCCGGGGGACGTCACCCGCGACGACACGGCCACGGTCCTCGTCGCGCTCCTCGACACCCCGTCGACCCGGGGCCTGACCCTGGAACTGGCGCAGGGCGAGACCCCGTTGGCCGCCGCGGTGTCGGAATGCGCGCGGGAGCGGACGGGAGCGCGGCAGGCGTAGTCCGGGAGGTGACACGTCCGCCGTCCCGGCCGGGACGGCGGACCCCTCTCTCCGGTTCTCTCCGGTGGACAGAGGGCGGCGAGGCTCGGAGAATTGAAGTGTCGGCGAGCAGTGACTCGGCGGCGCCTGACCCGTCGGCCGCGTGAATTCTGCGCCGCGTGAGGAGGCGCCATGACACTCCGCATCGCCACCTTCAACGCCGAGAACCTCTTCCGCCGTCCCCGGGTGTTCGCGCTCGAGGACCAGGCGGAGCGGCGGGAGGTCCTGCAGGACTTCGCCGCCCTCGTCTCCGTCCTCGACCACGAGACCTACACGGCCGAGGACAAGGAGACCATCACCGGGATCCTCGAGAAGTACGACGTCCACAACTCCCGGTCCAGGACGCGCCCCTTCGTGGTGAACGAGACGCGCGGTGGCGCCAAGCTCTTCAAGGTCAAACAGGGCGGCGCCATCGAGATCGTCGCCAAGGGGCGGCAGAACTGGGTCGGTTGGGCCGAGATGGTCCGTGACGACCTGAACTGGGACGCCGTACAGAACACCGGCCGCCTGATCGCCGAGGTCGACGCGGACATCCTGCTCACGGTCGAGGTCGAGGACCGTCTCGCCCTGGACCGCTTCAACGAGCAGGTCCTCAAGGACGTGATGGGCGCAAAGAGCTACCCGTTCAACATGCTGATCGACGGCAACGACAGCCGCGGCATCGACGTCGGCCTGTTCAGCCGCAGGCCCGTCGAGTGCGTCCGCTCGCACATCTTCGACACCGTGTCCGGTCGCACGATCTTCAGCCGCGACTGCCCGGAATTCGAAGTCGAACTGGCCGACGGGAAGCCGCTGTGGATTCTCGGCAACCACTTCAAGAGCAAGGGCTTCGGCAATCCGGCCGAGAGCGCGGCCAAGCGGAAGATGCAGGCCAAGCGGGTCAAGGCGATCTACGAGGCCGCCCTCGAACGTTCCGCCCGGGTCGTGGTCGCCGGAGACCTCAACGACACGCCCGACAGCGATCCGCTCGAACTCCTGCTGGACGCAGGCCTCCAGGACGCGATGAGCCACCCCAGCTACACGGGAGCCCCCGGCACGTACGGGACAGGCCAGTCGCTGAAGCAGAAGATCGACTACCTGATGTTCTCGCCGGACCTCTTCGACCGGGTGCAGGCGGTGGACGTCGAACGCCGCGGAATCTGGGCGCCCCACACGTTCAAGTCCTTCGAGACGGTCACGTCGAAGGCCACGCAGGCGTCCGACCACGGGGCGCTGTTCGCGGATCTGGAGATGTGAACCCGGGCCGCCGGCCGGTCCTGCTGCGGTGTCCGGCCTGCGGCGGGGATCAGGGGCGCAGCGCCTCCGGCGAGCCGGGCCGGGCTCTGCCGGAGGCGCGAAAGGCGAGTGCGGCCAGGGCGAAGGTGATGCCACCGGCGACGAACCAGGGGTTCCAGAGCGCCAGCGTCCAGAAGCGCTGACCCGGGCCGATGTCGGCGTCGAGGCCGGTGAGGTCGGTCAGCAGCAGCACCTCGACCAGGACGCCCCGGACGGACAGGACGGCGGCCACCGCCCACCCGAGACCGCCGACGGCCGCGCGCACCAGAGGGCTTCGCGGCCGCCCGAGCGCCAGCACGAGACCGAGCGCGCCCCCGAGGACGCAGAGCGTCCCGACGCCCCAGAGGCCGGTGACGACGAACCACACGGGCCGGTGAGCGGCCAGCTCGGGCCCCGCGGAAACGCTCAGCCCGACATCGCCGCCCAGGGCCCAGTAGTAGTGCAGCCCGGCAAATCCGACCGCCCACGCGCACGCGCCGTAACCCCACCGCCGCGAACGACGCCATTCCCCCGCCATGTCTCCCCTTCGCCCTGAACGCCGAGACTGCCACATGACGCCCCGAACGCTACGGCGCCCCATGGCAGGAAATGCCGGACGCCCTGGGCCTGTTGAGCCGTCCCCGTACGGCACCCTGGACCCCGGCCACCCAACGCGCCCGCGAGCAGATGCCACTGACGCACCATATGCGCGGTCGTTCGGGAGTTGTCAGGCTGTACAGGCCCGGCGCCGGCCGCCTTGGACGACAACGATGCGTGCTCGGTGGTGGGCGGTGCCGCGTGACCGGGGATGCGAGCGTCAGGCTCACCCGCCACGGCCACGGTTGGTTCCTCGACGGCCGGCCGTGTCCGGGAACCGTCGTGGTCGATCGAGGGCGGGCCTGGGGCGCCGTGCCGCGCTCGCGCACTCGCAGATCCCGCCCGGCGCTCGGCCGGACCCCCTCCGACCAGCACAAAAGCCCTCCGGGAGGGAGGGCTGTTCGGTGGCGCCCCCGGCAGGACTCGAACCTGCGGCCAAGCGCTTAGAAGGCGCCTGCTCTATCCACTGAGCTACGGGGGCCGGGTGTGGTGGCCGGATTGGCCTGGACAAGGATAGGGCTCCCTACGCCTCGTCCCGGTTGCTTCACCTCCGTGACACGATGTGGAGGTTCGGTGAAGCAGTCCGATAATCGCAGGCAGATACGAATCCTGCACCGCTTTTCGCGCTCCGGACGCCTGCTGTTGTGCACTCGTTATGCCTGAGCCTCGGGCGCCACACACGTACCGCGTTGCTCCGGTCGGGACGCGGTGGCGCGCAGAGGTAAGCATACGCTTCAAAAAGGCTCCAAAATTGGGCATTCTTCGCATGTGGCGACCTTGGACGTACGGCCCCAGATGCTCGAAGCACTGTCCGCACTGCGCGACCGTGTCGCCGCCGCGCGCTTTCCGCTCGCCCTGCCGGGTGCCGCGCGGGCGCGGCGCGACCGGGCCGAACTCCTCGCGCAGCTCGAGGACTACCTGATCCCCCGGCTGCACGCCCCCGACGCGCCCCTCGTCACCGTCATCGGCGGCTCGACCGGCGCCGGCAAGTCGACGCTCGTCAACTCCCTCGCCGGCCGCCAGGTCAGCGCCGCCGGCGTGCTGCGTCCCACGACCCGCACCCCGGTGCTCGTCTGCCATCCGGATGACCACCACTGGTTCGCGGGCCAGCGCGTCCTGCCCGGCTTCACGCGCGTGTGGACCCCGGTCCACGCCGCGACGGCGGGCAAGGGGGACGGCAAGGGCCACGGAAGCGGCGGCGCCTACGACCCGTACGACGCCTACGAGTCGTACGACGACGAGCACGCGCGCCGCGGGCCCCGCAACGGGCCGCCCTCCCTGCGCATCGAGACCGTCAACAGCCTTCCGCCGGGCCTCGCCCTCCTCGACGCCCCGGACATCGACTCCCTCGTCTCGCGCAACCGCGAACTCGCCGCCGAGCTGATCTGTGCCGCCGACATCTGGGTCATGGTCACCACCGCGACCCGCTACGCCGATGCGGTGCCCTGGCACCTGCTGCGCACGGCCAAGGAGTACGACGTCACGCTGGTCACCGTTCTGGACCGCGTGCCCCACCAGGTCGTCGCCGACGTCTCCCGGCAGTACGGCGCCCTGCTGGACAAGGCCGGGCTCGACGACGTACCCCGCTTCACCATCCCCGAACTGCCCGAGTCCACCGGCGTGGGCAGCGGGCTGCTCCCCGGCAGCGCCGTCGCCCCGCTCCGCGAGTGGCTCGTGCGCCATGCCCAGGACACGGGGGCCCGTTCGGCCGCCGTGGCCCGCACCGCGCGCGGCGTGCTCGCCTCCCTGAACGTCCGTCTGCCGGCGCTCGCCGGTGCCGCCGCCGCCCAGCACGCGGCCGCGCTGCGGCTCGCGCACTGCGTGGAGGAGGCGTACGCGGGAGCCGGTGAGCGGGTCCGCCGTGACGTCGCCGCGGGCAGCGTTCTCGCGGGCAACGCCCTGACGCGCTGGCGCGGTTACCCGCAGGACAGCGGTGCGGCGGAGTTCCTCGACGCCCTCGCCGACAGCCTGACCGCCCTCCTGTGCTGCGCCGTCGCGGGCGCCGACGAGCGGACCGAACAGGCCTGGCACGCCGACCGGATGGGCGCGCAGGCGTACGAGCCCGGCAGCACGCGCACCGAAGGATCCGCGGCGCGCATCGGGGTCGCCGTACGCCGCTGGCGACGCTGTCTCGAAGAACTGGTCGACGAGGAGATCCGCGCCCTGGAACGTCCGGCGACCGTCGACGCGGACCGGACCGCCGTCCTCCTGGCGGCGGTGCTGCTCGGCGGGGACCGAGGCCGGGTCGCCGGCGAGAACCTCGCCGACTCCCTCGGCGCGCAGGGTGCCGTGCGCCTGCGGGATCGCGGAGGGGAACTGCTCGCCGAGTGCCTGGACGAGGTTCTGGGCGGCGAACGCGACCGTCGGCTGGCTCCCTTGGACGCCCTCGACGTCACCCCCGAACAGCAGGCCTCTCTGATCGCCGCGCTGTCCGTACTGCAGAAGGAGAGGTGACCGCGGTGACCTCCGCCGCAACCGATCGCCCCGGCGAGTCCCGCCACCCGTCCGGATCCGAGTCCGCCCCCGCCCCCGACCGTCCGACCGCGCAGTGGGCGGGTCTTCCGCCGCGCGAGGACACGGAGCGCCCCTACGAGGCCCAGGACCCCTACGGGCCGGGCAGCAGCGGGTACGAGCCGGGCAGCGCGTACGAGCCGGAGCCGGCGCCGTACGGGCGCGGCAGCGCCTACGAGGACGCCTATGGGAACGGCGGCTCCTACGGGAGTCACGGCTCCTACGGTCGCGGTGGTCCCGGCGCCTCCTACGGTCCCGCTGGTTCCGGCAACGCCTACGGTCCCGGTGGTTCCGGCGGCTCCTATGGAGGCGGCGTGCCCGATGGACCCGGTGCGGTCGAGGACCGTGCCGAGCGTGCCGAGGCCACGGACGGGTGGCGGCCGCACCACGACTCCCAGGACCAGGCGACCCGTACGGAGACCGGGCAGGTCCCCGCACACCGGGACGGGCACGCACCCGCGTACGGCCCCGGCCGCCCCGCCGCCGAGTACGCCTCCGACGGCCATGCCGCGTACGGTCCGGGCGGTTCCGCCCCCTCGGGTCCCGGTGGTGACGACGCGTACGCTCCGGCCCCCGACGGACCCACGGCCGACGAGGAGCCGCGGCGCGCCCCCGAGAACGGCCCGGCGCACGCGGAGGAGCCCACGCCTCACGACGACCCCGACGCCGAAGCGGTGGGGGAGTGGGACGACGGACTCATCGCCCGCAGGGCCCGCGACGACGCCGACGCCGCGTACTACCGGGCGGCACGGCGACCGGAGGCCGGACCGCCCCTGTGGGAGACCGACACCGCACCCCGCCTGGGCCCCCGGGAGCAAGCACCCCCGCGCGTGGCGACGGCGCTTGCGCCGAGCACGCCCACGGCGCCGTCCCGCAGCGGGTTCGGCCGCGGGCTGCGTCAGCGGCTGGAGGCCCTGCGGGAACTCGTCGGGCTCTCGCGCGCCCGTCTCGAACCGGGGGCGCTCGCCGAGCCCTCCCGCGTCCTTGACGAGGCAGCCGCCCGCCACCGCCTCTCCCTGGGGCACACGGTCGTCGCCATCGCGGGCGCCTCGGGCAGCGGCAAGTCGACGCTCTTCAACGCCCTCGCCGGAACGATTCTTTCGGAGGCGGGCGTCCGGCGGCCCACCACCTCCTCGCCCATGGCCTGCACGTGGGCCGAGGGGGCGGACGGTCTGCTGGACCGGCTCGGCATCCCGCCCCGGCTGCGCCGCCGCCCGCAGCGCATCCACGACACGGGGCTCCGCGGGCTCGTCCTCATCGACCTGCCCGACCACGACTCGGCCGTGGCCGGGCGGCGCGAGCAGGTCGACCGGCTGCTCGGGCTCGTCGACGCGGTGGTGTGGGTCGTCGACCCGGAGAAGTACGCGGACGCGGTGCTGCACGAGCGCTATCTGCGGCCGCTCGCCGGGTACTCCGAGGTCACGTTCGTCGTCCTGAACCAGGTGGACCGGCTGCCCGGCGACGCCACCGACCAGGTGCTGGACGACCTGCGCCGGCTGCTCGACGAGGACGGACTGGCGCTGGGCGAGCACGGCGAACCCGGGGCGACCGTGCTGCCCATCTCCGCCCTGACGGGCGAAGGGGTCGGTGAACTGCGCCGGAGACTGGGCCAGTTCGTCTCCGAGGGCGGCGCGGCCGAGCGCAGACTGATCGCCGACGTCGACGGCGCGGCCGAACGGCTGCGCTCGGTCTACATGGCCAAGGGCCGCCCCGGGCTCACCGAGCAGGCGCGGGCGGACTTCGAGGACCGGCTGGCCGACGCGGTCGGCGCGGTGGCGGCGGGACAGGCGGCCGAGCGCGAATGGCTGCGCTACGCCGAACTGGCCTGCGGTGCGCCCTCGGCCCACATGCGGCGCCGGTACGAGGCGAAGCGCACTGCGGAGTCGGTCTCGGCGCCGGGTTCGGTCTCGGTGCCGGAGCCGGGGAGGGGCGGGGCGAAGTCCCGGTTCCGCCTCGGCGGCCGCGCCAAGGGCGCCGCCCCGTCCGACGCCACAACGGCGGGCGACGAGATGCTGCCGCCGCCCGCACAGGCGGTGCCGGGAGAGCGGGTGGCCGGTGAAGCCGGGGACGAGGCCGCGCTGCCGGTGCCGAGCACGGCACGCGCGATCGTCGAACAGGCCGTGCGCACGCTGACCGATGAAGCCTCGGCCGGACTTCCCGACGCCTGGGCCCAGTCGGTGCGGGAGGCCGCGGCCCGCGGCGGTACGCGACTCCCGGACGCCCTCGACCAGGCGGCAGCGGCGCAGGCGGCCGGTACGGCGCGGCCTGCGGGGCCGGGCTGGTGGCGCATCGCGTCGACGCTGCAGGGCCTGCTGCTCGCGGTCCAGGTCCTGTGCGCGCTCTGGCTGGTGGCGTCCGTGGTGGGCGGGCCGGGCAACAGCTGGATCCTTCCCGCGGTGCTGATGGGCATCGGTGTGGTCGGCGGTCCGGCGCTGGCGTGGTGCTGCCGGGCGGCGGCCCGCGGGCCCGCGCGGCGGTACGGCCAGGACGCCGAGCGGCGGTTGCGCGGCGCGGCGGCGTCGTGCGGGCGGGCCCGGGTGCTGGAACCGGTGGCGGCGGAGCTGCTGCGGTACCGGGAGCTGCGGGACCAGTACCTGGTCGCTGCGGGCGGCCCCTCGCACACCACCCTGCTGTAGGCGGGA
Source organism: Streptomyces sp. NPDC047108 (assembly GCF_040643575.1). Classification (NCBI taxonomy): domain Bacteria; kingdom Bacillati; phylum Actinomycetota; class Actinomycetes; order Kitasatosporales; family Streptomycetaceae; genus Streptomyces; species Streptomyces sp. NPDC047108. The sequence continues at coordinate 349,124 of NZ_JBEYUP010000003.1, forward strand.
CGGCGGTCCGGCCGGAGTGCGACCGGCCGGACCGCGACCGGGAGGGGATCTCAGCCGGAGGCAGGAAACTCTGCCTCCGGCTGGACTGTTGAGGTGCACGACGCCGCGCCGGGTACCCGCCTCCCCCGAACCGCCCCGGGCGGGCAAGCCCTTGCATGCCTCGCCCCTCACCCGTCCCGGTGACGGAGTTGTCCACAGGACGGTCCCCGTCCACAGCCCTCAGCGGCCGCGCTCGATCGCGTGCAGCATGGTCGCCACGAGGAACGGAACGAGCGACGGGGGCAGGCATGTGTACGGGGCCGGGGGCGGACGTGAGGAAGAGGAACGGGAGCGGGGCGGGCGGCTCAGCGGTGGCCGGGGCGGCGGCAGTTGGCTCCGCGACCGTGCTGACGGTGGTGGGCAGGGCCGCGACACCGGTGCAGTTGTCCGAGACGGGTGAGGGCGTCCCCGTGGCGCGGTTCCGGCTGGCGGCGTCGACCGGCCGCGCATGGGAGGGCCCACGCACGGGACGGACCGGCGGGCACACCAGCTTCTACACCGTGTGGGCCGCACGGTCGCTGGCCGCCAATGTGGCCACGTCCGTGACGACGGGCGAACCTCTCCTCGTCCATGGCGCACTGACGGTCCGTGAGGAGTGGTGCGACGGCAGGCCGCGCCTCTCCGCGGAGATCGAGGCGACGGCCGTGGGACACGACCTGACGCACGGGACCGCCGTGTTCCGTCCGGTCTCCGACGCCGACCCGGCGCTGACGGGCCGGATAGGTGGCCGCAGCACCTGCTGACGGTCCGCTTCGCCGACTGTGGGAGTGCTGCTACCGCAATGCCTGTGTTGCCGAACTGGCCCTGAATCACCCGGGTTTGGAGTGCGGTTATGTCGATAATCCCAGGTCAGATACGGCCTGAGCGATAACGATTCCGATTCGGATCGGTTATCGCATGGGATTGGTGGGGACGGTGTTGCGCTTTCTCCTTAGGATCCGACCGTGCTCACGGGGGCACTTGAGTTCGCTTGCGGGGCGTTTCTTCCCCCCAACGTCGCCTCGCCGGAGGGGAATCCATGTTTTCTGTACGCAGGCGTGGCTCCGCCCGCCTCGCCGCCGCGGTCGTGGCCTCCGGCCTCGTCGCGGCGGGTGTGATAGCCGCCGCGGGCCCGGCTGCGGCTGACGACGTCACGCCGATTTCCGGCGGCGCGACCGCCACCCTCGACGGTCTCAAGACCTTCGACCAGGCGGTCATCACCGACGAGGGCGGCAAGCAGGAGGTCGGCGCCGGTCTCTTCGAGATGACCGTCGACGGCGGTGGCACGCTCCAGACGTACTGCATCGACATTCACAACCCGACGCAGAGCAAGGCGCAGTACCAGGAGAAGCCCTGGTCGGCCACGTCGCTGCACGACAACGCCGACGCGGGCAAGATCCGCTGGATCCTGCAGAACTCCTACCCGCAGGTGAACGACCTCAGCAAGCTCGCCGCGGCCGCCGACTCCGGCACGCTGACCGAGAAGACCGCAGCCGCGGGAACCCAGGTCGCGATCTGGCGGTTCTCGGACGAGGCGCACGTCGACGCCGTCGACCCGGCCGCCGAGAAGCTCGCCGACTACCTGGAGAAGAAGGCCCAGGACCTCGATGAGCCGAAGGCGTCGCTGACGCTCGACCCGCCGGCCGTCTCGGGCAAGTCCGGTGACCGGCTGGGCCCGATCACCGTCCACACGGACGCCGCCAACGTCACGGTGAGCCCGGACCCGGCCGCCGAGGCGTCGGGGGTCGAGGTCGTCGACAAGGCGGGCAAGCCGGTCACCAGTGTCGCCAACGGCGGCGAGCTGTTCTTCGACGTACCGAGCGGAGCCCCCGACGGCTCGACGTCGCTGACGGCCCAGGCCACCACCACGGTTCCGGTCGGCCGTGCCTTCGCCAGCCAGACCAGGAGCCAGACGCAGATCCTCGCCGGTTCCAGTGAGAGCACCGTCAGCGCCACCGCGACGGCGAACTGGGCCAAGAAGGGCGCGATCCCGGCGCTGTCCGCGGAGAAGAACTGCGCGAAGGGCGGCGTGGACGTCACGGCCGCCAACGAGGGCGACGAGCCGTTCACCTTCGAGCTGGCCGGCACCGAGCACACCGTCGAGGCCGGGAAGTCCCGGACGATCACGGTCCCGGTGAAGGAAGACCAGTCCTACGACTTCACGATCACCGGTCCGAACGGGTTCGAGAAGAACTTCTCCGGTGTTCTCGACTGCAAGACCGCCGAGACGCCCGGCACGCCCTCCTCCGAGCCGAGCCCGGCCACGGCCGGCGGTTCCTCCGCGGGTTCCACCGGTGGCGGTGACCTCGCCGAGACCGGTAGCAGCAACGCCACCCCGATGATCGCGGGCGTGGCCATCGGGCTCCTCGTGCTCGGCGGCGGCACGGTCTTCTTCCTCCGCAAGCGGAAGGCCGACGCGGCGGACGACTGACCCTCCGGCGCTCAGCGCCCCGTTCGTACGGTGAGGGCCGGGACCTGGACAGGGTCCCGGCCCTCGCGCGTAGCGGCTGTCAGGAGCGCCTCGCCGTTTCCGCGTCCCCGCGCTCGTGTTCCCGCGCCCGCGCTCCTGCGTTCCCGTGTCCCCGTGTCCCGCGCTCGCGTTCTCGTGCCGTGTCCCGCGCTCGTGCTCACGCGCTCGCGTCCCCGCGCTCGTGTTCCCGTGTTCCCGCGCTCGTGTTCCCGCGCCCGCGTTCTCGCGCGTTCCGAGGGCGCGATCGCTTCGGTCGCGGTCGGCCGTTCCGTGGTCCCTTGCGTCTCCGCAGCCACCCGCGTCACAGCTCTCCCGCCGAGGGCGCTCGTCACGTGAACCGGCGGCCGTAGCCTTCTACGACGCGGTGGTGGTCCGCCCGCGGCAGCTCGTCGCCCTACACATCCCCATACACCCGGTCCGTCCGGACCTGCCGCGTCTCGAGGCCGCCGCGCCCGCCCCGGAGGTGCGCGACGACGCCCCGCACGCCGTGCGCCGTCCCGTATCCCGTGCCAGGTGGGCGGTCCGAGGAGATCTCGTTTTCGTGCAGCGCGGGCGTTACGGCAAGATGGCTGTATCTGCCCACCCATCGATTGCCGGACGGTTTCTCTTGGCTGAGTTCATCTACACCATGCGCAAGGCGCGCAAGGCGCACGGCGACAAGGTGATCCTCGACGACGTCACGCTGAGCTTCCTGCCCGGCGCGAAGATCGGCGTGGTCGGACCGAACGGCGCCGGGAAGTCCACGGTCCTCAAGATCATGGCGGGGCTCGAGCAGCCGTCGAACGGCGACGCCTTCCTCACCCCCGGTTACAGCGTCGGCATGCTCCTCCAGGAGCCGCCGCTCGACGAGTCGAAGACCGTGCTGGAGAACGTCCAGGACGGCGTCGGCGACACCATCGCCAAGCTCAAGCGGTTCAACGAGATCGCCGAGCAGATGGCGACCGACTACTCCGACGAGCTGCTCGAGGAGATGGGCAAGCTCCAGGAGGACCTCGACCACCGCAACGCCTGGGACCTCGACACCCAGCTCGAGCAGGCCATGGACGCCCTCGGCTGCCCGGCCGGCGACTGGCCGGTCACCAACCTCTCCGGTGGTGAGAAGCGCCGCGTCGCGCTCTGCAAGCTGCTGCTCGAGGCCCCCGACCTGCTGCTCCTCGACGAGCCCACCAACCACCTGGACGCCGAGTCCGTCCAGTGGCTGGAGCAGCACCTCGCGAAGTACCCCGGCACCGTCGTCGCCGTCACCCACGACCGCTACTTCCTCGACAACGTGGCCGAGTGGATCCTCGAGCTCGACCGCGGCCGCGCGCACCCCTACGAGGGCAACTACTCCACGTACCTGGACAAGAAGGCCACCCGCCTCAAGGTCGAGGGCCAGAAGGACGCCAAGCGCGCCAAGCGCCTGAAGGAGGAGCTGGACTGGGTCCGCTCCAACGCCAAGGGCCGCCAGGCGAAGTCGAAGGCGCGTCTGACCCGCTACGAGGAGATGGCCGCGGAGGCCGAGAAGACCCGGAAGCTGGACTTCGAGGAGATCCAGATCCCCCCGGGCCCGCGCCTGGGCAATGTCGTGGTCGAGGTGGAGAACCTCTCCAAGGCGTTCGGCGAGAAGGTCCTCATCGACGACCTCTCCTTCACGCTGCCCCGTAACGGCATCGTCGGCGTCATCGGCCCCAACGGCGCGGGCAAGACCACGCTGTTCAAGATGATCCAGGGCCTGGAGACGGCGGACTCCGGCTCCATCAAGGTCGGCGACACGGTCAAGATCTCGTACGTCGACCAGACCCGCGCCAACATCGACCCGAAGAAGACGCTGTGGGCCGTCGTCTCCGACGAGCTGGACTACATCAACGTCGGTCAGGTCGAGATGCCGTCCCGCGCGTACGTGAGCGCGTTCGGCTTCAAGGGCCCGGACCAGCAGAAGCCCGCGGGCGTCCTCTCCGGCGGTGAGCGCAACCGCCTCAACCTGGCGCTCACCCTCAAGCAGGGCGGCAACCTGCTGCTCCTCGACGAGCCGACCAACGACCTCGACGTCGAGACCCTCTCCTCGCTCGAGAACGCGCTGCTGGAGTTCCCCGGCTGCGCCGTGGTCGTCTCCCACGACCGCTGGTTCCTCGACCGCGTCGCGACCCACATCCTCGCCTACGAGGGTGAGTCCAAGTGGTTCTGGTTCGAGGGCAACTTCGAGTCGTACGAGAAGAACAAGATCGAGCGCCTCGGCCCGGACGCGGCCCGTCCGCACCGTGCCACGTACAAGAAGCTGACCCGGGGCTGAGCGGCGTGGCCCGGCACGTCTACTCCTGCCCCCTGCGCTGGTCCGACATGGATGCGTTCGGCCATGTGAACAACGTGGTCTTCCTCCGCTACCTGGAGGAGGCGCGCATCGACTTCATGTTCCGGCTGGCGCGGCTCGACGACAGCCCGTCCTTCACCGGCGGCTCCGTGGTGGCGCGTCACGAGATCGACTATCTGCGTCCGCTGGTCCACCGGCACGAGCCGGTGATCGTCGAGACGTGGGTGACGAAGGTCGGCGCGGCGTCACTGAACGTGTCGTACGAGATCAAGGACGAGGAGCAGGTGTACGTCCGGGCCTCGACCACTGTCGTGCCCTACGACCTCGAGCGCGGGCGTCCTCGGCGGATCACCGCCGAGGAGCGCGTGTTCCTGGAGAAGTTCATGGACGACAGCGCCGGCGGGGCCTCCGAGGGGGCCGTCGTCGCATGACGGCGCTGCGTCTCGCCGACGCCGGGGAGGCAGCGGATCTCGCCGCCTTCCTGGCCCGGCTGCTGCACTACGACCGCCGTGCGGCCGTCCGGCTCCAGGCGGGAGGCGGGAGCGTGCTCGCGGTGTTCGGGCGCCCCGCCTCGTTCGAGGTGCTGGCGATCCGTACCGCGCGGCTGGACGAGCCGTACGAGCTGGACGTCACCGTCTCCGCCGGCCAACTCGCCGATGCCGTCGACGCGGCGTCGGCGGGGGGCCCGGAGCGCGGCCTGACCGTCACGGTCCCCGAGAGCGTCACCGGCCCGCCGTGGGCGGGTGTGCTGCCGCCGCGCGGTGGCTGGGAGCGCGTGGAGGGCCTGCCGGACACCGATGACGTCCGGGCGGCGGTCGCCGTCGCGGTCGGTGAATTCCGCGCGCGGACCGAGGAGTTGTCCGAGGACCGGCGTACCCGCGCCGAACTGGACCGTATCGGGCGGGAGATATGGTCCCGCACGTTGGGCGCCACCGAACTCCCGCTGCGCGCCGTCCACGCCGCCCAGTCGCTGGGCTTCCTCCGGCCGCTCCCGGCCGGAGCGGCGGCCCCCGTCACCCGAGGCGGCAACGGCGCGGTGCCCCAGCCGCGCGCGAACGGTGCGTCGACGGCGCTCGCGCAGCGGCCGCCGGAGGCACTGGCGCTGTTCGCGGCGGGAAGCTGGCTGCGGCTGCGGACGCCGTACGGTTCGATCGCCGTGCGCCGTGCGGGACTTCCCGGCCTGACCGTCACCCCCGGCTAGCTGTACGCGCACACCGGCGACCCGGGTCGGCGCGCCGACCCGGGTCGCGTCCCGAACGCAGGCGAACGCCCTCCACGAGGGCCGGGGGTCAGGAGGCTGTCGTCACCGGGACCTGGCGCGGTCCGCGGACCAACAAGCCGGGTCTGTACGGGAGTCCGGCGAGGTCGGCGGCCAGCCGCAGGCCGGGGAAGGCCGTGAAGAGGCGAGGCAGGGCGACCGCCGCCTCGAGCCGCGCCAGGCGCGACCCGACGCAGAAGTGCGGCCCGTGCCCGAAGGCGACGTGGGGGGCGGCCCGTCGCTGCCCGCTCACCGTCCCCGCGTGGTTCGCGGCGGAACAACCGTCCACCCCGGCACCCGCGCTTGCGCCGGCGCCGTCCGTGCCCGCCAGATACCGCTCCGGGCGGAAGGCATCCGGGTCCGGGTAGCGGGACGGGTCGCGGTTGGCCGCGGCCAGGACGGCGAGGACCGAGGCACCTGCCGGGACGAGGGCCCCGCCACCGAGGTCCACCGCCTCCGTCGTACGCCGCCACGTCGTGCCCTCCAGCGGGCTCGCGTGCCGCAGCGTCTCCTCGACGACCGCGGCCCACCGATCGGGACCCTGCCGCAGCGCCGTCTCCAGCTCCGCCGGGTGCGTGAGCAGCATCAGGGACGCCGAGGCCAGGAGGTTCATCGTGGTCTCGTAGCCCGCGAAGAGCAACAGGAAGGCCATGGCGAGCAGTTCGCCGTCGTCGAGCCCGCCCTCGGTCGCGTCGTGGACGAGCGCGCTGAACAGATCCTCGCCGGGGCGGCGCCGCTTCTCCGCGATCAGCCCGGTGAAGTAGCCGTACAGCGCGGTCCACGCCTCGTCGACGGCCCCGCGCTCCAGGGCGTCCGCGGGGGATCCGACCCGGTACGTCCACTCGCGCAGATCACCGCGGTCCGCCTCCGGCACCCCCAGCACCTCGCCGATCACCAGGACCGGCAGCGGGAACGCGAAGCCGTCGACGAGATCCGCCGTGGCCCCGCCCTCCAGCCGCGCCGCCAGGTCGGTGACGAGCCCGTCCGTGAGGCGCTCGATGCGCGGGCGCAGCGCGTCCACGCGGCGGGGCGTGAAAGCCGCCGCCGTCAGCCGGCGGAGCCGCGTGTGGTCCGGGACGTCGGAGTTGAGCATGTGGCGGGCCAGGCAGGCGCGGGCACGCTGGGCGGGGGAGTCGGGCTTGCGACGGCCCGCGCCCTGCGGCGGCACGTTGGAGAACCGGGGGTCGGTGAGCACGGCCCTGGACTGCTCGTAGCCGGTGACCAGCCAGGCGTGGGTGCCGTTGGCCAGCGCGACGCGCGCCGCCGGGCCCTGCGAGCGCAGGGCGGCGTAGTACGGGTACGGGTCGCGGGCGAAGGCCGCGTCCGCCGGGTCCAGTACGGGGCCGGGGTCCGGCTCGCCGACGGGGTCCGGTTCGCCCGCGGGGTCCGGCTCGTCCGTGAGGTCCGGCGTACGTGCCGTGCCCGGTGCGGTCGACCGAGCGCCCGCGGGTGCGGGTACGCCGGTGGACGGAGTGGCCGCCGGAGGGCCCGGAGGGTCCGGCGGCGGGTCGAGTACGGCACGAACGGCGAGGTCGGATGGGTCGGACACGGGCCCCATCCTGGCAGGGCCCGGCGGATCGCAGCGTGACGGGGGCCTCAGTCAGCGGTGTTGATCATGGATGCTGCCGCGTACTCGAGGTAACTCCACAGCTGCGCCTCGTGTTCCGGCGACAGCTCCAGATCGTCCACGGCGGCGCGCATATGAAGCAGCCAGGCGTCGTGCGCGGCACGGTTCACCGTGAACGGCGCGTGCCGCATCCGCAGCCGCGGGTGTCCGCGGTTGTCGCTGTACGTGCGCGGGCCGCCCCAGTACTGCATGAGGAACAGCACCAGGCGCTCCTCGGCGGGGCCCAGGTCCTCCTCCGGGTACATCGGCCGCAGCACCGGGTCATCGGCGACGCCCTCGTAGAAGCGGTGCACCAGCTTTCGGAAGGTCGGCTCCCCGCCGACCTGTTCGTAGAAGGTCTGATCCTGCACCGTGCCCCGTGGAATCTCAGTCACCCCACCATGGTCTCAGACACCCGGCCGAGGTCCAGGGGCTTAAGTCCGCGGACGGATCCCGGCAGGGGCGGCAGCCGTGCGGCCGGAGCGGTCAGGCGTCGGAAGCGGCCGGGACGCCGGAAGCGGCCGCGGTGTCGCGCCGCAGGGGCGCGGGCAGGACAGTGGAGGCATGACGGAGGCCGGGACACAGCCGGAGGCGGCGGCAGCGGCGCGGTCCGCACTCGTACGCGCCATCGCGGCCGAGGGGCTGCTGGCCGACCCCGCCTGGCGGGCGGCGTTCGAGGACGTGCCGCGCCACCTCTTCGTGCCCTCGTACTACCTGCCGGTCCGGGACGGCTTCGAGCAGCTCTCGTACGGCGACCCCGACCCCGGCGTACGGGCCCGCTGGCTCTCCGGCGCGTACGCCGACACGCCTCTCGCCATCGAGGCGCGTGACGGCGAGCTCATCTCCTCCAGCAGCCAGCCCTCGCTGATGGCGCAGATGCTGGAGGTCCTCGACGTCCGCGACGGGCACAGCGTCCTGGAGATCGGGGCGGGGACCGGGTACAACGCGGCGCTGCTCTCCCACCGGCTCGGCGCGGAGCGGGTGACCACCGTGGAGCTCGACCGGGAGATCACCGAGTCCGCCCGCGGCCATCTCGCCGCGGCCGGGTACCGCCCGGAGGTCGTGAGCGGTGACGGAGCGCACGGCTGTCCTGCGCGCGCACCGTACGACCGCATCCTGGCGACCTGTGGCCTGAGATCCGTACCGCACGCCTGGCTCGAACAGTGCCGGCCGGGCGGGCTCGTCGTCACGCCGCTCGCCACGGGCCTGCTGCGGCTGCGCGTTCGCGGCGCCGGCCAGGCCGAGGGCCGGTTCCTGAACACCTCCGCGTACTTCGTACCGCTGCGCGCCGGAGCGCCGGGAAGGACGAAACGACCGGAGACGGCCGGGACTTCACGTCCGGAGCGGGCCCGCACCGGCGCGCCGCCGCAGGGCCCGTCGCTGCCGGGGCTTCCGGCGCCGCAGCCGGAGGACGCCGAGGGAGTGCCCCAACACATCCTCCGCCACGAGCCGTTCACCTTCCTCCTCGCCCTGACCGCGGGCAGGCTGAGCCCCCAGGAGGCGTACGAGCTGTGGCAGCGCGCGCATCATCCCGAACGCAGCCGCTTCGGCGTCACCATCCGCGGCGCCGAGCAATGGGCCTGGCTGGACGACCCGGAGGGCCCGGGCGCCTGGCCGCTCGGCCCGGCGGTGCAGGGCACGACCTGGCGGCCCGGCCGGGCGTGAGCTGAGGCGGGCCGGTGAGGGGCCCGGGGCCGCGAACCGTCGCGCACGGGAGCAGAGGCCCAGGCCGCCGGGAAGGCCGCTCGGACGCCAGAGACCCGGGCGTCCCTCGTCACTGACGAGGGACGCCCGGGCCTCTGTGCGGAACTCAGCCCCGGTGGAGGGTGATCGTCGTCCAGGCGCCCACGTGCACGCGGTCGCCGTCCTGCAGCGGGACGGGGACGAACGGCTGGATCGGCTCCTCGCCGCCGTTGACGGTCGTGCCGTTGGTGGAGTCCTGGTCGACGACCGACCAGGATCCGTCGGGCTGCGAGACGAGCACGGCGTGCTTGTGCGAGACGCCCGGGTCCTCCGGCGGACGGGAGAGGTCGATGTCGGGGGACTCGCCGGTGCTGTTGCGTCGGCGGCCGATGGTGATCTGGCTGCCGGAGAGCACAAGCTGCTGCTCCGGTGAGTAGGCCGGGAGGTTGAGCCCGGCGGCCTCCGGTCCGCTGCGGTTCATCATGGCCAGGAAGTACTCACGGTCCGGGCCGATCACCGCGGTCCAGTTGGCCGGCGGAGCGGCCTGCGGCTCACCCGGGAACTGGCCCATGCCCGGCGCGGGCGCCTGTCCGGGGCCCTGCCCGTGGCCGGGCCCCTGGGCGGGCGGCGGCAGGGTCCAGTCGTCGCCGTGGCCTTCCGCGGCAGCGGGCCCGGGAGCCGGAGGTGCCTGCGGGAAACCGGCCTGTGCCGCGTACGGGGCCTGGGGAGCGCCCTGTGGTGCGCCGTGAGGAACGCCTCCGTGCAGCGGCTGCTGCTCCTGCCCGGGATGCGGCGGAGCCAGCGGCTCGGCCGGGCGGTTCATCTGGGACGGCCGCGAACTCTGGTAGTCGAAGCTGTTCGGCGGCTGCGGTGCCTGCGGTGCCTGCGGTGTTTGGGGAGGAGCACCGGCTCCGGGCCCCTGCGGCTGCATCGAGGGGAAGCCGGGAGGCCCGCCCTGCGTCCCCGGCGCGGGCGGCGCGGGAGGCGTGAACGTCGGTGAGTGCGTCAGGAAGTTGTAGCGGCACTCCTCGCAGAAGGGCGCCATCGCCTCACGGGGGGTGCGGCACTGCGGGCACAGCTCGGCGTGCCCGGTGGCGTTCGGGTCGAAGCCGTGACCCGTGGCGGGGCCGGGACCCTGACCGGGCACAGGCCCGGAGGCCGGGCCGGGGCCCTGGCCGTACGGGGAGGGCCCCGGCGGCCCGCTCGGGTTCGGGTATCCGTAGCCGCCCTGCTGGGGCTGGTCGGGGCCGGGGTAGTCGTAGCCGCCCTGCGGGGGCTGGTTCGGGTTCGGGTATCCGTAACCGCCCTGCTGAGGCTGGTCGGGACTGGGGTATCCGTAACCGCCCTGCGGGGGCTGGTTCGGGTTCGGGTATCCGTAGCCGCCCTGCGGGGCTCCGTGGGCGCCCGGTCCACCCGGGACCGGTGGCGGCGGGGGCGGCGGCGCGACCGCTCCGCCCTGAACTCCGGCACCGGCCATGCGGTGTCCGCAGATCTCGCACCAGTCGTCGGAACCCGACTGGTGTCCGTTCGGGCAGGTCGGCATGTCGGTGCTTCCCCCTCTCACCCGGCCCCCTCTGGACCGTTGTTCTTGCCTTTGCGACTGCTTCGGGATGGTTCCAGAACTATTTCTTGACGCGGACCGTCTTGGTCGAGCGCGTCTCGAGAGTCATTTCGTCCGCTTCCGCGACCTCTCTCTTCAGTCGCACAGTACCGGTCGCCCGGTCGACCACGTCCACCACCTTCGCAAGCAGTTTCGCAGTCTCCTCGTTGCCCGACGTATGCGCCAGATGCACGGCCCGCCCCAATTTCGCCGTGGCTCCGTCCCGATCGCCCGACTTGCGTGCTTCGAGCCCTTGCTGGATGGCCTGGGCCAGTTCGGCCTGGCCCGTGTAGTGCGCGACCTGGGGGTTGATGGAGGTCGACGCCGCCACGTCGTCGGTCCACACGGCCCGTACGAGCCCCTGTGCCAGCTTCTCCGGTGTGCCGCCGCCCGGTGGCGGGACCACGAGCGACACCCGGGCGGCCAGCATCTCCCGCCCGACCTCGGCGGGCGGCACCCGTACGCAGAGGTGGTAGTCGCGCGACTCGTCGCCCCACGAGCCGGTCGGGTAGTCCCCGGCGCGCGCTCCCGCGTCCGTGCGCCGGTCGGTGAGGTCCTGGACGGTGGGAGCCACCTGCTTCACGAACGCGACCTCGGCGCCGACGGGCGTCCACAGCCGCAGGTGCACGTCCGCGACCTCCTTGCCCATGGCCGTCTCCATCATCCGCGTGAAGTCGGCGGCGAGACCGGCCGGATCGGCGACGATGTCGGCGCTGCCCAGCAGCGCGGAGGCGATTCCCCTGACCTCCTTGACCTCCCAGTCCGTGCCCACCCCGCGTGCGTCGCAGGTGAACCGGCCCGCGCACTCCTCCAGCGCGGCGCGCAGCGCCTCGGGCGACTCGTGCTCGTTGCGCCCGTCGGTCAGCAGGATGCCGTGGCGGATGGACGCGTCGGCCCCGGAGGAGAGCAGCCGGTCGGCCAGGCGCAGCCAGGTGCCGATGGCGGTGCCGCCTCCCGCGCTCAGCGAGCGCAGCGCGTGCACGGCCTCGGCGCGGGTGCCCGCGCCGGCGACCGCGAGGCGGCCGTCGCCCGGGTAGACCTCGCGCGCCTGGTGGGTGCCGCCGACGACGGCGAACGCGACGCCGTCGCGCAGCGTGCCGATCGCGGCGGCCGTCGCGTCGCGGGCGTTGCGCATCTTCGTGGGCGGGTACTGCATGGAGCCGGAGCAGTCGACCATGATGACGACCGCGGCGTCCGGTCCGCCGCCCCTTGCCCCCGTCGGCTGCGCGGACGCCCGCGGGCCGCCGGTGCCGCCGTGCCGGGTGACCGTGACGATGGCGTTCACCTCGCGGCCGCCGGCCGGCAGGTACTCGTTCTGGTACACCTCGGCCGAGAACCGCGGTCCTGCCGCCTCCAGGTCACTGCCCATCCGTCTGCGCCCCCCGTGCGTCACTCCTCGTGCGTGGTCCTCGAGCAGGTCGGTGGCCGTACCGCCCCGTTCGCCGTACCGCCCCGTTCGCCGTGCCGCCCCGTTGCGAACCGGCCCCGTCGCGCGGCCTTGCGGACCATTGCGCGGCCGCCGACGCCCCTGGTCCCGGGGTTGTACTGCCGGCCCGCCCGCCCGCGCTCAGACCGATCCTGCCCCTTGGGCGGGGGAGGGGAACGGCACCACTGCCACTGTTACGTTGTCATGACCCCCGCTGTCGAGGGCGTACCCGACGAGCGCCTGCGCGCTGTGCAGCGGCCGGGTCCGGGCGTCGGCGGGCACGGCGCGGGCCATCTCCCCGACCGCCTCCGCGTAGTTCCACAGTCCGTCCGTGCAGACCACGACCACACCCGGCCGGTCCGGCTTGAACGACGCGGTGTGCGGCTCCACTTCGTACGCGTCCGCGCCGAGCCAGCCCGTGATGGCGTGCGCGCGCTCGTCCGTGTAGGCCTCCTGCTCCGACATCAGGCCCGTGGCCACCATCTGGGCGGCCCACGAGTCGTCCTCGGTCAGCCGCGCGGCGGGCGCCGTACGGTCGTCGGGCACCCAGTAGACGCGGCTGTCGCCGACCCAGCCGACCGTGAGGATTCCGGAGGTGACGACCGCGGAGACGATCGTGCACGCCGGGGAGTTCTGGTGGTGGCGGTGCGGATCGTGCTCCTCGGGCTGATGCGGCGATTCCGCCAGGGAGTTGACGGCCTCCGCGGCGGCCACGATCGCGTCGTGCATGGCCTGCTGCGGGTGGGTGCCCACGGGAAGGGCGGCGAGGAGCGAGGCCCCGGCCGCGTCCGCCGCCGCCTGCGAGGCCTCGTCGGGCCGCGTCGACGACGACACCCCGTCGCACACGACGGCGACGACGGCGGGCGCGCCGTCGGGCGTCGCGGCCGTGGAGACGGTGTACGCGTCCTCGTTGCGGTGGTGCCGCAGGCCCCGGTCGCTGACCGCCGCGACGCTGTCGAGCCCTTCCTCCATGTGGTCCCGCCGGCGGGGCTGGGCGTGTCCGCAGTGCCCGCAGTAGCCGTCGGCGTCGACGGCACCGGTCCGGCAGGCGACGCAGATCTCCCCCGGAGCTCCCGAGGAGACGCTGACGGAGCCGGCACGGCCCCCCGGGGTGTCGTCCACCGTCCGCCGGGGCGGGGCCAGGTCGTACGCGTCCGGCGCCGGGCCGGACGTCTCCCCGGTACGCCCGTACGTCTCCGCGGCCTGGGGGCCGGCGGGGGCCGCCTCGCCGGCTGCGACGGGTGGCGCGAGCGGGTAGGCGTCCTCGCCGGCGGGAGCCGGGGACGCCGGGCGGGCGACGTCGTCCGCGGAGTCGATTCCGGCCAAGTCCTCGGGGCGGTGGGCCTCGTGGGCGGACCGGGGGGCCGGGTCGGGGGCAGGCCAGCCCGCTGGGGTACCGGACCCGGGCGCCGCGGGGGCACCGGCCGCGGGGGCGGATTGGGCCCCGGGGGTCTCCGGGCGCGGCCGCGCGGATGCCGGTGCCGTGGGTGTGTCAGGAAGCCGGGTGTCCGGCCGGGGCGGGGGCGGCGTCACGCGGGCGGCAGCGCCGTGGCCGTCCGCGGGCCGGTCGCCCAGCGGGGCCTGCGCGGTCGGTACACCGGCACCGCACGCGCCGCAGAAGTTGTCACCGGGCTCCAGCGGCTCATGGCAGCTGGGGCAGGCCGACAGTTGGGGCACCTTGGGCATCTGCGACATCACTCACACCCACGTCCTGGGGCGGCAGCGGTTGGCCCGCTCCACCAGTTCGATCCTTTCCTCGCCGCGCTGGGCGAGCCGCGCGAGCACGCGGTACGAGCGTTCCAGCCCGAACCGCAGGCCCCGCTCGTCCAGTCGGCTGCCGAGCAGCACGGGCCGCTCCCCGGCACCGGTCCCGGCGAGTGGCCCGGGTCCGGCCTCGCCTCCGGCGGCCTCACCGCTCACGGCCGCGGCTCCCGTCCCGGTGCCGCCGCCTTCGGCCGTGCCGCCGGCGGTCGCGGTTCCGGGGGCCGGCTCCCCGGCCCCCGTACCTCTCACTGCCGTTCCCCCGGCCGTGCTTCCGGCGGCAGCGCTTCCGGCGGCAGCGCTTCCGGAAGCGGTCGCGGCGGTCGCGGGGCTTCCGGATGCGGCCCGGGCGGTCGCGGGCGCGCCCCGCGCACCCGCCATCACCCAGGTCAGCGCACAGCTCAGCACCTCGGTCGACAGCCGCTCGCGGCGGACCGCGTCCAGGCCGAACTCCTGCAGCCCTTCGACCTGCCGGGCGGCGGCCATGAGGTCGTCGAGCAGCGCATCACCCGCCGCCCGCTGCCGCAGCCGGGCCCGTACCGCCGCGATGCGCGCCGCCGTGTAGTGGATCGACGCCTCGGGCACGGACTCCAGCGCCCGTACCGCGCCGGTGCGGTCGCCGGCCGCCAGCCGCACCCGGGCGAGGCCGAAGGCGGCGCTCACATAGCCGGGGTCGGCGGACCGGACGAGGTGGTAGTACTCGGCGGCGTTGTCCGACTGCCCCAGGACCTCGGCGCACAGGGCGAGCGCCAGCTTGGGGGCGGTCTCGCCGGGGAACGCGTCGTAGACGGCGTCGAAGGACAGGGCCGCCCGCTCGTGGTCCCCCGTCACCAGCGAGGTGACGCCGCGGGACCAGACCACGCGCCAGTCGTCGGGGTGTTCGGCCTCCAGCTGAGCCAGCGCTCCGGCGGCGACGCCCATGTCCCCGGTCTCCAGCCGCGCCCGCAGCTCCCGCAGGCGCAACTCCACCGAGTCGCAGGGCGCGTTGGACAGGGTGGCCAGCAATTCCTCGGGGGCGGAGGCCATGAGCCCGGCCAGGAAACCGGCGTTCGGGTCACGGGAGTCGACCTGCGGTACGGGCAGGGCGAGGGCGGCGCCGCGCAGGTCGGGTGCCGCCAGGCCCTGACCGGCCGCCACCGCCTCCTCGGACGGCCCGGGGGCCGCCTCGACCGGCGCCGGCCGCGCCGACCCGGTCGCGGGCGGCGGCGCGGGGTCCTCCTCGGCGAACAACTGCGTGTCCGCGACCCGGAGTTCGGGCCCGAAGAGCGTGGACAGCGCGGGGCGCGGCTGCCCCGTTTTCAGTGCGACGACCTCCCGCAGCACGCCGGTGAGCTGCTCCGCCATCTCCTCCGCCGAGGCGAACCGGCGACCGGGATCGGGGTCCGTGGCGCGCACCAGCAGGCGGTAGAACGACTCGTAGCGGCGGAAGACGTCGATGTGGTCGGGGTCGGGGAGGCTGTCCGCGTAGACGTTGGTGTAGCCCTGGAAGTCGAAGGTCAGCACGGCCAGGGTCCGCGCCACCGTGTAGAGGTCGGAGGCCACGGACGGGCCCACGTCCGCGACTTCCGGTGCCTGGTAGCCGACCGTGCCGTAGATCGCGCTGGTCCTGTCGTCCATCCGCCGGACCGCGCCCATGTCGATCAGCTTGAGCTGGTCCTGCTGCTGGATGGCGTTGTCGACCTTGAAGTCGCAGTACAGCAGCTTCCGGCTGTGCAGATGGCCGAGCGCCTCGAGCGCCTCCAGGCCGTACGCGCAGGCCTGTTCCACGGGCAGCGGGTCGCGGCGGCCTTCCGGTGTCCGCCGCTCGTTCGCGATGTCCTTGAGCGACTTGCCGCCGACGTACTCCATCACGATGTAGCCGTCGAGGCTGCCGGTGCGCTGGTCGAGATGCTCGACGAAGTTGTAGATCCGCACGATGTTGGCGTGCTCGATCTCGGCGAGGAAGCGCCGCTCGGAGACAGCGGCGGCCAGTGCGTCCTCGTCACCGGTGTCGAGCAGGCCCTTGAGGACCACCCAGCGGTCCGAGACCGCATGGTCCACGGCGAGGTAGATCCAGCCGAGACCGCCGTGCGCCAGGCAGCCCGCGACCTCGTACTGCCCGTGCACGACGTCGCCGGGCCGCAGCTTCGCCACGAACGAGTACGGGTGGCCGCACTTGGTGCAGTAGCCCTCCGTGCGTCCCGGCCGACCCGCGCGGGCGCGCCCCACCGGGGCCCCGCAGTCGCTGCGGCTGCAGAACCGCTTCCGCTCCGGCACCTCCGCCTTCTCCAGCACGGCGCTCCGCGGGTCCGGGCGCGGCACCTCGGGCACCGACACCAGGCCCGCGCCGAGCCTGCCCCGGCCCGAGGGCGATCCGGAGGAGCCGGAGCTGCGCACCGACACCGAACGGGCGCCGCTGCCTCCCGAGAGCCGCCCCGACACCGACCGGCGGGACGAGGAGGACCCGGACGACGCACGGGCGGACGGCGACGAACGGCCGGACTCCATACCGACGGTCGCCACGCTGCCGGACGCGGACGCACCGGAGGACGGCCCGGAGGGAGACCCGCTGGAGGGCGCCGCACCGGACCCGGAGCCACCGGACCCGGAGCCACCGGACCCGGACCCAGGCGAGGACGGCGTACGCGACACCCCCGGTGTACCGCCCGCGCCCGCGACACCCGTCGGCGCCGACCCGACCATCCCGTCCGCGGAGACCACCGGCGCCAGACCGCAGGTGTCGCAGTACACCTGCCCGCCGCCGACGTCCTCGTACGTCCCCGGGCACTCCCGCCGCTGGCACGCCTCCGTGCTGGTGCTCATGGGCCCCCTTCACCGCCCCCGCCGGGTGAGGCCCAGCCCGTGTCTCCCGGCCCGGCGGCGCCCGCCCTGTCCGCGGGCTCCGCCTGCCGCGGCACCAGCACCTCGGCGGCCGCGGCCTGGTAGCGCAGCACCGCCGCCTCCGCGGCGCGAAGATCGCACGGCGCGCTCCACAGCATCCGGCGCGCCGCGTCGTACCGCTCCGTGAGCAGCGGGTCCTCGGCGAAGCCGTGCCGGGCGATCTTCGCCTTGTACGCGTCGAGCCTGCCGCGGAGTTCGGCCCGTACGGCCAGGGGCGCGGTCACCGCGGTCAGCGACTCACGGGCTCGTATCAGTTCCTCCTCGGACCGCTCCTCCAGGCGCTCCAGCAGCGGGGAGAGCCGGTGCCACTGGGACCGCCTGCGGTAGTCGGCTGCCGCGGCCAGCTGTTCGTGCAGCGCGGTGGGCGGGCCGCTGACCGCGGGCACCTCCGACGCGGCGATCTTCGCCAGCACCTCACCGCGCGCCTGCCGCGCCTCGGTGAGCGTGCGGTCGGCCCGGGAGAGCAGGTCCCGCACCGCGATCAGCCGCCGCTCCGCGTCCTGCCGCACGGCGAGGACCGCCTCGATCTCCCGCCGTACGTCCTCCAGCGCGCGGGCCTCGCGGTCGTATCGGGAGGTGTCCGGGCGGCCGCCGCCGGGTGCGGAACTGGCCGATGCCGACGGGTTCCAGAAGGCGAGCGGGTCGGAGACCACCTGGGCGCGCAGCGCGGTGAGTTCGGCCGTGATGCGCTCCAGGTCGTCGCCCGCCGGGTGCTCGCCGGGGCGGACACCGACGGAGTGCGCGAGCGAACGGGTGCGCTGCAGCTCGGCGGAGAGCAGGTCTATCCGGGCGGGCAGCGCGGACCAGACGGCGTCGGCGGCCACGACCACGTCCAGCGCCTGCGCGTACCAGGAGTTCATCCGGTCCACGAGCTGCTCCATGCTCAACTGCTCGCTGAGCCGGGCCGGTCCGGTGAGGCCGGGGGAGGGGGCGTACGCGTCGGGGCCGACGGCCGCGGCGGTGCTGCCGGGGATCGTGACGCGGGGGCCGCGCAGCAGATCGGTCAGTTCGACCAGATCGTCCCGGGACAGCCAGCGCCGCCGGGCCCGCACCGCGCGGGCCTCGCCCAGGGCTTCCGTGTAGAGGTCGAAGTGGGTCCACAGAAGGGAGACGACCTGTTCGGTCGAGGCCCACCGGCGCCGGGTCGTGCCGGTGAGCTCCGCCCCTTCCAGGAGTCTGCGACCCGCGTGGTCCTGGAGCGCGAGCAGGGACGTCTCGATCGCCTCGTGTTCGGCGCCGAGCCTGGACAGCGCACGGTCGGCCTCCTCACGGTCCATGACAGGACCGTGGGGCTCGTCCGCGGAGCTGGGAAAGGGTCCCGGGACCCCCATCGATCACCTCTCCTGTTCGTTACTCGGTCGTCGGCCGTCCTGGTCGTCCCCCTGCCGGCCGGTTCCCCTCCCGGCTCACCCCTTCCGGTACTTGGGCTCGGGCGGGCCCTTGATGCCCTTGAGGTCGGAGGCGAGCCAGCGCTTGTACGCCTTCATCCATGCCCCGCTCTCGCGATAGTCCTCCAGGACCTTGTTCACCCGGCGTACCAGATCCTCATCCTCCAGGTTCATGGCCACGCCGTAGGGCTCTTCCGTGAACGGCTCACCCACCAGTGTCACCGACGGGTCCTGCGCCGCCTGGCCCGCCGCCAGGGCGTTGTCGGTGACGACCGCGTCGGCCTCGCCGAGCTGCAGCCGCACCAGGCAGTCGAGTTGGTTGGGCACGGTGGTGACCCGCGCGCCGTGCGACTCCTTGCGCAGCTCGGCCTCCCCGGTCGAACCGGTCGCCGTGCAGACCCGCTTGCCGCGAAGGGTGTCGTCGAAGGCGGTGACCGACGAGCCCTTGGGGACGAGCACCTGCTGGCCCGCCTGGAAGTAGGCGGTGGAGAACGCGACGTGGCGGATGCGGTCGCAGTTGATGGTCATGGTGCGCGCGATGATGTCGACGGTGCGCTGCTCCAGCGCGGGGATGCGCTGGTTGGTGGGGATGGCGCGGTAGACGACCTTGGCGTCCTTGCCGAGGATGTCCTCGGCGATGGCGCTGACGAGGTCGATGTCGAAGCCCTCGAGCCGGCCGGTCGCGGGGTTGCGGTAGCCCCAGCGGTAACTGTTCTGGTCGACACCGGCGATGAGATAGCCGCGCTTCTTGATGGCGTCCACGGCCGGGCCGCTCTTGCCCGATGGGCGCAGTCCGGCCTCCGGGTCCGTGCAGGTCTCGTCGGCCGAGGGCCGGGCGCGGGAGGCTCCGGAGGCGTGCTCGGGCACGGCGGAGGGCACGTCCCCGCCCGGGTCCGCCTCGTGCTGGGCCAGGGGCAGCAGGGTCGCTGCCACGCCGCACGCCACCGCCATCGCGGCCACGCCGCCCCAGCCGCGCAGCCGTCCCGGAGCCCTGCGGCGTTCCGGAGCCGTGCGGCGTTCCGGAGCCGCGACGGGGCGCTTCGCCGGTTCCTCGCGCACCATGCCTCCCCTCACCGGTACTCCGACAGTCTGCGCCCTATGCCGAGCACCGCGCCCGCCCCGCCCAGAAGGGCGAGGGCGACGGCGCCCGGCGGCAGTCCCGTCAGGGCGCTCCGGCCGTCGCCCGCCGCGTGCGCGAACTCCCGCTGTTCGTGCGCCATGGCCTGCTGCAGACTCGCGTCGATCCGGTCGAAGTGACGGCCGGTCGTGTCGCCGGCGCCGATGACCTTCCGCAGCGCATTCTCGTACTCGCCGTTGTCGTCGGTCTCCCGGGCCTCGCGGTGGAGGGACCGCCAGTCCCGTACGGCGTCGGCACACGCGGCGACGGGGGCCGATCCCTCGCGGTCGTCTGCGAGGGACGCCGCGGTGCCGAGGAGGACCGGCCGTCCCGTCCCGGCCTTGCCGCCCTTGCCGTCACCTTCACCGTCCCCGCCGGGGCCGCCGCCGTCGCCCGTGCCGGCCAGCCGGTTCATGGCCGAGCGGTACCCCGCCTCGTAGAAGTCCTGCCCATCCCCGTTGAGCACCGCGCCGCGCGCCACCAGCGTCAGGCTCTCGTCGCCGCGTGCCTGGAGGGAGGTGATGCGCGCCTCGTTGAGGACACGCAGCGACCTCGCCCCGTCCTCGTACGAGGTGGTCAGGCCCGACCAGGCCAGGGTGTGCGCGGTCGCGAGCCAGAGCAGTACGACCGCGGAGGCGGCGCCGGCGGCGACCAGACCGGGGTTGAACACCCGGTTGGTCCGGCGGTAGTCGCGGCGCTGGGCCCATACCAGCGCCGTCAGCGCGACCACGCCGCTGCCGAGCGCGAGCCAGGGACCCGCCTCGGCGTCGTCGTAGTCGGAGCCCAGCCGGTCCGTCTCTGCGTCGTACAGCGCGCGGGCGGCGGGCAGCAGCTCGCTGCGCATCCGCTCGTTGGCGTGGCGCAGATACGCGCCGCCCAGCGGCAGCCCCTGCAGGCCGTTGGCCCGCGCCTGCTCGATCAGGCCGGTGTAGACGGGCAGTTGCGCGTTGAGGGTGCGGACGTGACGGCCGGCGGGATCGGAGGGGTCGCTCGCCGCCGCGGCCTGCACCAGCAGGGCGGACGCGGTCCCGATGTCCCGTTCGTAGCGCTCGCGCACCTCGCGCGGCCATTGGCCGCCGGTCAGGAAGCCCTCGGCCGCCGTGGTGTCGGCGTCGGCGAGCGACCGGTAGATGCTGGCGGCGTCGGCGCTGAGCGGCTGGCTGCGGCGCGCCACGCTCTCCGCGGCGTCCGCCCGCTCGGAGACCTGCCAGGCCGTCGTCGCACCGAAGAGGACGACCAGCGCGGCCAGGACCGCGCCGATGATCCGCAGCTTGCCGGGCTCGGTGGTCGCCGCGGCCCGCAGCCGGTCGACGCCCTCGGACCACGCGGTCCTGCGCGCGGGGGGCGGCGGCTGCGGAGGGGCGACGCCGGCCGGCGTCTGTGTCACGGGACCCCCCTCGGTCGATGCGTCGGTCCGTCGCCCGGTGGCCGGGGCGGAACGGTATACGGCCAGAAGTATGGCCCCGGGAGGCCGGCATCCACACCGGGATTGACTCGATCTTGTACGGATTGCCACAGGGAGCACAACCGGTGGCGACGCGGGAAGCGGCGCGCCTGCGCCGGCTCCGCTCGCCCCCCGATGGCGATGACGCGTTCGGTAGCTGTTCGGTTCCACCGTGTATCGGGTCGCGCTGTGACGGAAGTTGGACGGAACGTGGCCGAACCTCCACTCCATTCATGCGACTTGCCCTGCTTCGTGTGACGTACGTCTCTATAGTGCTCCCCGGATCGAGGGTCACGGGGACCGTGCGGCGGGAGCCGTACGGGGACGGGGGTCGTATCGTGGAAGAGCAACTGGACGCCGTACTCGCACAATTGGCGGTCCGCGACAGGCTGCGCCGGCGGAGGGTCCGGCTGGGGCGCAGGTCCGGCGGAGGGCTGATCCTCCAGATCGAGACCGGGGAGCACGCCGGCCTCGCCTGGACCGAGCGGTACCACGACACCTACCGGGGCGTCCTGCCGGTCAACAGCCCCGGCACGCTGCCGCCGATGGAGTCGCGAGAGCGGCAGATCGCCACCGAACTCCTGGCCATCGCCCAGGGCTGCGGCTACGACGGCCGCCCCGCCTACCGCTTACCCATCGTCTTCACCCGCTTCGCGGCGGCCTTCGCGGCCTTCTACGCGTGGGAGCCGGAGGACGGGGGCATGCCGGCCGAGCACGTCGACGGGCTGGCCCTCATGGTCAAACAGGCCATCGCGCGCGAGCGCCGCCACATCCTGCTGGAGCTGCGCCGACGCTTCAAGGGACTGGGCCCCGACCACGCCCCGCAGAACGTCAACTGGATCCTCGCCCTGGGCGGCTGGGCCGTCGACGCCCTCCGGTTCCCGCACCGCCGGACGGTCCACTGGTACCGGAAGAAGCGCTTCCCGAAGCTGGACGGCCACCCGTCCCGCGAGGTCTTCCGGGAGCTGCTCACCTGGCGCGAGAAGTCCGAGCAGGAGAAGACACTGCTGCTCGTCGAGGCGCTGCTCGCGGACATCGACGCGCACTTCGGCGTCTTCCGCCGCCTCAACCGTGCGCGCAGGCCGGTGATCCTGCTGCCGGGCGTGGACACCGCTCCCGCCCGCAGAGCGATCCGGGACGCCCTGCTGACGGCCTACGACGAGGAGTCCCGCAATCTGCGGACTTACCCCGTCGTCGTCACCACCGCGCAGCCTGGCGGTGCCACGCCCGATCGCGGAGCCGACGAGCCCGTACCCGTGGCCGATCTCGAGCGCCGGATCCCCCAGCTGTTCACCCGCCGGGCCCGGGCCGCGGAACAGCGCAGACAGGGCAAGGAGGTTCCGCTGCCGGGGCGTCTGCTGCGGGTGGCGCCGGCCGCGCGGGACACGGCCCCGCCCGCCCCGCCGGCCGTCGGCGAGCCCCCGGAGCGCAGGCCGCGCTTCACCCGCCTGGGGCCGGTGACCTTCGGCGCCCTCTCGACGGTCGCCGTCCTGGCCGTGGCCTACGGGGTGTACGGGCTGTTCGGTCCCGAGGGCCCCGCGAGCTGCGGCGAAGGGCTGGAGGTCCACGGCCGCGACTGCGTCGGGGTCTCGGACGGCACCGGGGTGTTCATGCCCGAGGTCGAGGGGATGGACGAGGTCTTCGGCCGCATCGAGGCCGAGAACCAGCGGGTCGCGGACAAGAAGCACGCCACGGTCGCCCTGATGATCCCCATGGAGTCGGACAACTCCGCCGTGCAGGAGCAGATCCTCAGCGAGGTGCAGGGCGCGTATCTCGCCCAGTACCAGGCCAACAAGGCCGACGCCGCGAAGCCCCCGATCCGTCTGGTCCTCGCCAACCCCGGGCGGGACTACCGGTCCTGGAGGCACACGGTCGACACGCTCGTACGGAACGAGCCCGGGCTGCGGGTGATCGCCGGGTTCAACCTCAGCCTGGAGAACACGCGCGACGCCATGACCCATGTGACGAAGGACCTGGGGATCCCGGTCGTCGCCAGCCTCGTCACCTCGGGCGATTTCGCCAACCCCGAGGGCCGCGACCGCGACAAGGACCCGTATCCGGGCCTCGCCCGGGTCGTCTCCACGAGCGAGGACCAGGCGCGTGCGCTGCTCGGCTTCGATCCGGGGCTGGCGGGCGAGCAGACCGCGCTCGTCGCCGACACCCGGCCGAAGGACAACTACAACCGGTCGCTCTGGACGGCGTTCACCCGCGCCCGCGGCGACCGCACGGACGGCGCGCACGGCGTGCAGGACATGACGTTCCGGTCCGAGGGCACCGAGACGGAAGGGGTCACCCCGAACGAATTCGAGGACTTCGCGCGCAACATCTGCCAGTCCCGTGCCCGGGTCGTCTACTTCGCCGGGCGCGCCTTCCACCTGGAGCTGTTCGTCAAGAAGCTCGCGGGCACCTACTGCGCCGGCAAGAAGTCCTACACCGTGATCACCGGGTCGGACGCGACGAGCCTCGGCCAGCGCCTGAACGCGGAGGAGCGCGACCTGCTGCGCGGCGACGCGGGCACGGGCAAACCCTCGGTGTCCGTGCGGTACTCGGCCCCCGCTCACCCCGACGCCTGGGACGCCGAGGTGCGGAAGTGGGAGAAGAAGGCCGCGAAGGAGGGGAGGAAGCACGGCCGGCAGGACCGCCCGCGCCACCTCGCCGAGCCCCAGGACGCGATGAACGAACTCAAGGACGCCATCCGGGCCGTCGGGGACATGGGGCCCGTACGGCTCGACGACGGCAGGACGATCGCCACCCACGACGTCGTCCTGACCGCCACCCGGGCGCTGGCGAAGGCGGCGTCGATCAGCAAGGCCGAAGTCCCCTCCACCGAGCGGATCAAGCAGGACTTCGCCCACCTCAACCTGGCCTCCCGGGTGCAGGGGGCCAGCGGCTGGATCTGCCTCACCAACGCGGGTAACCCCTACGACAAGGCGTCCTCCGTCGTCCGCCTGGACCCGGCGTCGGACCAGCTCACGTTCGAGGGGGTGGCCTGGCCGGAGGGGAAGGAGCCGCCGCGCAACTGCGCCGTGCCTCAGGCGGCGCCGTAGGACGAGCGCAGCTGTGCCGCGGCTTCCGGCGGCGCGCCCGTGGCGTCGAGGCCCAGCAGGGCGGCGCCCAGGACCGGTGGCGCGGTGACGACGCGGAGCACCGCCTTCGGGGCGTGCGCGGCGAGGAGTCCGGTGATGCGGTCGTGCAGCAGGGGGTGGCGCGCGGCCAGCACGCTGCCGCCCAGCAGGACGGGCGCCGCGGCCGTCAGCAGCCCCAGGCGGTCGAGGGCGACCGTGGCCATGGCCACGACCTCGTCCGCCTGCCGGTGCACGATGCGCCGGGCGACCGCGTCGCCGTCGGCCGCCGTGGCGAAGAGCACCGGAGTCAGCTCGTGCTTGCGCCCCGCCGGAAGCCTCCGCAGATGCAGCGCCTCGATCAGCGCGGCCATGGTGTCCAGCCCGAAGTGCGCGGGCAGTGCGGTGGAGAGCGCGGTGGACTCGCCCCGGCCGTCCTCGGCACGCGCCGCCCACCACAGCGCCTCCTCCGCCAGATGGGCACCGCCTCCCCAGTCGCCGGAGAGGCGCCCGACCGCGGGGAAGCGGGCGGTACGGCCGTCGGGCAGCATGCCGACGCAGTTGATGCCCGCGCCGCAGACGACGGCCACACCACGCGGGGCGTCCGTGCCCGCCCGCAGGACCGCGAAGGTGTCGTTGCGCACGCAGGTGGTGGTGGCCCAGCCGCGCGCGTGCAGCGCCTGCCCCAACTCCCGCTCCTCGGCCGGGAGATCGGCGTTGGCCAGGCAGGCGGAGAGGTGCGCGGCGAGCGGCCCTGCGCGTTCCCTGCGCCGTCCCGCCGCGAGGGCCGCTTCCCCAACGGTCGCCGCCAGCGCGTCGACGGCCGGGCCGACGCCCGCGGACGGCGGGCGGAATCCGCCCCCGCGCGCGGTGCCCAGGACGCGGCCGTCGGCGCCGACGAGTGCCACGTCCGTCTTGGTGTTCCCGGCGTCGATCGCGAGCACGGCCGCGGCCGGACCCCTCACGCCCACGCCAGATGCTCCCGGTTGTGCGCCAGCAGGCGGTCGGTGAGGGCGTCCGCGAGTGCGTACTGGCCGATCAGCGGGTGGGCGAGGAGCGCGGTGAACACCCGGTCGCGCCCGCCGCGCAGAGCCGCCTCCAGCGCCAGGTCCTCGTACGCCGCCACGTGCCCGATCAGGCCGGAGAAGAGCGGGCCGGGGGCGTCGGCCGGCAGCGGCTCGGCGCCGGCGGGGGTGACGCGTGCGGGGACCTCGATCACCGCGTCGTCGGGGAGGAAGGGGAAGGTGCCGTCGTTGCGGGCGTTGACCACCTGGACGCGGCCCCCGCCGCCGCCCAGCAGCGCCGCCGCAAGGTCCACCGCCGCCTCGGAGTAGAACGCGCCGCCCCGTTCCGCAAGGAGCGCGGGCTTCTCGTCGACCGACGGATCGGCGTACAGCTCCAGCAGACGGCGCTCCATCCGCGCCACCTCCGCCGCCCGGGACGGCCGGGTCCGCATGGACCGGACGACCTCGTCGTGCGCGTAGAAGTAGCGCAGGTAGTAGGAGGGGACGACACCGAGCCGGTCGAGGACGGAGCGCGGCAGGCGCAGGTCGTCTGCGATCGTGTCGCCGTGCCGGTCCAGCAGGGCGGGCAGGACGTCCTCTCCGCCGGGCCCGCCGACGCGCACGCCCCGCTCCCACGTCAGGTGGTTGAGCCCGATGTGATCGAGGTGGACGTCCTCGGGCCGTACGCCGAGCAGCTTCGCGAACTTCCGCTGGAATCCGATCGCGACGTTGCACAGCCCGACCGCCTTGTGACCGGCCTGCAGCAGCGCGCGCGTCACGATGCCCACGGGGTTGGTGAAGTCTACGATCCAGGCGTCCGGGTTCCTGCGGCGCACCCGCTCGGCGATGTCCAGGACGACGGGCACGGTGCGCAGGGCCTTCGCCAGCCCGCCCGCGCCCGTCGTCTCCTGCCCCACGCAGCCGCACTCCATCGGCCACGTCTCGTCCTGCTCGCGCGCGGCCTGCCCCCCGACGCGCAGTTGGAGGAGGACGGCGTCGGCACCGTCCACCGCGGCGTCGAGGTCGGAGGTGGTGACGATGCGGCCCGGATGGCCCTGGCGGGCGAAGATGCGCCGGGCGACCCCGCCGACCGGTCCGAGCCGGTCCTGCGCCGGGTCGAGGAGGACCAGTTCGGAGACCGGAAGGGTGTCGCGCAGTCGCGCGAACCCGTCGACCAGCTCGGGCGTGTAGGTGGATCCGCCACCCACGACAGCGAGTTTCATGGATCGCTCCAACCCTTCGGGCGGTGCGCCTCCCGCCGGCGGTCGCGGCGAGGGGGCTCGGGCGGTGTCGGGAGTGGGGGAGGCCGACGGGGGGCGGGGGATCAGCGGGAGGTGTCGAACACGTCGTCGCGCGTGGTGGCGAGGGCGCTCTCCAACGCACCGCGCAGGACCGGCCGTTCGCGGACGGTGCCCAGGACGAGACGCGGGCGGGGCACGGCCAGCTCAGCCAGCTCGGCCTGGAGCAGAGCGCGCAGCGGCTCTCCTCCCGCGGTGATCACCCCGCCGGACAGGACGACGAGCCCGGGGTCGAGGACGGCGACCATCGAGGCGAGCCCGGTCGCCAGCCCGGTGGCGAAGCGCCGCAGCAGCTCGGCGGGGGCCGTGGACCCGGAACCCTGCGACGCAGCCCGGGCGAGCAGCTCCGCAGCGACCTGCCGGTCCGGGCCCTCGGGCACGGGCAGTCCCAGCTCGTCCGCGATGATCCGTACGGCCCGGGCGCCCGCCAGTTCCTGGAAGCCGCCGCTGTTGGCCCGGGCCACCTGCCGTACGAGCGGAGTGCCCGGCACCGGGAGGAAACCGACCTCGCCCGCACCGCCCGTCCGGCCGCGGTGCAGACGGCCGCCGATGACGATCGAGGCGCCGATGCCCTCCTCGTTCCACAGCAGGACGAAGTCGTCGTGGCCGCGTGCCGCGCCGAGCCGGTGCTCGGCGACCGCGGCCAGGTTCACGTCGTTGTCGTACTCCAGCGGCATCGGCAGGGCCGCGGCGAGGTCGTCGAGGAGGCTGGGGGCGTGCCAGCCGGGGAGATGGCTCGCGTAGCGCAGCCGTCCGGTGCCGGGGTCGAAGGCGCCCGGGGTGCCGATGACGACCCGGCGCAGATCGGCGCGGGTCAGAGCCGCGGCCTTGACGGCGCCGTCGAGTGCGTCGACGACCTGGCGGACGGCGCCGCCGGCGCGGCGGCCCGGCGTCCTGAGTTCGTACGCGCCGGCGGTGCGGCCGGTGATGTCGGCGACCTCGGCGAGGATGCGGCCGGGTGTCACATCGAGCGCGGCGACGTGCGCGGTGGCCGGATTGACCGCGTAGAGCTGGGCGTTCGGCCCCGGGCGGCCCTCGCTGGTGCCCGTCGCGATCACGAGCCCGGCCGATTCGAGACGGGAGAGGAGCTGCGACGCGGTGGGCTTGGAGAGTCCGGTGAGTGTGCCGATACGGGCACGGGAGAGCGGTCCGTGCTCCAGCAGCAGATCGAGCGCGGCGCGGTCGTTCATCGCCCGCAGCACCTGAGGCGTGCCCGGCGCGGCCCCCGGTCTCGGCGTCGTCCCCGGTGTCACGGCCATGCCCGCCCTCCGCCGTCGCGCACTGTTAGGAAGGTTTCCTGTTGTCGAAGAACGCTAGGCCGAGGCGTGAGGGGGCGTCAATGGCGGGGTGCGACGGCACTGGAGCGGAACGCGGTGGACCCGGAGCGCGAGAGGGGCGCGGAACGGAACGAGGGCGCCTCCCCGGCTCGTCCTCAGAACGAGCGGGAGGCGCCCTCGACCGTGACGTGTCGGCAGGTGGCTGCGCCAGGCGGCGGCGCTGCCGTCAGCTCTGCTGCTTGTGGGACTTGTCGCCCACCATCACCAGACCCGCGATCACCACGAAGAGCAGGATCGGCAGGCCGACGAAGAGGCCCAGCGTCTGGACGACGCTCAGCCCGGGGCCCGGGTCGTCGCCGTCGTCGGGCGTCACAGCGAGCGCGGGAGACGACATCAGCAGCATCATCAGCGCGGAACCGGCGGTGACGACTCCGGCGCGCACGGCGTTCTTCTTGTCCACAGGCTCACCGTAGCGGGCGCCTCCGCACCCCGCGCGCCCGGGGTGCCCCAACGCCGTACGGGCTCAGCGTCCCTCCGCCGTACGCGGTCGCTCGCGCTCCGCCTCAGCCGCTCCTCCGCGCGGGGCGGTCGCCCGGCACAGGCGGCGGTACGCGCTCCGCCAGCTCCGCGATCAGCTCGCGCAGCCGCGGGGAGGCCGCGAGCTGCTCCAGCGTGACCGGCCGCCCGTCCGCATCGGCGACGGGGAGCCGCCAGTTGGGGTACTGGTCCCAGGTCCCCGGCAGGTTCTGCGGCCTGCGGTCCCCGACAGCGTCCGGCAGCCAGACGCCGACCATCTGCGCCGGGGTGGCCGCGAGGAACCGGTGGACCGCCTTGATCGCGCCCTCCTCGTCCCCGCTCCCCTCCGGCAGCAGACCCATCCGGTCGAGCAGCTCCAGCCAGTCCGCGACCTCGGCGGAGTCCTCGGCCTGCTCCGCCGCCAGCGGACGGGTGAGCAGCCCGAGCCGGTGCCGCAGTCCGACGTGGTCCCCGGTGAGCCGGGCCGCGGTGCTCGGCAGGTCGTGCGTGGTGGCGGTCGCCAGGCAGGCTGACCGCCATGCCGCGGGCTCCAACGGCCGTGCGCGCCGGGCCGGTTCGGGCTCGCCGCCCTTCGCTCCGTCGGCCCCGCCCCGCGGCGGCTCCGCACACCCGCCGACCGTTTCCGGAGCGGCCGCCGTCACCGAGGCGGCCACGGACTCCGCGCCGGGTGCCTCCGCCTCCCCGGACCGCCCCCGCAGGGCATCCGCTTCCTTCTCCTCCGCCGCGTAGTCGCGCTCGAACCACAGCACCGACGTGCCCAGCACGCCGCGGCCCGCCAGCGTCTCCCGTACGCCGCGCTCGACCGTCCCGAGGTCCTCCCCGATGACGACCGCGCCCGCCCGGTGGGCCTCCAGCGCCAGTACGCCGAGCATGGCCTCCGCGTCGTAGCGGACGTACGTCCCCTCGGTGGGCGCCCGGCCCTCCGGCACCCACCACAGCCGGAACAGCCCCATCACATGGTCGATGCGCAGCGCGCCGGCGTGGCGCATCAGTCCGCGCAGCAGGTCGCGCGGCGGGGCGTAGCCGGAGGCGGCCAGCGCGTCGGGGCGCCACGGCGGCAGACCCCAGTCCTGTCCCCGGGAGTTGAACGCGTCCGGGGGAGCACCCACGGACATCCCGGCGGCGAAGGCGTCCTGCTGCGCCCAGGCGTCCGAGCCGCCGGGGTGCACCCCGACCGCCAGGTCGTGGACGAGACCGATGGCCATACCCGCGTCGCGTGCCGCCCGCTGCGCGGCGGCGAGCTGTCCGTCGGTCAGCCAGGCGAGACGGCAGTGGAAGTCGACGCGGTCCGCCAGTTCGCCGCGCGCCCGTGCCGTACGGGCCGACCGCGGGTCGCGCAGGCCCTCCGGCCAGCTGTGCCAGTCGGAGCCATGGACCTCGGCGAGCGCGCACCAGGTGGCGTGGTCCTGCAGGGCAAGGCCCTGTTCCTCGAGGAAGGCGGAGTAGGCGGCGCGGCGGCCCGGGCTCAGCGGGACGGCGTGCACCAGCTCCAGCGCCTCCCGCTTGAGCCGCCACACCGCGTCCCGGTCGATGAGGGCGTCGTCGCGTAGGACGCCCTCCCGCAACTCCGCGGCCTGGGCGAGGAGTTCAGCCGCGCGCCGCAGCGCCGGGCCGTCCAGGTACCCGTACTCCGGGATCTCCTCGACACGCAGGTGCACCGGGTCGGGGAAACGGCGGGAGGAGGGGCGGTAGGGGGAGGGGTCGGTCGCATGCCGTCCGTCTCCGGGAACGGCCGCGTGCAACGGATTGAGCTGCACGAATCCGGCGCCGAGCGACCGCCCGGACCAGGCGGCGAGCTCGGCCAGGTCCCCGAGGTCGCCCATGCCCCACGAGCGGGCGGACAACAGGGAGTAGAGCTGGACCAGGAAGCCGTAACTGCGCCCCGGGGGCGCGGGCAGCCGCTCGGGGGCGACGATCAGGGTGGCGCGGGCGGACCGGCCGTCGGGGGCCAGCGCGCGCAATGTGTGGGTGCCGAACGGGAGTTGGCCTGCGGAGGAGGTGACGCCCGCGGCGGCGGACGCCGAGGCGAGCGCGGCACTGCCCGACGCCCTCAGGGCACGGTTGCCGCGGAAGAACGCGGATCCGTCCCACGGGAGGCTCTCGCCGTCCTCGGTGTCGACGTGCAGCAGCGTGCCCTCGGGGAGGGCCGGTACGGGCCGGGTGCGCTGGGAGTGGCGTGCGCGCCCGGTCCGCCCGCGGGCCGGCGGTGCGGCGATACGGGCCGTGGGCGTGCCGGGGTGCGGGGCCCCGGGGGCCGGAGCGGTCGGCCTCCGCAGGACAACCGTCTGCGGCAGCAGACGGTTCGCCTCCCAGTGGGCGTGCCCGTCGAGGGCCGCACGGACCGCGCGCGGCGTGGACGCGTCGACGCCCAGCGCGGCGAGTACGGCGACGACGGTGTCGTCGGGGACATCGATGCGATGCCCGGGTGAGGGTTCGTAGAAGGTGGCGACTCCGTGCAGGGCGGCGAGCCGCGCTCGGCCCATCTAGACCTCCAGGGTCTCCAGACCCGCACCCATGCCGGTGGCGGTCGGCTCGCTGGTCAGCGGAAGTTCGGAGGCGAGCGGCGGCTCGCTGGTGAGGGGGGCCGCGTCGGCCAGCGGCGGCTCGCTCGTGAGCGGGGGCTCGGCCCATTCACGGGAGCTGGCGCCATCGAGTCCGGAGTCCGGGTCGGACAGGCCCTCCAGGTCGAGCGGGTTCACCGGCTCGGTGGCCTGGGGGCCGACGGGTTTGGAATGGGCGGCGGACAGGAGCAGCGGTGCTGACGCGGCCACGCGGGGCCTCCGTGTGTGAGTCGTCGATTGCAGGTCACCAGTGGCCTACCCAGCGATCGCGGGAGCAGACGTGATCCCCTCGGGAACGTGGGGCAGGTCACACCCGCTCCCCGTGAGTGATTTCACGGCCGCACCCCGCGCCGAGCGCAGAGCTTCCGGCTAGGAGTGAGTCTACGGCGGCGGATTTCCTGACGGCGCGGGAGTGCGGCTCTATGGGGGGTGTGCGGCGCGGGGTGGAGTGCGGCCCCAGGGGGCGTGCGCCGGTGCCCGTCACCACACCTGGGGCCTCCGGTCCGCCCACGGGGCCGCAGCCTCGAGCTGCGCGGCCAGGGCCAGCAGCGGGCCCTCGGCGCCGTGCGGCCCGCCCAGCATCATGCCGACGGGCAGGCCACGGGCGGTCCAGCCCAGGGGCAGTGAGACCGCGGGCAACCCGGCGATGTTCCAGGGCGCGGTGAACGGCGTGAACGCGATCTGCGCCTCGAAGTCCGCCACCGGGTCCTCGTCGTTCCGCAGCGACCCCACGGGCTGTGGGAGCCGCGCGAGCGTCGGGGTCAGCACGGCGTCGTACGGGGCGACGGCCGCGGCCAGGCGCCGTCCCACCTGCTGCATGGCGGCCAGCGCCCGGGCGAAGTCCATGCCGGACGCGGACCGGCCCAGCTCGCGCAGCCAGCGCGTGAGCGGCATCAGCTCCGCCTCGCGCTCCGGTGCCACCGGGGCCAGGGCCGACAGCACCGCCCACACCGGCGTGAAGGCGTCCCGGTCGTGCGGGCGCAGCGGCTGCTCGGCGTCGATCACCTCATGACCCAGCTCGGCGAGGAGCGAGGAGGTCTTCTCGTACGCGGCGAGTACCTCGGGCTCCACGGTGACGCCCGGCATGTCCGGCTCGGCCCAGCGGGCGATCCGCAACCGGCCCGGAGGACGGTCGCACCACGTCAGGAAGGACGGGTCGGGGGCCGCCACGGGGATCGGGTCGCCGGGCACGGGCCCGGCCATCACGTCGAGCAGGGCCGCGGCGTCACGGACCGTACGCGCCAGTGGACCGGCCGTGGCGAGGCCGCTCACGTCGCCCGAGGGGGCCGGGCTGATCCGGCCGCGGCTGGGCTTGAGGCCGACGATGCCGCAGCAGCTCGCCGGGATGCGGATGGAACCGCCGCCGTCGCTGCCGGGCGCGGCGGGCGCCAGCCCGGCGGCCACCGCGGCGGCCGCCCCGCCGCTCGAACCGCCCGCGCCGAGGGCCGGGTCGTACGGGGTGCGGGCCGGAGGCCCGACGCGGCTCTCGGTGTAGGCGGGGAGGCCGAACTCGGGGGTGTTGGTCTTGCCCAGCAGGACGGTGCCCGCGCGCTCCAGCAGCTCCACCAGGTGCGTGGCGGCCTCGGGCGGGGCGACGCGGTCGGCGTAGACGGCTGAGCCGAGGGTCCAGCGCACGCCGGGCACGGGGTCGAGGTCCTTCACCGGCAGCGGTACCCCGAGCAGCGGCGGCGTCCCGCCCCCGCCCGCGAGCCGCTGCTCCGCGCGCCGCGCGTCGTCCAGCGCCCGCTCCGGGGTGACGGTGAGATACGCCCCGATGTCGCCGTCGAGCCGCTCGATCCGCCGCAGGTAGTGCTCCGCGAGCTCGACGGGGGAGATGTCGCCGCGGCGGACGGCCGCGGCCTGTTCCAGCATGGTCAGTTCATGGGCCTCGGACACAGCCCCACCCTAGGCCGCGTCGCACGGCCGCAGGCCCTTTTCAGCAGGTCCGGCGCACGTCCCCGGGCACGGGGACGCAGGCGACGGGGCGGTCGCGCGCCTCACCGGCACGGCACGACCGCCTCCCCGCCCCGGCGCGACGAACAGCTCCCGCCGGCCCGGCGAACCGCCCCTCCCGGCACGACGAACCGCCCAGCGGCGCACCGCCGCCGGGCGGCCGGGTACGACGATGGCCCGGCCTCAGGCGGATATGCCGTCGATCCGGGCCATCGCGTCGTCCGCGCCGTACGGCTGCAGGTATGGCAGCCAGCGCGGATCCCTATGGCCGGTGCCGATGATGCGCCACGCGAGCCCCGACGGAGGGGCGGGCTGGTGCCTGAGGCGCCAGCCCAGCTCGGCGACGTGCCGATCGGCTTTGACATGGTTGCAACGGCGGCATGCGGCGACCACGTTCTCCCAGGCGTGCTGCCCGCCGCGGCTGCGCGGAATGACGTGATCGACGCTGGTTGCGACGCCACCGCAGTACGCGCACCGGCCGCCGTCACGGGCGAACAGGGCGCGGCGGGTGAGCGGGACGGGGCCCCGAAAGGGGACCCGCACGAAGCGCTTGAGACGGACGACGCTGGGTGCGGGGATGACACGGGTCGCGCTGTGCATCAGGGCGCCGGAGTCCTCGAGGCTGATCGCCTTGTCGTTGAGGACGAGAATGAGCGCGCGGCGGAGCGGTACGACGCCGAGCGGCTCGTACGACGCGTTGAGGACCAGGACGTGCGGCACGGGTGCCTCCTTGTACGCCGGCGGCGCGTGGCTCGCGCCGGGACGATCTGGTCTCAGTCTCTCCTCATGCCTGGTCGCGGCGCCACCACGTGCCGGTAACGCATCAGGAGTGTTTTCGACCACATCTTGTTTTCCCCCTGGTCGGAAAGCTCACTCTCTCGAACAGAGCGACGGATGACATGGGATGCCCCGTTAGTGTGGTTGGTCGTCCCACAGGAAGGTCCTTTCCGTGTCCTGGTTTCTCGCCGACGGCACCTCCTCGCCCGACTCGCCCGCCCTCCGGGAGGCTCACGAGAACGCAACCGAGGCCGCCGGATACGTGGAACAGCACTGGGCCGACTGGCTCGAAGCCGGATTGCGCATCCTGCTGATCATCGTCATCGCGATGGTGCTGCGCTCGGTCGTCCGCAGGGCGATCACCCGGCTCATCGCCCGGATGAACCGCACCGCCCAGGCCGTCGACGGCACCGCGCTCGGCGGGCTGCTGGTCAACACCGAGCGGCGCCGCCAGCGCTCCGAGGCCATCGGTTCGGTGCTGCGCAGTGTCGCCTCGTTCCTGATCATGGGCACGGCGGCGCTGACGATCCTTTCCGTGCTGAAGATCAACTTGGCGCCGCTGCTGGCCAGCGCGGGTGTCGCGGGCGTAGCACTCGGTTTCGGCGCCCGCAACCTGGTCACCGACTTCCTCTCCGGTGTCTTCATGATCATCGAGGACCAGTACGGCGTCGGCGACACCATCGACGCCGGGGTGGCCTCCGGCGAGGTGATCGAGGTCGGTCTGCGCGTGACGAAGCTGCGCGGCGACGAGGGCGAGATCTGGTACGTCCGCAACGGCGAGGTGAAGCGGATCGGCAACAAGAGCCAGGGCTGGGCGACCGCCGCCGTCGACGTGCAGATCCGCTACGACGAGGACCTGGACAAGGCCCGCGGCACCATCCAGCGGGCGGGCGAGCAGCTCTCCAAGGAAGAGCCGTGGAACGAGCGGCTGTGGGGCCCGGTCGAGGTCCTCGGCCTGGACGCGGTGACGCTGGACTCGATGGTGATCAGCACGAGCGCCAAGACCATGCCCGGCAAGGCACTCGGTGTGGAGCGGGAGCTGCGCTGGCGGATCAAGCAGGCCTTCGACGAGGCGGGCATCCGTATCGTCGGCGGGCTGCCGCAGGACGCGGCGCTGGAGACGGCTCCCGATCCGGCCGCGGGTGTCGCGGCCCCGTCCGCGCTGGCCAACCCGTCCTCTCCGCAGTCGGCGAACGCCTCGCCGATCCCGGCGCAGCCGTCCGGCGGCTCGGCGAACCTCACCAAGTAGCGCCTGCCGACGCCCCGTACACGACGCGGCCGGCACCCGTACGACGAAGCGGCCCCGGCCCGGCACTCAAGGCCGGGGCGGGGCCGCTTCGCTGATGCGTCAGCCCGCCGCTACGGCTGGTCGGCGGCAGCCGCGTCCGCGGCCTGCGCCTTCAGCGCCCGCTCGACGCCGGCGCGCGACTCCGTGACCAGCCGCCGCAGTGCCGCGTTGGGCTCCGCCGACGCCAGCCAGGAATCCGTCGCGTCCAGCGTCTCCTGCGAGACCTGGAGCACCGGGTAGAGCCCGATGGCGATCTGCTGCGCCATCTCGTGGCTGCGCGACTCCCAGGCGCCCTTCAGCGAGGCGAAGTACCGGGCGGTGTACGAGGCCAGCAGCTCCCGCTGGTCGGTCTGGACGAAGCCGCCGATGACGGCCTCCTGCACCGCGTTCGGCAGCGTGTCCGACTCGACGACCGATGCCCACGCCTCGGCCTTCGCCTCGGCGGTCGGCCGCGCCGCCCGCGCCGTCGCCGCGTGCCGCTCGCCCGCCGAGGTCCGGTCGCGCTCCAGCTCGGCCGCGATCGCCTTCTCGTCGGCCCGGCCCGTCGCCGCCAGCCGCTCCAGCAGGGCCCAGCGCAGCTCGGTGTCCACGGTCAGGCCCTCGACCGTCTCGGTCCCCTCGAGCAGCCCGCTCAGCAGGTCGAGCTGCGCGTCGGTACGGGCCGTGGCCGCGAACGCCCGGGCCCAGGCGAGCTGGTGGTCGCCGCCCGGCTCGGCCGCCCGGAGCTGCTCCAGCGCCGCGTCGCCCCAGCGGGCCAGGCCCTGGGGACGCCAGCCCGGGTCGGCGTACAGGTCCAGGGCCAGCTTGAGCTGGCGCTGGAGCGACTGCACGACGCCGATGTCGGACTCCTTGGCGATCCCGGAGAGGACCAGGTCCAGGTAGTCGCGGGTGGCCAGTTCGCCGTCGCGCGTCATGTCCCAGGCCGAGGCCCAGCACAGGGCACGCGGCAGCGACTCGGTGAAGTCGCCGAGGTGCTGGGTGACGGTCGCCAGGGACTCGGCGTCCAGGCGCACCTTCGCGTACGACAGGTCGTCGTCGTTGAGGAGGAAGACGGCGGCCCGGCGCTTGCCCGTGAGCTGCGGCACCTCGGTCAGCTCGCCGTCCACGTCCAGCTCGATCCGCTCGGTGCGGACCAGCTTGCCGTGGCCGTCGAGGTCGTACGCGCCGATGGCGATCCGGTGCGGACGCAGCGTGGGCTCGCCCTTGGCACCCGCCGGGAGCGCGGGGGCCTCCTGGCGTACGGCGAAGGAGGTGACGACTCCGGAGCCGTCCACCGAGATCTCGGGCCGCAGGATGTTGATGCCCGCGGTCTCCAGCCACTGCTTCGACCAGGTCTTCAGATCGCGGCCGCTGGTCTCCTCCAGCGCGCCGAGGAGGTCCGACAGACGGGTGTTCCCGAAGGCGTGCCGCTTGAAGTACGCCTGCACGCCGCTGAAGAACTCGTCCATGCCCACGTAGGCGACGAGCTGCTTGAGCACCGACGCACCCTTGGCGTAGGTGATCCCGTCGAAGTTGACCAGGACGTCGTCCAGATCGCGGATCTCCGCCATGATCGGGTGCGTGGAGGGGAGCTGGTCCTGCCGGTAGGCCCACGTCTTCATGGAGTTGGCGAAGGTGGTCCAGGAGTGCGGCCACCGGCTGCCGGGCGCGTGCGCCATGCAGGCGATCGAGGTGTAGGTGGCGAACGACTCGTTCAGCCACAGGTCGTTCCACCACTCCATCGTCACCAGGTCGCCGAACCACATGTGGGCCAGCTCGTGGAGGATGGTCTCGCCGCGCGTCTCGTACGCCGCGTCCGTCACCTTGGAGCGGAAGACGTACTGGTCGCGGATCGTCACCGCGCCCGCGTTCTCCATCGCGCCCGCGTTGAACTCCGGGACGAAGAGCTGGTCGTACTTGGCGAACGGGTAGGCGTAGTCGAACTTCTCCTCGAACCAGTCGAAGCCCTGTCGCGTGACCTCGAAGATGGCGTCGGAGTCGAGGTGCCCGGCGAGCGAGGGACGGCAGTAGATGCCGAGCGGCACCGTGCGGCTGTCCTTCTCCCAGCTGCTGTGCACGCTGTGGTACGGGCCCACGATCAGCGCCGTGATGTACGTCGAGATCCTCGGCGTCGGCTCGAACCGCCAGATGTTCTCCACCGGTTCGGGCGTCGGCGAGTTGGAGATCACCGTCCAGCCCTCGGGCGCCTTCACCGTGAACTGGAAGGTCGCCTTGAGGTCCGGCTGCTCGAAGGAGGCGAAGACCCGGCGCGCGTCCGGCACCTCGAACTGGGTGTAGAGATACGCCTGCTGGTCGACCGGGTCGACGAACCGGTGCAGCCCCTCACCGGTGTTGGTGTACGCGCAGTCGGCGACGACCTTCAGCTCGTTGGGTCCCGCCTCCAGCGACGGCAGCGCGATCCGGCTGTCCTTGAAGACCTCGGCCGGGTCCAGCGCGGTGCCGTTGAGCACGACCTCGTGCACGGCCGGCGCCACGAGATCGATGAACGTCTGTGCACCTGCCTCGGCGGAGTCGAACTGCACCGTGGTCACCGAACGGTACGTGCCGCCCTCCTGGGCGCCGGAGAGATCGAGCTCGATCGCGTAGGAATCGACGGTGAGCAGGCGCGCCCGCTCCTGCGCCTCGTCGCGGGTCAGATTCGTGCCAGGCACGCGGTCACTCCTTGTTTTCGGACTTTCCGCCATCCTTCCACCAACCCCGCGGGGAACGCGACGTCGTATTGCCGCCGGAATTCGATCACTGCGTCGGCCAGGCTGACGCCATGACCACGTACGAAGCCCGGCCCATCGAGCCCGAGGTGGTGCGCCGGCTGCGCAGGCGCGACGACGCCGGCCACGCCGCTGAACCCTTCACGGACGGCGTGGGCGGAGCGCCGCTGCGCTGCTGTCTGCGCCCGAGCGAGCCCGGGGAGCGGATCGCCCTCGTCTCGTACGCCCCGCTGCGCCGGTGGGCGGCGCGGACGGGCGCCCACCCGGGCGCGTACGACGAGCAGGGCCCGGTTTTCGTGCACGCGGGGGACTGCGCGGGCGCGGTGCCCTCCGGGAGCTATCCGTTCGCGCACCCGGGCGCCCTGCGCACGGTGCGGATGTATGACGCGGAGGGCCGCATCGTGGGTGGGCGGCTGCTGGAGGTCCCGGACGCGGCCGTCGCGACGGATGCCTACGACCGGGCCTTCTCC
This sequence comes from Streptomyces sp. NPDC047108, assembly GCF_040643575.1. Classification (NCBI taxonomy): domain Bacteria; kingdom Bacillati; phylum Actinomycetota; class Actinomycetes; order Kitasatosporales; family Streptomycetaceae; genus Streptomyces; species Streptomyces sp. NPDC047108. The sequence continues at coordinate 387,000 of NZ_JBEYUP010000003.1, forward strand.
GAGGCGTTCGCGGACCCGGGCGTGGTGCTGGCGCATGTCCGCGCGCTGGGGTACGGCTGCTTCCAGTTCGAGGTGCGCAGACCGTGACAAGGCCGTGGCCGCACCCCTGACGGTGCGGCCACGGCTATGTGTCCGGTGCCTCAGCCCTTGAGCTCGGCGGCCACCAGCTCCGCGATCTGCACCGTGTTCAGCGCGGCGCCCTTGCGGAGGTTGTCGTTCGAGACGAACAGGGCGAGGCCGTTCTCGGCCGTCTCGTCGGCGCGGATGCGGCCCACGTACGAGGCGTCCTTGCCCGCCGCCTGCAGCGGGGTCGGGATCTCGGACAGCTCGACCCCGGGGGCGCCGCCCAGCAGCTCGTAGGCGCGCTCGACGCTCAGCGGCCGCTCGAAGCGCGCGTTGACCTGCAGCGAGTGGCCGGAGAAGACCGGGACGCGGACGCAGGTGCCGGAGACCTTCAGCTCCGGGATGCCGAGGATCTTGCGGGACTCGTGGCGGAGCTTCTGCTCCTCGTCGGTCTCGAAGAGGCCGTCGTCGACGATCTTGCCGGCCAGCGGCAGGACGTTGAACGCGATGGGGCGCTTGTAGACACCGGGCTCGGGGAAGTCCACGGCACCGCCGTCGTGCGTGAGCTTGTCCGCCTCCGCGACGACCTTCGACGCCTGGTCGTGCAGCTCGCTGACGCCGGCCAGACCGGAGCCGGAGACGGCCTGGTAGGTGGCGACGACCAGGGCGGTCAGGCCGGCCTCGGCGTGGAGGGGGCGCAGCACCGGCATCGCGGCCATCGTGGTGCAGTTCGGGTTGGCGATGATGCCCTTGGGCCGGTTGCGGGCGGCGTCCGGGTTGACCTCGGAGACGACCAGCGGGACCTCGGGGTCGCGCCGCCAGGCGGAGGAGTTGTCGATCACGACGGCGCCCTGCGAGGCGACCTTGGGCGCCAGCTCCTTGGAAGTGGCCCCGCCCGCCGAGAAGAGCACGATGTCCAGGCCGGTGTAGTCGGCCGTGGACGCGTCCTCGACCGTGATGTCCCGGCCCTGCCACTCCAGCGTGGACCCGGCCGAGCGGGCGGAGGCGAACAGCCGCAGTTCGTCCACCGGGAAGTTCCGCTCCACGAGGATCGCGCGCATGACCGCCCCGACCTGCCCGGTGGCTCCGACGATTCCGACCCTCATGCGATTCCCTCTCGGTACGGGCGTGCCCTGCCGGCACGGCATATGCCTTTCATCATGAGCCGAGGCCAGGCCGTTCTGTCCACTCGATTGTCCTGATTGTCCGGAGTCCGGGACGGGGGGACGGGTGCTGGGAGCGGGCGTGCGGCCGGGCACGCGACCTTGGGGCGGATACCCAGGCCGGGGGCCCGTACGCCCGTGACCTGCGTCTCGTCGGCGGCTCCCCTGACGGGTGCGAGGGGCCGGGGCGCGTACGCCGGCGGGGCGGGTGCCCGTACGCCCACGGTGTCCGGGCCCCTGTACGCCGGCGGGGCGCGTGCCCGTACGCCGGCGGGGCGGGTGCCCGTTCCCGGACACCCGCCCCGCCTCTGTCATGGCCCGCTCACGGGCCGCCGCAGCTCCTGCCGGAGGTTACGGCGTGACCTTCTCGATCCGGACGCTGCCGACGCCCGCGGCGGTGCCGCGGCCGTTGACGAGCTGGACCTCGCCGAAGAACTGCCGTCCCTCGGGCGCCGCGCTGCCCACCACGACCTCGGCGGCGACCTGAGCCGACGCGCCGTTGGCCAGCTTCACGGCCTTCGACTCGTCGACCTTGACCTGGCCGAGCGAGGGCGCGAAGTACACGTCCCGGTAGTCGTACTCGGTGCTGCCGCCGGGGACCGCGTAGCCGATGACCTCGAAGGTGTAGGTGCCGGCGGCCGGTCCCGTGAGGCTGACCGCCTCCTCCGAGTCGCCGTCCGCGGACGAGCCGACCAGCGCGCCGTCGCGGTAGACGTTCAGGTCCAGGTCGGCGGCGTTGTCGGAGACGCTGCCGATGGCCACGTCGAGACGCTCGACGCCCTCGCCGACCGTCAGCTCGGTGGTCTGGGTCTCACCCTCCTTGATGGAGGGGCGGGCGGACTTGGACGAGCCGAGCGAGCCGCCCTTCAGCTTGCCGTCGATGGCGGCGAAGCCGTTGGTGACCTTCCACTCGACCGGGGCCGGCGTGCCGACCTGGGCCTCGGGGAGGGTCTTCACCTCGGGGTCGAAGGACGTGCCGAGCGCCGTGACGTCCAGCTTGTACGGGTTGTCCAGCAGAGGCGACGTGCGGCGCGCCTCGACCTCGATCTCCCAGACACCCGGCTGCGGGTTCGCGTAGCTGCGCAGGTCGGGGCGGCAGGTGTTGGCCGGGTTCTCGTAGTTGTTGTAGCAGTTCGGCGTGGAGGTCGGGTCGACCGGAACGCCGTAGGGGTGGATGGCGATGAAGCGGGTCTGGCTGCCCTTCTTCAGTCCGCCGATGGCGACCTCGAGGCTCTTCGCGCCCTCGGGCACCGTCACGAAGTACGACGTGGAGCTGTTGCGCTGCACGGTGCCGGAGACCGGGACGGTGTACCCCGGCTCGGCGAGCGCCTTGGCCACGACCACGGTGGTCATGATCTGCCGGTCCACGCCCTCGGTGCGCTCGTCGTCCACGGTGAGGATCGCGCTGTGCAGTCCGGCGGTGGCGGCCTTGGCCTCGACCCGGACGGTCACCGGCTTGTTCAGCGGCAGGTCGACCTCGTCGTAGCTCGCGAGGCGGAAGGTGCCGTCGTTGTTGGCCAGGCCGATCTTGTGGCGCACCGCGCGGTCCGGGCCGGAGGTCCGGGTGACGGTGATGCTGTACGTCTTCTTCTGATTCGCCTTGAGGCCGCCCTCGCGGTCGTAGAGGCCGGTGCCGAAGCCGGGCTCCTTGAGCGCGAAGTCGATGGCGGTGTCGACCGGGGCCTTGACCGTGTAGTCATGGGCCGAGGCGTTGTTCCGGATGGACTTCCAGGCGCCGACGACGTCGATCAGGCCGGAGCCCTCCGCGTACGCCTGAACTCCCTTGACGTGCTTGGCCGTGCTGGTCAGCGCCGTGCGCAGCTTCGCCGGCGGCAGCTCGATGTCGTCTCGCTTCGCGGCGGACAGCAGCAGCGCCGAGGCGCCGGCGGCCTGCGGGGAGGCCATCGAGGTGCCCTGCAGCATGCCGTAGCCGGCCGGGAGGGCGTAGCCCGCCTCGGCGACCGGGGCGCCCGGCAGCCACGTCTGGATGGTGTTGATGGAGGCGCCGGGGGCGGAGATGACCGGCGTGAAGCCGCCGTCCTCGCGCGGGCCGCGCGAGGAGAAGGGCATCATGCTGTAGCTCTTCTCCACCTTCGAGCCGTAGTTGGCGGCCCAGGTCTCCTTGGAGACGGTGGCGCCGACGGAGATCACCTTGTCGGCCAGGCCAGGGTCGCCGATGGTGTTGGCGCCGGGACCGCTGTTGCCGGCGGAGATGACGAGCTGGACGCCGTACTCGTCGATGAGACGCGTGTAGAGCTCGGCGCGCGCGTTGTTGCCGTCGTTGAGCGCGGGCAGGCCGCCGATCGACATGTTGACGATGTCGACGCCGCGCTTGGTGACGAGGTCGATCATGCCCTCGGTGAGCGCGACGTTGGTGCAGCCGCCGGTCCAGGTGCAGGCGCGGGAGGAGACGAGCTTGGCGCCGGGCGCCGCACCGTTCATCTTGCCGCCGAAGAGGCTGTTGGCCGCGGTGATGCCGGCGACGTGCGTGCCGTGCTCGGACTCGATGATGCCGATGTTGACGAAGTCGGCCTTCTTGCCGACCCAGTCACCGCCGTACGGGTCGGTCGGGACGTCCTTGCGGATCTCCACGACGAACGGCACGCGCTCGGCGACATCCGTCGACGGGTCGTCCTTGCCGAAGTACGCGACCTGGTGGCCGTCCTTGTACGGCTTCATGACGTCGTCGTCGGTGAAGTCGCCGTTGTCGTCGAGGTCGACGCGGACGGTTCCCGCGGCCGGGTCGTAGAGCACGCCCCACAGGTCGGTGGTGTCGCCGTCGCGGTTGAGGTCGCCCTTCGCGTCCCCGCCGGTGCTGGCCGACTCGCGGAAGACGCTGACCTGGTACGAGCCCGCGGGAGCGGTCCACGTACGGCCGTTGAAAGTGAAGCTGGGACCGCTGACCGGGTTGGTCATCCGGCGCCAGGTGGCGTCGGCGTCCACGATCGGGTCGGTGGCCGTCACCCAGTCGACGATCTTGCGCTCGCCGGTGGTGGTCTTCTGCAGCGCGGGATGACCGAGGTCCACGCCGGAGTCCAGGATGCCGATGGTCACGCCCCGGCCATCCGCCTTCGGGTTCTGCTTCACGAAGTCGACGGCGCCGGTCTCGAAGGCCGGCTGGTACGGGTTCTTGGCCGGGGTGTCCTTGCCCGGCGCCGGGTAGGTGCCCTCCGCCTTCACCGCCGCGCCCTTGGCCCGGTCGGCCTGAGGCGTCGGGTCGTCCAGCGCGATCTCGTGGCGGAGATCGATGCCGTGGACGCTGGAGAGCTTCTTCGCCTTGGCGATCGCCGCGTCGGCCTTGCCGGTGGGCACGGTGGCCCGCACATAGCCCAGCTTGTCGTCGGTCCTGCCGACCGATCCGCCCTTGACCGCGTCGAGCTGGCCGGCGACCTGTTCGGTCGCGCCCGGAGCCGTGGCGATCATCAGCGTGACGTTCTTGTCGCCGTCGGCCTTGGCCTCGGCGAGGAGATCGGCATCGGCCGAACCGAGCTTGTCGTCCGCCGACTTGACCGGGGCGGGTGCCGGGGCGGCCGGGGCAGGGTCGCTGTCCGCGGCCAGTGCGGTGATCGGGGCGGTCGCGGCCAGTGCGGCCACCAGTCCCGCGGCGATCGCGATCCGCACCGTGCGTCTCGGCCCGGGTTCGGGCGAGTCGGGTATCGAAGGTGAAGGCATGGTCATCCCTGCTTCTCAAATGGAAAAGGGGGTCCGGATTTCGGAACCGGATGACCGAACTTTTATGTAAGGGACGGGTGTTTGGGGAGAGTTGCCCGAGACGCAATGAGTCCGTGGCACATTTCCGCCAGCCGCCACCGGCCCCAAACTGCCGCCAATCAGGGCAAGTCAACCCGCTCGCGGTCACCCGTGGTCGTCATCCGTACCGGTGCCGTGGCCGACCGGACGCTCCCCGGTCCCGTTCGGTCGGGCCGCGACGTGCCCCGCTGGGGCCTGCCGCGTGGCGCCTCGGGGCCTCCCGCGCGCACCGCGTGGAGCAAGCGCGTACCCCGCCAAATGAACACGCGGTGAGCGCCGGGCCTCCGGCACGCGAGGAGCGGATGGCCGTGCGCCTCGAACGTGATCCATGTGCGGTGATCGGCGTCGCTCGTTCCTGCGTCGTTCAAGCTCAGGCCACCCCGGGTGCCAACCATCCCAGAGGCGGGAGAACCCCGCCCGTGCCCACCGCACTCGGGGAGAAAGCGCATGTCCCGGACCACGTCCGTCGCCTCCGCCCTCGACCGCCGTTCCCTGCTCGCCGCCGCGGGCGCGGTCGGCGTCTCAGCGGGGCTCGGCCTCGCGTTCGGACCGGGAGGCGGTGAGGCCGAGGCGTCCCCGCCCCCGCGAGCGGGCGGTGCGGGACGGCGCGCCGTACGGGCCGCACCCGGTGCCCCCGGCGAACCGTCCGCCGCGCCCTCGACGGCCGGCACCACACTCCGTACGGTCTCCGCGCCGCGCGGGTCGGGCAGTTACCGGGGGCTGACCGGCGGCCCCGCCTGGGCCCGTGTCACCCGCACCGAGCCGGCCGCCGCGAAGTCCGGACGTGAGGACCGCCGTACGGCCCTGGCCTCCTTCGTGCAGTTCACCGATCTGCATGTGGTCGACGTCCAGCACCCGCTGCGCTACGAGTACATGCGCTCCCAGACCGCCAGCGCCTGGCGGCCGCAGGAAGCCCTGTCCGTCGCCGGTGCCGTCTCGCTCGTCGAGCGGGTCAACCCCCTGCGCGGCGGCCCGGTCACCGGCGCCCCGCTCTCCTTCGTCATGACCACCGGCGACAACACCGACAACAATTCCCGCACCGAGCTGGACTGGTTCCTCTCCACGATGAGCGGCGGCCGGATCGTCCCCAACTCCGGTGACCCGAAGGTCTACGAGGGCGTGCAGGACAGCGGACTGAAGCTGTACTGGCAGCCGGACTCCGCCGTGCGCGACAGCGACAAGCAGCTCGGCTTCCCGCGGATCGTGGGCTTCCTCGACGCCGCGATCCGCGAGGTCAACAGCCCCGGTCTGCGCATGCCCTGGTACTCCACCGTCGGCAACCACGACGGCCTGCCCGGCGGTTGCTACGCGCCCGGCCGCGGCTTCTTCGCCGACTTCGCGGTCGGCGGCCGCAAACTGGAGACGCTGCCCGAGGCCGAGGGCGCCGCCCTGTGGAAGGCCGTGCAGAAGGGCCTCGACCCGAAGGGGAAGAACTTCGAGGAGCTGCTGAAGAAGTACGCGCGCAAGATGCGCAGCGTGACGCCCGATCCGGGGCGCGCCCCCTTCACCCCGCGCGAGTACCTCGAGGCCCACCTCGACCCGCGGTACAAGGGCGCGGGTCCCGTCGGCCACGGCTACACGGCCGCCGCCCTCGACACCGGCCGGCTGTACTACTCCTTCCGCATCTCCGACGACGTCATCGGCATCAGCCTGGACACCACCGATCCCGGCGGCCACTACGAGGGCTCACTCGGCACGGCCCAACTCCGCTGGCTGGAACGGACGTTGAAAGAGCACCGGGACGACTACGCCCTGATTTTCAGCCATCACACCAGCGCGTCGATGCGCAATCTGCGCCCGGACCCGGCACGGCCCGGTGAGAAGCGGCACGGCGGCGACGAGGTGGTCTCCGTCCTGGAGCGCCACCGCAACGCGGTGGCGTGGATCAACGGCCACAGCCACAAGAACCGGATCACCCCGCACGGCACCTTCTGGGAGATCTCGACCGCCTCGCACATCGACTTCCCCCAGCTCGCCCGGATCGTCGAGCTCGTGGACAACGGGGACGGGACGCTGTCGCTGTTCACCACGCTCATCGAGTCGGCCGCCCCGTACCGTACGGACGTCACCGACCTCTCCCAGACCGGGCTGGCCGCGCTGTACCGCGAGCTGTCCTTCAACGCGCCCGGCACACGCTCCACGCTGGCCGGCGACCCGGACGACCGGAACACCGAACTGCTGCTCAAGAAGCCCTGACCCCCGAACCGACGAGGCCGTCACGACGACCGACCGTGGCCGGATATCGATCACCGCACGGACGTCGAGCAACGTCGGCCGCCCTGGCGGAGTCCTTCCTCGCGTACGGACACAGCAGTTCACGAGGGGACGGTTCATGCCGGTACGACGTGTTCGACGCAATTCCGTGGTGGGAGCAGTGCTGGTGGCCGCGGTGGTGGGCACCGCGTGGGCGGCGCCCGTCATGGCCTCCACGGCCGCAGACGCCGGCCGCAAGCAGTCCGGCGGCGGCCACGACGCCGCTCAGGCAGCCATGGACGCCAATGTGCAGGCAGGGGTTCCGGGAGTGCTGGGCCGGGCGCAGGACGCCCGGGGCAGCTGGTCGGGATCCTCCGGGGTCGCCGACCTGAAGACCGACAGGCCCCGGCGGGCCGAGGACCGGTTCCGCATCGGCTCCATCACCAAGACGTTCATCGCCACCGTGGTGCTCCAGCTGGAGAAGGAGAAGAAGCTCGGCCTGGACGACACGGTCGACTCCTGGCTGCCCGGCGTCGTCGAGGGCCACGGCCACGACGGCCGTGCCGTCACCGTGCGGCAGCTGCTCAACCACACGAGCGGGATCTACAACTACACCGAGGACCCGGCGTTCCAGAAGAAGTACCTCACCGAGGGATTCCTGGAGCACCGGTACGACACCCTGACTCCGAAGCAGCTCGTGGGCGTCGCCATGCGCCACAAGCCGCTCTTCGAGCCGGGGACCGACTGGACCTACTCCAACACCAACTACGTGCTCGCCGGGATGATCGTGGAGAAGGCTTCGGGCCGCTCCTACGCCTCGGAGATCGAGCGCCGCATCATCCGGCCGCTCGGTCTGCGCGCCACCACTGTGCCCGGCACGAAGGCGGCCATGCCGGGCCCGCACGGCAGGGCCTACGGGAAGCTCGACACCGCACCGGATGCCAAGATCCACGACGTGACCGAGCTCAATCCTTCCTGGGGCGGGGCCGCCGGCGAGATGATCTCCTCGGCCGGTGATCTCAATCGCTTCCACCGCGCCCTGCTGGGCGGCAAGCTGCTGCCGGAAGGGCAGTTGAAGAAGATGCTCACGACGGTGCCGACGGGCGGCGAGGAGCCCTTCGCCCGCTACGGGCTGGGGATCAGCCCGTCGAAACTGTCCTGCGGCAAGGAGGTGTGGGGCCACACCGGGGGCATCCACGGTTCCATCTCCGTGGCGGGGGTGACGCGGGACGGGCGGCACTCCGCCGCCTTCAACCTCAACGGGGACTGGGTCGGAGACGTCCTGCTGCCCATGGAGGGCGAATTCTGCGGCACGTTGCCGGAGAAGCCGGAGAAGGGCGCGGCGAAGACCCTCCGGAAGCCCTGGCAGCCGGTGACGGCCGGCGTCCGGGCGTCCGACGCCCGGTAGGGGCCACCGGCAGAGGACCAGGCTCCGGCGGTCTGCCCGCGACGCTCACCGGCGGCGGTCTCCGCGCGACGCTCACCGGCGGCGTTCTCGTTCCGGGAGCTCAGGGTCGGAGTGCTTGCCGGCGGGCCTCACCGGGGGAGCACGATCACGTACTCCGCGGGCTCCCGGTCCCCTGCCGCCATCAGCGCCGTGCGGACGACGGCGGCCTGCTGGTCCATCGCCTCCCTCAGCTTCCTGGGGGTGGTGTGCACCACGGTGATGCCCAGCCGCTCCAGGCGCTCACGTTTGCGCGCACCCTCCGACCAGGCGGTGTTCTCGTCCCGGCGGGGGGTGCGTGCGTCGATCTCCAGGGCCACCGAGCAGTCCGGCCAGTAGGCGTCCACGCCGCCGAGGTGCGGGCCGCCGGGCAGGCGCAGCTCGACGTTCCACAACGGCTCGGGCAGCCCGGCCGAGCGGACCATCTCGTAGAGCCGGCCCTCGGCCAGAGCCCGGCCCTCCGCGAGGAGCGTGTCGACGGCGTCCACGACGTGGGGGCGGGAGAGCAGCCGGGCACGGCTCAACTCACCGACGATCGCGCCGGGTTCGCAGTGACCGCCCCGTACGGCCTCGGTCAGCAGGCGGCGTACGGCGGTGGCGTCGGCGAGCTGCGCCACGGCGTCGGCCAGGGCCCGCGGTACGGGAACGACGGGCAGACCGGTGATCTCCTGCGGCTCGGGGAGTTCGCCGGAGCGCAGGATGTGCGCCATCCCCGAGGACCGTACGCGGCGGGTCCGCGGCACCAGCACGTCGATGCGCTCCAGCGCGCGCAGCGGGGGAGTGGAGGAGAAGCCGTGCAGCGTGAGCGCGGCGAGACCACTGATCATCGCCGTGTCGCGGGAGCCCTCGGGGGATGGAGGCGCTCCCGGTCGCAGACCGGCCGCGGGAGGGCGGTCGGCGTACAGCAGGGCGGCGCGCAGCCGCTCCTCGCTGGTGGGCGGTCCGGGGTGCAGCAGGTAGACGCCGGGCAGCAGGCGCTGCCAGCAGCCTCCGGGACGGGTGCGCTCGGCGGCGTCGGCCGACGTGATGCCGTGCTCGCGGAGTTGGTGGAGGGTCAGGACCCGGCGCTGGGCGTCCGAGAGGTGACGCAGGGGGCGGGGGGAGAGAGGGATGTTGGAGTTCATGCCCCGCAATTTCCCGTCGATCCGCCGCTCGCTAACCGCTGTTACACGGTCGTCGACAAACCCGGACAGTACCGCCCTAAAGTACGAGCGTTCGATGGCCGAGAGCGGTTCCGCCGAACGGGGGTTCCGAGCGGCAGGTCGCGGCTCCGTCCCTGGCGGGAGGGGTTGTGCGCCGGGGTGGCGGGTGCGCCGGGCGCCTTCGGGCGGGCCTGTGCCCCTGATCATCGGCGTGCGCCCGGCGCGCGGGTGTTCGCACCGAGCACCCTCGCGCGCGCCCCAACGCCGGCACGACTCCGCTCAACGCCGCGTGTGGGGTGGGGAGTTGGGGTGCTCGTGGATGAGCGTTTCTCGCGTCGGGGCGCGTGTGCGCGTGGTCCGGGCGGCGCATGACGCGAATGTCCCGGCGTCGCGCAGCCCCGGAGGAGACCGGCGCCGGTCGTTGCGCATGAGGTCGACCGCGGTGTCGAGGTGGCCGCGAGAGGTGTGTTCGGCCTCGCAGATCGGGATGCCGGGTCGTTGAACTCCCGGCGCGAGCGCAGGAGTTGAATCGGACCGTTCCCAACTCCAAGCGTAGGTACGGGAGTAGGCCGGGCCCCCTTAGGGTGCATCCGCGGCCGAAGGCCTGCGCTCGTCCGCGCAAGGACCGTACGTGTCCGCTCTGTTCGCGTGGCGCCCGCCCGTACGCGCGTGGCGCCCGCCCGTACGCGCGTGGCGCCCGCCCGTACGCGTACCGCACGTGCTCGCACCGCGCCCGCCCGCATGCCCGCCGCGTGCGTACGCGCAGGTTCCGGTATAGCGGCTACCGGTTCCGTCCGCGCGACGGCCTGTCCGGCCGCCGCGCGGACCGCCGTCTCACGCCCCGGCCGCGCCGGCCTTCGCGTCGCACTCCTGACCGCGCAGCGCCCGCGCCAGATCGTCGTGTGCCTCGAGCACCAGGCGCCGGAGGGCAGCCGGTGCGTCCCGGTGCTCGTCCAGCCACGCCTGGGACATCTCCAGCGTCCGCCGGTCGTCCTGCAGCATGGGGTAGAGCCCGCGGACGATCGCCATGGCGATCTCGATCGACCGCTCCCGCCAGATCTGCTCGATCACGGCGAAGTACCGCGGCGCGTACGGCGCGAGCAGATCCCTCTGGTCGGCCTGCGCGAACCCCGAGATCGTCGCCTCCACCAGGGCGTTGGACAGCCCGTCGGACTCCACCACCTCCGACCACGCCCGTGCCTTCACCTCGGCGGACGGCCGGGCGGCCAGGCAGCGCACCTGGTGCCGCCGGCCCGACGCGGTGTCGTCACGCGCCAGTTCGGCGTCGATCGCGGACGCGTCCGCGGCGCCCTGGGCGGCCAGCGGCTCCAGGAAGGTCCAGCGCAGTTCCTGGTCCACGTCCAGGCCGTCGATCCTGGCGGTGCCCGCCAGCAGGCCGGTCAGCAACTGCCGGTCCGCGTCCGAGGACGCGACGTGCGCGAAGAAACGCGCCCACGCGAGCTGGTGCCCGCTCCCCGGGGCGGCCAGGCGCAGTTCGCGCAGCGCTCCCTCGGCGAGCGCCCGGCCGCCCTCCTCGCGCCACTCGGGCGCCGCGTAGTGCGTCAGCGCCGACTCGGCCCAGGCGTGCAGCATCTGCAGCACGCCGATGTCGCTCTCCTGGCCCGCGAAGCGCAGCACCAGGTCCACGAAGTCGCGGCTCGGCATGAGCCCGTCCCGGGTGAGATTCCACAGCGCGGACCAGCACAGGGCGCGGGCCAGCGGATCGCCCAGGTCGCCCAGGTGCGCCCGCAGCGTGGCGAGCGATTCCTCGTCGAAGCGGATCTTGCAGTACGTGAGGTCCTCGTCGTTGACCAGGATCAGGTCCGGCCGCTCCGCCCCGGCCAGTTCGGCCACGGCCGTACGGGCCCCGGTGACGTCCGCCTCCGCCTGTGCGTACCGGACGAGCGCGCCCCCGTCGGACGCGTCCCGCCGGTAGAGCCCGACCGCGACGCGGTGCGGCCGGAGCGTGGGGTGCGACTCGGGGGCCTCCTGGAGGACGGCCAGCTCGGTGATGCGGCCCTCGGCGTCGTAGGTCGCCTGCGGCGTCAGTGCGTTGACGCCCGCGGTCTGCAGCCAGGCCCGGGACCACCCGGCCATGTCGCGCCCCGAGGTCTCCGCCAGCACCTCCAGCAGATGCTCGAGGCGGGTGTTGCCGTACGCGTGACGCCGGAAGTAGCGGCGCGCGCCCTCCAGGAACGCGTCCCGTCCGGCGTAGGCCACGAGCTGCTTGAGGACCGAGGCGCCCTTGGCGTACGTGATCCCGTCGAAGTTGAGCTTGGCGTCCTCCAGGTCACCGATGTCGGCCGTGACCGGGTGGGTGGAGGGGAGCTGGTCGGCGCGGTAGGCCCAGCTCTTGCGGCGGTTGGCGAAGGTGATCCAGCCGTCGGTGAAGCGGGTGGCCTCGACCAGTGAGAAGGCGCCCATGAAGTCCGCGAAGGACTCCTTCAGCCACAGGTCGTCCCACCACTCCATGGTGACGAGGTCGCCGAACCACATGTGCGCCATCTCGTGCAGGATGACGTTGGCCCGGTGCTCGTAGGAGGTCTGCGTGACCTTGCCGCGGAAGACGAACTCCTCCCGGAAGGTCACACAGCCCGGGTTCTCCATCGCGCCGAGGTTGTATTCCGGCACGAACGCCTGGTCGTACTTCCCGAACGGGTACGGGTAGTCGAAGTGCTCGTGGAAGAAGTCCAGGCCCTGCTTGGTGACGGTGAAGATGTCGTCCGCGTCGAAGTGCTTGGCCAGCGAGCGCCGGCAGAGCGCACCGAGCGGGATCTCCAGGGCCGAGCCGTCGGGCAGCTCGCGCCGGTAGTGGTCGTGCTCCCGGTGGTACGGACCCGCGACGACGGCCGTGATGTACGTCGAGATGGGCCGGGTCGTCAGGAAGCGCCGGGTCGTGGCGGAGTCCCCTGCCGGTTCCGGATCGCCGTCCTCCGCACCGTTGCTCAGAACCGTCCAGTCGGCGGGGGCGGTGACGGAGAAGGTGAAGGGGGCCTTGAGGTCGGGCTGCTCGAAGTTCGCGAAGACGCGCCGGGCGTCCGCCGGCTCGTACTGCGTGTAGAGGTAGACCTCGCCGTCCTCCGGGTCCTCGAACCGGTGCAACCCCTCGCCCGTCCTGCTGTACGCGCACCGGGCGTCGACGGTGAGGACGTTCTCCGCGCGGAGACCGTCGAGCGCGATCCGCGCTCCGTCGAAGACCGTGGCCGGGTCCAGCTCCTGTCCGTTGAGGACCACGGAGGTCACGGACGGGGCGATCAGATCGGCGAAGCTCGCCGCGCCGGGCTCGGCACAGCGGAAGCGGATCGTGGTCACCGACCGGAAGGTGCGCCGCCGCTCATCGCCGCCGGGGCCGGTGGCGGGGGATGCGCCGACGGCCGAGCGCACGTCCAGTGCCACCTCGTACCCGTCCACGGACAGCAGCCGGGCCCGCTCGCGGGCCTCGTCACGGGTCAGGTTCTCACCGGGCACGGCGGCTCCTCTGCCAGTCTCACATTCCGAACGCCCGCCATCGTGTCACGCGGCGCTGACGACGTGTACGAGGCATCGGCGGGAGCCGTGAGCGGGAGCCGCGGGCGGAACGGCGGGCGGGAGTGTCGGGCGGGAATGTCAGTGGCACCCGGCATGGTTGTTGCCGACGACCTGTGCGACCCCGTTCGGGTAGTGATCACGAGGAGCATTTGTGACCGATTCCGGCAAAAACCTCCCCTCGACTGCGTCAGGGGCAACTCCGGTCGACTTCTGGTTCGATCCTCTGTGTCCGTGGGCGTGGCTGACGTCGCGCTGGATGCTCGAGGTCGAGAAGGTGCGACCGGTCGAGGTGCGCTGGCATGTGATGAGCCTGGCGGTCCTCAACGAGAACAAGACCGAGGAGCTGCCCGAGGCGTACCGCGAGATGATGGCCACCCACGCGTGGGGCCCGGTCCGCGTCGCCATCGCCGCCGAGCAGAAGTTCGGCAACGATGTGCTGGGCCCCCTCTACACCGCGCTCGGCACGCGTTTCCACAACCGGGGCGAGGGCCCCACCCCCGAGGCCGTCGCCGGAGCCCTGAAGGACGCGGGCCTCCCGGCCGAGCTGGCCGACTTCGCGACCTCGACGGAGTACGACACCGAGCTGCGCGCCTCCCACCGCGAGGGCATCGAGCTGGTCGGTGAGGACGTGGGCACGCCGGTCATCGCGCTCCCCGGCGCCGACGGCGAGCGGATCGCGTTCTTCGGGCCCGTGGTGACCCCGGCGCCGAAGGGCGAGGCGGCGGCGAAGCTCTGGGACGGCACCCTGATGGTCGCCTCCACGCCCGGCTTCTTCGAGATCAAGCGGACCAGGACGCTCGGCCCGGTCTTCGACTGAGCGGCCACCGCTCGTCACCGGGCCGCCGGGACAGGAGTGCCCCGGGGCAGGCCCGATGCGGAAGAGCCCCCGCGCGTCACGTCCGCGCGGGGGCTCTCCCTCTTTTCTCCGCCCGCAAGGTGAAAGGTGAGAAGACGATCACGCTCGCAGGAGGTCTCCGCGGGCCCGGTGCCAGGGTTCCGGGCCCGACCCGGACCTACGGCACGAGCAGCAGGCCGGTCGCCCGCTCCTTGGCCGCGGCGTAACGGGCCGCCACGTCCTGCCAGTTGACGACCTTCCACATGGCCTCGATGAAGTCCACCTTCTGGTTGCGGTACTGCAGGTAGAAGGCGTGCTCCCAGGCGTCGAAGACGAGGATCGGGATGCTGCCCTGGCCGACGTTCCCCTGGTGGTCGTAGACCTGCTCCACGATGAGGCGGCCGCTCAGCGGCTCGAAGGCGAGCACACCCCAGCCCGAGCCCTGCGTGGTGGCGGACGCCTTGGAGAGCTGGGCCTTGAAGCGGTCGAAGGAGCCGAAGCTCTCGGTGATGGCCTCGGCGAGCTCACCCACGCCGTCCTTGTCCAGAGGCTCGCCGCCGCCGTCGCCGCTCATGTTCTGCCAGTAGATGCTGTGCAGGATGTGGCCCGACAGATGGAACGCCAGGTTCTTCTCGAGCCCGTTGACGGACCCCCACTGGTCCTTGCTGCGCGCCTCCTCGAGCTGCTCCAGCGTGTCGTTGGCGCCCTTGACGTACGCGGCGTGGTGCTTGTCGTGATGCAGCTCGATGATCTCGCCGCTGATGACCGGGGCCAGCGCCGAGTAGTCGTACGGCAGCTCAGGAAGTGTGTAGGTGGCCATGCCCAACGCCCTTCGAACGCTAATTGCAATGCTCTTGCAACTGCACATTACCAACAGCAAGAGAGTTCGCGGCGGAGGGTCGTCGATGGGGGTGTGACGACGCGTCCGAGGCGGACCGACCGCCGAAGGGCAGGGCTGCGTCCGGCGGTTGCTCGTCGCCCGTTCGACCGATGCCGGGGGAATCTGCCGGAGCAGCGCGAAGGGGTGCTCGGTACCGAGCACCCCTTCGTCGTACAGAACCGCGAGCAACTCCGCCACTGGAAGGCGGAGGAACGAGTCAGCGTTCGGCCACCGCCGACGTACGCCGGCGCCCCCGCACATAGCCCACGATCGCCAGCACCACCGCCAGGCCGGTGGTGAAGTAGAGCTGCGTCCGGGTGTCGTCCTCGCGCAGCATCAGCAGCAGTACGGCCACCACGCCCGCCAGCGCCAGCCACGTCAGGTACGGGTACGCCCACATCCGGACCGTCAGCTTCTCGGGGGACTCGCGCTCCAGGCGGCGGCGCATACGGAGTTGTGCGACCGCGATGAAGCCCCAGACCACCAGGACCGCCGCGCCGACCATGTTGAGCAGCCACTTGAAGACCGTCTCCGGCCACCAGTAGCTCAGCAGCACCGCGAAGAAGCCGAAGGCCGAGGAGGCGAGGACCGCGCGGCGCGGGACGCCGCCGCTGACCTTGCCGAGGGCGCGGGGGCCCTCGCCGCGGGACACGAGGGAGTACGCCATGCGCGAGGCGCCGTAGATATTGGCGTTCATCGCGGAGAGCAGGGCGACGAGGACGACCACGTTCATGATCTGCCCGGCGGCGGGGATGTCCAGGAAGTCCAGGACCGCGACGTACGGGCCCTCTTCCACCACGGACTTGTCGTCCCAAGGGATCAGCGTGACGATCACGAGCATCGAGCCGACGTAGAAGAGTGCGATCCGCCACATCGCCGTGCGGACCGCCTTGGCGACGCCCTCGCGCGGGTGCTCGGACTCGGCGGCGGCGATGGTGACCGTCTCCAGGCCGCCGTAGGCGAAGACCGAGGCGAGGAGGCCGACGACGAGACCGTTCACGCCGTTGGGCAGGAAGCCGCCGTCACCGGTGAGGTTGGAGGTGCCGGGCGCCTCGGTGCCGGGGAGGATGCCGAGGATGGCCAGTGTGCCGAGGACGAGGAAGGCGGCGATCGCCGCGATCTTCAGCGCGGCGAACCAGAACTCGAACTCGCCGAAGTTGCTCACCGCGGCCAGGTTCGTACCGCAGAACAGGGCCATGAAGAGGGCGACCCACATCCATGACTCGGTGCCGGGCAGCCAGCTCGTCATGATCTGGGCGGCGCCGATCGCTTCGGCGGCGATGCCGACGCACAGCAGGACCCAGAACATCCAGCCGGCGGTGAAGCCCGCCCAGGGCCCGATGGACCGCTCGGCGTGCACGGAGAAGGAACCGGAGGCCGGGTTGGCCGCCGACATCTCGCCGAGCATCCGCATCACGAGCAGCACCAGCAGCCCGGACGCGGCGTAGGCGAGCACAATGGCGGGGCCGGCGGCGGCTATGCCGGCGCCCGACCCGATGAAGAGGCCCGCGCCGATGACTCCGCCGAGGGCGATCATGGACAGGTGGCGCTGCTTGAGGCCGTGCGAGAGCGGGGTGCCGCTCTGTGAGGACTCATCGGTCGTGCCCTGTGGGGGTGTGGGCCCGGCGGACGTGGGGGTCCGTTCCATTGGCGTGCCGTCCATTGGTTGAGGCGACAGAGAACCGCAACAGTCTGGTGGCGTGTACCGCTCAGTGACAAAAGGATCTCCGATAATGACCGCTATCCGGACACCTTCGTGACCATCCGCGGCGGCTCGACCCCGGTGCGCCAGGCCCGCTCAACCCCCCTGGGAACGGCGGAATTTGGTGGGATCCCACAGCCTCGCTTCGTCCGCGCGCTCCGGTGCCGCCATTCCTGTCCCTTCTCACCTGCGGAGCCCACGAGATGAGCACTGCCGCCGCCACCAGCCGCCCCGGTACGGTCCTCGCCGACCTGTTGCCGGCCACCACAGCCGCCCGCGCCCGCGTCCGTGACGCGGCGCTGGTCGTCGGCGGTGCCGCGCTCACCGGTCTCGCGGCCCAGATCTCCGTTCCCGTGCCCGGCTCCCCGGTGCCCGTCACGGGGCAGACGTTCGCCGCGCTGCTGGTGGGCGCCTCGCTCGGAGCGGGCCGCGGCTTCCTCTCCCTCGCGCTCTACACGCTCGCGGGAATGGCCGGAATGCCGTGGTTCGCGGGCGGCGCGGGGTCGGCGTCCTTCGGGTACGTCCTCGGGATGCTGCTGGCCGCCACCGTCGTGGGCGCGCTCGCGCGGCGCGGGGGCGACCGCGGCGTCCTGCGTACCGCCGGGACGATGGTGCTCGGCTCGGCGATCATCT
The DNA here is from genome assembly GCF_040643575.1 of Streptomyces sp. NPDC047108. Taxonomy (NCBI): domain Bacteria; kingdom Bacillati; phylum Actinomycetota; class Actinomycetes; order Kitasatosporales; family Streptomycetaceae; genus Streptomyces; species Streptomyces sp. NPDC047108. The sequence goes on from NZ_JBEYUP010000003.1 coordinate 404,333, forward strand.
ACGCGGTCGGCGTGCCGTATCTGGCTCTCGCCGCGCACCTGTCGGCGAGCGAGGCGGTCGCCGCGGGCCTCGTCCCCTTCCTCATCGGTGACGCCGTCAAGGCGGCGCTCGCGATGGGCGCGCTGCCCGCAGTCTGGAAGCTCGCGGGACGCGACTGACCGTACGGCGACCTCGCACAGCAACGGGCCGGGGCCCGTACCCGACCGATCGGGTACGGGCCCCGGCCCGTTGTGGCAGGACTGCCCGTTGTCGCCGGGCTGCCCGTGGTGTCAGGACGAGGAGCGGGTGAGCGCCTCGGCGCCGGCGTCCGCGTCCTTACCCTTGCCCCTGCCGCCACCGCGGCGCTCGCGCACCAGCGCGATCGCCACGACGAGCGCCGCCACCAGCAGGGACAGCAGGACCTGCTGGCGCCCGGTGTCGTCGGTGAGCATGTAGACCAGCACGAACGAGATCATCGCGATCGTCGCCCAGGTCAGGTACGGGAAGAGCCACATCTTCACGGTCAGCTTGTCCGGCGTCTCGCGCAGGATGATGCCGCGCATCCGGAGCTGGGTCACGCAGATGACCAGCCAGACGAAGAGGGCCACCGCACCCGAGGAGTTGAGCAGGAACTCGAAGACGGTGTCCGGCCACCAGTAGTTGAAGGCGACCGCGACGAAGCCGAAGATCACCGAGCCGATGATCGCGGCCTGCGGAACGCCCCTGCCGTTCGTCCGCGCGAAGGACTTCGGCGCGTCACCGCGCTTGCCGAGCGAGAACGCCATACGGGAAGCGGTGTAGAGGCCCGAGTTCAGGCACGACAGCACGGCGGTCAGCACGATGAAGTTCATGACCTGGCCGGCGTGCGGGATGCCGATCGAGTCGAGCGCGGCGACGTACGAACCGTGGTCGGCGATGGCCTTGGAGTCCCACGGCAGCAGCGTCACGACGACGAAGATCGAGCCCAGGTAGAAGACCGCGATACGCCAGATCACGCTGTTGGTCGCCTTGGTCACCGCGCGGCGGGGGTCCGCGGACTCACCGGCGGCGAGGGTGACGATCTCGCTGCCCATGAAGGAGAAGACGACCAGCAGTACCCCGGTGAGGATCGCCCCGGGGCCGTTCGGCAGGAAGCCGCCGTGCGAGGTCAGATTGCCGAGCCCGGCCGACTCGTTCTCCGAGCCGGGCAGGACGCCGAAGACCGCGAGCCCGCCGATGAGGATGAACGCGGCGATCGCGACGACCTTGATCCCCGCGAACCAGAACTCGAACTCACCGTACGAGCTGACCGAGGCCAGGTTCGTCGCGGTGAGCACCGTCATCACGATGAGCGCCCACGCCCACTGCGGTACGGACGGGACCCACCCCTCCAGGATCACCGCGCCGGCGGTGGCCTCGACCGCCAGCACCACGACCCAGAAGAACCAGTACAGCCAGCCGATCGAGAATCCGGCCCAGCGGCCGAGCGCGCGGTCCGCGTACTCGGAGAACGACCCGGAGACCGGGTTGGCGGCGGCCATCTCGCCCAGCATGCGCATGACGAAGACGACCATCACGCCGACGAGGGCGTACGACAGGAGGATGCCGGGGCCCGCGGCGGCGATGCCGGAAGCCGAGCCGACGAACAGGCCGGCGCCGATGACGCCGCCGATCGCGATCATGGAGAGGTGTCGGTTCTTGAGGCCGGCCTTCAGACCGTCGGGGGAGTTGCCGCCCTCGGGGTTACCCGAGGCGGCCGACGTCTTCGTGGCCGTGGGTTGCGCGCTCATGTGCAACGATCCTTTGGCTCTGGGGTTACGAGCTCCGCCAGTGAAACGCAGGGGAAGCTGGGGGAAAACCTTTGAATCCAGAACGTTATCTTTGAGCTTCCCTTGAGATTCCTAGAAATGTGCCGCGGAACACCAGCGGGACACCCGAGCGCGCCTGCCCCGTTCCGCTCGTGCCACACTCGGATCATGCGCGTCTATCTCGGCTCCGATCACGCCGGTTACGAACTCAAGAACCACCTCGTCGAGTGGCTGAAGGCCCACGGCCACGACCCCGTCGACTGCGGCCCCCACATCTACGACGCCCAGGACGACTACCCGCCGTTCTGCCTCCGCGCGGCGGAGAGGACCGCCGCCGACCCCGGCAGCCTGGGCATCGTGATCGGCGGCTCCGGTAATGGCGAGCAGATCGCCGCCAACAAGGTCAAGGGCGTCCGCGCCGCACTGGCCTGGAGCGAGCAGACCGCCGCGCTCGGCCGCGAGCACAACGACGCCAACGTGATCAGCGTCGGCGGGCGCATGCACACCCAGGACGAGGCGACCCGGTTCGTCGAGATCTTCCTGAACACCCCGTACTCCGGCGAGGAGCGCCACACGCGGCGTATCGCCATGCTCACGGAGTACGAGACCACCGGCGAGCTGCCGCCCGTCCCCGCTCACCACCCGCAGCAGGGCTGAGCCCCGGATGCCGGAAGGGCACACGATCCACCGGCTGGCCGCCGACCACCTCGGGAGGTTCGGCGGCCGGTCCGTGCGGGCCACCAGTCCGCAGGGCAAGTTCGCGGACGGTGCCGCGCTCGTCGACGGTATGGAGCTGGCGGAGACCGACGCCCACGGGAAGCACCTGTTCCTGGGGTTCGGGCCGGTCGGCTGGATCCACGTGCACCTCGGCCTCTACGGCACCTTCCGCTTCGGCGACGGACCGGCGCCCGCTCCCGTCGGCGCCGTACGGCTGCGGCTGGCCACCGGGGACGCGTACGCGGACCTGCGCGGCCCCACCGCCTGCGAGCTGATCACGGACGGCGAGAAGCGGGCGATCCACGACCGGCTCGGGGACGACCCGCTGCGCGCGGCGGACGACGGAGCGCGTGCGTGGGCCCGGATCGCGCGCAGCCGTACGTCCGTCGCCGCGCTGCTCATGGACCAGAAGGTCGTCGCCGGCGTGGGCAACGTCTACCGCGCCGAGGTCCTCTTCCGGCACGGCATCGACCCGTACCGGGCGGGCCGCGATCTGAGTGCGCCGGAATGGGACGCGATCTGGTCGGACCTGGTCGCGCTCATGCGGGACGGCGTACGGAACAACCGCATCGACACGGTCCGTCCCGAGCACATGCCCGAAGTGATGGGCCGCCCGCCGCGCGTGGACGACCACGGCGGCGAGGTGTACGTCTACCGGCGCGCCCAGCAGCCCTGCCACATCTGTGGCGGCGAGGTCCGCACCGCCGACCTCGCCGCCCGCAACCTCTTCTGGTGCCCGGGATGCCAGCCGCCACGGACGTGAACCTCTCCCGCCCCGGGCAGGGTCAGGACGCCTGAACCGCCCCTGATCCGCCCGGGGTTCGGCAGCGGTTCAGAACCCGTGCGGCAGCCAGGGCGCGATGTCACTCGCGAACGCCACCGACGCCTCCCGCAGCGCGCCCTGCCGCAACTCCCGCACCCGCCCCGCCGCGGCCAGCTCGGACAGCGTGGTCCCACCGAGGTAGGCCGCGCCCAACTCCCGTACGGACAGGGCCAGATCGGCCGGTCCGTCGGTACGCCGGCAGACCGATCCGTCCTTCGCGTCCGCGGTGAGCCGCCAACGCCCCTCGTTCCAGGGGCAGAAGGAGTCCGTCACCTCCAGGACGACATCGGCCCGCGTCGCGTACGACCGCGCCTCGAGCGCCGCGCCGACGTCCACCAGCCGTACGTGCAGGGCGTCGCGGATCCCGATGCGGCAGCGGCGGATGTCGGACACCAGATGCAGCAACGGGTCGTCGACCGGAGCACTCCGGAGCTTCACGGTCGAGGTCAGATCGATCCCGAACAAGAACTGCCACAGCGCGGCGTACACGGCCGGGTCCGGAGCACACATGTCCCGCAGCACGACGGTGCCCTTGGGGCCGGCGGCGTCGAACTCCGGCTTGATCGCGTAGCGGGCGTACCCCACGACCTCGCCGCCGTCCTCCGCCACCACGCACTGCACCGGTGAGGCACCCCCGCGCTCCGACGACGGGTCCAGCAGGGTCAGCCGCCCCCAGCCGGGATTGCGCGCCACCATGCCGGGGCGCAGCGGCACCGCGGCCGCGTACACCGCCTCGCACGCCTCCAGCACCGCCGCGGGATCCGCCAGACGCAGCCGCAGGCTGTCCGTGCCGGGCGGGACCGTCAGCCGGATCCGGTCGGTGTCCACCTCGGCGGTCATCTGCCGGGTCGCGATCCCGTAGCCGAAGCGGCCGTAGATCTCCGGCTCCGAGGCGGTCAGCACGGCGAGCGGCTCTCCCCAGGCCCGTACGTCGTCCAACTGCCGCCGCATCATGGCGCGCAGCACCCCGCGGCGCCGGTGCGTGGGTGCGACGGAGACCATCGTGACGCCGGCCGCCGGGACGAGTGCACCGCCCGGCACCGTCACGCGGAAGCGGAACGCGCCGGCCGTGCCCACGCACGCCCCGCCGTCCCACGCGCCGACCGAGCGCTCGAACTCATTCAGCTCGCGCCACAGCGATCGCTCTTCGGAGGACTCGGCGACCCAGCCGAAGGCGCGGACCAGGACGTCGTACCACTCGTCCCACTCGGCGGATCGCAGCACGCGCAGCTCAGCTGTCACCTCTTTCGTCATACGCCATCCCTATCAGCGCATTCCTGGACGTGCGAACGCATTTTCCGTACCAATCCGGGTCACCCTGCGGACGACAGTGCACAGCGGGGTCGCAGGTGGATAAGGTCCCGGTGCAATGGCACGCGTCGCGGGATCAGAGACCCTGACGGCCCGGATGCGCATGAGGTGGCACCGGGTCCGGGTCGGCGTGCGCCGCGCGGGCGTCGACTACTTCCGCGGCGACGGATCCGACTGGATCGCCCTCGCCGCGCTCGCGCTCACCATCCCGGCGATCGTGGCCGGAACCATCGCCGTACCCGACTGGTGCCCGCCCGCGGCCCTCGTCCTCCCCGTCGTCCTCGGCGGGCTGCTGCTGCGGCCCGCGAGCCTGCTGCTGCTCTACAGCGGCTCGGCGGTGGGACTGATCATCGAGGCCGCGATCCTCGGTCCGTACAGCGAAGGGACCTCTCGCGTCACCCCGGGCACGATCCTGCTCGTCGGCGCCGTCGGATTCGTCGGGCTGATCATCGCCCAGTTCCGCAGCCGCGTCGGTGTGCCCTGGCGGCGCGGCGGCACGATGCTCTTCGACCTGCGCGAGCGCATCCGGGTGCAGAGCAAACTGCCGAAGCTGCCCAGCGGCTGGCACCGTGAGATGGCCCTGCGGCCCGCCGGCGGACAGTCCTTCTCCGGCGACTTCGTCGTCGCCGCCCGTACCAACGGCGGGCGGACCCTCGAAGTCGTCCTCACCGACGTCTCCGGCAAGGGCATGGACGCGGCTTCCCGTGCCCTGCTGCTCTCCGGGGCCTTCGGCGGTCTGCTCGGCTCGCTGCCGCCGCACCAGTTCCTGCGCGCGGCCAACGGTTATCTGCTGCGTCAGGACTGGCAGGAGGGCTTCGCCACCTCCATCCATCTCGTGCTGGACCTCGACAGCGGCGACTACGAACTCCTCTCCGCCGGCCACCTTCCCGCCCTCCAGCGCAGCGCCGGTACGGGCACGTGGGAGGAGAAGGCCGCCGAAGGGCCCCTGCTCGGGGTGTACGACGGTGCGCAGTTCGACCCGATCAAGGGGACGCTGCGCCCCGGTGATGTGCTCATGCTCTTCACCGACGGCCTCGTCGAGGCCGCCGACCGCGACCTGACGGAGGGCATGGACCGCCTGACGGGCGCCGCGGACCGCTACATCACGTCGGGCTTCCAGGGTGCGGCGTGGCACTTGATAGAGGCGGTGGCGAGGGACGTGAACGACGACCGGGCGCTGCTGCTGCTCTGCCGGGCGTAGCGCGGGCGTCGCGGGCACGGGAGCAAGGCGGCCGTGAGTTTCCTCGAGCAGTCGTCGAGCCTCGCATCATGAAGTGTCGAGCCGTGATGTCCCTCGGTGCTCTCCGAGCAGCGGAACGGCCCCGGAGCCGGGCTCCGGGGCCGTTCGTCGGACGTGTGCGGGGACAGGGCCTCAAGCCGCCGTGGTCGTCTTCGTACGGTCGCGTGCCAGCTCGGCGGCGTCCTTCTTGAAGGCCCACTCCATCCGGGGCTCCATCGCGAAACGGAACATCCTCTGGACGGGCCTGGTGCAGAGCACCGTGACCACCGCCGCGGCGATGAAGGTGACGGCTACGGCGCCGAGCGGCGTCTGCAGCCACTCGTACTCGTCGAACCAGCCCCAGAAGCGCGAGCCCTTGGCGAGGAAGCCGTGCAGCAGGTAGCCGTAGAGGGTCCCGGCGCCGAGCGCCGTGAACCACATCTTCCGCCGCGGGATCCAGGCGAAGAAGCAGGCGACGAGCACCATCGAGCAGCCGAACAGCGCGAGCGTCATCACCAGGCCGCTCCACCACGGCGCGGCCAGCTCCTGTGCGCTGTCGCGGTGGTAGAACCAGGCCGAGGACATGCGCGGGGCCGCCCAGTACGCGACGACGGTGGCGACGGCCATGACCGGCACGGAGAGGATCCTGACCTCACGACGCCGCATCATCTGGAAGTGCTCGGGCTTCATGAAGAGGCCGACCACGAAGAACGGCAGGAACTGCAGCACCCGCTGGAGGTCGAGGTCGTCGCCGATGTCCGGCGAGACCGAGGCCAGACCGGCGATGGCCAGCGCGAGCGCGACCGGCCAGCGCACCATCTTCCACAGCGGGGTCGTCAGCCGCCAGACGAAGAGGGCCGCCAGGAACCACGTCAGGTACCAGGGGTCCAGCAGGCTGATCGGCTGCGTCGGGTCGTCGTCCGCCCAGCGCTTGAAGAAGGTGTACGCGACCTCGAAGAGGATGTACGGCACGACGATCCCGGTCACCAGGCGCTTGAGCCGGTCCGGCCGCATGTCGAAACTGCGGGAGAAATAGCCGGAGATGATGATGAAGGCCGGCATGTGGAACCCGTAGACGACCATGTACAGGGCCTCGGCGGCGCGGCTGCCGTCGGTCAGCGGCTCCCAGGCGTGCCCGCAGGCCACCAGAACAATGGCCAGATACTTCGCGTTGTCGAAGAACGCGTCGCGCTGCCTCACGGCGCCGGACCGCTTCGAAGTGTCCGGCTTGTCGCGTGCGGGTGGAGATGTGGCGGTTTCCTGCTTGATGTCCGCCGGTTCCCTGGCCGGAGGGAGGGGCGTCCGCCGATAGCCGTGCGGGCTCAGTGAGTTGGTCACAGGCCCTCCCACCAAGAACTGGGGGAGACGATTCGCGACCTCACTGCACATGCGGGGGTCAGAGCAGCGTGGAACATCTGAGGCACGATAGCGCCGGGTGCGGAATCCGTAAAACCTTCCCGGCTATGCCGGTCAAGTGACCGTTCTATCACGGCTAGTCCTACTTAAAACGGTCAAATCCACCGACGTTCGGACGGCGTCACGAGGCGGGAACAGTTGGCCGACGAAGTGTCACCGGGGAGCATTACTGGCCGTGTTGATGGCACGATGGTGAAAACGGGGGGTGGCCGGGCATGCTCCCCGGGCCGGTATGACGATCCGGCCGAGCCGGTGTGGCGTTCCGACCAAGGGTGTGATCCGTTGTGGCCATTTCGCTGTCCGTGGTGGTGCTGTTGGCGATCGTCCTGGTGGTCATGATCCGCTCAGGTTCGATCAAGGCGGGGCCCGCCATCGTGGCGGCACTGTTCGGATTCTTCCTGGCGTCGACTGACATGGCCCCGTCGATCAACCGCTTCCTGAACTCCATATCGGAGACGATCAGCCAGATCAATCTCTGAACGTTCCGGCTGCTCTCCGGCCCCGCGCCCGACGCCGCGCACCATGGAATCCGTGTCCGAGGTGCGCGGCGGAACTGTCTGCGGCCGGCGCCGGTGCGGGGCGCGTACATGACGGATGGGCGTACGCCGCGTGAGCCTCGCGTACGCGGCGTGCACCGCGTGATCGTGCACCGCGCACCCCGGAGCGGACGTACGGAGGGGCCCGACGCAGAAAGACCTCCGGCCCGGTCCGGCGCGCTCCCTGAGGGAGTGGACGCCGGGCCGGGCCGGAGGTCGCTGAGCGGGCGACGGGAATCGAACCCGCGTAGCCAGTTTGGAAGACTGGGGCTCTACCATTGAGCTACGCCCGCGTGCGCCGGACGATCACCTCGAGTCGGCGGCACGGACTGCATGTTAGCGGGTCCCGAGGGTCCCGCGCACACTTCATCCCGCCCCTCGTAATGCGGCGGCCGCACCTTGGCTGGGCATGTACCCTACGTGTCGCACCAGCGGGGTGTGGCGCAGCTTGGTAGCGCGTCCGCTTTGGGAGCGGAAGGTCGTCGGTTCGAATCCGGCCACCCCGACCATCAAGATCACCTTGTGGGGCGCGTCCCGCTTGCGGTTACTATGCAAGCTACGTGCCCGTGTGTCTCTCTCCGGGTGCGATCCGTCGAACTCGGCCGTGCCGAGGCGGCAGAACCCCAGAAATCAGCCCCCAAGGAGACCGAACCGTGAAGAGCGCCGTGGAGACCCTGAACCCGACCCGGGTTCGGCTCACTGTCGAGGTGCCCTTCGAGGAGCTCAAGCCCAGCCTCGACGCGGCGTACAAGAAGATCAACCAGCAGGTCACGGTGCCCGGTTTCCGCAAGGGCAAGGTGCCCGCGCGCGTCATCGACCAGCGCTTCGGTCGCGGTGCGGTCCTCGAGGAGGCCGTCAACGACGCCCTTCCGAAGTTCTACACCGAGGCGGTCAACGAGGGTGAGCTGAACCCGCTGGGCCAGCCCGAGGTCGACATCACCGAGCTCAAGGACAACGAGCTCCTCGCCTTCACCGCCGAGGTCGACATCCGCCCGGCCATCGAGATCCCGGACTACTCCGGCATCGAGGTCGAGGTCGACGCCATCGAGGTCTCCGACGAGGAGATCGAGAAGTCCGTCGAGCAGCTCCGTGAGCGCTTCGCCTCCACCAGCCCGGTCGAGCGCGCCGCCGCCGAGGGCGACGTCGTGACGATCGACCTCGAGGCCAGTGTCGAGGGCGAGGTCCTGGAGGACGGCGTCGCGAAGGGCGTCACCTACACCATCGGTTCCGGCGAGCTCCTCGACGGCATCGACGAGGCCCTCACCGGCGTCGAGGCGGGCTCCACCGCCACCTTCACCTCCGAGCTCAAGGGCGGCTCCGCCGCGGGCAAGGAGGCCGAGGTCAAGGTCGAGGTCTCCACCGTCGCCGCACGCGAACTGCCCGAGCTGGACGACGAGTTCGCCCAGATGGCCAGCGAGTTCGACACCCTCGAGGAGCTGCGCGCGGACAGCCGCAAGCGCCTACAGCAGATGAAGAAGTACGACCAGGCCACCCAGGCCCAGGAGAAGGTCCTGGACGCCCTCATCCAGCTCGTCGAGGTGCCGATCCCCGAGAAGCTCCTCGAGGACGAGATCCGCACCCGCAAGCACAACCTGGAGCACCACCAGCTCGGTCAGATGGGCCTGGACCTCGAGGGATACCTCAAGATCCAGGAGAAGACCGCCGAGGAGTTCGACGCCGAGCTGAAGGAGCAGGCGGAGAAGGGCATCAAGACCCAGTTCGTCCTGGACGAGCTGGTCAACAAGGAGCAGCTCAACGTCGGCCAGGAGGAGCTCACCGAGCACCTCATGCGCCGCGCCCAGTCCTCCGGCATGAGCCCCGACCAGTTCGCGCAGGCGGTCGTCGAGGGCGGCCAGGTGCCGATGCTCGTCGGTGAGGTCGCCCGGGGCAAGGCCCTCGCGGTGGTCGTCGAGGCCGCCACGGTCAAGGACACCAACGGCGAGGTCGTGGACCTCGACGACGAGGACGAGACCGGCGAGACCGTCGAGGCCGCCGCCGAGGGCGAGAGCGGCGCCGCCGAGGCCGCGGAGGACAAGTCCGAGGCCTGAGCCTCGGTCGCCTGACCCGTCGACGGGCCCGGACGCGTACACCGCGTACCGGGCCCGTCCCGGCTCACCGCGCGCCGCGCGGGCCGTCCCGCCGACTTCCACGGCGCCGCGGGACGGGACGGCGGGGGTGCGGGCGCCCGCCCGGACCGGCCTGGACCCGCCCCGTCCGGGGGCCTGCGCTCACAGCGAACAGTTCCCTGTGCGGGATGGCCGCCGCCGACCAGCGCGTTAGGGTCCGTAGATATGAGGGCAGGGGAGTCCCCGCGCCCAGTAGAAGACGCTGACGGCGCGCTGCCGTCAACCAATCGAGCAGGTGGATACGTGACGAATCTGATGCCTTCCGCCGCCGGCGAGCCGACCATCGGTGGCCTCGGCGACCAGGTCTACAACCGACTGCTCAACGAGCGGATCATCTTCCTCGGCCAGCCCGTGGACGACGAGATCGCGAACAAGATCACGGCGCAGCTCCTCCTCCTTGCCGCTGACCCGGACAAGGACATTTACCTCTACATCAACTCCCCGGGCGGCTCGATCACGGCCGGCATGGCGATCTACGACACCATGCAGTACATCAAGAACGACGTGGTCACCATCGCCATGGGCCTCGCCGCCTCGATGGGCCAGTTCCTGCTGAGCGCGGGCACGCGCGGCAAGCGCTTCGCGCTGCCGAACGCCGAGATCCTCATCCACCAGCCGTCCGCGGGCCTGGCCGGCTCGGCATCGGACATCAAGATCCACGCCGAGCAGCTTCTGCGCACCAAGAAGAAGATGGCGGAGCTGACCTCGCTGCACACCGGCCAGAGCATCGAGCAGATCACCCACGACTCCGACCGCGACCGCTGGTTCTCCGCGGAGGAGGCCAAGGAGTACGGCCTGGTCGACGAGGTCATGGCCACGGCGACCGGCATTCCGGGCGGAGGCGGCACCGGCGCATGAGCGCCCGCCCCGTAACCCGCAGCCGACCCCAGCCCACTGATCGCCTCCAGGATGTGAACACCCAGATGAACAACTTCCCCGGTAGCGGCCTGTACCAAGGCCCGGTCGCCGAGTCCCGCTATGTCGTCCCGCGCTTCGTCGAGCGCACCTCCCAGGGCGTGCGCGAGTACGACCCGTACGCGAAGCTCTTCGAGGAGCGCGTGATCTTCCTGGGTGTGCAGATCGACGACGCCTCCGCCAACGACGTCATGGCGCAGCTGCTGTGCCTGGAGTCGATGGACCCCGACCGGGACATCTCCGTCTACATCAATTCGCCCGGCGGATCCTTCACCGCGCTCACGGCGATCTACGACACGATGCAGTTCGTGAAGCCCGACATCCAGACGGTCTGCATGGGCCAGGCGGCCTCCGCCGCGGCCGTGCTGCTCGCCGCGGGCACCCCCGGCAAGCGGATGGCGCTGCCCAACGCGCGCATCCTGATCCACCAGCCGTACAGCGAGACCGGTCGTGGCCAGGTGTCCGACCTGGAGATCGCGGCCAACGAGATCCTGCGGATGCGTTCGCAGCTCGAGGAGATGCTGGCGAAGCACTCCACGACGCCGATCGAGAAGATCCGCGACGACATCGAGCGCGACAAGATCCTCACGGCCGAGGAGTCGCTGGCGTACGGTCTGGTCGACCAGATCGTGTCCACCCGCAAGAGCTCGGTCGGGCTCGGCGGCTGACGTCGCACTGTCGACAAATCCCCTTGGGTCCGGTCACGGTCAAGTGAACCGGCCCAAGGGGGGCCCGCACGGGGGGCCCGGCAAGGTACCGTCGATAGGCAAGCACCCGGGTCTGCGTACGTGATGCAGATCCCAGGCGAAGGGGAAGCACCTCGTGGCACGCATCGGTGATGGCGGCGACCTGCTCAAGTGCTCGTTCTGCGGGAAGAGCCAGAAGCAGGTGAAGAAGCTCATCGCAGGGCCCGGTGTGTACATCTGCGACGAGTGCATCGACCTCTGCAACGAGATCATCGAGGAAGAGCTCGCCGAGACCTCCGAGGTCCGGTGGGAGGAACTCCCCAAGCCGCGGGAGATCTACGAGTTCCTCGAGGGGTACGTCGTCGGCCAGGAGGCCGCCAAGAAGGCGCTGTCGGTGGCCGTCTACAACCACTACAAGCGCGTACAGGCCGGTGAGAACGGCCAGAACGGCCGCGACGACGGCATCGAGCTGGCGAAGTCCAACATCCTGCTGCTCGGCCCCACCGGCTCCGGCAAGACGCTGCTCGCCCAGACGCTCGCCCGGATGCTCAACGTCCCCTTCGCGATCGCCGATGCGACGGCCCTGACGGAAGCGGGCTACGTCGGCGAGGACGTCGAGAACATTCTTCTCAAACTCATTCAGGCCGCCGACTATGACGTCAAAAAGGCCGAAACGGGCATCATTTACATCGACGAGATCGACAAGGTCGCCCGGAAGAGTGAGAACCCGTCGATCACACGCGACGTCTCCGGTGAGGGCGTCCAGCAGGCACTCCTGAAGATCCTCGAGGGCACGACGGCCTCGGTCCCGCCGCAGGGCGGCCGCAAGCACCCGCACCAGGAGTTCATCCAGATCGACACGACGAACGTGCTGTTCATCGTGGGCGGTGCCTTCGCCGGTCTGGAGAAGATCATCGAGTCGCGGGCCGGCGCGAAGGGCATCGGCTTCGGCGCAACCATCCGCTCCAAGCGCGAAGTCGACTCCTCGGACCACTTCCGCGAGGTCATGCCGGAGGACCTGGTGAAGTTCGGGATGATCCCGGAGTTCATCGGCCGCCTCCCGGTCATCACCTCCGTCCACAACCTCGACCGCGAAGCGCTCCTCCAGATCCTGGTCGAGCCGCGCAACGCGCTCGTCAAGCAGTACCAGCGCCTCTTCGAACTCGACGGCGTGGAGCTGGACTTCGACCGCCCGGCGCTGGAGGCCATCGCCGACCAGGCGATCCTGCGCGGCACGGGCGCGCGCGGCCTGCGCGCCATCATGGAAGAGGTCCTGATGTCGGTGATGTACGAGGTGCCGTCCCGCAAGGACGTGGCCCGCGTCGTCATCACCGAGGACGTCGTCCACTCCAACGTCAACCCGACGCTGGTCCCGCGCGAGCCGCGTGCGATCGGAAAGGGCGAGCGCCACGAGAAGAGCGCGTAGCGCGCACCGCAGACCCAACGTAAGGGGCGCCCGGCAACTGCCGGGCGCCCCTTACGCGTTGCGGACTCGGTGCGCTACTTCTTCACGCGCACGTCGTTGCGGAACTTCGCGGTGGTCTCCGCCCACTCCTCGGCCGAGGGCTTCTCACTGAGAACGCTCGGGTCGGTGGTGCCCGGCTTGGGGCCCCACACCGCGATGGCGACGGTGCTCTCGTCGCCCCAGACGCAGAACGGAACCTTCCCGAAGGTGGCCTCGCCGCACTTCATGATCTTGCCGTCGAAGCCGGACGGCTTCTGCTCCTTCGCCGACTCGGAGTTGGGCAGAGCCTTGAGCATGGCGGCCACGGCCTCGTCGGGGTCCGTGACATCGCCGTATGCGCCGCTGAACGACAGGACGGTCTTGCCGTCCTTGCCGGCGTACCCGGCATTGGCGGTCTTGCCGTTCTCGATGCCGTTGCCGCTACCGGACTGGGACTTGACCCCCTGCTGCTGCGTCAGTGCGGGGTCCTTCTTGTAGTCGCCGCCCAGCACCGTGTCCGGCGTGTCCAGCTTGTACTCGCCGCCACCGCCGCCCAGCAGCATGATGCCGCCGATGGCTATGACCGCGACGGCGACCGCACCGGCGACGATGCCGAGGATCTTGCCCTTGTTGCTGCCCGCGGGCGGCGGGGGCGGGGGAGTGCCCCAACCCCCCTGCGGCTGCTGCCCGTACGGGCCCGGCTGCTGCGGCTGGCCCTGCGGGTAGCCGTAGCCGCCCTGCTGCGGAGGCACGGCGCCGCCCTGCTGCGGGTAGCCGTACCCGGGCTGACCCTGCGGCTGCTGCGGCGGCTGGCCGTACGGGCCGGGCTGCTGGGGCGGCTGCCCGCCGTACGGGCCCTGCTGCGGGGGCTGACCGCCGTACGGTCCCGGCTGGTTGTGACTCATGGAGTTCCTCTCGGGTGCGTGGGTGTCGCTAGTTCTTGAGCGGGACGCGCGCGTCGTTACGGACCTTCGCGGTGGTCTCCGCGGCTTCGCCGATGTCGGCGTTGCCGGCGATCGCGGCCAGCGGGTCCATCAGGAAGGCCCCGCCGACGGTGCTGGAGTCGCCCCAGATGCACATGGGGAGCGTGGCGGACTTCACGCGGGCGCTGGGGTCGTCATTGGTGATCTTGAACTTCTGGCACTTCATCACGGCGCTGCCCAGACCCTCCGGCTCCACCTGCTCCGGGCTCCCGATGGGCTGGGCCTCACCGTCCTCGTCGGCGGACTTCGTCAGCACGACGAACATGGCGTCCACGACCTGCTCGGGGTTCTCGACCTTGCCCCAGAGACCGGTCAGCAGCATCTGCTTCCTGGAGTCCGTGGCGTACTCGGCCTGGACGGGGTGCGCGTCGACGATGCCCGGGATCTCCTTGAGGTCGTCCGCGTCGCTGGGACCGATGCCGGAGCCGTCCTTGCCGCTGCCCTGACGCTTGTACTCGGCCGCGACCGTGGCGGGCGTCGTCAGCTTGTGCGGCCCGTCGTCCTCGGCGTCGCCGCCGCCCGCGACGAAGAAGATCCCGAGGCCCACCGCCGCGACGGCCACGGCCGCGCCGACGACGATGCCGATCTTCTTGCCGTTGCCACCGCCCTGCGGAGGCACGGGCGGCATCGGGGCGTACGGCTGCTGCCCGTAGGGCCCCGGCTGCTGCCCGTAGGGGCCCGGCTGAGGGGGCTGACCGTACGGACCGGGCTGCTGCGGCTGACCGTAGGGGCCAGGCTGGCCCTGCCCGGGGTAGCCGTAACCCTGCTGGGGCGGGACCTGGCCCTGCCCGGGCTGGGGCGGATATCCGTAGCCGGGCTGCCCTGCCGCACCGCCCTGCCCGTAGGGATTCGGGGCGCCGCCCCCATAGGGCCCGGACTGTGGTGGCGGCTGGTGGTGACTCATTGCATCCCCTCGTTGACAAGACAGTTGGGCTCATCCTCCCGGACGCCTTATGCGGGCTTTACCTCGGGGCGGCAACAGGTTCGAAACTGTTGCGGACAGGTGCGGCGCGATGGGCGCATGTCGGGCGATGAGGGGCCCGGGAAGCGGTACGCGGGAGCCCGGGAAGCGGTTCGTAACCGCCCCGACCCGGCCCTTACACTGGCCGTCGTGACCGACAACACCCAGCGCCCCGAGCACGGGGCCAACAGCGCGCGCCCAGCAGACCTGCCGACTCAGTACGCACCGGCCGAGGTAGAGGGGCAGCTGTACGACCGCTGGGTAGAGCGCGGCTACTTCGAGGCGGACGCCAAGAGCGACAAAGAGCCGTACACGATCGTCATTCCGCCGCCCAACGTCACGGGCTCGCTCCACCTCGGCCACGCCTTCGAGCACACGCTGATCGACGCCCTCACCCGCCGCAAGCGGATGCAGGGTCACGAGACGCTGTGGCAGCCCGGCATGGACCACGCCGGCATCGCGACGCAGAACGTCGTGGAGCGCGAGCTGGCCAAGGAGGGCAAGTCCCGGCACGACCTGGGCCGTGAGGCGTTCGTCGAGCGCGTCTGGAAGTGGAAGGGCGAGTCCGGCGGCCAGATCTCCGGCCAGATGAAGCGCCTCGGCGACGGCGTCGCCTGGTCCCGCGAGCGTTTCACCATGGACGAGGGCCTCTCCCAGGCCGTCCAGACCATCTTCAAGCGGCTCTACGACGACGAGTTGATCTACCGTGCCGAGCGCATCATCAACTGGTGCCCGCGCTGCCTGACCGCCATCTCGGACATCGAGGTGGAGTACCAGGACGACGAGGGCGAGCTGGTCTCGATCCGCTACGGCGAGGGGGACTCCTCGATCGTCGTCGCAACGACCCGCGCCGAGACGATGCTCGGCGACACCGCCGTCGCGGTCCACCCCGACGACGAGCGCTACCGCCACCTCGTCGGCACCGAGATCGAACTGCCGCTCACCGGACGCCGTATCCCGGTCGTCGCCGACGAGCACGTGGACCCGGAGTTCGGCACCGGCGCCGTCAAGGTGACGCCCGCCCATGACCCGAACGACTTCGAGATCGGCCGACGTCACGACCTGCCGAACCTCGCGGTCATGGACGAGCACGCGGTCATCACCGCGCACGGCCCGTTCCAGGGGCTCGACCGCCTGGAGGCCCGGTCCACCATCGTGGCCGCGCTGCGTGCCGAGGGCCGGATCGTCGCCGAGAAGCGCCCGTACACGCACTCCGTCGGGCACTGCTCGCGCTGCAAGACCACCATCGAGCCGCGCCTCTCGATGCAGTGGTGGGTCAAGGTCGGCCCGCTCGCGAAGGCCGCGGGCGACGCCGTCCGCGACGGCCGCGTGGACATCCACCCCAAGGAGATGGAGTCCCGCTACTTCGGCTGGGTCGACAACCTTCACGACTGGTGCATCTCGCGCCAGCTCTGGTGGGGCCACCGCATCCCCGTCTGGTACGGGCCGGAGGGCGAGGTCGTCTGCGTCGGTCCGGACGAGGAGCCGCCGAGCGGCGACGGGTGGCGTCAGGACAGCGACGTGCTCGACACCTGGTTCTCGTCCGGCCTGTGGCCGTTCTCCACCCTCGGCTGGCCCGCGCGGACCGAGAGCCTCGAGAAGTTCTATCCGAACTCGGTCCTGGTGACCGGGTACGACATCCTCTTCTTCTGGGTCGCCCGGATGATGATGTTCGGGCTGTACGCGATGGACGGCACCCCGCCGTTCCGCACCATCGCCCTGCACGGCATGGTCCGCGACCAGTTCGGCAAGAAGATGTCCAAGTCCTTTGGCAACGCGGTCAATCCGCTGGACTGGATGGACAAGTACGGCTCGGACGCCGTCCGTTTCACCCTCGCCCGCGGCGCCAACCCGGGTGTCGACGTGCCGATCGGCGAGGACTGGGTCCAGGCGTCCCGCAACTTCGCCAACAAGATCTGGAACGCGACCCGCTTCGCGCTGATGAACGGCGCGACGATCGAAGGCGAACTCCCGGCCCCCGAGGAGCTGCGCGCCGAGGACCGCTGGATCCTGTCCCGGCTGTACAGCGTCGTCGCCGAGGTCGACGCGTACTACGACGACTACCAGTTCGCCAAGCTCAGCGACGTGCTGTTCCACTTCGCCTGGGACGAGGTCTTCGACTGGTACGTCGAGCTGTCCAAGACGACCTTCGCCAAGGGCGGCCCGGCGGCGGACGCCTCCCGGCGCGTTCTCGGCGAGGTCCTCGACGTCACGCTGCGATTGCTGCACCCGGTGGTCCCGTTCGTCACCGAGGCGCTGTGGACGACGCTCACCGGACAGGAGTCGGTCGTCATCGCCGACTGGCCGAAGGACGGCGGGTTCCGCGACCGGGCGGCCGAGCAGGAGATCGAGACCGTCCAGCAGGTCGTCACCGAGGTCCGCCGGTTCCGCGCCGACCAGGGCCTCCAGCCCGGCCAGAAGGTCCCGGCCCGCCTGGACCTGGCCGCGAGCCCGGCACTCGCCGCCCATGAGGACGCGATCCGGCAGCTGCTGCGTCTCCAGCCGGAGAGCGAGGGCTTCACGCCCACCGCCACCCTGCCGGTGGCCGGGGCCACGGTCGCCCTCGACCTGTCCGGCGCCATCGACGTCGAGGCCGAGCGGAAGCGGCTCGCCAAGGACCTCGCGGCGGCGGAGAAGGAACTCGCGCAGACGACGGCGAAGCTCGGCAACGAGGCGTTCCTCGCGAAGGCCCCGGACAACGTGGTCGAGAAGATCCGCGGGCGGCAGGCGACCGCCCAGGCCGACATCGAGCGGATCTCCGCCCAGCTCGCCGGTCTGCCGCAGACCTGATCCGTAGCCCGGCTCCCCGTCCGCCTGTCCTGAGGGCGGGCGGGGAGAGCGCGGAAAGGCATCCCGGCCCGGGGCCGCCCCTGCCGCCCGGAGCCCTCCTGCCCGCTCCGTAGACTGGGGGCGTGAGTGACTTCCCTCCGCACGACGATTCCGACGGCACCCCTGACCCTCTCGACCGGTTCGACGAGATCGTGGGTGAGGAGACCGACCGCGACCCCGATCTCGCCGTGATCGAAGCCGGCAGCCGGACCCTGCGGACGCAGGCCGGACCGCCGCAGGGCGACGCCGTCCCCGCCCGCCCCGCCGATCCCGAGGTGGACAAGGCGCTGCGCGAGGTCGAGGCGGAGCTCGCGGACCGCTGGGGGGAGACCAAGCTCGACCCGTCGGTGCAGCGGATCGAGGCCCTGATGGACGTCCTCGGGCAGCCGCAGCGCGCCTACCCGTCCATCCACATCACCGGCACCAACGGCAAGACCAGCACGGCCCGCATGATCGAGGCGCTGCTGGCCACCTTCGAACTCCGCACAGGCCGCTACACCAGCCCGCACGTCCAGTCCGTCACCGAGCGGATCAGCCTGGACGGTGCCCCGGTCTCCGCCGAGCGGTTCATCGAGACCTACCGCGACATCCGGCCGTACGTGGAGATGGTCGACTCCTCGCAGGACTACCGGCTCTCCTTCTTCGAGGTGCTGACCGGCATGGCGTACGCGGCCTTCGCCGACGCACCGGTCGACGTGGCGGTCGTCGAGGTCGGCATGGGCGGCACCTGGGACGCCACGAACGTCATCGACGCCCAGGTGGCCGTGGTGACCCCGATCTCGCTCGACCACACCGACCGCCTCGGCGAGACGCCCGGCGAGATCGCGGGGGAGAAGGCGGGCATCGTCAAGGACGAAGCGACCGTCGTGCTCGCGCAGCAGCCGGTCGACGCGGCGCAGGTCATGCTCAAGCGCGCGGTCGAGAAGAACGCCACCGTCGCCCGCGAGGGCATGGAGTTCGGCGTCACCTCCCGCGAGGTCGCGGTCGGCGGCCAGTTGCTGACCCTGCGCGGACTGGGCGGCGAGTACCCGGACATCTTCCTGCCGCTGCACGGCGCGCACATGGCGCACAACGCGGCGGTGGCGCTGGCCGCTGTCGAGGCGTTCTTCGGCATCGGCTCGGAACACGCCCGGACGCTCGACGTCGAGACCGTCCGTACGGCGTTCGCGTCGGTGGCCTCGCCGGGCCGCCTCGAGGTCGTACGGAAGAGCCCGACGGTCATTCTCGACGCCGCGCACAACCCGGGCGGCGCGCAGGCGGCGGTGACGGCGATCGGCGAGGCGTTCGGCTTCAGCAAGCTGGTCGGCGTGGTCGGCATGAGCGGCGACAAGGACGTGAAGGGCTTCCTGGAGGCCTTCGAGCCGCTGTTCGCCGAGGTCGTGGTGACGCGGAACTCCAGCCACCGTGCGATGGACGTGGACGAGCTGGCCGCGCTCGCGGTCGAGGTCTTCGGCGAGGATCGGGTGCAGGTCGAACCGCGGCTGGACGACGCCCTGGAGTCGGCGGTCACGCTCGCCGAGGAGGAGGACGAGTTCTCCGGAGCGGGCGTGCTGGTGACCGGTTCGGTGATCACGGTCGGCGAGGCCCGGCTGCTGCTCGGGAGGGCTTGAGATGCGAACCCTGTGCGCGTCCACGCTGATCGGTGAATTCTTCGTGATCGGCTTCGCGGGTCTGGTGGCCATGCAGACCACGGAGCTGTCCCCGGCGGTGGTCTGGGGCGTCAGCGGTACGGTGATGCTGGTCAGCCTGCTGCTGTGCGGCATGCTCTCCCGCCCCGGCGCCGTGCCCGTCGGATGGATGCTGCAGATCGGGCTGATCGCCGCCGGTTTCGTCGTACCCGTGATGTTCTTCCTCGGTGTGCTCTTCGGGGGCCTGTGGTGGGCCTCGGTCCATTTCGGGCGGAAGGTCGACGAGGCGAAGGCGCGCTTCGCGGCTCAGGCGGACGCTGCGGCGGCACCTGGGCCGGACACCGTGTGACGGCGCGTCGGTTCACCCATGTAGCCTCTTCGCACCCGCACATTGCCGCCATTCATCGGCGTACCCCGAAGGAGCTCGCACCGTGAGCCAGCGCACGCTCGTCCTGCTCAAGCCCGACGCCGTCCGACGCGGTCTGATCGGTGAGATCATCGGCCGTATCGAGAAGAAGGCCGATTGGCGGATCAGCGCTCTGGAGATGCGCCGGCTGGACCGTTCCCTGCTGGAGCAGCACTACGGCGAGCACGTCGGCAAGCCGTTCTACGAGCCGCTGGTGGAGTTCATGTCGTCCGGCCCGGTCGTGGCGCTGGTCGTCGAGGGTGAGCGGGTCATCGAGGGCCTGCGGACCCTGTCGGGCCCGACCGACCCGATCGCCGCAGCTCCCGGCAGCATTCGCGGCGATTTCGGCACCATCGTGCGGGAGAACCTCATCCACGCGTCCGACTCGGCCGAGTCGGCCGAGCGCGAGCTGAAGCTGTTTTTTCCCACGGTTGGCTGAAGGCGATATTTTCCCGATTTTACCCTGACGGATCGTCAGCAGTTTCCGCCTTGTGACCTGGGGCGACCGAATTTCCGCGGTCGCCCCTTGGCATATGCTGGGCATATCGGGGAACCTGTCACTCCGACACGACGTCACCAATACGGGGGTAGGGGCGCGTTCCCCCGACAATGGCGGAGTAGCCCTCGCAGCGCGTTCGATCCCGGCGTGACTACGATGGACTCACGCCACTTCAAGCGTTCACCTCGCCGACCTATACACACTCGCTCCAGCTGGGAAGGCCAGACGTATCCTCATGGGGAACAATATGTCGTTCATCGGCCGTGACATGGCTGTCGACCTCGGCACCGCCAACACGCTGGTGTACGTCAGGGGTCGCGGGATCGTCCTCAACGAGCCATCCGTCGTCGCCATCAACACGAACACCGGTGGCATCCTGGCGGTCGGCGCGGAAGCGAAGAAGATGATCGGCCGCACCCCCGGCAACATCGTCGCGGTCCGCCCTCTCAAGGACGGCGTCATCGCCGACTTCGAGATCACCGAGCGGATGCTCCGGTATTTCATCCTGAAGATCCATAAGCGCCGCTATCTCGCCCGCCCCCGCGTCGTGGTGTGCGTTCCCTCCGGAATCACCGGAGTCGAGCGCCGCGCCGTCATCGAGGCGTCCACGCAGGCCGGCGCGCGCCAGGTGCACATCATCGAGGAACCGATGGCGGCCGCGATCGGTTCCGGCCTCCCGGTCCACGAGGCCACCGGCAACATGGTGGTGGACATCGGCGGCGGCACCACCGAGGTGGCCGTCATCTCGCTCGGCGGCATCGTCACGGCCCAGTCGATCCGTGTCGCGGGCGACGAGCTGGACAACGCGATCATCCAGCACATCAAGAAGGAGTACAGCCTCCTGCTCGGTGAGCGGACCGCGGAGAGCATCAAGATCACGATCGGCTCGGCCTTCGACAGCGAAGAGGACGAGCACACCGAGATCCGCGGCCGCGACCTGGTCAGCGGGCTGCCGAAGACCGTGGTCATCTCCAGCGCCGAGATCCGCAAGGCCATGGAGGAGCCGCTCAACGCCATCGTCGACGCGGTGAAGACCACGCTCGACAAGTGCCCGCCGGAGCTCTCCGGCGACGTGATGGACCGCGGCATCGTGCTCACCGGCGGCGGTGCGCTGTTGCGCGGGCTGGACGAGCGGCTGCGCCGCGAGACCGGGATGCCCATCCACATCGCCGAGGACCCGCTGGACTCCGTGGCGCTCGGTTCCGGCAAGTGTGTGGAGGAGTTCGAGGCGCTCCAGCAGGTGCTGGACGCCCAGCCCCGCAGATGACGGACCGACGCCGTCCCCTTCCCACCTTCGGGTGAGGAAATGCCACGCGCGGGTGACGCCTTCCGCGGTGCGCCGTTCGCAGAGCAGAAGAACGCAGCGTCCATATCGCAGACATGTGCTGATGATTCCCGGACAATGCAGGACACCCGCTTCACCCGCATCCGACGAGGAAGGCACGGCCGCCGCACGTGAGGGACACACGAGAGAGCCGGTTGCTCCTGGTGCTGCTGATCGTCATCGCGTTCGCCCTGATCACGGTGGACATCCGCGGCGGCGAGAACTCCCCGCTCGACAGCGCGCGGCGAGCCGCGGCCTCGGCGTTCGGGCCTGTGGAGAACGGTGTGGCCTCGGCGGTGAACCCGATCGGCAACGCCATCGGAGCGGTCCGCGACTCCGGCGACCGGCACAGCAGGCTCGCCGAACTGGAGCGTGAGAACGCGGCGCTGAAGGCGAAGCTGGGCAGCGACGACCGGACCAAGGGCCGCGCCGCCGAGCTGGACAAGATGCTGAAGACCGCCGGCGCCGGCCGGTACGGCATCAAGGGCGCCGAGGTCATCGCCATAGGAGCCGCGCAGGGCTTCTCCTGGACCGTCACCATCGACGCGGGCACCGACGACGGCATCGCGCGCGACATGACCGTGCTCAACGGCGACGGTCTGGTCGGACGGGTCACCACCGTGTCCGCGTCCACCGCGACCGTCCTGCTCGCCAACGACCCGGACTTCACCGTCGGCACGCGCATGGAGAAGTCCGCCGAACTGGGCTTCGCCACCGGCCAGGGCGACCGGCCGCTGCGCGTCCAGCTCCTCAACGGCAAGGCCAAGGTGAAGAAGGGCGACCGTATGGTCACCTTCGGGTCGCGCGCCGACAGACCGTTCGTCCCCGGGGTGCCGGTGGGCGAGGTCATCCGCGTCGATCCCTCGAACGGCGACCTCACCCGCACGCTGCAGGTCCGCCCGTTCGTCGGCTTCACCAAGCTCGACATCGTCGGGATCGTCGTCCAGCCGCCGCGCAAGGACCCGCGTGACGCCGTGCTGCCGCCGCCGCCCAAATCCAAGCCGACGCCCACGGTGACCGTCACCGTCAGCCCGTCGGCCGGAGGATCCGCCGACCCCTCGGGCGCGGCGAGCCCCCCGGCGGACGACGCCGGTGCCACGCCCGCGGGTGGCGGAACCACGCCCGAGCCGAGCCCGACCAGGAGCTGATCATGCGCCTCAACAGGATCCTCCTCTCCACCTCGCTCGTGGTCGTCGCGCTCGTCGTGCAGGTGTCGGTCCTCGCCCGGCTGCACATCCCGGGCGCCGTCCCTGACCTGATGCTGCTCGTCGTACTGGCACTGGCCCTGGTCTACGGGCACACCGCCGGCTGCGTCATCGGCTTCGGCGCCGGACTGCTCTCCGACCTCGCGCCGCCCGCCGACCATGCCGTGGGCCGGTACGCGCTCGTGCTCTGCGTCACCGGCTATCTCGCCGGCCTCGCCAAGCCCGATACCGGGCGCGTCCGTTCGGCCACCGGCCCGCTGCTGGTCGTCGTCGGCGCCGCCATCGGGACCACGCTGATGTACGCGGGTGTGGGCGCGCTCGTCGGCGACACCGCAGCCCGCCAGGTCGGCGTCACCCAGCTGATCCTCACCGCTTCGCTCTACGACCTGCTGCTGGCCCCCTTCGTGGTGCCCGGCGTGATGTGGCTGGCCAGGAGAGCCGAGAACGATCCCATGGCCGAGTCGTCCACGAGCGGACCCGCCGGAGGAACCGACCACGCCCTGAGGGGCTTCGCGACCGCCGACAGCCTGCTCGGCACCCGTTCGGGCCGCGGCGGCCTGCTCGGAGGACTCGGGAAGCCCTACCGGTCGCGGCCGCGGACCGGGCGTATCAAGCCGGCGCGCATCAAGGGGGTCAAGCGGCTGTGAGTTCTGCCGTCACGACGGGGACGCCGGTGCGGCCGGACGGGACCGGCCCCGCCGCACCCCGAGCGGAGAAGCCGGAGGGGGCAAGGTGAGCAATATCCCGGAGACCGGACGTACGCAGCGCGTGACGATCCGGCTGATCGCCATCCAGATCCTGGTGTTCTCCCTGCTGTTCACCCTCGGCGGCCGGCTCTGGTACCTCCAGGTCCGCAACGGCGACGAATACGCGCAGGAAGCCAAGAGCAACCACGTCCAGCAGGTCGTCCAGCCCGCGGTCCGCGGCTCCATCCTCGACGCTCGCGGCGTCCCGCTCGCCGACAACGAGACCCGCCTGGTCGTCTCGGCGAACCGCACCGATCTGCTGAAGATGAAGGACGACGGCGAGGCCGTCCTCGGCAAGCTCGCCGACGTCCTCGACATGTCGCCCGAGGACGTCGCCCAGAAGGTCCGCCTCTGCGACTCCAAGACCCCGCAGCCCTGCTGGAACGGCTCTCCGTACCAGCCGATCCCCATCACCGATGAGGCCACCACGCAGCAGGCCCTGCAGATCCGCGAGCGCGCCGAGGACTTCCCCGGCATCAGCGCGGAGCCCATGGCCGTACGCCGCTACCCCTCGCCCGTGAAGGCCAACACCGCGCAGGTGCTCGGCTATCTCTCGCCCGTCACCGACGAGGAGATCGAGAAGGCCAAGGACACCGACTCGCCGTTCCTGCGCTCCGACCAGATCGGCCGTTCCGGGCTGGAGCGGGCCTACGACAAGTACCTCCGCGGCAACGCCGGCGTCACCCGCTACGAGGTCGACAACCTCGGTCGCGTCATCGGCACCACCAAGAGCGACAAGGGCAAGGCCGGTTCCAGCGTCGTCACCAGCATCGACGCCCGCGTGCAGTCGCTGGCGGAGAAGGAGCTGTACAAGGCGATGCTGGAGGCTCGCAAGCAGGTGGACCGCAACACCGGCCGCCCGTACGAGGCGGACGCGGGCGCCATGGTCGTCATGGAGGCCAAGACCGGGCGTGTGGTGGCGATGGCCTCCAACCCCGACTACGACCCCAACGCCTGGGTCGGCGGCATCGACGCCAAGGACTACAAGCGGCTCACCAGCAAGTCGTCCAACTACCCGCTGCTGAACCGCGCCATCCAGGGCCAGGCCGCCCCCGGATCGATCTTCAAGGTCGTCTCCACCGCCGCCTCCCTCAACGCGGGCTACGAGTTCAACGGCGGCTACCCCTGCACCAGCGCGTACAGCATCGGCGGTCAGGTCTTCAAGAACTTCGAGTCCCAGAGCCACGGCGCCATCAGCCTCGGCCGGGCGCTCGAGGTCTCCTGCGACACCGTCTTCTACCGGCTCGCCCACGAGCAGTGGAAGAAGGACGGCGGGATGAAGCCGAAGAAGAAGACCAGCGACTGGTTCTACAAGACCGCCCACCAGTTCGGCCTCGGCGCCGAGACCGGCATCGACCTCCCCAACGAGGTCAAGGGCCGCGTCCCGGACCGCCAGTGGAAGAAGGACTTCTGGAAGGCCAACAAGGACGGCTGGTGCGCGCAGGCCAAGAAGGGCAAGGACAAGAAGGACTTCGAGACCGTCTTCGCACGGGAGAGCTGCCTCGAGGGATTCAAGCTCCACGCGTACGACTCGATCAACTACTCGATCGGCCAGGGTGACACCCTCGTCACCCCGATCCAGATGGCGACCATCTACTCGGCCATCGCCAACGGCGGCACGCTCTACGACCCGACCGTCGGTAAGGCCGTCATCAGCCCCGACGGCAAGAACGTGGAGCACATCAAGCCCACGTCCCACGGCAAGCTGCCGGTGTCGAAGAAGAACATGGCGATGATGGACAACGCGCTCGCCGGCGTCGCCACCCGCGGTACGGCGGCCTGGCGGTTCGGAGGCTGGCCCCAGGACAAGATCGAGATGCACGCCAAGACCGGTACGGCCGAGGTCTACGGCAAGCAGACCACGTCCTGGTTCGCCACCTACACCAAGGACTACTCGATCGTGATGACGATCTCCCAGGGCGGCACCGGCTCGGGTGCCTCAGGTCCCGCCGTGCGCAACGTCTACAACGCGCTCTACGGGGTCGACGAGAAGGGCGGCATCGACAAGAAGCGCGCCCTGCTGCCCAAGCCCCAGGCGGGCCTGCCGAAGATCGAGAAGGACGGCACCATCGAGGCCAAGCCGGCCAAGCCGTACGCGCCCGCGAAGCCCTCGGAGTCGGCGTCCCCCGTCGAGCTGGCGGCCGCCCTCACCCGTCGGAGGGGCTAGTGACAGGCGCGAACGGAGGCTTCTGGGTCAGCCGCTACCGGCCCGACACCGGGCTGTGGGGCAAACTCACGGCGCGCGACTCCATGGTCCGGCGCATGGACTGGGCGATGTTCGCCTCCGCGTTGCTGCTCTCCGGACTCGGCTGCCTGCTGGTCTGGTCGGCGACACGCAACCGCACCGAGCTCAACCAGGGCGACCCGTACTACTTCCTGTTCCGGCATGTGCTGAACACCGGGATCGGGATCGCCCTGATGATCGGCACCATCTGGCTCGGCCACCGCACGCTGCGCGGCGCCGTGCCGGTGCTGTACGGCATCTCCGTCCTGCTCACCGCAGCCGTGCTCACCCCGCTCGGCTCGACCATCAACGGCTCGCACGCCTGGATCCAGATCGGCGGCGGCTTCTCGCTCCAGCCCTCCGAGTTCGCCAAGATCACGATCATCCTCGGGATGGCGATGCTGCTGGCGGCCCGCGTGGACGCGGGAGACCGCGCGCACCCCGATCACCGTACGGTCGTCCAGGCGCTCGCCCTGGCCGCGCTGCCGATCGGGATCATCATGCTGATGCCCGACCTCGGCTCGGTCATGGTCATCGTCGTGATGGTGCTCGGCATCCTGCTGGCCTCGGGCTCCTCCAACCGCTGGGTCATCGGCCTGGTGGCCATCGGCGCGAGCGGTGCGATCGCCGTCTGGCAGTTCGGGCTGCTCGACGAGTACCAGCTCAACCGCTTCGCCGCCTTCGCCAACCCCGAACTCGACCCGGCGGGCGTCGGCTACAACACCAACCAGGCGCGGATCGCGATCGGTTCGGGCGGCCTCACCGGCACGGGCCTGTTCAACGGCCACCAGACCACCGGCCAGTTCGTGCCCGAGCAGCAGACCGACTTCATCTTCACCGTCGCGGGGGAGGAGCTGGGCTTCCTCGGCGCGGGCCTGATCATCGTGCTCCTCGGCATCGTCCTCTGGCGCGCCTGCCGCATCGCCCGGGACACCACCGAGCTGTACGGCACGATCGTCGCGGCCGGGATCATCGCCTGGTTCGCGTTCCAGGCGTTCGAGAACATCGGTATGACGCTCGGCATCATGCCGGTCGCGGGTCTTCCCCTGCCCTTCGTCTCGTACGGCGGTACCTCGATGTTCGCCGTCTGGATCGCCATCGGGCTGCTCCAGTCGATCAAGATGCAGCGGCCCCTTTCGGCCTAGACCCCCTCGCCGAGGGGCCGCGGGCGGCGGGGACGTGCACCCGGGCGGCCTCTCGCGGGATGTCGCGCACCGCACCGGCGTGGGTAGATTCAGTTCATGGCGGATCAGTCACGCGAGATCGAGCGCAAATACGACGCCCCCGAGAGCGGACTGCCCGACCTGACCGCTGTCCCCGGGGTGGCAGCCGTAATCGACCAGGGCGTCACCAGCCTCGACGCGACCTACTACGACACCGAGGACGAGCGCCTCGCCGCGGCGGGCATCACCCTGCGCCGCCGTACCGGCGGGGGCGACGAGGGCTGGCACCTCAAACTGCCGGTCGAGACGGACGTCCGCGAAGAGATCCGCGCCCCGCTCTCCGCCCGCGTGCCGAAGGAACTCGCCGGGCTCGTACGCTCCCGGGTCAGGCACCACCCGCTCGTCCCCGTCGTCCGGCTGCTCTCGGAGCGCGATGTACGGCATCTCGCCGACGCCGAGGGGCGGCTGCTCGCGGAGGCGAGCATCGATGAGGTCACCGCGGAGCGGCTCGGCGGCGGCGAGGGAACGCCACCGCGGACGGCCGCGTGGGCCGAGGTCGAGGTCGAGCTGGCGGAGGGCGCCGACCGGAAGCTGCTCGACACGATCGAAGGCGTCCTCGCCCAGGCCGGCATGCGGCGCGCGAAGGGCCCATCGAAGCTCGCCCGTGCCCTGGCGGAGACGCGGGAGCCGGATGAGACGGGGGAGGGAGGCGGGGCGTCGGCACCGGAGACGACGGGCAAGGGCACGTCCAAGAAGGCCAAGAAGGCCAGGGACGGCAAGAAGGCCAAGGCCGCGACCGCCGACGCCGCCAAGGGAAAGGCCCCCGTCCCCGGGAACACGGCCGGTGACCACGTCCTCCACTACCTCCGTGCCCAGGTCGACACCATCGTCGAACTCGACCCCGCCGTACGCCGCGACCAGCCCGACTCCGTCCACCGCATGCGCGTCGCCACCCGCCGCCTCCGCAGCGCCTTCAAGTCCTTCCGCAAGGTCCTCGACCGCGACGTCACCGACCCCATCGGCGACGAGCTGAAGTGGCTCGCCGCCGAACTGGGCGTCGACCGGGACCGCGAGGTCCTCACCGCCCGCCTCTACCAGCGGCTGGACGAACTCCCGCGCCCCCTCGTCATCGGCCCCGTCCGCGGCCGCCTCCGCACCTGGTCCAACGCCCGCCGCCGCGGCTCGCGCCGCCATGTCATCGGCACCCTCGACAGCGCTCGCCACCTCGACCTCCTCGACACCCTCGACGCCCTGCTCGCCGACCCCCCGCTCCGCCGCGCCGCCCGACGCCCCGCGCGGGCCGTACTGCCCGGCGCCGTCCTGCGCGACTTCGACCGCCTCGCCCGGCGCGTGCAGGTCGCCCTGGCCGCGCCGCGCGGCCACGACCGCGACGTCGCCGTCCACGAGGCCCGCAAGGCGGCCAAACGTGCGCGCTACGCCGCGGAGGCCGCCCGCCCCGCCCTCGGCAAACCGGCGAAGCGTCTCGTCGCGCACATGAAGAACCTCCAGGACGCCCTCGGCGACCACCAGGACAGCGTGGTCGCCCGCACCGCACTCCGCGAGCTGGCCCTGGAGGCACAGAAGGCCCAGGAGAGTTCGTTCACCTTCGGCCTGCTGTACGGGCACGAGGAGGCGCAGGCGGACGCGCGCGAGGCCGAGCTGCCGCGGGCCTGGCGGGAGGCGTCCCGGAAGAAACTGCGCTCGGCCCTGCGGAGCTGAACGAAGCCGCCTCGCCGCCCCGTCGGAGGCCGTACGACGACCGCTCCCGCAGCCGATCATGCGCCCTCCGGGAGCACTCGTGGCGCACGGTACGCTGGATGGTCACCCCCGCCCGCTCACGAGAGACACAGTGATGCCTGTCGAGTCGGTCTTCCCACGCCTGGAAGCGCTTCTCCCGCACGTCCAGAAGCCCATCCAGTACGTCGGAGGAGAGCTCAACTCCACCGTCAAGGACTGGGACGCCTGCGATGTGCGCTGGGCGCTCATGTACCCCGACGCGTACGAGGTCGGGCTGCCCAACCAGGGCGTCATGATCCTCTACGAGGTGCTCAACGAGCGCGAGGGCGTCCTCGCCGAGCGGACCTACAGCGTGTGGCCGGACCTCGAGGAGCTCATGCGCGAGCACCGGGTCCCGCAGTTCACCGTGGACGCGCACCGCCCCGTCAGCGCCTTCGACGTCCTCGGTGTCTCCTTCTCGACCGAGCTGGGCTACACCAACCTCCTCACCGCCCTCGACCTCTCCGGCATCCCCATGGAGGCCAAGGACCGCACCGAGGAGCATCCGGTCGTGATGGCCGGCGGCCACGCCGCCTTCAACCCCGAGCCGATCGCGGACTTCATCGACTGCGCCGTCATCGGCGACGGCGAGCAGGCCGTCCTCGAGGTCACCGAGATCATCCGCGCCTGGAAGGCCGAGGGGCGTCCCGGCGGCCGCGACGAGCTGCTGTTCCGCCTCGCCCGCACCGGCAGCGTCTACGTCCCGAAGTTCTACGACGTGGAGTACCTCGCCGACGGCCGTATCTCCCGCGTCGTACCGAACCGCTCGGGCGTCCCGTGGCGCGTGTCCAAGCACACCGTCATGGACCTCGACGAGTGGCCGTACCCCAAGCAGCCCCTGGTCCCGCTCGCGGAGACCGTGCACGAGCGCATGTCCGTGGAGATCTTCCGCGGCTGCACCCGCGGCTGCCGCTTCTGCCAAGCGGGCATGATCACCCGCCCGGTGCGGGAGCGCAGCATCACGGGCATCGGCGAGATGGTCGACAAGGGCCTGAAGAACACCGGCTTCGAGGAGGTCGGCCTCCTCTCGCTCTCCTCCGCGGACCACACCGAGATCGGCGACATCGCCAAGGGCCTGGCCGACCGGTACGAGGAGGACAAGATCGGCCTGTCCCTCCCGTCGACCCGGGTGGACGCCTTCAACATCGACCTCGCCAACGAGCTGACCCGCAACGGCCGCAGGTCCGGCCTCACCTTCGCTCCCGAGGGCGGATCCGAGCGCATCCGCAAGGTCATCAACAAGATGGTCTCGGAGGAGGACCTGATCCGGACGGTCTCCACGGCGTACGGCAACGGCTGGCGCCAGGTGAAGCTGTACTTCATGTGCGGTCTGCCCACCGAGACCGACGAGGACGTGCTGCAGATCGCCGACATGGCCATCAAGGTCATCGCCAAGGGCCGCGAGGTCTCCGGCAAGAACGACATCCGCTGCACCGTCTCCATCGGCGGCTTCGTACCCAAGCCGCACACGCCGTTCCAGTGGGCGCCGCAGCTCTCCGCCGAGGGCACCGACGCGCGTCTGGAGAAGCTCCGCGACAAGATCCGCGGCGACAAGAAGTACGGCCGCTCCATCGGCTTCCGCTACCACGACGGCAAGCCCGGCATCGTCGAGGGCCTGCTCTCGCGCGGCGACCGCCGCGTCGGCGCCGTGATCCGCGCGGTGTACGAGGACGGCGGCCGCTTCGACGGCTGGCGCGAGCACTTCAGCTACGACCGCTGGATGGAGTGCGCCGGGAAGACGCTGCCGGACTTCGGCGTGGACGTCGACTGGTACACGACCCGCGAGCGCGCCTACGAGGAGGTCCTGCCCTGGGACCACCTGGACTCGGGCCTGGACAAGGACTGGCTTTGGGAGGACTGGCAGGACGCGCTCGACGAGACCGAGGTCGAGGACTGCCGCTGGACGCCGTGCTTCGACTGCGGGGTGTGTCCTCAGCTCGACACCGAGATCCAGATCGGTCCGACCGGTAAGAAGCTGCTGCCGCTGACGGTCGTGCGGTAGGACCCGCGCCGGCACCGAAGGACCCGACCGGCCCGGCCGCTCCCAGGGAGGCGGCCGGGCCGGTGTGCAACCGGCCGCCGTCACCATGCGTGTGCGTGAGTGACGGGACAACACGGGGAGCCGGGGGAGTGGCATGGACGAGCGGCCGGTGTCACTGGTCAAGCAGAGCGCGAACGCGGTCACCGAGCGGCCGCCGGAGCAGCTCCCCGACCGTGCCGCCCCCGCCGAGGGCTGCCTGACCGTCGCGATCCGGATGCCGGTGCGGATCATCGCCCTGATCGTCGTCGTCCCCGTACGGCTCGTGTGGGACGCACTCGTCGTGTGCGGCAAGGCCCTGGAACGCACCGTGCTGCGGCCGCTGGCCCGGGCCCTGGGGTGGCTGTGGCGCACCTTGGTCGTCGCTCCGTTCACCGCGCTCGGCCGGGGCCTCGCCTGGACCGGCCGGACCCTGGTGGTGACGCCGCTCG
The DNA here is from genome assembly GCF_040643575.1 of Streptomyces sp. NPDC047108. Lineage (NCBI taxonomy): Bacteria > Bacillati > Actinomycetota > Actinomycetes > Kitasatosporales > Streptomycetaceae > Streptomyces > Streptomyces sp. NPDC047108. The sequence goes on from NZ_JBEYUP010000003.1 coordinate 435,505, forward strand.
TCCGGCTGTGGCGGCAGGTGCTGGCCCCGGCCGGCCGCGGGCTGGGCGTCGGTCTTGTCTGGCTGGGCAGGGCGCTCCTCGTGGTGCCGTGGGTCGCCCTCCACCGGTACGTCCTCGCACCCGCCGGCCGCGCCATCGGCACCGCGCTCCTCTGGCTGGGCCGCCATCTCGTCGCGATCCCCGCCTCCGCGCTGTACGCCCACGTGCTCACGCCCCTCGGCCACGCCCTCCTGTGGCTCGGCCGCGCCCTGCTCGCGGGAGCGGCGGCCGTCGTGCGCGGCGTGGGCATCGCACTCACGGCGCTCGGCCGCTACGTGATGGTGGTGCCGGCCGTCGCGCTGTACCGGTATGTGCTGACCCCGCTCGGCCACGGCCTCCTATGGCTCGTCCGGATGGCGGTCGTCGTTCCGCTGGCCGCCCTCTGGCGCTGGGTCCTCAAGCCCGCGGGGCACGGCATCGGCATCGTCGGCCGGGAGATCGGCGAGGCGCTGCGGCACGCGTGGCGGGTGGCGGCGTACATCTCCCGTGCGGTGTGGCGCGGCGTGGCGACGCTCTTCCGGTGGATTGTCGTGAGGCCCGCCCGCTGGGCCTACCGCACGGTGATGACACCGGTGGGCCATGTCGTACGGGACCAGGTGTGGCGCCCGGCCGGGCGTGCAGTACGGGAGGCGGGACGCGGGGTCCGTCAGGCGCTGGCGGCCGCGCGGCAGACGGTGCGGCAGACCCGCGAGGAGGTCGGCCGGCTGCTGTTCGGCAAGCCCCGCCGGGAACCCCTGGGCGCCGGGACACGTACTCTAGGCAGCAGTACGACCGTTCCGACGAAGGACTGAACGACACTGGGCAAGCGACAGCCCGAAGGCCCTCCGCCCGCACCCGCGGTGCAGCGCATCCGACTGCGCTACACCAAGCGCGGCCGCCTCCGGTTCACCAGTCACCGCGACTTCCAGCGCGCTTTCGAGCGGGCCCTGCGCCGCGCCGAGGTCCCCATGGCCTATTCGGCGGGCTTCACCCCGCACCCCAAGGTGTCCTACGCCAATGCCGCACCCACCGGCACGGGCAGTGAAGGGGAGTACCTGGAGATCGCCCTCACCGAGGCGCGCGACCCGGAGAAGCTGCGTGCGCTGCTGGACGAGTCGCTGCCGGACGGCCTCGACGTCACCGATGCGGTCGAGGCGCGGACGTCCGGCCTGGCCGATCGCCTGGAGGCGTCGGTCTGGGAGCTGCGGCTCGACGGGGTCGGGTTCCCGGAGGCCCAGCGGGCCGTCGCGAGCTTCCTCGCCGCGGAGACCGTGGAGGTCGAGCGGCGGACCAAGAACGGAATGCGCACCTTCGACGCCCGTGCCGCGGTCGTCGCTCTCGAGGCCGTCGAAGGGGCGGCTGATAGGCCCGAGGAGGGGGCCTGTGCGATACTGCGGCTGGTTGTCCGGCATTCGACACCTGCCGTACGACCCGACGACGTCCTGTCCGGCCTCCGAGCCACGGCCGACCTGGCGCCGCCGGTCCCCGCTGCGGTGACCAGGCTGGCGCAGGGGCCGCTCGATGCGGAGTCCGGCACGGTGACCGACCCGCTCGCCCCCGACCGCGAGGCAGTCATGGCCGCCCCACCCACGGCCGCCGGGCTGACCGCCGCGACGGGAGCACCGCCCTCTCGCGAGGGAGCGCCGGAAGGTTCCGCGTAGGACCCGTCGACGCGCCGCCGATGCACCAGGGAGCCACCCGGGTCCGGCCGGCGCACCGAGACAGCAGACTTTCGCCGGTGCCGGCCACACGGCCCCGGCGAGTGAGACATAGCTCCCGTGTGGCGCCCGCGCCCCGGGCCGCGGCAGCGCGTTCATCGTGCGGCCGTGGACGGAACATGGTGCGGCGCCCGGGAGCGTGACGGGAGAACCGCCCGCATGCTCGAGCCGATGGAGCCCACGGAGGCGCTGAGCAGCGCCGCCGGGGCCAGCTCAGAGAACAACAGTCCCAGCGATCACCTGCCGCCGCGCCGCCGTCGTCGCGCCGCGTCCCGGCCGGCCGGCCCGCCCGGCGCCGCGACGACGGAAGACACCGCGTCGGCCATACCGGCCACGGGTCTCACGGATGAGACGCCGGAGGCGACGGCGGTGTCCGCCGCCGCGCCCGCTGAGGCGTCCGCACCGGTGGCCGGAGAGAGCGCCGCGCTCGCCGGTGTGACGGACCCGCTCGCCGAGGGCGAGGAGGAGACCGACGAGGAGACGGAGGCGGCGGCGCAGGCCGTGGCCGCCGATCCCGTGAGCGCGCCCGCGGAGGAGGCGAAGCCAGCCCGTACGCGTCGTCGTGCGACGCGCAAGGTCACGGCTCCGGCCGGTCCGCCGCAGGGCCAGGACGCCGGTGCGGCTGCTGCCGCGACCGCCGTCGTGACCACCGAACCCGTGGCCGCTTCGGCCGGGGACGGCGCGAGTGGCGAGATGCCGCAGGCCGCGGCCGGTGGCACTGGCGCGTCCGGTGGTGAGGACGCCGCGGAGGAGACGAAGCCGGCCCGTACGCGCCGCCGTGCGACGCGCAAGGCCACAGCGCCCGCGGGTGCGCCGCAGCCCCACGGGAACCCGGGGGACGGCGCCGCGCCCGGCGAGAGCACCCCGCCCGCCGAGTCCGCCGAGTCCGCCGAGTCCGCCGAGTCCGCCGCGCCCGCCGAGTCCGGCGAGGACGCCAAGCCCGCCGAGGACGCCAAGCCTGCGCGGACCCGCCGCCGCGCCACGCGTAAGTCCGCCGCGCCCGCCGAGCAGGAGGCCCCCGCGGCCGAGTCCGCCGGGCAGGCGGAAGCCGCTCCGGCCGAGGAGGACGAGGCCCCTCGCGGCCGTACGCGCCGCCGGTCCCGTAAGGCCGATGCCGAGGCAGAGCCGCAGACGGCCAACACCACCGACGCGTCCGCCGCCGCGGAATCCGCCGGGGCCCAGGAGCCCGCGGCCGCCGAGGAGAAGCCCGGGAAGTCCAGGAAGCGCTCGCGGCCCGCGCCCTCCGCCGTCTTCCAGGCGCCGGTCTTCACCGAGCCGATGTTCCAGACCCCGGAGCGCGCCGCTGCCGCCGCGGCCGAGGCATCCGAGGAGCGGGGCGGGGACGAGGCCGCCGAGGAGACGAAGCCCGCGGCCACCGGTTCGCGCAAGCGCCGCCGCCGTGGCGGGGCAGCCGAGGAGGAGCCCGCCGCCGAGACCACCGGGACCACCGGGACGGCCGAGTCCGCGGAGTCCTCCGACGACGAGGCCGAGGACCGGGCCGAGGGCGGTGAGTCCGCCGAGGAGTCGGGCGACCGCCCGGCCCGCCGCCGCCGTCGTGGTGGCCGTCGCCGCCGCCGGGGCGAGACGGCCGATGGCGCGTCCGCCGACTCCTCCGACGACGAGGGCGAGGGCGACGAGGCCGCGGACGAGCGGGAGTCCGAGGAGCGCGCCGAGGAGGCCGACGGCGCCTCCGGCTCCGGGAGCAGCAGCAGCCGTCGCCGGCGTCGCCGTCGCCGTCGCAGCGGTGACTCCTCCGAGTCGGGCGAGTCCTCCGGGGACGACCCGGAGCGCACGGTCGTCAAGATCCGTGAGCCGCGCCCGAAGTCCGAGCCGTCGGACGAGGTGCAGTCCATCAAGGGCTCCACTCGTCTGGAGGCGAAGAAGCAGCGCCGGCGCGAGGGCCGTGAGCAGGGCCGCCGCCGCGTGCCGATCATCACCGAGGCCGAGTTCCTGGCACGCCGTGAGGCCGTCGAGCGGGTCATGGTGGTGCGCCAGCAGGGCGACCGTACGCAGATCGGCGTGCTGGAGGACGACGTCCTCGTCGAGCACTTCGTCAACAAGGAGCAGTCGACCAGCTACGTCGGCAACGTCTACCTGGGCAAGGTGCAGAACGTCCTGCCGTCCATGGAGGCCGCGTTCGTCGACATCGGCAAGGGGCGGAACGCCGTCCTGTACGCCGGTGAGGTCAACTTCGAGGCGCTGGGCATGGCCAACGGCCCGCGCCGTATCGAGACCGCGCTGAAGTCCGGCCAGTCCGTCCTGGTCCAGGTCACCAAGGACCCGATCGGCCACAAGGGCGCCCGGCTCACCAGCCAGGTGTCCCTGCCCGGCCGCTATCTGGTCTACGTGCCCGAGGGCTCGATGACCGGGATCAGCCGCAAGCTCCCCGACACCGAGCGCGCCCGGCTGAAGCAGATCCTCAAGAAGGTCGTCCCCGAGGACGCGGGCGTCATCGTCCGTACCGCCGCGGAGGGCGCGAGCGAGGACGAGCTGCGGCGGGACGTCGAGCGTCTGCAGGCGCAGTGGGAGGAGATCCGGAAGAAGGCGAAGAACGGCAACGCGCCGACGCTTCTCTACGGCGAGCCGGACATGACCGTCCGGGTGGTCCGCGACATCTTCAACGAGGACTTCTCCAAGGTCGTCGTCAGCGGCGCCGAGGCGTGGGAGACCATCCACGGGTACGTCGCGCACGTCGCGCCCGACCTCACCGAGCGCCTCCAGAAGTGGACGTCGGACGTCGACGTCTTCGCCTCGAACCGGATCGACGAGCAGCTCATGAAGGCGCTCGACCGCAAGGTCTGGCTGCCGAGCGGCGGTTCGTTGGTGATCGACCGGACCGAGGCGATGGTCGTCATCGACGTCAACACCGGGAAGTTCACCGGTCAGGGCGGCAACCTCGAGGAGACGGTCACCAGGAACAACCTGGAGGCGGCCGAGGAGATCGTGCGCCAGCTCCGGCTGCGCGACCTCGGCGGCATCATCGTCATCGACTTCATCGACATGGTGCTGGAGTCCAACCGGGATCTGGTGCTGCGGCGTCTGCTGGAGTGCCTGGGCCGGGACCGTACGAAGCACCAGGTCGCCGAGGTCACCTCGCTCGGCCTGGTCCAGATGACCCGTAAGCGGGTGGGCCAGGGGCTGCTGGAGTCGTTCTCCGAGACCTGTGTGCACTGCAACGGGCGCGGTGTGATCGTCCATGTCGACCAGCCGACCTCGGCCGGCGGCGGTGGCGGTGGCGGTGGCAAGCGCAAGAAGAAGGGCAAGGGCGGTGGCCAGCCCGAGCCGACGCCCGCTCACGCGCACGTCCACGAGCCGGAGGTCATCGAGGCCGAGGCCGAGACGGCGCCGGAGGTCGTGGCGGACGCCCGCCCGGAGGTCCAGGAGCCGAAGGCGCTTGCCGAGCCGGCCTTCGAGCCGGACGAGGAGCTGTTCAGCAGCGCCGAGGAGGCGGAGGCCGCGGCGAGCCGTGGTCGCCGTCGCCGCCGCGCGACCCGCAAGGTGTCCGCCCCGGCCGGTCCGCCGAAGGCCGCCGAGGAGGCCGCGGTGGTCGTCACGCCGACGGCGCCGCACCGCGAGACGGGCGAGGACGAGGCGCGGACGCCCGAGCCCGTCGCCGAGGTGGCCGAGCCGGCGCCCCCGCGGGCCCGCCGCCGCGCGACCCGCAAGGCCACGTCCCCGGCCGGTTCGCCGAAGGCCGCCGAGGACGAGGGCCGGGCCGATGCGCCCGCCGGTGAGCCGGAGCAGCCCGCTCCCGCCGCCGCTGCGGAGGCCGAGGTGACGGACGCGGACTCCGGGGCACCGGCGAAGAAGGCGGCCCGTAAGGCGTCCGCCAAGAAGGCACCGGCCAAGAAGGCGGCCGCCAAGAAGACCGCGGTGAAGAAGACCACGGCCAAGAAGGCGGCGTCGAAGAAGACGACGACGAAGAAGGCCACGAAGAAGACGGTGGCGGCGGACCGGTCCGCACCGGCCGTCTCCGCCCCGGCCGACGAGTAGCAGCGAGCCCCGGGCCGCTCCCGCGCGGAGCGGCCCGGGGCCGGTTTGACCCCCTGGTCAAGGCCCCGTAACCTTGACCGTCGGCGTTTGTGCGCCAACCCCTGAGCAACTCCCTCCCGGTCCGCCGGGAGAGGCCGCTCGTCCTTCCGGATATCGCGGGCCTTCCGGGCCCGCGCGAGCGGCTGGCGTCATGGGTCCCGTTCAACGAGCAGAGAGTGAGTTCCGCGTGTACGCGATCGTGCGCAGCGGTGGCCGCCAGCACAAGGTTGCTGTCGGCGACATCGTCGAGGTTGACAAGATTTCCACCAGCAAGGTGGGCGACACGGTCGAGCTCTCGACCCTGCTCGTCGTCGACGGCGAGGCCGTGACCAGCGACCCGTGGGTGCTGGCCGGGATCAAGGTCCAGGCCGAGGTCGTGGACCACCACAAGGGTGCCAAGATCGACATCCTGCGCTACAAGAACAAGACCGGTTACCGCCGGCGCCAGGGCCACCGCCAGCAGTACACGGCCCTGAAGATCACCGGTATCCCCGCGGCTGCGAAGTAAGGGACTGAGGAGAGATGGCACACAAGAAGGGCGCATCGTCCACTCGGAACGGTCGCGACTCCAATGCCCAGCGGCTCGGCGTGAAGCGCTTCGGCGGCCAGGTCGTCAACGCTGGTGAGATCCTGGTCCGCCAGCGCGGCACCCACTTCCACCCGGGCTCCGGCGTGGGCCGTGGTGGCGACGACACGCTGTTCGCCCTCGCCGCCGGTGCGGTCGAGTTCGGCACCAGCCGTGGTCGCAAGGTCGTGAACATCGTCCCGGTCGCCGAGTAACTTCGGCTCCGGCACGACACAGAGCACCTTTCCGAGGGCGGACCGCTTTTCCCCAGCGCGGGGAAGCGGGTCCGCCCTCGGCGCGTTGACAGAGGTGCGGACCGCACACCGCGTCCGGCACCCGAGAACCCTGTACGACCGGCCGCACCGACCGGACCGGCGTACGCCATATCTCGTACGTCCCACGCGTACGTACGACGTCACTGGAGGCACACCGCATGACCACCTTCGTGGACCGCGTCGAGCTGCATGTCGCCGCGGGTAACGGGGGCCACGGCTGTGCCTCCGTGCACCGTGAGAAGTTCAAGCCGCTGGGCGGCCCCGACGGCGGCAACGGCGGCCGCGGCGGCGACGTGATCCTGGTCGTCGACCAGTCCGTCACCACGCTGCTCGACTACCACCACAGCCCGCACCGCAAGGCCACCAACGGCAAGCCCGGCGAGGGCGGCAACCGCTCCGGCAAGGACGGCACGGACCTCGTCCTGCCCGTCCCGGACGGCACCGTCGTCCTCGACAAGAAGGGCGACGTCCTCGCCGACCTCGTCGGCCAGGGCACGCGTTTCGTCGCCGCCCAGGGCGGCCGCGGCGGCCTCGGCAACGCCGCGCTGGCCTCCGCCCGCCGCAAGGCGCCCGGCTTCGCGCTGCTGGGCGAGCCCGGCCACGCCGGTGACATCGTCCTGGAGCTGAAGACGGTCGCCGACGTGGCGCTCGTCGGCTACCCGAGCGCGGGCAAGTCCTCGCTGATCTCGGTGCTCTCGGCGGCCAAGCCGAAGATCGCGGACTACCCTTTCACCACGCTCGTCCCCAACCTCGGTGTGGTGACGGCCGGTTCGACCGTCTACACCATCGCGGACGTCCCCGGCCTGATCCCGGGCGCCAGCCAGGGCAAGGGCCTGGGCCTTGAGTTCCTGCGCCATGTCGAGCGCTGTTCGGTGCTGGTGCACGTGCTGGACTGCGCGGCGCTGGAGTCCGAGCGCGACCCGGTCACCGACCTCGACGTGATCGAGGCCGAGCTGGCGGAGTACGGCGGCCTGGACGACCGGCCCCGGATCGTCGCGCTCAACAAGACCGACATCCCCGACGGCAAGGACCTCGCCGACATCATCCGCCCCGACCTCGAGGCGCGCGGCTTCCAGGTCTACGACGTGTCCGCGGTCTCCCACGCCGGTCTGAAGGAGCTGTCCTTCGCCCTCGCCGGCATCATCGGGGAGGCGCGGGCGGCCAAGCCGGTGGACGAGGCGACCCGGATCGTCATCCGGCCCAAGGCCGTGGACGACGCGGGCTTCACCGTCCGCGAGGAGAACGGCTTCTTCCGCGTGCTCGGCGAGAAGCCCGAACGCTGGGTCCGCCAGACCGACTTCTCCAACGACGAGGCCGTGGGCTACCTCGCCGACCGGCTCAACCGCCTCGGTGTCGAGGAGGAGTTGATGAAGGCCGGCGCCCGTCCCGGCGACGAGGTCGTCATCGGCGGCGAGGACGACGCGGTCGTCTTCGACTGGGAGCCGACCATGGCGACCGGTGCGGCGATGCTCGGCCGCCGCGGCGAGGACCACCGCATGGAGTCCCCGCGCCCGGCCGCGCAGCGCCGCCGCGACCGCCAGGCGGAGCGCGACGACGCGCAGGAGGAGTACGAGGGCTTCGACCCCTTCGCGTAGACGCACCGGGCTCCCTGAGCGCCACAGGGAGCCCGCGCAGCACGGAGGCCCGGGAACGACATCCGTCGTTCCCGGGCCTCGGGCGTTCCGGGCCGGCCGGTGGCCGGTGCGTGCGGGCCGGTGACCGGTCCGGGGCCTTGCCGGGACGGGGAAAACCCGTCCGCGGCTGCCCCGTTGGGTCCGTGCGGGCGACGCTACGCGGTGACCGAGTCCTCCGCGCCGGTCGCCTCGACCTCGGCGTCCTCCTCGATGCCCTCGACCTCACGCTGCGCCGGCAGCTCGGTCGCCAGCCGCGACGCCATCCGCGCCCTGCGCTCGTCCGCCTTGACGGCCAGCGCCTGCGCCGCTCCGTCGAAGCGGGCCAGCGACGGCGGGTCGGAGGGGCCCAGCAGGTGCTCCTTCAGTTCGGCGCGGGCGGCGACGAGCGTGTCCTTCTCCGCGTCGCGTACGGCCTCCAGCAGCGCCGGGATGCCCTTCGCCTTCGGCTCCAGGATCGTGGCGGCCCGTACGGTCGGGAAGCCGGCCTTGAAGTCCTCCTCGCGGAGCCCGCTGGTGTTGGCCACCGCGTACGGCTTCTCGCTGGTGAGGTAGTCGGAGACCACGCTGGAGACATCGCTGATCAGCAGGTCGGCCTGGTTGAAGCAGGTGTAGATCGCGGGGCGGGCCGCGGTGATGATCTGGTGCTCCCACTCGGGGAAGGAGGCCCAGTAGGCGCTCTCCCAGGCCGCGGTGGCCTCGGCGACGGCGGCGGCACGGCCGGTGTCGGGGGAGCCCTGGAGCTTCATCCGCTCGATCTCGTCGGCCGAGGACCGGAAGGCGGTGCTGGTGAGCCGGTCCAACTCGGTCGTGCGGCGGGCCAGTTCGGCCGCGGCCTCGGGGCCGGGACGCGGCCCGGAGCGGCGCGCGTTCGCCTCGGTGATCATCGCCTGGATGCGCTCGTTGGCGCGGCCCGCACGCGGGTCGACGGAGCCGGTCATCGGGTGCGGCTTGTAGAGCAGCCGCACCTTCGGGTCGGCGAGCAGCTCGCGGACGATGTTCTCGCCGGCCAGGATGACCGAGGTGTTGCCCGGGTCGTTGGTCCAGCCCTCCCAGGTGGGGGCGTAGAGGACGGTGGTGTACGGCGAGGTCGGCGCGCCCGCGTACGGCCGGATCGGGGCGAGTTGCGGACGACCGACCTCCACGACGTCCTTGTCCTCGACGCCGATGTCGGCGAGCTGGTAGCGCTCGCGCGCCGCGGGGCCCGCGACCCACACCTCGTCGTAGGCCTTCGCGTACGGGTTGCAGCTGGACAGCTTGTCGCTCTCCCCGTGGTTGATGAAGGCGTGCTTGATCGAGGGGATGCGCAGGACCTGCGAGGTCTTGCCGGAGTTCGCCGGGTGCAGCAGCAGCTTGAGCGTGGAGTGCTCCAGGCCCATCAGATGCGCGACCTTCGGGATGCAGACGATCGGAACGTCGGTCGCGTCGATCTTCTGCACCATGAAGCGCTCGCGCAACACGATGAGCGGGCGGCCCTCCAGCGACGCGAGCGTCGAGAGCCACATGTTGGCCTGGTACGCGGAGGTGGTGCCGCCGGAGAAGTACATGCCGACGGTGGGCCGGTACTCGGCGAGCCACGCGTCCAGCCAGTCCAGGACCGCCCGCTCGTTGGCGGTGCGCTTGCCCGGCAGCAGCCAGGTGCCCAGGTACACGGTGCCGAGGAAGCTCAGCGCCAGGGCGAGGCCGAGCCCGATGCCGCCGTAGAGCGCGTCCTTGGTGGCGGCGGTCACCATGAGGCCCGCCGTCGCCGGGACGGAGAAGGTCAGCAGCCGGTGGCCGGGACGGCGCGCCAGAAGGCGCGGCGGCGCGGTGGTCAGGCGCAGGGCGGAGGTGTCGATGTTCCGCGTGACGATCGGCATGGTGCGGCTGCGGCGGACCAGCACGGCGACCGCCTGGCAGGCGAAGTGCACCAGGTAGAAGGCCAGCAGGGCGATCGTGAGCGGCGACTGCTCGTGCAGCGGGTTGATGCCGTCGATGCGCAGCAGCCCCACGAGGATCAGCATGTCGCGCAGGAGCTGCCGTACGGTGACGTCGAACCGGATTCTGCCCAGCAGCGACAGCAGGCCGGGCTGCTTGTGCTGCAGATAGAGGTCGAGGCCGAGACCCACCGCGGAGGCGGCAACGAAGGTCGGCACATTGGGCAGCAGGGCCCCCGCGAGTTGAGCCGTGAAGGCCGCGAACATCGTGAACAGCGCGACGAGCTGCACGATGCGGCGGGGGGCGAGTCCGGCAGATGGCACTGGCTGGGCTCCTGGTGGAGGCGATCGGATGGGGGAGGGCCGGCAGGCGGCCGCCTCACGCCGGTGCCGCACGAAAGGCGGCGGCGGTGAGAATGACCCCTGACCGTATTGCGTACGCGTCCCGCATGACAATCTGCCGTGACCGCATTCACCGTGAATGGGATCAAAGCCACTGAACCAAATGGCCGATTGTGGCCTCCGCCACTTCTGTACCGGCGAGTTCTTCGCGCCACGCCCTGGCCCTCCCCTTCGCACGTGCCTGCCCACCGGTGTCCGCCCGCGCCCCGGCCGTCCGCCGATCGGGACGGAGCGCCGCCGCCGTCGCCCGCTGACGTAGATTGCGAGACGGAGAGCACGATCGATCAGTGGGGATGCAGGGGTGTCTGGGGCAGCAGGGTCAGCAGGGGTGCGGGACGGGGTCGCGGGCGCGCGCAGGGTCGTGGTCAAGGTCGGCTCGTCGTCCCTGACGACCGCGGCGGGCGGCCTCGACGCCGACCGGGTCGACGCGCTCGTCGACGTCCTGTCCACCGCGCGCGGCGGCGGTGAGCGCGAGATCGTCCTCGTCTCCTCCGGTGCCATCGCGGCCGGGCTCGCCCCGCTCGGCCTGCGCCGCAGGCCCCGCGACCTGGCCCGGCAGCAGGCCGCGGCCAGCGTCGGCCAGGGCCTGCTGGTGGCGCGCTACACCGCCTCCTTCGCCCGCTACGGCGTCCGCGTCGGCCAGGTGCTGCTGACCACCGACGACACCAGCCGCCGGGCCCACTACCGCAACGCCTACCGGACGCTGGACAAGCTCCTCGCCATGGGCGCCGTGCCCGTCGTCAACGAGAACGACACCGTAGCCACGGACGAGATCCGGTTCGGCGACAACGACCGGCTCGCCGCGCTCGTCGCCCACCTCGTCCGCGCCGACCTGCTCGTGCTGCTGTCCGACATCGACGGCCTCTACGACGGCGACCCCACGAGTCCGGGTACGACCCGCATCCCCGAGGTCGCCGGCCCCCGGGATCTCGACGGCGTCTCGATCGGCAGCGCGGGCAAGGCGGGGGTGGGAACCGGCGGCATGGTGACCAAGGTCGAGGCGGCCCGTATCGCCGCCGCGGCCGGGATCCCGGTCGTCCTCACCTCCGCCACACACGCGGCCGACGCGCTCGCGGGCCGGACCACCGGCACGTACTTCCACCCCACCGGCCGCCGCTCGGCCGACCGGCTGCTGTGGCTCGCCCATGCCTCGACGCCCCGCGGCGCGCTGACCCTGGACGACGGCGCCGTGCGCGCCGTGACCGAGCGGCGCACCTCCCTGCTCCCAGCCGGAATCGCCGCCGTGGAAGGGGACTTCACCGCCGGCGACCCGGTCGAGCTGCGGGACGCCGAGGGACGGGCGGTCGCGCGCGGACTCGTCAACTTCGACGCAAAAGAGATCCCCCTCCTCCTCGGCCGGTCGACCCGCGATCTGGCCCGTGAGCTGGGCCCGGCGTACGAACGCGAGGTCGTGCACCGTGACGATCTGGTCGTCCTCAAGCACTGATGAACACCATCGGCGGAGGTTCGGTGAAAAGTCCGGCCATTCCACGGTGACCTTCCGGAAAACCGCCCGAAGCCACGCACAGGGCTGGTCAACTTTGATGCACGGACAGTGCATCGCGCCGCGCTCGCCCGCGGACGACGGCATCAGACTGGCTCCGCCCGCTGACGAGCGGAGCGCCGAGCAAGGCAGGAGGCGGCCCGTGGGACGAGGGCGCCCAGAAGCGTTGCCCCGAGCCGGGGGTGTTCCCGCGGCCGCGAGCCGGGGCGCCCGTACGCATGCCCGCAGGGCTGCGGGGGAGGGGCGGGCACTCACCAGCGTCGGCGGGGAGGAGCGCGCCGAGCGGACCGGCGGCACCGCACCCGGGCGGGAGAAGGACGGGCAGGGGCGCGAGGCCTCCCGCCTGTGGCACGTCACCCTCAGCGTCTCGGGCGACGAGGCGCCCCTGAGGGAGGTCAGGCGGGCCCTGGAGCAGCTCGCCCATGACCACCCCTTCCTGCTCACCAGCCGCTACGCGGGCGACCACGCCGAGATCCGCTACTGGGAGGAGGCGCGCGACCTGCACGACGCGGCGGCCGTCGCCCTCCGCCTCTGGGGCGAGCACCGTTCCACGGCGGGCCTGCCGCCCTGGGAGATCGTCGGTCTCGAGGTCATCGACCGCGAGACGTACCACCAGCGCGTGGCGGAGGGCTACGGGCCGCCTCCGGCCGCTCAGGTGGGGGTCCATCCGTACTGACGTCCGCCCGACGTCCGCGATCCGTGCCGACCGGCCGCTCCCGCGGGCGGCGCCCCCGCTCAGCAGGGCATTCCCCTGCCCCGAGCGGCCCCGCGCCGTCTCGCAGTGCGGGACATCCGGAGGCCTCCGTCGTCCGGCTCAGTACGCTGCTAGGCATGAGCAGCAGCGATTTCCCCTCGCCCCTGGCCGACCCCACGCCGAAGTCTCCCGTCATCCACGCCGCCTACCGGGCCCGTGACGCGGCGCAGACGCTGGCGACCCTTCCGCGGGCGGTCAAGGACGACGCACTGCTGGCGATGGCCGACGCCCTCGAGGTGCGGACGAAGGAGATCGTCGAGGCCAACGCCGAGGATGTCGAGCGCGCCCGCGCCGCCGGCACCGGCGAGTCGATCGTCGACCGGCTGACCCTGACCCCCGAGCGGGTCCGGGCCATCGCCGCGGACGTGCGGGACGTGGTGGCGCTTCCCGACCCGGTCGGCGAGGTGGTCCGCGGCTCCACGCTCCCCAACGGCATCGACCTGCGCCAGGTCCGCGTGCCGCTCGGCGTCGTCGGGATCATCTACGAGGCCCGGCCCAACGTCACCGTCGACGCCGCCGCGCTGTGCCTGAAGTCGGGCAACGCGGTGCTGCTCCGCGGCTCGTCCTCCGCGTACGCCTCCAACAAGGCCCTGATCACCGTCCTGCGTGACGCCGTGGGTGGGGCCGGGCTGCCCGCGGACGCCGTCCAGCTCGTCCCGGGCGAGAGCCGCGACTCCGTGCGCGAGCTGATGCGCGCCCGCGGGATGGTCGACGTGCTGATCCCGCGCGGCGGGGCGGCGCTCATCCAGACCGTCGTCGAGGAGTCCATCGTCCCGGTCATCGAGACCGGCACCGGCAACTGCCACGTCTACGTCGACGCCCAGGCCGACCTGTCCATGGCCGTGGACATCCTCATCAACTCCAAGGCGCAGCGCCCCAGCGTCTGCAACGCCGCCGAGACGCTCCTCGTCCACCAGGACATCGCGGCCGAGTTCCTGCCGCGGGCCCTCGACGCGCTGGCGGAAGCGGGCGTGACCGTGCACGGCGACGAGCGCGTACTGGAGGCGGCCGAGAAGTCCGGCACACGGGCAACCGTCGTCCCGGCGACCCTCGAGGACTGGGAGACCGAGTACCTCTCGTACGACATCGCCGCGGCCGTCGTGGACGACCTGGAGGGTGCGGTCGCGCACATCCGGCTGTGGAGCTCGGGCCACACGGAGGCGATCGTCACCACGTCCCAGTCCGCGGCCCGCCGGTTCACCCAGTTGGTCGATTCGACCACGGTCGCCGTCAACGCCTCGACGCGCTTCACCGACGGCGGTCAGTTCGGCTTCGGCGCCGAGATCGGTATCTCGACGCAGAAGCTGCACGCCCGGGGCCCGATGGGCCTGCCGGAGCTGACCTCGACCAAATACGTGGTGACGGGCGACGGTCACACCCGGTGACCTAGGGGTCCGCCTGGATTTCCGTCTCGGCCTGCCCAAAAGGCCCACGCGGCCGTACTCTGGACGGGTGCCGGACGACGTGGGGGGCAGGCCGTTCCCGGACGGCGACGAGCCCGACAGCCACAGCCACGGGGCAGCGGACGAAGAGTTCGCGTCCGTGGTGTTCGACGAGGACTTCGTCAGGTCGGCACGCATCCATGAGCCCACCGCTGTCGAGCGGATGCTGGCCGCTGCCCAGGCACGCGCCGAGGCCGAGGCCATGCGAGCGCGGTCGGGCACGGGCGCCGCTGACGACGAGTTCTACGACGACGGGTACGACCCCGACGACCCCGACGCGGAGTTCGACCGGCTCGACCCCGAGGCGTTCGACCACGACCCCGACGGGGACGGCTACGGCCCGTACGGCCGCTACGGCGGCGCCTTCGGCCCGTACCGCAGCCATGCCCGCTGGCACCGCCCCGTGGCCTGGGTGCTGGCCGTCCTCATGGGCATAGGCATGGTCGCGCTCGCCTTCGCCGCCGTTTACCGTGGGACTGCGGGTGGCCGGCAGGAGCCGGCACCCCCACCCGCCACCAGCGGGGTCGACGGTCCGCAGACGGGGCAGCTCACCGGGCAGCCGGGCAATCTCCCCGAGACGGAAGCGGAATCCGCCGCACCGACCGCGTCGGTCGTGCCGCGCGCCCAATGACCTCGTTTCGGGCCGCCTGCCACTGAGCCTTCGTCAGAAGTTGTCCTACCGGCCCGCGTTTACCGGAATGCCTTCCGACCTACTCTGAAGGTATGGCCGGGCCTGGAGAGCCACCTGAGGGGACACCCGAGGGCGTTCCGGGAGGTGGAGAGGACGAGTACCGATCCGTCGTCTTCGACGAGTCGTTCGTCCGCGCTGCCCGTCTGCAGGAGTTCTCCGCCCAGGAGCGTCTCGACGACCACGCCCCCGCCGTGCGCAGCCGCCGCCCCTGGAAACGGGCCCGAGGATCGCGGCAGGCGCTGGTCCTGGTCATCCTCATCGCCCTCGCCTTCGCCACGGCGATCTACATGGGCGTGCGCCATCCGTACCAGCAGCAGGCCCTGCGCTCGGCCGAGCCCCTGCGCACCACCGTGATACCGCTCGCGCCGCGCGGCACCGTGCCCGGCGGAGCACCGGCGGACCTCTTCCGCCGCAGCCCGGCCGCCACGTACCGGTCCGGGGCCGAGGGCATCACCCTTCCGGCCGCACGGGCGAGCAGAAGCTTCTCGGAGAGCCAGGTGCTGGCCGCCCTCGACGTCGCCAAGGAGTACGTGGTGCGGTCCGCGCTCGACCCGGACGTGCTGACCGGCGGCGCGGTGCGGTCCGTACGGGTGCTCATCGACCCCGAGCAGCTCGCCCAGTTCGACCGCAGCGTCGAGCGTCCGGCGGCCGACGGGCGGCATGCCGCCACCGGCTGGCTGATCCGCCTGGACGCCGCCAAGGTGGCCCTGGCCGACCCGGGGATCAGGGTCCACGGCACCCTGAGCGTCAACGAGAGGAGCCCGGACGAGCTCGAGGTCATCGGTGACCACACCCTCGTCTACGCGGTGCGCGCCGCGAAGACCGACGGCGAGCGGGCCACCGGGGATGCCTCGTTGTTCACCGTGCGCCGCGAGGTACGGCTGCGGTTCGACCGCGCCGACCTCCGTGACCACCGTGTCGAGGTCGTGCAGAGCTACCTCCAGGCGGGCCCGCTGGCCTGCTCCTCCGACACCGCGGGGCGGCTGAGCCCGCTGCTGGCCGGGGAGAGCGCGAAGGCGGACAGCCCGGCGGACACGGACCCGTACGCGCCAGGCCGTCCGACGGCAGCGGTGTGCGGTGTGCTGACGCCGAAGTGACGGCGGCCGTACGGGGCGGGCGCGGTACGTGGCCCTGGAGCCGTACGGGTCGGCCGCTCCCGGTGGCGAGGCGAGCCGTGCCGGGAAAGCGATGTTCCCCCCGTCCCGCCGGGGTAGGGCGGATCGGGGGGAACGAGGAACGCTCAACCGGCGTGCGCTCGCCGGGCGTTCACCGGCACGGGGAGCCGAATGCTAGGACCGGTCCGTGCCGGAGGAGCCGTCGCCGGAACCGCCGGACCCGGAATCGCCCGACCCCGACCCTCCGGACCCCGGCCCTCCGGAACCGCCCGGCGGGCGGCCGCCGGTGAAGGCGTCCCGCAGCTTCCCGCCCAGGTCGCCCGCACCGCCCGCGATGTCCCGTACGAGCCCCATCAGCGGGTCCTTGCTGTTCCGCACATGGTCCGCGTAGTGGTTCGCGTGGTCCTTGAAGGAGTCCGAGACCGAGGCTTCCTGGTCGGTGTCCCGGCGCGGGTAGTGGCCGTCCATGATCCGCTGGTAGTCGCGGCCGGCCGCCCACTTCCGCAGCTCCGCGGCGCGCACGGTGGTGAACGGGTGGCTGCGCGGCAGCACGTTCATGATCTTCAGCACGGAGTCCCGCAGATCGCCGCCCGCCTCGTACTCCTCGGCCTGCTTCAGGAACGCGTCCACGTTCATCTCGTGCAGATGGTGGCCGCCCGCGAGCTTCATCAGGCCGCGCATCGACGCCTGGAGGTCCTGGCCGACCAGGAGACCGGCACGGTCGGCCGACAGCTCCGACTTCCGGAACCACTCGCGCAGCGCCGTCACGATCGCCATGACCGCTATGTTGCCGAGCGGGATCCAGGCGACCTTCAGGGCGAAGTTGGTCAGGAACAGCAGAATCGTGCGGTAGACGGAGTGTCCCGACAGGGCGTGGCCCACCTCGTGGCCGACGACCGCCCGCATCTCCTCCTCGTCCAGCAGCTCCACGAGACCGGTGGTGACCACGATGATCGGCTCGTCCAGGCCGATGCACATGGCGTTGGGCTTGGGGTCCTGGGTCACGTACATCGGCGGGACCTTCTCCAGGTCCAGGATGTAGCAGGCGTCCCGCAGCATCGTGTTGAGGTGGGTGAACTGCTGGTCCCCGACCCGCACCGAGTCCGACAGGTACAGCAGGCGCAGGCTGCGCTCCGGCAGCAGTCCGCTGAGCGCCTTGAAGACGGTGTCGAAGCCGCTCAGCTTGCGCAGCGCGACCAGTGCGGACCGGTCCGCGGGGTGCTCGTAGGCGCGGGAGGAGATTCCCGGAAAGCGCCTGCGATTGCGACCCGGTACGCGCTCCTGGCTGTGTTCGGTCATGCGTGGCCCCCTTGTCGGCCTTCGTCGTGGCCCGTCCCCCAGTAGACCCCACCCTAGGCCCAAAGCTGCCGATCGCCCGCTTACGATGAGGGCGCTACGTACGCGCTCGCGCGTTCCGTGTCCGCCGACGAACTGGATAGGCCTGCCGACGATGAGTCTTCTTCAGCCCGCCCACGCCCTGGTCACGCTCGCCTCCGAGGGCGGCGAGCACGGCGGGAACCACGAGAGCCTCAACCCGTACCTCACGGGGGGCGGCGCGCTGTTCTTCCTGCTGCTCCTGCTGTGGATCACCACCCGCTTCAACCGGGACCGCTGAGTCGTAGGCTCTGCGCATGGGCGACCAGGGAGGGGCGGCGGTGAGCGGTCCGGTCAAACGGCGACTGGGTGTGATGGGTGGCACGTTCGATCCCATCCACCACGGCCACCTGGTCGCCGCCAGCGAGGTGGCCGCGCGGTTCCACCTCGACGAGGTGGTCTTCGTGCCCACAGGCCAGCCCTGGCAGAAGAGTCATCAGGTGGTGTCCCCCGCCGAGGACCGCTATCTGATGACGGTGATCGCGACGGCGTCCAACCCCCAGTTCTCCGTCAGCCGCATCGACATCGACCGGGCCGGCAAGACGTACACCATCGACACCCTGCGCGAGCTGCACGAGATGAACCCGGACACCGATCTCTTCTTCATCACCGGTGCCGACGCGCTCGCCCAGATCCTCACCTGGCGGGACGCCGACGAGCTGTTCTCGCTGGCGCACTTCATCGGTGCGACCAGGCCCGGCCACGCGCTCAACGACCCCGGTCTCCCGGACGGCGGGGTGTCCCTGGTGGAAGTGCCGGCCCTCGCCATCTCGTCCACGGACTGCCGGGCGAGGGTGGCGGGCGGAGACCCCATCTGGTATCTGGTGCCGGACGGGGTGGTGCGCTACATCAACAAGCGCGGGCTGTACCGGGACGCCGGATAGCCGGACACGGCGGACGGCCCGAGCACGGGAAGGGGCACTGGTGAACGACGCACACTCCGGGCGGCAGTACGCCGAGGGTGAGCCCGAACACGGCCAGGACCCCTACGGTCAGCAGTACTACGACCCCTACGCAGGGCAGCAGCCTCAGCAGCAGACGGATCAGGGCTACGCCTACGATCCGTACACACAGCAGTACTACGACCCGTATGCGCAGCAACAGCCGCAGCAGCCCCAGCAGGGATACGGCTATCCCTACGCGCAGCAGCAGCAACCGCCGCAGCCGATGCCCCAGCAGTCGGCGCAGCAGGTCGACGAGCAGCAGTGGATCCCGCAGCAGCACCAGCCGTACGACGCCTACGGCCGGCCGCAGGGCCCGCCGCCGCAGCAGGCCCCGGCGCCGCCCCCGCCCCGGGCACCGGAACCGCCGCACACCGGACAGCAGCCGCGTGTCCCGGGCCAGTCGCGTGTCCCGGGCCAGGCGCGGCCTGGCGGCCGCGGACCGGGTGAGCCCGGCGGCTACCACACGGAGCAGTTCTCGTTCATCGAGGAGGAGGACGAGGACTCCGAGGACGTCATCGACTGGCTGAAGTTCGCCGAGACCCGCTCCGAGCGGCGCGACGAACGCAAGCGCAAGGGCCGCAACCGAGTCGTCGCCCTGGTCGTGGTCACCCTCATCGCCCTGACCGGCGGCGTCGGCTACCTCTGGTACGCGGGCAAGCTGCCCGCCCTGCCCGGGTCCGACCCCGGAGCCCGGACCGCGAGCGGGCCGCAGAAGCGCGACGTGATCGTCGTCCATCTGCGGAACACCAAGGGCGGCGGCAGCTCCACGGCGCTGCTCGTGGACAACGAGACCACGGGGAAGGGCACCACGGTCCTGATGCCGAACTCCATGGCGCTCGCCACCGACGACGGCGGCAGCACCACGCTCGGCAAGTCCGTGGTGGACGAGGGCACCACGCCCACCCGGGACGCCCTCGACTCCCTCCTCGGCTCGGACATCAAGGGAAGCTGGCGGCTCGACACCCCGTACCTGGAGATCCTGGTCGAGTCGATCGGCGGCATCGAGGTCGACACCGACACGACCGTGCCCGCCGCCAAGAAGGGCGAGACCCCTCTCGTCAAACGCGGGCAGGACCAGACGCTGTCGGGGCAGGCGGCCGTCGCCTACGCCACGCACCTGGGCCGCGGCGAGCAGCAGGCGCAGCAACTCCAGCGGTTCGGCCAGGTCATGCAGGCGGTGCTCCGCAAGTTCCCGAGCAGCGAGGACGCCGCGACCTCCACCGTCCAGTCGCTCAACCAGATCCCGGACCCCTCACTCACCGAGAGCCAGCTCGGCGCCTCCCTGGCTCAGCTCGCTGAGCAGGCGAAGGGCGGCAAGTACGCGACGGAGCTGCTGCCGGTCCAGGCCGACGGGACGCTGAGTGAGAAGGTCTCGCAGAGCGTGGTCAAGGACGTCCTGGGCGGGACGGTCAAGAACGCCGACCCGGACGCGGCCCCGCGGGTCAGCGTGCGGAACGCCAGCGGTGACGCACAGGCCGCGAGCAGCGCACAGGTCGCCCTGGTCAACGGCGGCTACACCTTCGTCGACGGCGGGCGCGATGGCGCGGCCCGGTCGGCCTCGCAGGTGACCTACGCGGACGCGGCGCAGGCGGCGAAGGCCAAGGAGGTCGCCAAGACCCTCGGCCTGCCGGGCAGCGCGGTCAAGAAGGGCAAGGGCGCCTCCAACGCCGACGTGACCGTCGTCCTCGGCCGCGACTACGACGGCTAGGCACCGGGCGGAGGCCGGGCGCGCACGCGCCGTGGCGAGGGCCGTGAGGCCCGGTCTCCGCAAGGGCGGCCGGGGGCAAGCCGGTCGGGGGCTGCCGGCGGGGCGTGAGACCCTGGAGGGGTACCCGACCTCGACCGGAAAGCTGCCTCGTGACCGCCACTGACCGCTCCATCGAGCTGATCAACGTCGCCGCCCAAGCGGCCGCGGACAAGCTCGCGCACGACATCATCGCGTACGACGTCAGCGACGTGCTGTCGATCACCGACGCCTTCCTGCTGGCCTCGGCGCCCAGCGACCGCCAGGTCAAGTCGATCGTCGACGAGGTCGAGGAGCGGCTGCAGAAGGAGCTGGGAGCCAAGCCGGTGCGCCGCGAGGGCGACCGCGAGGCCCGCTGGGTCCTCCTCGACTACGTGGACATCGTGGTGCACGTGCAGCACAGCGAGGAGCGGGTGTTCTACGCGCTGGAGCGGCTGTGGAAGGACTGCCCGCAGCTGGAGCTGCCCCAGGACGCCACGGACACCCTGGGCCGGGCCGACGAGTACGCCAAGCGGCAGGCCGCCGACGACCTGAACGGAGACTTCCGCTGAACGGCCCCAAGGGCCGTGGCCGTCGCGTGGTGCTGTGGCGGCACGGCCAGACGGCCTGGAACCTGGAGCGCAGGTTCCAGGGGTCCACGGACATCGAACTCACCGAGACCGGTGTCGCCCAGGCGCGCCGCGCCGCCCGTCTGCTGGCCGGCCTGAAGCCGGACGCGATCGTCTCCTCCGACCTGAAGCGGGCGGCCGCCACGGCCTCGGAGCTGGCCTCGATCACGCGCCTTGACGTCCTGCACCACGAGGGGCTGCGCGAGACCTACGCCGGCAACTGGCAGGGCCTCACGCACGAGGAGATCGTCGAGAAGTACGGCGAGCAGTACGCGGCCTGGAAGCGCGGCGAGCCGGTGCGTCGCGGCGGCGGCGAGCTGGAGACCGAGGTCGCCGAGCGCGCGGCCCCGGTCGTCGAGAACCACGTCAACGAGCTGCCCGACGGCGGCACGCTGGTCGTCGTCAGCCACGGCGGCACGATCCGTACCACCATCGGAAAGCTGCTCGGCCTGGAGCCGCGGAGCTGGGAGGCGCTCGGCGGCCTGTCCAACTGCTCCTGGTCCGTGCTGGGTGAAGGAGCGCGCGGCTGGCGGCTGATGGAGCACAACGCGGGGTCGCTGCCCGAGCCCGTGCTCGGCGACGACGACTGAGGCCGCGTCCGGCTTTCCGCCCTTGGAGGCCGGTGGCGCTGCTCCGACCGGCGGCCCCGGCGCGGGGGAGACGGCGCCGGCGGGCCCGGAGGGCCGGCGAGGAACGGATTTCCTTTTCCGGCCGGTCACCGGTTAAGCTTCTTCTCGTCTCCGGCGCTCCGGCGCCGAGAAGTCCGGGGCTATAGCTCAGTTGGTAGAGCGCTTGCATGGCATGCAAGAGGTCAGGAGTTCAATTCTCCTTAGCTCCACAGTCATCAGGATCCCGTCCCTGTCAGGGGCGGGATCTTCTTGCGTCCGTGCCCCTTCCGCGTTCACTCGTGGACTCACCGCCCATATCGGCGAGTTGACGGCTTCAGGCCCGTCTTGGGCCGGATGCGCGCCTTCGACCTGCTGTGACGATGCTCCACCCCCGGTGCGGGGGAGGCGAAGTGCCGCGCCGAGATGAGCCGGGCCGCTGACCCGGGCGCCGTCCCCGTGGCAGAATCAAACGGCCGGAAGGGGAGGAGCACGCATGCCGACGAGCATTCTCGAGGAGGTCGACGATCTTCTCGATATTGCGGCGGCGACCCTTCTCGAGTGTCCGTCCTGCGGCTCGGCCCATGTCGCGCAGGTTCTCGGTGACAACGGCGGTATTTCGTACGTCTGCACGGCCTGCGGCCACAGCTGGAGCTGACTGATGGGGTCACACAGGCGGAAGTGCGACTGGTGCGGCAAGGGGACGCCCATCGTCCGTGACATGGAGCCCCTCAACCCCGACTACCAGTACTGGTGCGAGGAGTGCGCGCGGGCGCTGATCATAAAAGGCGACCCCATCGAGACGTACCGCGAGCTCGAGGGCGAGCCCATCTACGGGCGCCTGCTCGACGAGCACTGCACGCTCAAGCGCTTCTACTCCTTCGTCACGGCCTGACCGACCCGGCCGGACACGTCACCACGGCGCCCTCAGGGCCCGTCTGTGCCGCCCGCGCTGCCGTTGCGCGGGCCAGGCGCCCCCTGGCCCCTGGACGGTGCCCTGTGCCGCCTCCCACGCCCTCCCCCGATCGTCCTGCGCTGCCCGGGCCGGTACGGATTTGGCGGAAGGCCGGGGGAGCCGTGTAAAGTTGGCGGAGCCGCACGGGGAACCGAGCGGAGCAGGCCCGGGGCTATAGCTCAGTTGGTAGAGCGCTTGCATGGCATGCAAGAGGTCAGGAGTTCAATTCTCCTTAGCTCCACAGGAACGAGAGCGGGCCGTCCGATCGGACGGCCCGCTTCTTCGTGTGCCCCGGCACGAGATGATCAGGCGGCGATCCCCGGTCACCTGTGACGGGGGTCACAGACCGCGCGGCCCCGGTTCCCGTACGCACGGGAACCGGGGCCGCCTGGCCGGTGATCGGCGATCAGCCGCGACCGCGGGGCAGCGCCCTCCTGGGAGGCGCCAGCTGCTCCGCGGGCGCCGCCTCGAGCCGGAGCGCCAGCGCGGGGCACCGCCGTACGGCGCGCTGCGCGCTTCCCCTCAGGTGCATCGGTACGGCCGCGTCCGCCAGAGCCGGATAGCCGTCGGGGCCGAGGCGGATCAGCTCCGGCACGAGCTCCGCGCACACCCCGTGGCCCTCGCACAGCGTCCAGTCCACGGCGAGCTTCTCGCCGCTGGGGATGCCCTCCTCCTCGTAGCCCGGGACGGGCAGCGGCAGCACGCCGTGCGTCGGCCGTCCGCAGCCGCCGCCCAGGACGTGCGCCGCGAGGTCGTCGGTGAAGACCTGCAGAGCGGACTGGATGAAGCGCACGGAGCCGTCCGGGTGCTTGCACGCCCCCCGGCCCCGTACGGCCTGTGTGACCTGGCGTACGGCCTCCAGGGCGGTCGGGCCGCCCCCGCCCAGGACCTCGGAGAGCCCGGCGGCCGCCGCCGGGAGGCCCAGCTTGCAGGGCCCGCACTGGCCGGCGGTCTCGGCGGCCAGCCAGTTCACCACGCGCAGGGACTCGCCGAGCGGACAGGTGTCGGGGCCGATGGGCAGCAGCGCGCCCGCGCCCAGCGCCCCGCCCGCGGTGGCCAGGGCCTTGCGGGAGACGATTGCGCCCTGCGCGGTCATGCCGTCCATCCAGTTGCCGTGGTAGCCGCCGGAGAGGACGGCCTGCGGCATCGGCGGAGCCCCGCACAGCTCCATCACGTACCGCAGCGGCACCCCGACGGGCACCTCGAGGACGGTGGGGCGGGCCACCGAACCGGAGACGGTCAGCATGACCGTGCCCGGCTCGTCGGTCAGGCCGGTGTTGCAGTAGCGGTTGGGTCCCAGCCGTGCGGCGATGGCGAGTTGGGCGTACGTCTCGGCGTTCGACAGCAGCGTCGGGGCGCCGGCGACACCCGCGTCGGAGGCCCGCACCTTCCGGCCGGGAGGCAGGGACGGACCGCCGTTGACGGCACGGACCACGGCCGACGCCTCACCGGAGACCATGCGCTCCGGCGTCCTGACGACCCGCGCGCGCAGGCCCCTGCCGCGCCGGTCGCTCAGGCCGCGCTCGGCGAGGGCCTCGCGCATCGACGCCTCGGTCGAGTCGCGCGTCACCGCGATGGCGAGCTGGCGGGCGCCCAGGGCCTCGGCGGCCAGCAGGGCGCCGTCCAGGATGAGGTGCGGGGCACGGCACAGCAGCACCGTGTCCTTGCGGCACGCGGGCTCGCCCTCACTGCCGTTGACGACGACGACCGGGCGCACACCGCGCCGGATCGCGCTCTTGGCCACGGCCCGCAGCTTCCTGGCGAACGGGAAGCCCGCGCCGCCCCGCCCGTTGAGCGAGATGGCCTCGGCCAGCTCCGCGAGCCGTTCGCCGACCATCGGCTCCAGTGCCCCGTGCACCTTCAGGTGCATGGGCAGGTCGAGGCGGTGGACCAGGTCGAAGCCACTGGTCAACTGGGGCAGGCCGACGACCCGGACCTCCGGTACGTCGGGCAGGGGTGCGTTCATGGCCGGTCTCCTGCGTGCTCGTTCCACGGCTCACCGGGTGGCGGGGGGTAGGGCGGTCCTGACCGGCGGCGGGAGACCGGGTCCGGTTCGGCCGGTGCGGGTGGTGGCGGCGAAGGCGCCGGCCAGCGCTGCGCCTGCGGTTCGGGTGCGGAGGCGCCCGGCCAGAACTCCGAGGAGTCGTCGTCGAACGGGAAGGACCCGGGCGGGGTGGGCGTCGCGTAGGAGCCCATGGTCGGCAGCGGGTCCGCGGACGCGGCGGCACCGGACCCGTAGAGCGAGTTCGTCCCGTAGAGGGAGCCCGTCTCGTACAGGGAGCCGGTGTCGTAGAGCGAGGACTGCTCGGGCATGCCCGACAGCGGCGTGGGTGTCGGGAAACTGCCGGTGTCGGAGACGCCGGGGAAGCTTCCCGTGTCCGAAACGCCGGGGAAGCTCCCGGTGTCGGAAACTCCGGGGAAGCTGCCGGTGCCGCCCATGCCGGGGAAGCCTCCCGTGTCCGAGACGCCGGGGAAGCCTCCCGTGTCCGAGACGCCGGGGAAACTGCCGGTGTCCGAGACACCGGGGTAGGAGCCGGTGTCCGCGGGCCTCGGGAACGAGCCCGTGTCCGCCGGCCTGGAGAAGGACCCCGAGTCCATAGGTCGCGGGTCCGGCACCGGCGACAAGGGGCCCGTGTCGAAGAGGGGCCCCGACACCGTGGTGGGAGCTTCGGTGAAGCCCGGCGGCGGGGGCGGGGGCAGGGACGACAGCGGCCGTGCTGGCGGCGCCGCGAACGGCTCCGTGGGCTGGGACGTCGAGGAGACCGCGCGGTATGCCGCGGATATGCCTGCGCCCCGGGTCGCGGATATCGGCGGGGGGCGCGTCGAGTCGAGACGCAGCGGCGGCTGGCCGACCGTGGGGTCGACCCGCTGGCCTGGCACCTT
Organism: Streptomyces sp. NPDC047108; assembly: GCF_040643575.1. Classification (NCBI taxonomy): domain Bacteria; kingdom Bacillati; phylum Actinomycetota; class Actinomycetes; order Kitasatosporales; family Streptomycetaceae; genus Streptomyces; species Streptomyces sp. NPDC047108. The sequence goes on from NZ_JBEYUP010000003.1 coordinate 460,681, forward strand.
GCGCGATCCGGGAAGGGGGGCGACCCCCGGGTCCCGCGCGGGCGGGGGCGCGTCCAGGCCCGACAGGGCTTCCGGACGGGTGAACGACATCAGCAGCCGGGCGATGCGCCGGCGCTGGGGCTGGGGGAGCAGCCGGATGACCAGGGCGCCGCCCACGGCGAGCAGCATCAGGGAGTACATGGTGACGACCCAACCGGCGGCAGGTCGTCCCGCCTGGAGGCCGTGCACGAGAGCCGCACCCCACGCGGGGTAGGCCAGGGCGTGCAGCGAGCGCCACCGCCCCGCCGACTGCCCGGGGTTGGCGAAGGCGCTGCGGGCCGCGCCCGTGGCGCCCGCGATCACCATGAGGTACGCCGCGAGGGAACCGAGACCGATCAGGATGCCCGGGCCGCGCAGGCCGAGCCCGAAGGGAACCAGCACTCCGAGCATGCCGACGTGGCTCAGGAACACCTTGGTCGTGATGTGCACGAGCAGGAACGCCAGCGAAGAGACCGCGAGAACACGGTGGATGGCCTGGGCGAGCAGACGCTGCCGCGGCTCCAGCAGAACGCGGTCGGTGGCTATCAGCCCCCATATGACTGCCGAGGTCAGGGACACCAGCGTGAGGACGCCGGTGGTGAAGTCCAGAGCGGTACGGAACGCGTCACCGGTCGCAAGTGCAAGCACGGGGATGACGACGATGACCGCGACGGTTCCTGCGATGAGGACCGGGCGGGGCACGTTCGTCGGTGGTCGGATCTTGCGATGAGGGTTCATGCGGACGACTCCAGTGGTGCGGGGAGAGGGGTCCCGGCACCGCATGCTAAGTCCGTACGGGAGCCTCGTCGTAGCCCTTTCGTTATTTGCTCGAATGTCAATTGCAGACGGTCCGTGGTTCCGCGCGGTACTCAGGAGCCCTGCAAACAGGGCTATTTGAGGACTAAACGTCCAGGCGGAATCGGACAGTCTGTGAGAAAACTGTGATGACTCGTTGCCCTTCGAATGCAAAGCGGCGGCCCCCTCCGGCCACCCCTCGATGTGACGTGGATCTCGTTTCGATTCGCCCCGTCCGGGGGCACTATGGCGCCTTCGGCGCAGCCGCGAACCGGAACCCGCGGACCGTTGATCGCAACGGTTGCTGTCCGCAAGCGGAAGGTGGCTCTGTGCGGCCCGAGCGCCCCCTGCGGTACCCTGAGCCCATGCGTGCCGTACGCCTTCTGCTTAGCGGGCCGCGCTGATCAGTCCCGGCCGGTGAACATCCCGGCCGGAATCGGCGCGGCGTCCCCTCCTGTGCGAGGGGTTTTTTCGTTTCCGAACCGCCGGCAGAGACGATCGATGGAGCCTTAAGGATCATGAGCGAGACGAATTCGTCCCCTGCCCCGGGCACGGGAGGTGCCCCCGCGGAGGTGGCCGCGCCGCACCGCTACACGGCCGCCATGGCCGCCGAGGTCGAAGCACGCTGGCAGGACTTCTGGGACGACGAGGGCACGTACGAGACGCCGAATCCCAGCGGTGACCTGGCGGGTGACGCGGAGCGCGCCGCGCTGCCCAAGAAATACATCATGGACATGTTCCCGTACCCCTCGGGCGCGGGACTGCACGTCGGCCACCCCCTGGGCTACATCGCCACCGATGTCTACGCCCGCTTCAACCGGATGACCGGCCACAACGTCCTGCACACCCTGGGCTTCGACGCGTTCGGCCTGCCCGCCGAGCAGTACGCGGTGCAGACCGGCACGCACCCGCGGGTCTCCACCGAGGCCAACATCGAGAACATGAAGGCCCAGCTGCGCCGGCTGGGTCTGGGCCACGACAAGCGCCGGTCGTTCGCGACGATCGACCCGGACTACTACCGCTGGACCCAGTGGATCTTCCTGCAGATCTTCAACTCCTGGTACGACGAGGAGGAGAACAGGGCGCGCCCCGTGGAGACCCTGGTCGAGCAGTTCGCCTCCGGCCGCCGCGCGACGCCGGACGGCAGGTCCTGGAGCGAGCTGACCCCCGCGGAGCGGGCCGACGTCCTGGGCGAGTACCGCCTGGCATACGCCTCCGACGCGCCCGTCAACTGGTGCCCGGGGCTGGGCACCGTGCTGGCCAACGAGGAGGTAACGGCCGAAGGCCGGTCCGAGCGCGGCAACTTCCCCGTCTTCAAGGCCAAGCTGCGCCAGTGGAACATGCGCATCACCGCCTACGCGGACCGGCTGCTGGACGACCTGGACGCGCTGGACTGGCCCGAGGCCATCAAGCTGCAGCAGCGCAACTGGATCGGCCGCTCCGAGGGCGCCCGCATCGACTTCCCCGTCGGTGACGAGGGCTCCATCACCGTCTTCACGACCCGTCAGGACACCCTGTTCGGCGCCACCTACATGGTGCTGGCGCCCGAGCACGACCTGGTGGACGCGATCGTCCCCGCGGCCTGGCCCGAGGGCACCCGGGACGCGTGGACCGGCGGGCACGCCACCCCGGCCGAGGCCGTCGCCGCGTACCGCAAGCAGGCCGCGGCCAAGTCCGACGTCGAGCGGCAGGCCGAGGTCAAGGACAAGACCGGCGTCTTCACCGGCGCGTACGCGACGAACCCGGGCAGCGGCGAGCGCATCCCCGTCTTCATCGCCGACTACGTGCTGATGGGCTACGGCACGGGCGCCATCATGGCCGTCCCCGCGCACGACTCCCGTGACTTCGCCTTCGCGCGCAGCTTCGACCTGCCCATGGCTTGCGTCGTGGAGCCCCCGGACGACCGGGGCACCGACCCGTCGACGTGGGACGACGCCTTCGTCTCGTACGACGCGAAGATCGTCAACTCCTCCGGCCCCGGCGTCTGCCTGGACGGCCTGGGCGTCGTCGACGCCAAGGCCAGGACGACCGAGTGGCTGGCGGCGCAGGGCATCGGCGAGGGCACCGTCAACTTCCGCCTGCGGGACTGGCTGTTCAGCCGCCAGCGCTACTGGGGCGAGCCCTTCCCGATCGTCTACGACGAGGACGGCACGGCCCACGCCCTGCCCGACTCGATGCTGCCCGTCGAGCTGCCCGAGGTCGACGACTACGCGCCGCGGACCTTCGACCCGGACGACGCCGACACCTCCCCGGAGACCCCGCTGTCCCGCAACGAGGACTGGGTCCATGTGGAGCTGGACCTGGGCGACGGGCCGAAGCGGTACCGCCGTGAGACCAACACCATGCCGAACTGGGCGGGTTCGTGCTGGTACGAGCTGCGCTACCTGGACCCCGGGAACGGCGAGAAGGTCGTCGACCCGGCCGTCGAGTCGTACTGGATGGGCCCGCGAGACGACCGTCCCGCGGGCGGCGTCGACCTGTACGTGGGCGGTGCGGAGCACGCCGTCCTGCACCTGCTGTACGCCCGCTTCTGGCACAAGGTGCTGTACGACCTGGGCCACATCTCCTCGTTCGAGCCGTTCCACAAGCTGTACAACCAGGGCATGATCCAGGCCTACGTCTACCGGGACAGCCGCGGTGTCGCCGTCCCGGCGGCCGAGGTCGAGGAGCGGGACGGCGCGTACTTCTACCAGGGCGAGCAGGTCTCCCGGCTGCTGGGCAAGATGGGCAAGTCCCTGAAGAACGCGGTCACTCCGGACGAGATCTGCGCCGAGTACGGGGCGGACACCCTGCGCCTGTACGAGATGGCCATGGGCCCGCTGGACGTCTCCCGGCCGTGGGACACGCGTGCCGTCGTCGGCCAGTACCGGCTGCTGCAGCGCCTGTGGCGCAACGTCGTCGACGAGAACACGGGCGAGGTCACCGTCGCGGAAACCGGGCCCGACGAGGACACGCTGCGCGCCTTGCACAAGGCGATCGACGGCGTCCGGCAGGACATGGAGAACCTGCGCTTCAACACCGCCATCGCCAAGGTGACCGAGCTGAACAACCACCTGACGAAGGCGGGCGGCGCGGTTCCGCGCGAGGTCGCGGAGAAGCTGGTGCTGCTGGCCGCCCCGCTGGCGCCGCACATCGCGGAGGAGCTGTGGCACCGGCTGGGGCACGAGTCGTCGGTGGTGTACCAGCCCATGCCGGTCGCCGATCCGGCGTACGTCGTGGACGAGACCGTGACGTGCGTGGTGCAGATCAAGGGCAAGGTCAGGGCGCGACTGGAGGTGTCGCCGTCGATCGGCGACGAGGAGCTGGAGAAGCTGGCACTGGGCGACGCGGCGGTGCAGTCGGCGCTGGGCGGGGCGGGCATCCGCAAGGTGATCGTGAGGGCACCGAAGCTGGTGAACATCGTTCCGGCGTGAGGCGGGCCGGCCCGGCCCGCGGGCCGGCCGGCTTCCGCGTGCGGCGGGTCCGGGCGGTTCCCGCGTGAGGTGGGTTCGGATGGTTCGTGCGTGAGGCGGGTTCGGATGGTTCCCGCGTGCGGCGGGTTCGGGCGGCTGTTGTCCGGGCGGCCCGGTGGGCGCGGGCGCTTCCGGCCGGTGACCGGCCGCCGGGGCGCTGGAGATACCGGACTGAGGGCATTCCCCTACGGGCCGGTTGGGGGTTCCGCAGGAACCCTCGACCGGCCCTGGCCGTTTAGGCTGGAGACACGACCTCGTCACGGCCATGACCGGCCGGTCCCCGCGCGTCAGGGGCCCGTCCCGGCCGGGCCATGACCGGTAGCGCCGGCCCGGCATCGTCACCGCGAAGGAGCGACCGCCCATGGACATCGCGATCCTCATCATCGCGCTGCTCTTCGTCGCTTTCGTGGCGCTGGGTGCCTACGCGACGGTGAAGGCCGTGGGCGCGGCGAAGCGGGGCGTGGACCGCACGGTCGCGCAGGCACGCCGTGCCGTCGAGGACACGACCCTCAGGGCGCGCCAGATCGCCCAGCCCGGCCCTCAGGGGCAGCTTGCCGAGCTGCGTCTCTCGCTGCGCACGTCGATGCGGGCCACCCAGGACGTGCTGCGCGCCGGGCGCCATGAAGACGCGTCGCTGGCCGAGGCCCAGGGGCTCTTCGAGCGGCTGAGCACCCACGGGCGCGAACTGGACGACGAGCTCAGGCGGCTGGAGCGTGAGCCGGACCGGACCTCGCTGGCGGCCCGGCTGCCGGACCTGCGTGAGCGGACGCACCAGATCATCGGTCACGCGGACTCGCTGCGCTGGGCGGCGCAGGACCGGGCGCAACGGTTCGCGGACGACGACCTCTCCACGCTCGGGACCCAGATCGACATCGAGACGGGGGCGCTGCGGCACTGGAAACCGGCGACGTCCGCGGCGGCCTCCGCTGCGGCGACGCCTTCGGGGGCTTCCGCCTCGCCGGGGGCGTCCGAGTCGTCATCGGCATCGGGATCGGCATCGAGATCGGGATCGCCATCGGCATCCGGGCCCGCGCCCGCGTCGCCCTCCTCGCCGACGCCCACCTGGCCGGATGTCTCGCAGCCGGGAGCCGCGTCACAGGAGCCGCCGCCCGCGATCACCGCGCGGGACCCCCGGGAGCAGCGGGCCCCGTATCCCTGGGAGAAAGCCGCCCGGCGGCCCGAGAGCACCACGTGAGCGGTTCGTCGTCCGGGGTCTCCCGGGAGGCCGAACCGAGAGGCACGTGACACCGAGAGTTGAGCAGGCGGCGCAGCAGTGGGCGACTCGACCGGGGATGTGAGGGTGGACGGTAGCGCGGGCCCGGACTGTCGGCCGTCGGCGCGCCCGGATAACCTCCCAGTCATGTCCCGGCTTGTCGCTATCGTCACCGATTCCACGGCGTACCTGCCCCAGCAGGCGATGGAGCGGCACGGCATCACAGCGGTGCCGCTGACGGTGGTGCTGGGCAACGAGGCGCTGGAGGAGGGCACGGAGGTCTCCGCCCGGTCCGTGGCGCAGGCGCTGCAGCGCCGCACTCCGGTGACCACCTCCAGACCGAGCCCCGCGACGTTCGCCGAGGCCTACCGCGCGGCGGCGGACGCGGGCGCCGAGGGGATCGTGTCGCTGCATCTGTCGGCGGAGATCTCCGGCACGTACGACGCCGCTGTGCTCGCCGCGAAGGACGCGCCCGTGCCTGTACGGGTGGTGGACACCGGCATGGTCGCCATGGCCCTCGGGTTCTGCGCCCTGGCGGCCGCGGAGACCGCGGAGGCGGGCGGCACGCTGGACGAGGCGGTGGCCGCGGCCGAGAAGCGCGCCGAGGGGACCTCCGCGTACTTCTACGTCGACACGCTCGACTATCTGCGGCGGGGCGGGCGGATCGGCGCGGCGCAGGCTCTGCTGGGTTCGGCACTGGCGGTGAAGCCGCTGCTGCAGCTCGACGGCGGCCGGATCGAGCTGCTGGAGAAGGTGCGCACGGCCTCGAAGGCCATCGCGCGTCTCGAGGAACTCGTCGTCGAGCGGGCCGGCACGACGCCCGTGGACCTCGCGGTGCACCACCTCGCCGCGGCCGAGCGCGCCGATCAGCTCGCCTCCCGGCTGCGGGCCCGTGTGCCCGGTCTGCGGGAGCTGCACGTCAGCGAGGTGGGCGCGGTGATCGGCGCGCACACCGGTCCGGGGCTGCTGGGCGCGGTGCTCTCGCCGAAGGGCTGAGCGACGCGCACGGGCATACGGGTCGGCATGACCCCGGTGTTCGGTGACGGTTTCCGGTGCCGGTGCCGGTGCCGGTGCCGGTGCTGGGAGCGGCCACGATCTGTCACTCGTGCGGGTGGTGAGGTTGTCCACAACACGTGGACTGTCCACGGGATTTGGCCCTGCCGAGCGGGTGTCGCGGATCGTGCCTACGGTCGGTGGCCATGGAGATGCGAGCACGCAGCGTAACGAGCGGACCTGGCCGGGCACCGGACTCGGATCGGCGCACCCGCCGGCGCCATGGGGCGCGTCGGGCCGGGGCGCGGGGGTTCGGCAGCCGAAGCCCGGGTGTGAACCGAGGTGGTTCGCACCGGGCCGGGGCACACCGTGCGGACCGTGCCGGTGCGCTGCCAGGTGGTCGGCGTCGTACGGGCGCGGCAGGGAGAGGTGTGACGCTCGGGGTGACGGGCTCTGCCGCTCTGCGCGCCCGCGCGGAGGCGCTCTTCGGCCCACCGGGTGCGGCTCCTTCCCCGCCGCAGTCCACCGGTCCCGTCGGCGAACGTACGGTGCCCGGCGGCATGCCCTCGCCTCCTCCCGGCCGTCCGGACGCGTTCGTTCTCCCGCGCGGAGCGGTCCAATTACGGCCCGCGCTGGCGCAGTTGTCCCCGCAAAGGGAAGCGGCTCGGGCTGCCACCGCTGAGCGGGTCGTGAACAGCCGTGGAGGGAGCTGCCGGGTCCCGAGCTGGGCCCGGCAGGACATGGAGGAGGCCCCGGAGGGATCGATCGAGCGGGGCACTCGGGAGGCCGGACCGGAGCGAGAAGCACCCGCAGGGGCGGCCGTTCGGCCGGCAGGCGAGAGCGGCGCAGGATCCGGGCGGCAGGACGTCGTGCGAGCGGGGCAGGTGAGGACTGCTCCCGTTCGGCCTGCGCCCTCACCGGGGGACCGGCTCGAGGCGGACATGGCCGGGCCGACCGCCGGGCCGTGGGTGCCGAGCTGGTCCGCCTCACGGGTGTCGGCTTCCGTACGGGTGGGAGCGGTGGGTGCGATCCCGGCCCAAGCGGCGCCGGAGCATGCGGAGTCGAACGCGTCGATGGCGGTTCTCGGCGCGGTGCGAACCGGACCCGGTGGCGGGCGGAATGGCGCGGCGGCGGGACACCTCGTCCCCGGGCAGCGGAAGCAGGGAGGGCCCGGAACGGCGACGGAGGTGCCTAGCGGGGGAGGGCACGGCCGCGGAGAGGCACGTCCGATCGAGCCCCAGTCCGGCGAATCCCACCGGCAGTCGCGGCCAGTGCCGAGCCGACCGACGCGTCGACCGGCGAGGCCCGGCGCTGAGGACGCGCCCACGGTCGAGTTGGCGCTCGACCCCGCACCGGCAGCACGGGCTCCGGGGACGGCGCGGGCGGCGACGGTCGAGCAGACGCAGGCGTGGTCGTCGGCGGGGGAGCGGGACGCCGTTCGCGCATGGCGGGACGGGGCTCCGCCTCTACGGCCGAAGTCCTCGCGGCAGGGCCGACTCCGGGCGCCCGCGTCGGGGCGGAAGCGCGTGCAGCAGGAGCTGGGACGCGGGGAGTCCGAGCAGCAGGAGTCCGAACGGCGGGAGTCCGAACGGCGGGAGTCCGAACGGCGGGGCGGGCGGCCCAAGCCTGTCCCCGAGCCGCCGGAACGGGCCGGGTCGGGGGTGGACGTGACCCGGACGGACCTCGGTGCTTCCGACGATTCGTCCGCGGGCCCGCTGCCTCTCCGGCTGCGGTGGCAGTGGGCGCTGCGCGAACGGTTGCCGTTGTGGCTGCAGTTGAGGTGCGGCATCGAACCGCGGACACTGGCCGCACTCGCCGTCGTCCTCGTGCTGGCGGGCGGCATGGCCGCGTTTCACTTCTGGACCGGCCGACCTGAGACGGTACGGGCCCCGGCGGCCGAACCTCCGCACCGTCATCAGCCTGCCCCGGGCTCCGTCGAGCCAGGTCCCTCGCCCCATGTGCCGGGCGCAGGCGGAGCCCGACGTGTCGTGATCGATGTCGCGGGGAAGGTCCGCAAACCCGGCATCTTCCGGCTGCCTGCCGGTTCGCGGGTCGCCGACGCCCTGGAGGCGGCCGGCGGAGTGCGGCCGGGCACGGACACCCGGGCGCTGAACCGGGCCCGTGTCCTCAACGACGGTGAGCAGATCGTCGTCGGCGGACCGACCGGTGCGGGGGCCGCGCCCGGAGCGGGAGGCGGTGCCGCGGGTTCCGTCGGTGCCTCCGGCCCTGGTGGCAGCGGCACCGCCACCCCGATCAGCCTGAACTCCGCCACCGCGGAGCAACTCGACGCACTGCCCGGCGTCGGACCCGTACTGGCCCGGCACATCCTCGAATACCGCGAGCAGAACGGCGGATTCACCTCCGTCGCGCAGCTCCGCGAGGTGAACGGCATCGGGGACGCTCGCTTCGCCGATCTCCAGCCCCTCGTCCAGCCATGACGACGACACGGACGATGGCGCACACGGACCCGGGGCACGGCCCCGCGGGCGCCGTCCTGCATCCAGGAGAGCCCGCGTCGCATCCGGGAGGGCCCACGCCGCAGCAGGAGGAAGGACCGGCGGACCTGCGTCTCGTCCCGCCGGCGCTCGCCGCCTGGGCCGCCGCGGCGTTCGCCGTCACCGCCCCCGCAGGGTGGGCCGTCGGGGTTGTCGCGCTCTGCCTGTCAGCGGCACTGGGCGTGCTGCTGGGTGGCGCGGCGGTTCGCCGAGCCCGTCACCGCGTGGGGATCCGGGCCCGGTTGGTGGCGGCGACGGCACTGCTCTGCGCGGCTGCGGCCGGTGCGTCCGGGATCCTGCACGCGGCGGACCTCCGGCGCGGGCCGCTGCCGGACCTGGCCCGTGAACAGGCCTACGTCACGGCGGATGTGACCCTGACCGGCGACCCGCGGCTCACTCGCCCGCGCGTGGTCGGGGCGCAGCGCGCCCCGACGGCCGTCGTCCTGGAGGCCGACACGGACCGCTTGACGGCCCCGGACGGCTCGGTCACGGACATGCGCACACCGGTGCTGGTCATCGTCCAGGCGTCGGCCTCTCGGTCTCCATCACGCCCCGGTCGAACGGGCGTTGGCGGAGCCACGGTCGGCAGCGGCCACAGCGGTACGGCCGCCCCACCCCATGCATCCGCTCGCCCGCGGGCGGCCTCGCCACAGCAGCGGTGGCTCTCGCTGCTGCCGTCGACCCGCCTGCGGGTGCGGGCCCAGGCGGTGACGCCGCTGCCCGGTGGAGGCGGGGAACCGGTCGCCGTCGTCCTGCGCGTCGCCGAGAGCGGACGCGCAGCACCGCTGGTGATCGACGGGCCGAGTGCCGTGCAGCGCGTCGCCGGAGACCTGCGCGCCGGGCTGCGCGAGGCCACCGACGGGCTCTCGTCCGACGCCCGGGCCTTGCTGCCCGGACTGGTCATCGGCGACACCAGCAGAATGCCGCCCGATCTCGACGAGGCGTTCCACGCAACCGACCTGGTGCATCTGACTGCCGTCAGCGGTGCCAACTTCTCGATCATGCTCGCGCTGCTCATCGGGCCTCCCCACCTGGCGATCCGTGCCGAACGCCGCGGCCTGGCACCGCTGCTCGGCGCGTCCCTGCGCACGACCGCGTTCCTCGGCGGGCTGCTGACCCTGTCGTTCGTGGTGGTCTGCCGGCCCGAGCCCAGTGTCCTGCGGGCCGCGGCCTGCGGGCTGGTCGCGCTGCTGGCCATCGCCACAGGCCGCCGCAGATCGCTCCTCCCCGCGCTCTCTGCGGCCGTCCTGCTCCTCGTCCTGTACGACCCGTGGCTCGCCCGCTCCTACGGGTTCCTGTTCTCCGTCCTCGCCACGGGCGCGCTGCTGACCCTCGCTCCCCGATGGAGCGTGGCACTCCAGCGGCGTCGCGTACCGCCCAGGCTCGCCGAGGTGCTGGCGGCCGCGGCAGCCGCGCAGGCGGTCTGCGCTCCGGTCGCCGCGATGCTGGCGGCGCGCGTCAGCCTCGTGGCCGTTCCGTGCAATCTCCTGGCCGAGCTGGCCGTCGCGCCCGCCACCGTCCTGGGCTTCGCCGCACTGGCCCTAGCCCCGGTCGCCCTGCCTCTCGCCAAGTGCATGGCGTGGGTGGGCGGTTGGCCCGCCGAGTGGATCGCCACGGTGGCCCGTACGGGTGCGGACCTGCCCGGGGCCGAACTGGACTGGCCGGGCGGCTGGACCGGCGGGGTGCTGCTCGCTGCCGCCACGGTCGTCGCCGTCCTCGCAGCGCCCCGGCTGCTGCGCCGCCCGTGGATGTCCGGAGCCTGCGCGCTGATCCTGCTGGTGGCCATCGCCCGTCCCGCGCCGCTACCGCGGCTGATCTCCGGCTGGCCGCCGCCGGGCTGGCGCTTCGCGGTGTGCGACGTGGGCCAGGGGGATGCCCTGGTCCTGGCCGCCGGAGAGGGGACGGCCGTGGTCGTGGATGCCGGTCCCGACCCCCGGCTGGTGGACCGCTGCCTCCGCGCGCTGGCCGTCACGCGGATCCCGCTGGTCGTGCTGACACATTTCCACGCCGATCATGTGGCCGGACTGCCCGGGGTGTTGCGAGGCCGCAGCGTCGGCGCCATCGAGACCACGACGCTGGGAGAGCCCGAGGATCAGGCCGGTTTCGTACGGCGGGTGGCGGCCGGTGCCGGTGTGCAGATGGTCCGTACGGCACCGGGGGAACGGCGGCTCGGCCCGCTCCGCTGGCGAGTCCTGTGGCCACCCGCCGATGGGCCGACGGTCGCCGTCGCGCCGTCTGCTCCGTCCGGGCTCCCTGAGCCGGGGTTCGCGGGGCCGCCGCCAGGGGATCCGAACGACGCGAGTGTGACGCTGCTGGTCCGTACGGCCGGTCTGACCCTGCTTCTGCTCGGTGACCTCGAACCCCCGGCCCAGCAGGGGTTGTTGACGGCTGTTCCCGACCTACCGCCCGTCGATGTCCTCAAGGTCGCCCACCACGGTTCCGCCTACCAGGACCCCCAGCTCCTGAGCCGGGTCCGTCCCCGCCTGGCGGTGATCTCGGCCGGACGGGACAACCCGTACGGGCATCCGTCCCCTCGTACCGTCGCGGCGCTCCGTCAGAACGGCGCCACGGTGCTGAGCACCGACGCGGTCGGCGCGATCGCCGTGACCGGAGGTCCGTCGTCGGGCCTGGCCGCAGCGGTGAGGGGACGCGTGGGCGGGCGGGGCGCCACCGTGCGCGGGCACCACGGTCCGCGGCCGCCCGCACCCGCGCCTCGCCGGTGCGGGTCACCCGGCATGTCCGGTCGGCGACGCCAGGGCGACGTGCCCGGCATCCTCCGCGACGTCGTGCGAGGTCCCAGGGCCAAAGACCGATGGCACGCGCCCGCCGCGTGCGCGATAAAGGGGACATGGATTCCGCACAGACCGACGCGTACCTCCGGCGGATCGGCGCGACGCCCCCCGCCAGGGCCGATGACGATGCGCTGCGCGAGCTGCAACTGCACCACCTGCGGTCCGTCCCGTTCGAGAACCTCTCCATCCACCTCGGCCAGGAGATCGTCCTCGAGGAGACCTCGCTCGTCGACAAGGTGGTGCGGGACCGGCGAGGAGGGTTCTGCTACGAACTCAACGGCGCGTTCGCCGCGCTGCTCACCGCCCTCGGCTGGTCGGTGACGCTTCTCGCCGCCCGGGTCTTCACCGAGCCGGGACACGTCGGCCCGCCGTACGACCACATGACGTTGCGAGTCGAGAGCCCGGACGGAGGTGAACCCTGGCTCGCGGACGTGGGATTCGGAGACCACAGCCACCATCCGCTCCGCTTCGCCGACCGGGGGGACCAGGCCGACCCGAGCGGCACCTTCCGGATCGTCGAGGCCCCGGACGGGGACCTGGACGTCCTCAAGGACGGTGAACCGCAGTTCCGTCTCGACACGCGCCCGCGCGAGCTGGGCGACTTCGAGGCGACCTGCTGGTGGCACCGCACCTCACCGAAGTCCCACTTCACCCGCTCCCTCGTCTGCTCGCGACTGACCGAGGACGGCGGCCGGATCACGCTCAGCGGCCGCAAGCTGGTCACCACCACGGCGGACGGTCGCCGGAAGGAGGAACTGACGACCGACGACGACGTGTTGTCCGCCTACCGGTCGCACTTCGGCATCGAGCTACGCCAGGTCCCGGAGGTGCGGGAGCCGCTGAGCCCGGTCTCCGGGCGTTAGGCAGCGGCGCCAGGCGTCACTCCTCCTCGAGCCAGCCCTCGTGCTCCTCCGCGAAGGCGGCGAAGGCGGAGGCGTCCAACCGTCCGTCCGGGTCGTCGACGACGACCAGCCACTGGGCGTCCTCGGCGTCGTCCTCACCGGCGAGCGCGTCCCGTACGAGCTGCGGCTCGCCGCTCAGGGCGAAGCGGCCGACGACCTCCTCGGCTGCCTCCTCCGCCGTGTCGCGGTCGAGGAACACGAGGACGTGGTGCGGGGGTGCGGTGTCGCCGGAGGGGACGGGGGAGTGGTCCGTCTCGGGAGGGCGGGACGCGGCGCTGCTCATCCGCCCATTGTGCGTGACGGGTACCGGTCGCCCCGCGGCACCGTCGCGGGAGCTCGACAGCGTCGGCGAAGGCGGTACAGCCGCGGTGGATGCCTGGCTCCGGCCTGGACGGTCCCCCCTGGCGGCTGTGACCGGGGCGCAGCCGCGGCGGCACTCGTCCGGCGGGGACTCCTGACCAGGCACCCCCAGCACCGGCTCTTGACCGGGAGCCCTCGGCAGCGGTCCCTGACCCGGCATCCCCGGCACCGGTCCCTGACCCGGCATCCTCGGCACCGGTCCCTGACCCGGCATCCTCGGCACCGGTCCCTGACCCGGCATCCTCGGCACCGGTCCCTGACCGGGCGCCCCAGGCACCGGCTCCCGGGCGGGGCGCCCTGCCCGCACCGGTTCCTTGACGGGATTCCTCTCCGGAACTGGTCTCGGCCTCCGGCACTGGTCCCTGGCGGACGTCCGCCGCAACCCTTCCCCGCGATGGCTGTCGGTGGCCCGTGGGATGCTGGGTCGCGATGGCCAGGAAGACTGCGACCCAAGACGATCCCCTCGCCCCCATCACGCTCGCCGTGGGCCAGGAGGACCTGCTCCTCGACCGTGCTGTGCAGCAGGTCGTCGCCACCGCGCGCGCGGCCGACGCGGACACCGATGTGCGCGAGCTCACGCCCGACGCGTTGCGGCCGGGCACGCTCGCCGAGCTGACGAGCCCGTCGCTGTTCGCCGAGCGCAAGGTCGTCGTGGTGCGCGACGCGCAGGACGTCTCCGCGGACGCGATCAAGGACGTGAAGGCCTATTTCGCGGCCCCGGCCGAGGAGATCACCCTCGTCCTGCTCCACGCGGGCGGCGCCAAGGGCAAGGGGCTCCTGGACGCCGCACGCAAAGCGGGAGCCCGCGAGGTCGCCTGCCCGAAGATGACCAAGCCCGCGGACCGGCTGGCCTTCGTGCGTTCGGAGTTCCGTGCAGCGGGACGTTCCGGGACGCCGGAAGCGTGCCAGGCCCTGGTCGACGCCATCGGCAGCGACCTCCGCGAACTCGCCAGTGCCTGCTCGCAGTTGGCGGCGGACGTCGAGGGCACCATCGACGAGGCAGTCGTCGCCCGCTACTACACGGGCCGTGCCGAGGCGTCGAGCTTCACCGTCGCCGACCGGGCTGTGGAGGGCAGGACCGCCGAGGCACTGGAGGCGCTCCGCTGGTCGCTCTCCACCGGCGTCGCGCCCGTTCTGATCACCAGTGCGCTCGCCCAGGGCGTACGGGCCATCGGCAAACTCGCCTCCGCCCCGCGCGGCATGCGTCCCGGCGACCTGGCGCGCGAGTTGGGGATGCCGCCCTGGAAGGTCGACCGCGTGCGGCAGCAGATGCGAGGTTGGTCGGCCGACGGCGTCTCCGTCGCCCTGCGGGCGGTGGCCGAGGCGGACGGTGCGGTCAAGGGCGGCGGGGACGATCCCGAATACGCCCTGGAGAAGGCCGTGGTGACGATCGCGCGCGCCGCACGCCCCTCCCGCCCGCGGTGACCCGCCCGCGCTGAACCGGACACGCTGCCCCGCCCGCGCTGAACCGGACGCCTTGACCCCGGCCGGGGCTCCGACCCGACTCGCCCCGACCAGACCCGAGCCGAACGTCCCGTTCCGCGCGGCGGTGCGACGCCCGGCCCCTTCCGCCCCAGGGTCCCACGTCTCACGTCCCGGCGTGGTCCGCAGCAACGCGCACCGCGAGGTCAGCCCTGCTTCTCTCCCGACCGGCGCTGCGGCCGTCCCGGCCACTTGTCCCGGCGGTGCAGGATCAGCCAGGCCGCCCACCCGACGGCCAGAACGACCGTTGGCCAGCGCGTGAAGCCGCCGTCCTCCCACCTCCACAGCACCAGGGAGAACACGAGCACCGCCAGGATGAACCCTTGGCGGTTCCATTCCAGTGCCTTGCGCGACGGACGCGCGACGCGGCCGTCGTCCACCAGACGCAGGGCGTACTGCTCCACGTCACCGAACGCGTCGTGCGGTCGTGTGCCCGTCGCGACCAGATGTGCCCGGGCCTCTGCCACCAACTGCCGTGCTCCGGCGCGCGGAACGCGGTGGCGGATCCGCAGCAGTGCCTCCAGACGGCGCAGCCAGCGACGGGCTCCGCCGTCCAGCGCGAATCCCCCCTCCTTTCCGGTCCCGGTCCCGGCCCCGGCCCTGTCGTCCCCGTCCCTGTCGTCCCCGGCCCCGACCGGCGGCTCGTCTCCGACCAGCCGAATCCGCCCCGGCCCGGAGCTGCGGCTGGGCTCGCCCCCCGCGGCCCAGGCCGGTCGCTTGATGCGCGAGCCCAGCCAGCCGAGGAGAAGGCCCAACGGGATCAGCAACCCCGATGGAACGCGCCCGAGTTCGGTGTGGGACAGGTGGTCTCCGGTCAGCGGCACCAGCGCCCCGAGCCCGACCGCGACGAGGAACGCCCCCGCAGCGACTCGCGGACGCGCGTCCGCCCACAGCAAGAAGAAGCATCCGGCAAGGACGAAGGCCAGACACAGCAGGGCACCGCCGGTGAGTCCGGCGGGGGTCACCGTCAGCCACATGCCCTCGGAGACCCACAGCACGATCCCGCCGAGCACCATGAAATAGCCCGGCACCGTCACCGGCGCTCCCCAGTACTCGTCCACGGAGACGCGGTCGAGATAGTCGGCCCGCGCGCGCCGGTCGGTACCGATGCCCGGGATCTGCTCGGCGTACTGTCTGGGCTCGCCGAAGGCCTGTTCCGGGGTCTCCCCGGTCTCGGCGCACCGCGCCAGCGCCTCCGCGACGACCTTCCTGGCCGCGTCTCCGCTCATGTCGCGCCGTACGAGATGCAGCAGGAGGGCGTCCGCCCACGCCTTCGTGCCGTTGTCGGCGTGCGCCATGTCGTTTCCCTGCCTCCTGCGACGGTGTGCCTCGGCACATCTCCACCCGGCACCGAACCGGACCCATGCACCCTCTGGGACGTGAACCGTGCGGAGCCGGTTCGGTGCGCGCGTGGAACGTCCGGCCGAGCCCGCCCGCCGGTACCGGAAAACCGGGAGATAAGAGACAAGTGAACGGGGCCGGCGACTCCGGATCAGCCGCCGAGCTTCCTCAGCGTCGCCTTCGTGTCCTGCTTCAGCATCTCCTCGATCTCCGACAGGTCCGGCTCCGAGACGCCGGTGTCGCTGGACGAGACGTAGTTGCTGAAGCTCATCTGGTACGTCATCCAGCCGTCGCGCACCGCGAGGTACGCCGACGAGCCCGTCTCGCGCGGCTCTTCGGGCGTCACCAGGTACGCCACGTCGCCGATGCCGGGGACCTTGCGCACCGAGAAGGTGTTCCCGCTGTCGCCGCGCTGGTCGAAACTCTCGTACTGCGCCTCGAAGTTGGCCGTCGGGTCGGTCGCTTTGTAGAGCCACATCTCGACGGTCACCGTCGCGCTGGAGTACTGGGCACCCGACGGTTCGAGCGAGGTCGTGCACCACATGGCGTCGAGCGCCTTGTGCGTGGCCGCGTCGCTCTTCGGCGACGCCTTCTCCTCGGGGTACTGCTTCTTGGCGGCGGAGAGGTCGGTGTCCGGGCAGATGTCCTCGCGGAAGGTGTACCCGGCGAGGTCCGGACTCCCGTCGTCCCGCCCCGGGAAACCTCCGGTCGCGAATACGACGGCCGCCCACACCACCGAGGCGACGCCCGCTCCGCCGAGCGCCCACAGCCAGCCGCGCCCCGCGGCGGAAGAGGGGGCGGGCGGAACGGGCGGCCCGAACCCGTAGCCACCGGGCTGCGGTTGCGGCGGCACGTACGGCACGGGCTGTCCGCCCGGCTGCGGCTGGTACGCGGGAGGCGGCTGGGACTGCTGAGGCTGCTGAGGCTGATGCCCAGATGGCTGCGGCTGTGGCTGAGCATGCGCGCCGTACGGCTGCGCGGCATACGGATTCGACTGATCCCCCGGTATCGACATGCCGTGAAGATAGCGGACCTGTCCGCATACGACACCGGCGCGCGCACCGCTCCCAGCGCCCCACTCGCGAGCCCGCGAACGCCCCCCACTCGCGAGCCCGCGAATGCCCCCCGCCCGCAACCCCGCGCCCGCCCGTCCCCACCGGAGGCGCACCCCCGACCCGAACTCCCCTCCCCGGGACGCACCGAAGGCCCGGTGCCGCCCTGGGGAAGGGACGAGCACCGAGCCTTCGGTTACGAACTCGGGTGCGCCGCACCCGCGTGGCGAACGCAGGCCGCGTGCGGCGCGAGGGTTGCCGTTCCGGAGCGGTTGAGAGGGTCCGCTGGATCCGGGCCGGCAGGGTCGGGGCCGTGGAAGACCCCTGGGGCCGGAGCCCCGTACATCACGTCACTGTGGAGATGTGAGGCGTGTGAAGCAGGTGGTGCGGGTGTCAGGCAGAGAGGGTGGCGACCCGGTGAGCCAGAGCAGCCTTCTTGTTGGCGGCCTGGTTCTTGTGGATCACGCCCTTGCTGACGGCCTTGTCGAGCTTGCGGGACGCCTCGCGAGCGGCCACGGTGGCCTTCTCGACGTCGCCGGCCTCGACGGCCTCACGGGTCTTGCGGATCGCGGTCTTGAGCGAGGACTTGACGGCCTTGTTACGCAGGCGCGCCTTCTCGTTCGTCTTGTTCCGCTTGATCTGGGACTTGATGTTCGCCACGAAAGAGCCTTTGCAGGTTCGTCTGGATTCTTGAGCAGTGCCCCGTCCCGTTTGAGAGGGCACGAGGCACAGTGGTCCAGGCTACCAGCCGCCCCGAGAGCCTCCCAAACCCGTCGCTCCCTCGTGGGCGTGGGACTATGGAGGCTACGTATCGATCCGACCAGAGGCTGCAGACGCCTCAAGAAACAGGACCCTGCGTGCCCGCGACCCCAAGTAATGTGCCGGAGCCGAGCCGTACCGACCCGGCGCGCATCCGTAACTTCTGCATCATCGCGCACATCGACCACGGCAAGTCGACGCTCGCCGACCGCATGCTGCAGCTCACCGGCGTCGTCGATCAGCGGCAGATGCGCGCCCAGTATCTCGACCGGATGGACATCGAGCGCGAGCGCGGCATCACGATCAAGTCCCAGGCGGTGAGGCTGCCGTGGGCGCCGACCGCGGGGGAGGGTGAGGGCACCACCCACATCCTCAACATGATCGACACCCCGGGCCACGTCGACTTCACCTACGAGGTCTCCCGCTCGCTCGCCGCCTGCGAGGGCACGATCCTTCTCGTGGACGCCGCCCAGGGCATCGAGGCGCAGACCCTCGCCAACCTCTATCTGGCGATGGAGAACGACCTCGCGATCATCCCCGTCCTGAACAAGATCGACCTGCCTGCCGCGCAGCCCGAGAAGTTCTCCGAGGAGCTCGCGCACCTCATCGGCTGCGAGCCCGAGGACGTGCTCAAGGTCTCTGCGAAGACCGGTGACGGCGTTCCCGACCTGCTGGACAAGGTCGTCGAGACCGTCCCCGCCCCCGTCGGCGTGAAGGACTCCCCGGCCCGCGCGATGATCTTCGACTCGGTCTACGACTCGTACCGCGGTGTCGTCACCTACGTCCGGGTCGTCGACGGTCAGCTCAACAAGCGCGAGCGGATCAGGATGATGTCGACCGGCGCCTCGCACGAGCTGCTGGAGATCGGCACCAACTCGCCGGAGATGACCCCGGCCGACGGCCTGGGCGTCGGCGAGGTGGGGTATCTGATCACCGGTGTGAAGGATGTCCGCCAGTCCAAGGTCGGCGACACCATTACTCAGTTCCACAAGGGCGCCGACCAGCCGCTCGGCGGCTACAAGGACCCGAAGCCGATGGTCTTCTCGGGCCTGTACCCGATGGACGGTTCGGACTACCCCGAGTTGCGCGAGGCCCTGGACAAGCTCCAGCTCAACGACGCCGCGCTCGTCTACGAGCCGGAGACCTCCGCCGCGCTCGGCTTCGGCTTCCGCGTGGGCTTCCTCGGTCTGCTGCACCTGGACGTGATCCGGGAGCGCCTGGAGCGCGAGTTCGGGCTCGACCTGATCGCCACCGCCCCCAACGTGGTCTACCGCGTCAACATGGAGGACGGCGACGAGCACACGGTCACCAACCCGAGCGAGTTCCCCACCGGGAAGATCGCCGAGGTCCACGAGCCGGTCGTGCGCGCCACCCTGCTGGCCCCCAGCGAGTTCATCGGCGCGATCATGGAGCTGTGCCAGTCCCGGCGCGGCTCGCTGCTCGGCATGGACTACCTCTCCGAGGACCGCGTCGAGCTGCGCTACACCCTCCCGCTCGCCGAGATCGTCTTCGACTTCTTCGACCAGCTCAAGTCCAAGACCCGCGGCTACGCCTCGCTGGACTACGAGCCCACCGGCGAGCAGACGGCCGACCTGGTCAAGGTCGACATCCTGCTGCACGGCGACAAGGTCGACGCCTTCTCGGCGATCACCCACAAGGAGAAGGCGTACGCGTACGGCGTGCGGCTCGTGGCCAAGCTGCGCGAGCTGATCCCGCGGCAGAACTTCGAGGTGCCGATCCAGGCCGCCATCGGCAGCCGCGTCATCGCCCGCGAAACCGTCCGCGCCATCCGCAAGGACGTCCTCGCGAAGTGCTACGGCGGTGACATCTCCCGTAAGCGGAAGCTGCTGGAGAAGCAGAAGGAAGGCAAGAAGCGGATGAAGATGGTCGGCAGTGTGGAGGTCCCGCAGGAGGCCTTCATCGCGGTGCTGTCCACGGATTCCGAGGGCGGCGAGGCCAAGGCCAAGAAGTAGCGGTCGGTCCGGAGGCCCGAAGGCGTTCGGACGGAACCGGGCAGAAGCCGAGCAGAAGCCGCGACCGGAAGGCCGGGCAGAAGCGGGGCGGAAGCCGAGAAGAAGTCGCCACGGCGTAAAGGCGCCCGTCACCGGATCCCCGGAGGCGGGCGCCTTCGTGCGGCATACGGGTGAATGCCGGGCCTTCCGGTTTCTCGCGGCAGAAGCGTGCCGTTACGCACTGCGGCAGCGGTGATCCGGGCGGCGCCAGCGCGGTCCCGGGCGGGCACGACGGTCGTGCCGCGCAGACACCGCTCGGGAAGGGATCCTCCAGTGAAGTACACGAAGGCTGCCGCCGTCGTCGTCGGCTCCGTCATGGCACTCGGAACCGGCTCCGCGGCCGTGGCCCACGACGGGCCTCCGGCCTCCGCTCGGACCCCGCAGGGCCAGACGGCTCTGCTCAAGGACCAGCCGCTGGGTGATGTGAAGAACCCGGTGGAGAAGCCGCTCAACGGCCTTCTCTCCGTGATCACCGGACCGCTGCAGGGCGGCCAGAAGATGGATCCGCGGATGGTGGACAACGACATCCGCAAGTCGGTCCTGGAGAAGGTCGGGCAGGGCCACGACGCGGCCGCGAACCCGTCCGCCGGAACGTTCGGCGGCGGACAGGGCGGACAGGGCGGACAGGGCGGTCAGGGCGGTCAGGGCGGACTCGGCGGGCTGCTCGGCGGTCTGCCCATCGGCCGCTGAGCCTGGTTCATCCCTGGCATCACCGTGGGAAGCGTGCGAGCGGGTCCGGACATGTCGATCCGGGCCCGCTTCTCCTTGTTCGTTGTCCATGACTGGCAGATGACGGATTCGTGCCGTCCACTGGGTGAAACGCACTTCAACGAGTGCGCAGTCCCCCCTTACGCAAAGGCGGAACGCGCCCTACTCTGATGGCTGCTCGAGGTTACTCGTCAGTTAAACAACTGGCATGGAACAGCTCCCACTCACAGCACTTGCCGCGGGGCACGGAGGATGTCGTGAGCGACACGCAGACCCTTATCGAAAACCGGCCGCCCTCCGTGGCGACGCTCTTCCTGGAGCGGGTCGAGGCCACACCGGAGCGGGAGGCATTCCGCTACCCCGTGCCGCCCGCTTCGGGTGACGGCCCGGACGAATGGCGCTCGCTCACCTGGAGGCAATCCGCGGACCGCGTCCTGTCGATCGCCGCGGGCCTGATCGCGGTCGGCGTACGTCCCGAGGAGCGGGTGGCCATCGCCTCCGCCACCTGTCTGGACTGGATCCTGGCCGACCTCGGCGTGCTCTGCGCGGGCGCGGCGACCACCACGGTCTACCCGTCCACCAACGCGGAGGAGACGGCGTACATCCTGGCGGACTCGGGCAGCCGGGTGATGATCGCCGAGAACGCCGAGCAGGTGGCCAAGGCCCGCGCGCAGCGCCCCCAGCTCCCCGATCTGGCGCACGTCGTGGTGATGAACGAGGCCGACGCGCTGACGGCCCCGGGCGACCCCGAGGACTGGGTGCTCTCCCTCGCCGAGCTCGAACGGCGCGGCGCCGCCTACCTGGAGCAGAACCCGGACGTCGTCCGCAAGCGGATCGCCGCGATCACCGCAGACCAGCTCGCCACCCTGATCTACACCTCCGGCACCACCGGCCGTCCCAAGGGCGTACGCCTGCCGCACGACAACTGGGCCTACATGGCCCGGGCCATCGAGTCGACCGGCCTCGTCACCGGCGAGGACGTCCAGTACCTGTGGCTGCCCCTGGCGCACGTCTTCGGCAAGGTCCTGACCTCGGGCCAGATCGCGGTCGGCCACGTCACCGCCGTCGACGGCCGCATCGACAAGATCATCGAGAACCTGCCGGTCGTCCGGCCCACCTACATGGCCGCGGTGCCCCGCATCTTCGAGAAGGTCTACAACGGCGTCGCGGCCAAGGCCCGCGCGGGCGGCCCGGCCAAGTACAAGATCTTCATGTGGGCCGCCGGTGTCGCCCGGGACTACGCGAAGGTCACCCAGGACAATCTCCGCCGCACCGGCAGCGGGACGGCGCCCCTCGGCCTCACCGTGAAGCACGCCATCGCCGACAAGCTCGTCTACGCCAAGCTGCGCGAGGCGTTCGGCGGCCGGCTGCGCGCCGCCGTCTCCGGTTCCGCCGCGCTGGCACCGGACATCGGCTTCTTCTTCTCCGGCGCCGGCATCCACATCCTCGAGGGCTACGGCCTCACCGAGTCCAGTGCCGCCAGCTTCGTGAACCCGGGCGACACCTACCGCACCGGTACGGTCGGCAGGCCGCTGCCCGGTACCGAGGTCCGCATCGCCGACGACGGAGAGATCCTGCTCCGCGGCCCCGGCATCATGGAGGGCTACCACGGCCTGCCGGACCGGACGGCCGAGGTGCTGGAGCCCGACGGCTGGTTCCACACCGGCGACATCGGCGAGCTGTCGTCGGACGGCTTCCTGCGGATCACCGACCGCAAGAAGGACCTGATCAAGACCTCGGGCGGCAAGTACATCGCGCCGGCGGAGGTCGAGGGCCAGTTCAAGGCCGTCTGCCCGTTCGTCTCCAACATCCTGGTCCACGGCGCCGACCGGAACTTCTGCACGGCGCTCATCGCCCTCGACGAGCCCTCGATCGCGTCCTGGGCGGCCGACCACGGCATGGCGGGCAAGCCGTACAAGGATGTCGTCACCTCCAAGGAGGTCGAGGACATGATCGGCGGCTACATCAGCCGCCTGAACGAGGGCCTGCAGCGCTGGCAGACGATCAAGAAGTTCCGGATCCTGCCGCGCGACCTCGACGTCGAGCACGGCGAGCTGACGCCCAGCCTCAAGCTCAAGAGGCCGGTCGTGGAGCGGGAGTTCAAGCACCTGATCGACGAGATGTACGACGGGACGCGCGAGGCGTAGCCGCTCCGCGTCGCTGACGTGACGGGCCCCGGGCGCACCGCCCGGGGCCCGTTCGTCTCCCCGGCCCCCGAAGGTCCGGGGCGCCGTGACCGGCCGGGCCGGGGCCATCCGTTCGGCAGTGGACAATGGGGGCATGCCCTCCGCACTGCCCGACGGCGAGCCCGTGCCCCATGACGGGACCCTGCCCGGCCACGCCCTCGACGGCGCCGCCGGCCGTCCGCTCGGCTTCTACCTGCACGTCCCGTACTGCGCGAGCCGCTGCGGCTACTGCGACTTCAACACCTACACCGCGAGCGAGCTGCGCGGCTCCGGCGGCGTCCTGGCCTCGCGCGAGAACTACGCGGACACCCTCACCGAGGAGATCCGGCTGGCCCGCAAGGTCCTCGGCGACGACCCGCGCCCCGTCGAGACGGTCTTCGTCGGCGGTGGCACGCCGACCCTCCTGCCCGCCGCCGACCTCGGCCGGATGCTCGCCGCGATCCGGGACGAGTTCGGTCTCGCTGACGGTGCCGAGATCACCACCGAGGCCAACCCGGAGTCCGTCGACCCGCGCTATCTCACCGGACTCCGCGAGGCGGGCTTCAACCGTGTCTCCTTCGGCATGCAGAGCGCGCGCCGCCACGTCCTCCAGGTCCTGGACCGCAACCACACCCCCGGGCGGCCCGAGGCCTGTGTCGCGGAGGCACGGGCCGCCGGGTTCGGCCATGTGAACCTCGACCTGATCTACGGGACGCCGGGGGAGAGCGAGACGGACTGGCGCGCCTCGCTGGACGCCGCGATCGGCGCCGGCCCCGACCATGTGTCCGCGTACGCCCTGATCGTCGAGGAGGGCACCCAGCTGGCCCGCCGTATCCGGCGCGGCGAGGTGCCGATGACCGACGACGACGTGCACGCCGACCGCTACCTCATGGCCGAGGAGACGCTGTCGGCCGCCGGGTTCGGCTGGTACGAGGTGTCGAACTGGGCCACGTCGGAGGAGAGGCGCTGCCGCCACAACGAGCTGTACTGGACCGGCGCCGACTGGTGGGGTGCGGGACCGGGCGCCCACAGCCATGTCGGCGGCGTCCGCTGGTGGAACGTCAAGCACCCGGGCGCGTACGCCCAGGCCCTGAGCGAGGGCCGCTCCCCGGGAGCGGGCCGCGAGGTCCTGGCCGGTGAGGACCGCAGGGTCGAACGCATCCTGCTGGAGCTCCGCCTGAAGGACGGCTGCCCGATGGACCTGCTCGCGCCGGCGGGCGCGCGGGCGGCCGGGCGCGCCTTGGAGGACGGGCTGCTGGAGCCGGGCCCGTACGCGTCCGGCCGGGCGGTGCTGACCCTGCGCGGACGCCTGCTCGCCGACGCCGTAGTGCGCGATCTGGTCGACTGAGGTGCGCGAGACGCGGCGGGAGCGGTGAGGGCCGGAGGAACGCGGGGAGTCCCCCGCCCGGCGCAAGGCGGCCGCCGCCGGGATGCCGTGTCCCGTGAGCTCCCGGAGAATCCTGTGATGTGAGTGACACGAGGGGCCCTTCGGGCCCTCAGCCACCTCCGTCATCACCTCGGGAGCCGGAGCGCACGGCCGAGGGGGAGGCACCGCGCGAGTCCGTGGCCCTGGCGGCCATGATGTTCGCGGTCGCGATGACCTTCATCGACCAGACCATCGTCTCCATCGCCGCGCCGAGCATCATCGAGGAGCTGAACCTCTCGTCCTCGGGCATGCAGTGGGTCGTCAACGCCTATCTGCTGACCCTCGCGGCCTTCTTCGCCCTCGGCGGGCGGCTGTCCGACGTCTTCGGGCACAAGCGGCTGATGCTCATCGGCACCGTCCTGTTCGTGGTCTCCTCCACGTTGTGCGGCGCCGTGCCCACCGGGGACGGTGCGCAGGCCTGGCTGATCACCTTCCGGGCGACCCAGGGCATCGGGGCGGCGTTCATGTTCCCGGCCGCGCTCGCCGTGGTCGTCGCCGTGTTCCCGGTGGAGCGGCGCGGCCGGGCGCTCGCGCTGTTCTTCGGGGTCTCCGGTGCGCTGACCGCCCTGGGCCCGCTGCTCGGCGGCTGGCTGACCACCTGGACCTGGCGCGCGATCTTCTGGGTCAACATCCCGGTCGCGATCATCGCCATCGCGCTGACGTTCGCGGCCCGTATCCGGAACGAGCGCCGCCGCGAGCCCGTCGACTGGGTCGGAGCGGCGCTCGTCGTCATCGGGATGGGCCTGAGCGTCCTGGGCCTGCAGCAGGCCAGCGCGTGGGGCTGGAGCAGCGCCGCGACCTGGGTGTGCATCCTGGGCGGCCTGGTGGTCCTCACGCTGTTCGTGGGCTACGAACTGCGGGCCCCCCACCCGCTCATCAAGCTGCACGTCTTCGCCGACCGGGCCTTCTCCGCCGACGTCGCCGTGCTGTTCTTCGCGATGATGGCGTTCGTCCCGGTGTTCTTCTTCACCTCGGTCTACGCCCAGGTCTCGCTCAGTTCGTCGCCCAACCAGGCCGCGCTCTTCCTGCTCTACTTCTTCGTCGGCTTCGCCATCGCCTCGCAGTGGGGCGGCCGCATCCTCGACAAGCAGGGCGCCAAGCCCGCCCTGCGGATCGGCACCGCGCTCGGCGCCGTCGGCTTCGCCCTCTGGGCCAACAAGCTCACCGATCTCTCGCTCCACGACCAGTGGCCGTACGCCGCGATGGCCGGCGCCGGAATCGGTTTCCTGCTCGCCCCCGCCTCGACCGATGCCGTGAACCGCTCCATCGGCGCCTCGTACGGCGAGGTCACCGGCATCACGCAGACCGCGCGCAACTACGCGGCCAGCATCGGCCTGGCGGTCTTCGGCACGGTGCTGACGCACACGATGACCGACCGCGTCGCCGGCACCCTGACGGCGCGCGGCGTGTCCGAGGCGGAGGCGCAGGCGTCGGCGCGGAGCATCGCCGAATCGGTCACCGGTCAGGCGGACGACCGCACGCCCACGGGCGAGAGCCCGCTCGCCCAGCTCGGCAGCGAGGCCATGAGCAGCATCCGCATGGACTTCGCCGAGGCGAACCAGGTCGTCTTCTACTGCATGGCCGGGGCGCTCGCCGTCGCGTTCCTCTGCTCCGCCTTCCACCCCGGGACGCGGGTCACGGGCGGCGAGCAGGAGCCGCAGGAACCGGGGGCCGGAACCGCCGCTACGGAGCGGTGACGAAGTCGATCAGCTCCTCGACCCGGCCCAGCAGCGCGGGCTCCAGGTCCTTGTAGCTGCCGACCGAGCCCAGGATGCGCTGCCACGCGGCACCCGTGTTCTCCGGCCAGCCGAGCGCCCGGCAGACGCCCGTCTTCCAGTCCTGGCCGCGCGGCACGGTGGGCCAGGCGGGGATGCCCACCGACGAGGGCTTCACCGCCTCCCAGATGTCGATGTACGGGTGGCCCACCACCAGCACGTCGTCGCCGGTCACCTCCGCGGCGATCCGGGACTCCTTGGATCCGGGCACCAAGTGGTCGACCAGCACGCCCAGTCGGGCGTCAGGGCCCGGCGCGAAGCCGTCGACGATGGCCGGGAGGTCGTCCACGCCCTCCAGGTACTCGACGACCACGCCCTCGATGCGCAGATCGTCGCCCCAGACCCGTTCGACGAGTTCGGCGTCGTGGCGCCCCTCGACGTAGATGCGCCCGGCGCGCGCGACCCGCGCCCGCGCGCCCGGGACGGCGACGGAGCCCGACGCCGTACGGGCGGGGGGACGCGGCGCGGCGACCGCGGGCCGTACGAGCGTGACGACCCGGCCCTCCAGCAGGAAGCCGCGGGGCGTCATGGGGAAGACGCGCTGCTTGAGGAAGCGGTCCTCCAGGGTGACGACCGGGCCCTCGGCCGTCTTCTCCCAGCGCACCACGGCGCCGCAGAAGCCGGTCGTGACCTCCTCCACCACCATGTCCGACTCCACCGGCACCTCGGGTGCGGGCTTCTGCTTCTTCCACGGAGGGGTGAGGTCGGGCCCGTAGCTTCGCTTGCGCATCCGACCGACCTTACGGAGCCGGGGCCGCCGGCGCCTACGACACGCCGAACCGCTCGGCCAGCTCGCCGCGCTGAGCCCGTACGAAGCCCGCGTCGACCACCGCTCCGTGGCCGGGCACGTACAGTGCGTCGTCCCCGCCGAGGTCCAGCAGGCGGTCCAGTGCGGCCGGCCACCGGGCCGGGATGGCGTCGGGACCCGCCTGCGGCTCGCCCGACTCCTCCACCAGGTCGCCGCAGAAGACGACGCTGCGCTCTCCCCCGCGCCCGGGCACGAGCACCGCCAGGTCGTGGCCGCTGTGCCCGGGACCGACGTTGACCAGGACCGCGTCCCTGCCGTCGCCGAGCGGAACCGTCATCTCCCCGCTGACCAGATGGTCCGGCCGCAGCAGCATCTCGGCCGCCTCGGCCGCGCTCTCCCCGTCGACCCCGTGCCGCACCGCGTCCTCGCGCAGCGCCTCGCGCGCTCGCGTGCCGCCCAGCATCAGGTCCATCCGGATCGCGCCGTAGACCTCCGTCCCCGCGAACGCCGCGGCGCCCAGGACATGATCGAAGTGCGGGTGCGTGAGTGCGAGATGCGTCACCCGGCGCCCCAGCATCTCCTCCGCCTGCTGCCTCAGCTGGGCGCCCTCGCGCAGGGTGGCGCCCGCGTCCACCATCAGCACGGCGGAAGGACCGTGGACCAGACCGGCCGTCGCGTCCCAGCCCGGCAGGCGGCGGCGGGCGACGCCCGGGGTGAGCTGCTCCCAGCCCGCCTCTTCCCAAGTGCGGTTCATACGACGACGCTAGTCCCAGCCAGGTAGCGTTGCTCGCTGCCGAATTCACCGGACCGCCGGCGCGGGACGGGGGCCGGCGGGCGAGTCGGCCGCCCTTGCCCTGGTCATACCACCGCGCCGTACACTGGCCCGGGGGAAGCTGGCACTCAGGCACAGGGAGTGCCAAGCCCGGACCGAGGAACCGAAGCTGGAGGTGCGCATGCTCAGCGAACGCAGACTCGAAGTGCTGCGCGCCATCGTCCAGGACTACGTCGGCACGGAGGAGCCCGTCGGCTCCAAGGCGCTCACGGAGCGGCACGGCCTCGGTGTCTCGCCGGCCACCGTCCGCAACGACATGGCGGTGCTGGAGGACGAGGGGTACATCGCCCAGCCGCACACCAGCGCGGGCCGTATCCCGACGGACAAGGGCTACCGCCTCTTCGTCGACAAGCTGGCCGGCGTCAAGCCGCTGTCCCAGGCCGAGCGCCGCGCCATCCAGAACTTCCTGGACGGCGCCGTCGACCTCGACGACGTGGTCGGCCGTACGGTCCGGCTGCTGGCGCAGCTCACCCGTCAGGTCGCCGTGGTGCAGTACCCGTCGCTGACGCGCTCGACCATCCGGCATGTGGAGCTGCTGTCGCTGGCTCCCGCCCGGCTGATGCTGGTACTGATCACGGACACCGGCCGCGTCGAGCAGCGCATGGTCGACCTGCCGGCGCCGTTCGGCGAGACCTCGCTGGCCGACCTGCGGGCGCGGCTCAACAGCCGGGTCGTCAGCAGGCGGTTCGCGGATGTGCCCCAGCTCGTACAGGACCTCCCCGAATCCTTCGAGGCGGAGGACCAGCCCGCGGTCTCCACGGTCCTGGCGACGCTGCTGGAGACCCTGGTCGAGGAGACCGAGGAGCGACTGGTGATCGGCGGCACCGCCAATCTCACCCGCTTCGGGCACGACTTCCCCCTGACCATCCGGCCGGTGCTGGAAGCCCTCGAGGAGCAGGTGGTGCTCCTCAAGCTGCTCGGGGAGGCCAAGGACCCGGGCATGACCGTACGAATCGGGCATGAGAACGTTCATGAGGGGCTGACGTCCACATCGGTCGTCGC
This sequence comes from Streptomyces sp. NPDC047108, assembly GCF_040643575.1. Classification (NCBI taxonomy): domain Bacteria; kingdom Bacillati; phylum Actinomycetota; class Actinomycetes; order Kitasatosporales; family Streptomycetaceae; genus Streptomyces; species Streptomyces sp. NPDC047108. The sequence continues at coordinate 489,003 of NZ_JBEYUP010000003.1, forward strand.
GGTCGGCTACGGTTCGGGCGACGAGGCAGTGGCCAAACTCGGCGTGGTCGGACCGACCCGCATGGACTACCCCGGAACGATGGGAGCGGTACGCGCAGTGGCACGTTACGTCGGACAGATCCTGGCGGAGTCGTAAGTGGCCACGGATTACTACGCCGTACTAGGCGTGCGCCGCGACGCAGGGCAGGACGAGATCAAGAAGGCGTTCCGGCGCCTCGCCCGTGAACTGCACCCGGACGTCAACCCGGATCCGAAGACCCAGGAGCGGTTCAAGGAGATCAACGCCGCTTACGAGGTGCTCTCCGACCCGCAGAAGAAGCAGGTCTACGACCTCGGTGGCGACCCGCTCTCCGGCGCCGCCGCGGGTGGCGCGGGCGGCTTCGGGGCGGGCTTCGGCAACTTCTCCGACATCATGGACGCCTTCTTCGGCACCGCGTCCCAGCGCGGGCCGCGGTCCCGTACGCGGCGCGGCCAGGACGCCATGATCCGGCTCGACATCGAGCTGGACGAGGCGGCCTTCGGCACCACGAAGGACATCCAGGTCGACACCGCCGTCGTGTGCACCACGTGCTCCGGCGAGGGCGCGGCACCCGGCACCTCCCCGCAGACCTGCGACATGTGCCGCGGGCGCGGTGAGGTCTCGCAGGTGACGCGGTCCTTCCTCGGCCAGGTCATGACCTCGCGGCCGTGCCCGCAGTGCCAGGGCTTCGGCACGGTCGTGCCCACCCCGTGCCCGGAGTGCGCGGGCGACGGGCGCATCCGCTCGCGGCGCACGCTGACCGTCAAGATCCCGGCGGGCGTCGACAACGGCACCCGGATCCAGCTCGCGGGCGAGGGCGAGGTCGGCCCGGGCGGCGGCCCCGCGGGCGATCTGTACGTCGAGATCCACGAGATGCCGCACCCGGTGTTCCAGCGGCGCGGGGACGACCTGCACTGCACGGTCACCATCCCGATGACCGCGGCCGCCCTCGGCACGCAGGTGCCGCTGGAGACGCTCGACGGGCTGGAGGAGGTCGACATCCGTCCCGGCACGCAGTCCGGGCAGTCGATCCCGCTGCACCAGCGCGGCATCACGCATCTGCGCGGTGGCGGGCGCGGTGACCTGGTGGTCCACGTCGAGGTCCAGACGCCGTCGAAGCTCGATCCGCCGCAGGAGGACCTGCTGCGGCAGCTCGCGAAGCTGCGCGGCGAGGAGCGTCCCGCGGGGCACTTCCAGCCGGGACAGCAGGGGCTCTTCTCCCGTCTGAAGGACGCCTTCAACGGCCGCTGACCGGAGTTGCCGGCAGGTGTCCGCCCGGGGCCCGGCCCCGGCGGACGCCCGCTCGCACCGGGGCTGACCCGATCAGCCGCGGGACGGCACCGCGTGACACCATACGGCCATGCCCTCCGTGTTCTCCGATCTGTCGCCGTACCCGATCGTGCAGGCCCCCATGGCCGGCGGGGCCTCCTGCCCCGAGCTGGCCGCCGCCGTGTGCGACGCGGGCGGCCTGGGTTTCCTCGCTGCCGGGTACAAGACGCCGGAGGCGATGTACCAGGAGATCAAGCAGCTCCGCGGGCTGACCGAGCGCCCCTTCGGGGTGAACGTCTTCATGCCGCAGCCCTCCCTCGCCGACCCGGGCGCGCTCGAGGTCTACCGCGAGCAGCTCTCCGGCGAGGCCTCCTGGTACGAGACGCCGCTCGGCGACACCGACGGCAGCCTGGACGACGCGTACGAGGCCAAGCTCGCGATCCTGCTCGACGACCCCGTCCCCGTCGTCTCCTTCACCTTCGGCTGCCCCTCGCGCGCCGCCCTCGACGCGTTCACCAAGACCGGCACGCTCACGGTCGTCACCGTCACCAGCGCCGCCGAGGCGCAGGCGGCACAGTGGGCGGGCGCCGACGCCGTGTGCGTCCAGGGGATAGAGGCCGGAGGCCACCAGAGCACCCACCACGACGACCCGCAGGCCGACGGCACCTCGTCCGGGGTCGGTCTGCTGACGCTCGTCACGCAGGTCAGCGAGGCCGTACAGCTTCCGATCATCGCCGCGGGCGGGCTGATGCGGGGCAGCCAGATCGCGGGTGCCCTGGCCGCCGGTGCGGAGGCGGCCCAGCTCGGCACCGCCTTCCTCGTGGCCCCCGAGTCGGGCGCCAACGCCCTGCACAAGCGGGCCATGACCGATCCGCTGTTCCCGCGGACCGAGTTGACCCGGGCCTTCTCGGGCCGCCCGGCCCGCGGCCTGGTCAACCGGTTCATCCGGGAGCACGGGCGCTACGCCCCGGCCGCTTACCCTCAGATCCACCACATGACCGCGGGACTGCGTAAGGCCGCAGCCACGGCGGGCGACCCGCAGGGCATGGCGCTCTGGGCGGGGCAGGGCCACCGGATGGCCCGTCAGCTCCCTGCCGGTGAGCTGGTCGAGGTGCTGGTGGCCGAACTGGAGTCGGCGCGCGAGTCGTTGGTGACCGGAGCCCCGTCGTGACGGCACCGGTCTTCCTGGCCGAGCGCGACCTGCTGCACCGGCTCCGGCAGGAGGGCGCCACGACCGTCACGCTGGACGGGCCCGAGGGGCGGCACGCGGTGTCGGTACGGCGGCTGCGCGCCGGCGAGGAGATCGTGCTGACGGACGGTGCGGGCACCGGCGCGTACGGGACCGTGGCCGCCGTGGAGGGCAAGGACCGCCTGGAGGTCGCCGTCTCCGCGTGGCACGAGGAGCCCGCGCCGCGGCCCCGCATCACCGTCGTGCAGGCGCTGCCCAAGGGCGACCGGGGCGAACTCGCCGTCGAGACCATGACGGAGACCGGCGTCGACGCCATCGTGCCCTGGACGGCGGCGCGTTGTGTCACGCAGTGGCGGGGCGAGCGCGGCGCGAAGGCGCTGACGAAGTGGCGGAACACCGCCCGCGAGGCGGGCAAGCAGGCCCGCCGCCTCCGCTTCCCGGACGTGACCGAGCCGATGACGACCTCCCGGGTCGCCGGGCTGCTCGCGAAGGCGGAGTTCGCGGCGGTGCTCCACGAGGAGGGCGGCGAGCCGCTGGCCACCGCCGAACTCCCCGCCGAGGGCGACCTCGTGCTCGTCGTCGGCCCCGAAGGCGGCGTCTCCCCCGAGGAGCTGGCCGCGTTCGGGGAGGCGGGGGCGAAGCCGTACCGGCTCGGCCCGACCGTGCTGCGCACCTCCACGGCGGGTACCGCGGCGACGGCCCTGCTGCTGGGCCGTACGGGCCGCTGGTCCTGAAACGGGCGGCGGACCACGAGCGCGGGGGCCCGTAAGGCGTCGTGCCGTTCGCCCGGGCCGTGGACCACGCACGGTCGCCCCGGCCGGAGCGTTGCCGTCCGGTGCGGCGCGCCCCCATCTCGCCCCCGCCGCCACCGCATTCAGGCCATCGAGTACCGGAAATTGCTGGTAGGGCCCCTGGCGCGTGATTAGTGTGGCGGGCGTGACGCAGCCTTCGACGCCCTCTTCGCCGCAGCCCTCGTACCTCCGCCATCCGCATCTGCACGGTGAGTCGATCACCTTCACCGCAGAGGACGACGTCTGGGCGGCGCCCCTGGACGGGGGGCGCGCCTGGAGGGTCAGCGCCGACAACATGCCCGTCTCGTCGCCGCGGATCGCGCCGGACGGCGAGCACATCGCCTGGACCTCCACCCGCGACGGGGCGCCCGAGGTGCACGTCGCGCCGGTCGACGGCGGTCCCTCCAAGCGCCTCACCCACTGGGGGAGTTGGAAGACGGCCGTCCGCGGCTGGACACCGGACGGCGAGGTGCTGGCGATCAGCACCTACGGCCAGGCCTCGCTCCGCCGCACCTGGGCGCGGGCGCTCCCACTGGACGGCGGGCCCGCCCGCACGCTGCCGTACGGGCCGGTCGGTGACGTGGCGTACGGCCCGCGCGGCGCCGTGCTGCTGCTGTCCGCCACCATGGGCCGCGAGGCCGCCGCGTGGAAGCGCTACCGCGGGGGCACGGCGGGCAAGTTGTGGCTCGACAGCGACGGGTCGGGCGAGTTCGGGCGGCTCCACGCGGACCTCGACGGGAACATGGAGTTCCCCCTCTGGGTGGGTGACCGGGTCGCGTTCCTCTCCGACCACGAGGGCACCGGCGCGCTCTACTCCTCGCACCCCGACGGCTCGGACCTCCGCCGCCACACACCACTCGACGGCTTCTACGCCCGCCACGCCGCCACCGACGGCACCCGCGTCACCTACTCCTCCGGCGGCGAACTCTGGCTGCTGGACGACCTGGAGAGCGCCGAGCCGCGGCGCCTGACCGTCCGTCTCGGCGGCCAGCGCACCGACCTCCAGCCGCATCCGGTGCGGGCCGCCGCCTATCTCGGCGACGCCCGCCCCGACCGTACGGGCCGGGGCAGTGCCGTCGAGGTGCGCGGCAGCATCCACTGGGTCACCCACCGCGAGGGCCCCGCCCGCGCGCTCGCGGCCACACCGGGCGTACGGGGGCGGCTGCCCCGGGTCTTCCGGGCGGGCGGCGGCAGCGAGGAGCACGTCGTCTGGGTCACCGACGCGGAGGGCGAGGACGCCCTGGAGTTCGCGCCTTCCGCCGGCACGGCACCGGGCGCGGCCCCCCGCCGCATCGGGGCAGGGCAGTTCGGCCGCGTCCTCGACCTCGCCATGGCACCGGACGGCAGCCGCGCGGCCGTCGCCTCCCACGACGGGCGGGTCCTGCTCGTCGAGCGCGAGTCGGGAGAGGTGCGCGAGGTCGCCCGCAGCGAGTTCGGCGACGCCGACGGGCTGATGTTCTCGCCCGACTCCGGCTGGCTCGCCTGGTCCCACCCGGGCCCCGGCCCGCTGCGCCAGCTCAAGATCGCCAACGCCACGGACCTCTCCGTCGCCGATGCCACCCCACTCCGCTTCAACGACTTCTCGCCCGCCTTCACCGCCGACGGCAAGCACCTGGCGTTCCTCTCCGAGCGTGCCTTCGACCCGGTCTACGACGCGCACGTCTTCGACCTGGCCTTCGTCGGCGCCTGCCGCCCGCACCTGATCACGCTCGCCGCGACCACGCCGTCGCCCTTCGGACCGCAGCGCCACGGCCGCCCCCGCGAGGACGACAAGCCGGACCACGACGGCGGCGACCAGGACCAGGACCAGACACCCCCCGCCACCCGGATCGACCTCGACGGGCTCGCCGACCGCATCGTGCCCTTCCCGGTCGAGGCCGGCCGGTTCTCCACGCTGCGCTCCGCGGAGGACGGCGTGCTGTGGCTGCGCCATCCGATGCGCGGCGTCCTCGGCTCGGGGCTGGCCACGCCCGAGGACGACGGGCCGACCACGGCGCTCGTCCGCTACGACCTCGCGCAGCGGCGGCTGGAGGAACTGGCCGGTGACGTCGACGACTTCGCGGTCAGCGGCGACGGCAAGCGGGTCCTGCTCTCCACCGACGGGAAGCTGCGGGCCGTACCGGCCGACGCCAAATCCAACGACGACGAGGAGAGCGACAACAGCGTCACGGTCGACCTCTCCCGGATCCGGCTGACCGTCGACCCGGCCGCCGAGTGGCGGCAGATGTACGACGAGGCCGGGCGCCTCATGCGCGACAACTTCTGGCGCCCGGACCTCGGCGGCACGGACTGGGACGCCGTCCTGGACCGCTACCGCCCGGCGCTCGCCCGCGTCGCCACCCACGACGACCTGGTGGACCTGCTGTGGGAGGTCCAGGGCGAACTGGGCACCTCCCACGCGTACGTCACCCCGCCGGGCGGCTGGGGCGACCCCGCGCACCGTCAGGGGCTGCTCGGCGCCGATCTCGCGCGGGACGACGAGGGCGCGTGGCGAATCGAGCGCATCCTGCCGTCCGAGACCTCCGACCCGGGCGCGCGCTCCCCGCTGGCGGCCCCGGGCGTGGCCGTACGCGCCGGGGACGCGATCCTGGCCGTCGACGGCCACCGGGTCGATTCGGTGACCGGACCCGGGCCGCTGCTCGTCGGCGCCGCGGGCAAGCCGGTCGAACTCACCGTCGCCCCGTCCGGAGGGGGCGACCCGCGGCACGTCGTGGTCGTCCCGACCGAGGACGAGGAGCCGATGCGCTACCACGCCTGGGTCGCGGGACGGCGGGCGTATGTGCACGAACAGTCCGGCGGGCGCCTCGGCTATCTGCACGTCCCCGACATGCAGGCGCCGGGCTGGGCCCAGATCCACCGCGACCTGCGGGTCGAAGTCGCCCGCGAGGGCCTGGTGGTGGACGTCCGAGAGAACCGCGGCGGCCACACCTCCCAGCTCGTCGTGGAGAAGCTGGCCCGCCGCATCGTCGGCTGGGACCTGCCGCGCGGTATGCAGCCGGTCAGCTATCCGCAGGACGCGCCGCGTGGGCCGGTCGTCGCTGTCGCCAACCAGTTCTCCGGCTCCGACGGCGACATCGTCAACGCGGCCGTCAAGGCCCTGGGCCTCGGACCGGTGGTCGGGGAGCGCACCTGGGGCGGCGTCATCGGCATCGACCGCCGCTACTCGCTGGTCGACGGTACGGAGGTCACCCAGCCCAAGTACGCCTTCTGGCTGGAGGGTTACGGCTGGGGCGTGGAGAACCACGGCGTCGACCCGGACGTGGAGATCGTCCACGCCCCTCAGGACTCGGCGGCGGACCGCGACCCGCAGCTCGACGAGGCGATCCGTATCGCCCTGGCGGCGCTCTCCGAGAACCCGGCGAAGATCCCGCCGGAGCTCCCGCAACTCCCGTAGCCCTTGGGCGGCTTGGGGTGGTGGCTCTCCGGCCCGGTTGTTGCCGGACCGGGGAGCCGCGCCGAGCGTGTGCCCGTGGACGGTCGGCAGACCGGACCGGGGGCCCTCGGTATGCACGGGGCGCACCTCGCCCCGCGCCGGGGGGCGTCAGGCCCCAGCAGCTGGGCGGCTGCGGGCTCTTCCGGGTGTCTGGAGCCAGCCGTTCGTCCCCGGGGGTTCCCTGGCGGGCGGCACCGACCGCGTACGCACCCCTCGGTGGACGCCGCACCGCCCGGTGGACGCCGCGCCGCCTTGCCGGGGTCGTCGGCGCGGGAGCGGCCGAGCCGTGCGGCCTGCCCCGGGGCATTGCCCGCCCCGTGGCGTTGTCCCGGGGCGACCTGGCGTTCTGCGCGTCAGGGGCCCTCCGTAGGGTGGTGCCATGGCCGAGGAGACACCGCTCATCCGCAGTCTGCGTTCCGCCGTCGACGCCGCGCCGGACGATGTTCCCCTCCGGCTGCACCTGGCCGAGTTGCTGCTCGGCGCCGAACGGGCGGACGAGGCCGTGGCCGAGATCGCGGCCGCCCTCCAGCGCGCCCCGGGCGACGCGCAGGCGCGTGCCCTGATGGCGCGGGCCATGGGCGGCGGGCCGACGGTGACCCCGGACTCCCCGGACGCCCCGACACCCCCGACCCATGCCCCGAAACAGCCCGAACACCGGGGCCACCAGGGCGGGTTCGACTGGCAGGCGGCCGAGCGCGAGGTCGGGGACGTCGTTCCGCCGCGTTTCGTGGAGTCCACCGGCGACGACCCACGAGGCGACGACCCACGAGGCGACGACCCACGAGGCGACGACCCACGAGGCGACGACCCACACGGCGGCGACTCGCGCCGGGGCGACTCACACCACGGCCACGACGGACCGCGCCGGGAGCGGCCCCTCGCCGCCGAAGGCCCCGCCGATCCCGGCGGCGCCTCGACGTGGGACGTCGAGGCCGCCGGCGCCGTGCGCCTCGCCGACGTCGGCGGCATGCACGAGGTCAAGGAGCGCCTGGAGGCCGCCTTCCTCGCGCCCATGCGCAACCCCGAACTGCGCAAGCTGTACGGCAAGAGCCTCCGCGGCGGGCTGATGCTCTACGGTCCGCCGGGCTGCGGGAAGACGTTCATCGCCCGCGCCGTCGCGGGCGAACTCGGCGCGCGGTTCCTGTCCGTGTCGCTCAGCGACGTCCTCGACATGTGGATCGGGGCCAGCGAACGGAATCTGCACGACATCTTCCGGACCGCCCGTTCCTCCTCCCCCTGCGTCCTCTTCCTCGACGAGATCGACGCCCTCGGCGCCAAGCGCAGCCGTATGCACCACAGCGGGCTCCGCAACACCGTCAACCAGCTCCTCACCGAGCTGGACGGGGTGAACGGCGACAACGACGGCGTCTTCGTCCTCGCCGCCACCAACCACCCCTGGGACGTGGACACCGCCCTGCGCCGCCCCGGCCGCTTCGACCGCACCCTGCTCGTGCTGCCGCCCGACGCGCCCGCCCGCGAGGCGATCCTCCGCTACCACCTGCGTGAACGCCCGGTCGCCGGGATCGACTTGGGCAAGCTCGTCCGCCGGACCGACGGCTTCTCCGGCGCTGACCTCGCCCACCTCTGCGAGTCCGCGTCCGAGCGCGCGCTGCTGGACTCCGTCAGGACCGGTGAGGCGCGGATGATCGGCATGCCGGACCTGCTGGAGGCGGCGAAGCAGCTCCGGCCGTCCACCGACGCCTGGTTCGCCTCCGCCCGCAATGTCGCGATGTTCAGCAACGAGGGCGGCATGTACGACGACCTGCTCGCCTATCTCAAGCGCAAGAGGAAGCTGTGACACGGCCCGTGCCCGCCGGAAGGGGCGGGCGCCGGTGACCGCGGCCGTCGAGACCCTGCGCCGCGCGCAGGCCCTCGCCGACGTCGGCCGGTACGCACAGGCGGCCGAACTCCTCGTCCAGTACCTCGCCTCGGACCCCGGCAGCGCCCCCGCCTGGGCCGAACTGGCCCGCTGCCGCTCCCTCCTCGATGACAACGAGGGCGCCCTGCACGCCGCCGACCAGTCCCTCGCCGCCGATCCTTCGCAGGCCCGGGCCTGGCAGACGCGCGCCGCCGCACTGGCCGACCTCGGCCGCTACCCGGAGGCGCTGGCCTCCGCGCAGGAGGCCGTACGGGCCGAACCGGGCTATTGGGGCGGTCATCTGGTCCTCGCCAGCACCCTGCTCCGCCAGGGGCGTTCGGCCGACGCGTACGAGGTCGCCCGCCGCGTCGTCCATCTGGAACCGGAGGAGTCCCGTGCGCACTACATGGTCGGCATCAGCGCCCAGATGCTGCGCAACTACCCCGTGGCGGAACAGGCTTATCGCGAGTCCCTGCGTCTGGACCCGGAGAACACCTACGCCCGCAACAACCTCTCCGTGCTCCACATGAACCGGCGGCTCGGCAACCGCAGCCGCTGGAGCCTGGCCCTGGAGGGGTTCGCCGATGTGGCCGCCGTCGACCTCGAGGACCGCACCGCCCGCTACAACCTCGAGGTCATGGTCTTCGGCGCGGTCGCCAAGACCCGGTGGATCGCCGCGCTCGGCCTCTTCGCCGCGGTGATCTGCGCCTCCGCGTCAGGGGCGGGCCAGGGCTTCCCGCCGGAGCCCGGTGCGCTCGGCCCCCGCCTGGCCGCACTCGCCGTCATCGCCGCGCTCTGGGCCGCCTGGGCGTGGCGCGTGCGCTCCCGCGTCCCGGTACGGCTGCGGCGCCCGCTGGTCGCGCTGGGCCGCCGCAGCGTGCCCGTCATGGTCCTGGCCGGTGTCGTCGCCCTGATGGCCCTGGTGTCGGTGCTGATCGTGGCCGTGCCGTGGACCGACGCCGCCTTCCTCGGCGCGACCGTCGCGCCGTCCGTCTGGCTGGTGGTCCTGTCGTACTGGATCTGCCGGGCGGCGCTGCGGCGGCGCAGGCCCAAGGATTGAATCAGGGCAGGTACGGGCCGCTAGCATGCGATCCGTACACGATCGACACGGATGATCCGCGGCACGGTCCGCCCGTACGGGGCGGTGCGGTGATCGGCGCGAAGGAGGCCCGGACCATGGCCGGAGAGCGGCAGGACGACTGCCTGTTCTGCAAGATCGTCGCGGGGGAGGTCCCGGCGGACGTGGTCCGCGAGACCGGCACGACGCTCGCGTTCCGCGACATCAACCCCCAGGCGCCGACGCACGTCCTCGTCGTCCCCAAGGCCCACTACCGTGACGCCGCGTCGCTGGCGGCCGCCGACCCTCAGGTGACGGCGGACGTGCTGCGCGAGGCGGGCGAGGTCGCGGCCGGGGACAAGGTCGACGGGACGGGCTACCGCATCGTGTTCAACACCGGCAGCGGCGCGGGCCAGACCGTGTGGCACGCCCATGCCCACGTCCTGGGCGGCCGCGGCCTCAACTGGCCCCCGGGATAAGGCGAAGCGTCCATGTCCGCCCGCGAACTCGTCGTCCTCGGCACCGCGAGCCAGGTGCCCACCCGGCACCGCAACCACAACGGCTATCTGCTGCGGTGGGACGGCGAGGGCATCCTCTTCGACCCCGGTGAGGGCACCCAGCGGCAGATGCTGCTCGCGGGCGTCGCCGCCCACGACATCAACCGGATCTGCATCACGCACTTCCACGGCGATCATTCCCTGGGCGTGGCCGGGGTGATCCAGCGCATCAACCTCGACCGGGTGCCGCATCCGGTGACCGCGCACTTCCCGGCCAGTGGCGAGCGCTTCTTCGGGCGGCTGCGGTACTCCACGGCGTACCACGAGCGGGCCCGGATCGTGGAGCGGCCCGTCGGCGGCGAGGGCGAAGTGCTGGTCGAGGGGCCGCCGTTCACCCTCGAGGCCCGTCTCCTCTCGCACCCGGTGGAGGCCTACGGCTACCGCCTCACCGAGCCCGACGGCCACCGCATGCTGCCGGAGCGGCTGGCGGCGTACGGGATCGGCGGGGCCGACATCGGGCGGCTCCAGCGCGACGGCGCCCTGGAGGTGGCCGGTCACGGCACGGTCGCCCTCGGACAGGTCAGCGAGGCGCGGCGGGGGCAGCGGTTCGCGTTCGTGATGGACACCCGGATGTGCGAGGGCGTGCACGCGCTGGCCGAGGGCTGCGATCTGCTCGTCATCGAGTCCACGTTCCTGGACGAGGCGGCGGACATCGCCGAGGAGCACGGTCATCTGACGGCAGGTCAGGCGGGCCGGGTGGCGGCGGAGGCGGGCGTACGGCATCTGGTGCTCACCCACTTCTCGCAGCGGTACGCGGAGCCGGCCGACTTCGAACGGCAGGCGCGGGCCGCCGGGTTCGACGGTGAGCTGACCATCGCCCGCGACCTCGACCGCATTCCGTTCCCGAAGCGGATCTGAACGCTCCGGCGGGCTCGCCGGTCACCGCGCGTACGCCCGCGGCCCGCACCCTCTCGCCGGGCGCAGCCTGACACGCCGTCGTAGCCTGGAACCGAGCGCCCTTCAGGGCGCCGCCGCACCGGCGGGGAGCGCGGGTTCACCATGAGGCCGACCGTCCGCAGCAGCATGCCGGCCGCGGCGCTCATGGCGCTGCTGGCCGTCCTCGGCGCCGGATCCGCCGGGCACACCGGCCGGCCGGAGCCCGTCGCCGCGTCGACGGAGGCCCGGACCCACGCAGGTCCCACCCGCGTCGCCTACGACGTCTCGCTGCGCAGCGACACCACCGGCTCGCGCTGGACCGGGCGGGAGAGCGTGACGTTCACCAACACCTCGGGCACACCGCTGCGCGAGGTGTATGTGCGGCTGTGGGGCAACGCGTGGGACGGCTGCGGGCCGACGGCTCCCGTACGCGTCACGCGGGTCGAGGGCGGCACGTCCCGTGAGCTCACCGCCGACTGCACCGCCCTCCGCGTCGGGCTGCCGCGCCCGCTCGCGCACGGGGAGCGGACGACGGTCGCCCTCGACGTGGCGATCACCGCGCCCCGCCGCACCGAACGGTTCGGCCGCGACGGCCCGTACACGTACCTCGGCAACGCCCTGCCCGTGCTGGCCGTGCGCGATGCGCAGGGCTGGCACCTCGACCGCGATGCCGGCGTCGGCGAGAGCTACTACTCCCTGGCCGCGGACTTCCGGGTCCGCCTCGACCATCCCGCGGACCTGAGGGTGCCCGCCACGGGAACCGCCGTCACCGCGCGCGGTGACGGCGACGGCACCGGGGAGGGTGACGGCACCGGAGAGAGGGACGGCGACCGCACCGGGGAGGGGGACGCCGCCCGGTCCGTCACCACCGCCACCGCCCACCGCGTCCGCGACTTCGCCTGGGCAGCCGGGCCCTTCGTCACGTCGACGACCCGTTCCCCGGGGGGAGTCCGCATCACCGCCTACCGCCCCGAGGGCACCCCTGCCGCCACCGCCACAGCGTCGGCCCGCGTCGCCGCCGACGCCGTGGACGACTTCGGCGCGCGCTTCGGCCGCTACCCCTACGGCGAGACGGACCTCGTCCTGCACGACGGGTTCGCCAGGACATCCGGCGACATGGAGTACCCCGGCCTCGTCCTCCTCAACTCCCGTGCCGCGGGCGGCGCGACGGTGCACGAGATGGCCCACCAGTGGTGGTACGGCATCGTCGGCAACGACCAGTTCGACGCGCCCTGGCTCGACGAGGGCTTCGCCGTCTACGCCGAGGACGTCTTCCGAGGGGACCGCCGCCCCGGCTGCCGCCCCGCCACCGGCACGACCCGCTCCATGGGCCACTGGGCGGAGCACGAGGGCACCTGGAAAGCGGCCGTCTATCAAGGAGGTTCCTGTGCGCTGCACGCCCTGGAGCGGGAGATCGGCCGGCCCGCCATGGCGCGGCTGCTGAAGGACTACGCCCGTGACCACTGGTACGGGGTGTCGACCACAGCCGCCTTCCGGCGGGCCGCACAGGCCGTCACCGACCGCGATCTGGGCCCCTTCTGGCGCGCGTACGGCATCCGCTGACCGGAACCGGATCGCCCGCCGTGACCGACGGCGTACCGTACGGAGCGCACTTGGCCGGATCCGCGCAGCCGGATCCATAATCTGTTCATCCGGTGCGACCTGCACCGATCGCCGTCCGACGAGGAGTGGAGCGTGACGCGACGCGACGAGAACCGGCCGCTCCGCCCGTGCGGTGCGCCGCCCCGGTCCGTGACGGACGGCGGCGGGCCCGGAGGGGGCCGGGCCGCGCCCGGCGACCCCGAGGGCGGTACCCCGGCGACGGAGGGCCACCTGGTCGACCCGCTCGCCTCGCTCCGCACCCCCGACGATCCGCCCGTCGACGTCTACCTCACCGGCACCGTCTTCCTGGACATCATCTTCACCGGGCTCGACAGCGCCCCCGTCCGCGGTACGGAGTCCTGGGCGCGCGGCATGGGCTCCAGCCCGGGCGGCATCGCCAACATGGCCACCGCGCTCGCCCGGCTCGGCCTGCGCACCTCGCTGGCCGCCGCCTTCGGCGACGACGTCTACGGCGACTACTGCTGGGACAGCCTGGAGAACGGCGAGGGCATCGACCTGACCCCGTCGCACCGGGTGGCCGGCTGGCACTCCCCGGTCACCGTCTCCATGGCGTACGAGGGCGAGCGCACGATGGTCTCCCACGGGCACGAGGCGCCGCCGCCCGACCCGGTCCCCGGCTGCCCGCCCCGCTCACGCGCCTGCGTCGCCGCGCTGGCCCCTGGGCGCCAGGAGGACTGGATCGCGGCGTCCGCGCGCGACGGCAGCCGGATCTTCGCCGATGTCGGCTGGGACGACACGGGCCGCTGGGAACTGGCCGCGCTCGCCGACCTCGGGCACTGCGAGGCCTTCCTGCCCAACGCCGAGGAGGCGATGCGCTACACGCGGACCGTGAGCCCCCGCGCCGCCGCCCGTGCGCTGGCCGAGAAGGTGCCGCTGGCCGTGGTGACGCTGGGATCCGAGGGCGCGTACGCGGTGGACGGCGCGACCGGCGAGACCGCGTCCGTGCCCGCCATCCAGGTCGAGGCGCTCGACACCACGGGCGCCGGGGACGTCTTCGTCGCCGGTTTCGTCACGGGCACGCTCGCGGGCTGGCCCCTCGCCGACCGGCTGGCTTTCGCGGGCCTGACCGCCGCCCTCTCCGTCCAAGAGTTCGGCGGATCGCTCTCGGCCCCCGGATGGGTGGAGATCGCCGGCTGGTGGCAGCACGTGACCTCCCACGAGGGCCAGGCGGCCGCCCTGCGCCACTACGGCTTCCTCGGCGATCTGCTGCCCTCGGCCTCCCGCCCCCTGCCGCTGCGCCGCGCCGTCCCCACGGTCGGCTTCCGGCGGCGGTGAGGGAGGGCCCGCACGGCAGCCGGGGAAACGGCGGGCGGGCGGGGGAGGAGCGGCGGAGAACGCCGGTGAAAAGGGCTCGGGCGTTGTCGGTGCTCCGTCGTAGGCTTGGAGCACAGGGTCGTACGAAATGGCGTACGGCATGTCGAGCACAGAAGGCGGGGTCAGCAGGCCAGAGAGCCGGCCCATGACTCAGACACCCACACGATCGCAGGCAACCGCCCACTTCACCGTCTCGCCCAAGCACCCCATGGTGATGGTTCTGGGGTCCGGGGACTCCCTTCTGCGCGTGATCGAGCAGGAGTTCCCGTCGACCGACATCCATGTGCGGGGCAACGAGATCAGCGTGACCGGGGACTCCAAGGAAGTCGCCCTGGTCCAGCGCCTGTTCGACGAGATGATGCTGGTACTCCGCACCGGCCAGCCCATGTCGGAGGACGCGGTGGAGCGCTCGATCGCCATGCTCCGCGAGGAGGAGGGCGGGGGCGGCGCGGCCGAGACCCCTTCCGAAGTGCTGACGCAGAACATCCTGTCCAGCCGCGGCCGCACGATCCGCCCGAAGACGCTCAACCAGAAGCGCTACGTCGACGCGATCGACAAGCACACCGTCGTCTTCGGCATCGGCCCCGCCGGCACCGGCAAGACGTATCTGGCCATGGCCAAGGCGGTCCAGGCGCTCCAGTCCAAGCAGGTCAACCGGATCATCCTGACGCGGCCCGCGGTCGAGGCGGGCGAGCGGCTCGGCTTCCTGCCCGGCACGCTCTACGAGAAGATCGACCCGTATCTGCGCCCGCTCTACGACGCGCTGCACGACATGCTCGACCCCGACTCGATCCCGCGCCTGATGGCGGCCGGGACGATCGAGGTGGCACCGCTGGCATACATGCGCGGGCGCGCCCAGCCGCTCTTCACCAATGTCCTGACCCCCGACGGCTGGCGCCCCATCGGCGACCTCCAGGTCGGCGACCTGGTGATCGGCTCGAACGGCGAGCCCACCCCGGTCCTTGGCGTGTACCCGCAGGGTGAGAAGGACATCTACCGCGTCACCGCCCAGGACGGCGCCTGGACGCTGTGCTGCGGCGAGCACCTGTGGACTGTGAGGACCGCTTCGGACAGGCGTCGCGACAAGCCGTGGCGCGTCCTGGAGACGCAGGAGATGATCGGCAACCTGCGTGCGGCTCACGCACACCGCTACGAGCTGCCGCTGCTCACGGAGCCCGTGTGCTTCCCGGAGCGCGAGGTCCCCATGGACCCGTACGCGCTGGGTCTGCTGCTCGGAGACGGGTGCCTCACCGGTTCCACCACGCCGTCATTCGCCACGAACGACCCGGAACTCGCCTCCGCCCTGGAAGCGGCGCTGCCCGGCGTCGAGGTCCGGTGGAAGGACCGGGTGAACTACACCCTGAACCGCGTGAAGGCACCCGGCGATGTCATCACACTGGAGAATCCGGTCACGGGAGCTCTCCGAGCCCTGGACCTGCTCGGCACCAGGTCCTCATCGAAGTTCGTGCCGGATGCCTATCTCCACAACTCCGCGGATGTCCGCCTGGCCCTGCTCCAGGGGCTGCTGGACTCCGACGGTGGGCCCGTGCCCCAAGCGGGCCGGACGTGCCGTATCCAGTACA
This sequence comes from Streptomyces sp. NPDC047108, assembly GCF_040643575.1. Taxonomy (NCBI): domain Bacteria; kingdom Bacillati; phylum Actinomycetota; class Actinomycetes; order Kitasatosporales; family Streptomycetaceae; genus Streptomyces; species Streptomyces sp. NPDC047108. Next base: position 504,572 of record NZ_JBEYUP010000003.1, read on the forward strand.
CGACCACCTCGATCCTGCTCCGTGACGATGTCATCTCACTCGTCCAGTCGCTGGGAGGCGTCGCCTACGCCCGCCGGAGGCTCGCGGAGGGCCGCAAGCCGGGGAAGGCCGACGGACGGGACGTTCACTACCGCAGTGACGCGCATATCGTCGACATCCGCCTCCCGGAGGGCATCGAGCCCTTCCGGCTCGCGCGCAAGCTCGAGACGTACCGGGCTGCCGGGGGCGGGGGACGGCCGATGCGCTTCATCGACTCGATCGAACCCGCGGGCGTGGAGGAGACGGTGTGCATCCAGGTCGCAGCCGCAGACTCGCTCTACGTCACCGAGAACTACCTGCTGACGCACAACACGCTCAACGACGCGTTCATCATCCTCGACGAGGCGCAGAACACGAACCCCGAGCAGATGAAGATGTTCCTCACCCGGCTCGGCTTCGACTCCAAGATCGTCATCACCGGCGACGTCACCCAGGTCGACCTACCCGGCGGCACCAAGAGCGGCCTCCGCCAGGTGCGCGACATCCTCGACGGGGTGGACGACGTCCACTTCTCCCTCCTCAACAGCAGCGATGTGGTCCGCCACAAGCTCGTCGGCCGTATTGTCGACGCCTACGAGCAGTACGACAGCCGCAACGGGCAGTGACACCGAAAGAGCCTGACACCCACCTCATGTCGATCGACGTCAACAACGAGTCCGGCACGGACATCGACGAGCAGGCGATCCTGGACGTCGCCCGCTACGCCCTCGCCCGGATGCGCATCCACCCGCTGTCCGAGCTGTCGGTGATCGTCGTCGACGCCGCCGCCATGGAGCAGCTCCACATCCAGTGGATGGACCTGCCAGGGCCCACCGATGTCATGTCCTTCCCGATGGACGAGCTGCGTCCGCCCGCGAAGGACGACGAGGAGCCCCCGCAGGGCCTCCTCGGCGACATCGTGCTCTGCCCCGAGGTCGCCACGAAGCAGGGCGAGGAAGCGCCGACGCAGCACTCCATGGACGAGGAGCTCCAGCTCCTCACCGTCCACGGCGTGCTGCACCTGCTCGGCTACGACCACGAGGAGTCCGGCGAGCGCGCCGAGATGTTCGGCCTGCAGAAGGCGATCATCGACGGCTGGCGCTCCGAGCGCGGCCTCGAAGGCCCCTCACCTGCCCCCACCACACGATGACGGGACGGACGACACGATGACCGGTCAGTTCATCGCGGTGGCCGTCCTGCTGGTCGTGATCGCGTGGCTCGCCGCCTGCGCCGAGGCGGGCCTCGCCCGCACGACCCGCTTCCGCGCGGAGGAGGCCGTACGCTCCGGGCGGCGCGGCAGCGCGGGGCTCCTCGCCGTCGCCGACGACCCCACCCGCTATCTGAACGTCGCGCTGCTCGTGCGCGTCGCCTGCGAGATGGGCGCCGGCGTCCTGGTGACGTACGTCTGCCTCCAGGACTTCGACAAGACCTGGGAGGCCCTGGCCGTCGCGCTCGGCGTGATGGTCCTCGTCTCCTACGTCGCCGTCGGCGTCTCGCCGCGCACCATCGGCCGCCAGCACCCGCTGAACACCGCCACCGCCGCCGCGTACGTCCTGCTGCCGCTCGCCCGCATCATGGGCCCGATCCCGCAGCTGCTGATCCTCCTCGGCAACGCCTTCACCCCCGGCAAGGGCTTCCGCAAGGGCCCGTTCGCCTCGGAGGCCGAGCTGCGCGCCATGGTCGACCTCGCCGAGTCCGAGCAGCTCATCGAGGACGACGAACGCCGCATGGTGCACTCGGTGTTCGAGCTGGGCGACACCCTCGTCCGCGAGGTGATGGTGCCGCGCACGGACCTGATCGTGATCGAGCGGGCCAAGACCGTGCGCCAGGCCCTCACGCTCGCCCTGCGCTCCGGCTTCTCCCGCATCCCGGTGACCGGCGAGAGCGAGGACGACATCGTCGGCATCGTCTATCTGAAGGACCTCGTCCGGAAGACGCACATCAACCGCGACGCCGAGAGCGACCCGGTCTCCACCGCGATGCGTCCCGCGGCGTTCGTGCCCGACACCAAGAACGCGGGCGATCTGCTGCGCGAGATGCAGAAGGAGCGCAACCACGTCGCGGTCGTGATCGACGAGTACGGCGGCACGGCCGGCATCGTCACCATCGAGGACATCCTCGAGGAGATCGTCGGCGAGATCACCGACGAGTACGACCGTGAACTCCCGCCCGTGGAGGAGCTGGACGAGGGGCGCTACCGCGTCACCGCCCGCCTCGACATCGGCGACCTCGGCGAGCTGTACGGCCTGGAGCTGGACGACGAGGACGTGGAGACCGTCGGCGGCCTGCTCGCCAAGTCCCTGGGCCGGGTGCCGATCGCCGGGGCGACGGCGGAGGTCGATCTGTCCGAGGACGCCTCCGACCCGGAGCTGAAGGCGCTGCGGCTGACGGCGGAGGCCGCCGCGGGCCGCAGGAACCGGATCGTCACGGTCCTGGTCGAGCCGGTGCGCTCCACGGTCGCGGGCGAGGACGGCGACTCCGGCGGCACGGACGGCAAGGGCTGACGGCGGGGCCGTCAGCCGGCGTGATCCTGCGTGAACGTCCAGACCAGCACGGTCCGATCCGGCTCGGCCGCGCCGCCCGCCGCGGTGTACGTGGCCAGGGCGGCGGTGTTGTCGCCCTCGGTCGCGACCCACATCCCGTAACAGCCGCGCTCGCGGGCGAGATCCGCGAGCGCGGCCGTGAGCGCGCGGCCGATGCCGCGGCGCCGGTACGGCTCGTCCACGCCCAGTTCGTAGAGGAACATCTCGGTCCCCTTGTCGGGGTGCGTCGTCTCGACGCCGGTGACCATGCCCGCGGGGACGCCGTCCACGTACGCGACGAGGAGGTGGTGGCCCGGGGCCGCGAGGAAGCGCTCGGTCGCCTCCGGCTTCGGCGGCCCGTCGAAGAGGTGGCCCGCGGCCCTCACGTCGTCCGGCCGGGTCACTCGACGGATCTCGCTGCGGGGCGCCATGCGGGCGAGCGTAGCCAGCCGCGCACGGCTCCGCAGCAGGACCGCAGCAGGACCGCGGCAGGACCGCGGCAGGACCGTGGCAGGACCGCGGCAGGACCGTGGCAGGACCGCGGCAGGGCACAGACGAGGCCCCCGGCCGGTCCCGGGCCGGGGGCAGTGCCGGGCCGTCGCGTCCCGGCCACGCGTGGCTCTCTATGATCGGCCTCATGAGCGACAGCGACGCCCTGACCCCCGAGGACCGCAAGATCATCACCCTGGCCCGCTCCGCGCGAGCGCGGAACGGCGTCCCCGAGGGTGCGGCCGTACGGGACGAGACCGGCCGCACCTATGTCGCCGGGACCGTCGGCCTCCCGTCGCTCACGCTCAGCGCGCTCCAGACCGCCGTGGCCATGGCGGTCGCCAGCGGCGCCACGTCCCTGGAGGCGGCCGCCGTGGTCACCGACGCGGACGCCGTACGGGACGAGGACCGCGCGGCCGTACGGGATCTGGGCGGCGCCGCGACGCCGGTGCTGCTCGCGGGCAGCGACGGCGCGCTGCGCACCACCGTCACCGCGGGCTGAGCCCCGCTCCCGCGCCCAGGGCCCAACTCATCTGCCGGTGCGGCCTGTTCGGTCAGGACCGGCGCCGGGCGCGTACGGGACGGTGGCGCTCTCCACCCCCGGTGTTCCCGGTCGGCAGTGCGACGCGGCGGAGGCGGCCCGGCAGGCCGTCACGGGCGGGTGCTCCGGCCGGGCCGGGAGGCTCGCATGGTCGGCCGTGGTCCGGCCATCGGGGAGAATGGGCCCCATGACTGCAGCTTCCTCCACCGGCCAGGACCACCACCGCGCGGGATTCGCGTGCTTCGTCGGCCGTCCCAACGCGGGCAAGTCGACCCTGACCAACGCGCTGGTGGGGACGAAGGTGGCGATCACCTCCACACGGCCGCAGACCACCCGGCACACCGTCCGCGGCGTCGTGCACCGCCCCGACGCCCAGCTCGTCCTCGTCGACACTCCCGGTCTGCACAAGCCGCGTACGCTGCTCGGCGAGCGCCTCAACGACGTCGTGCGGACCACCTGGGCCGAGGTCGACGTGATCGGCTTCTGCCTGCCGGCCGACCAGAAGCTCGGCCCCGGCGACCGCTTCATCGCCGGTGAACTCGCGGGGATCAAGAAGACGCCCAAGGTCGCCATCGTCACCAAGACAGATCTGGTGGACTCCAAGCAGCTCGCCGAGCAGCTTCTCGCCGTCGACCGGCTCGGCAAGGAACTGGGCATCGAGTGGGCCGAGATCGTCCCCGTCTCGGCCGTCGCGGAGTCCCAGCTCGGGCTGCTCGCCGACCTCCTCGTGCCCTTGCTGCCCGAGGGCCCGGAGCTGTACCCCGAGGGCCACCTCACCGACGAGCCGGAGCAGGTGATGGTCGCGGAGCTGATCCGCGAGGCCGCGCTGGAGGGCGTACGGGACGAGCTGCCGCACTCGATCGCGGTCGTGGTCGAGGAGATGCTGCCCCGCCCGGACCGTCCGGCAGACCGCCCGCTGCTGGACGTCCACGCCAACATCTTCATCGAGCGGCCGAGCCAGAAGGGCATCATCATCGGCCCGAAGGGCGCCCGGCTGAAGGCCGTCGGCACCACCTCGCGCAAGCACATCGAGGCGCTGCTCGGGACCCCGGTCTTCCTCGACCTCCATGTGAAGGTCGCCAAGGACTGGCAACGGGACCCCAAGCAGCTCCGCCGACTGGGCTTCTGAAGGACGCGGCCGCCCACGCGGACGCCGACGGCGATCGCGATCGTGTCCGCGCAGGCGTCACCGCACCTCGTACGCCGCGCCGTGCTCCCTCCGCGTGCCTGACGTGCCCTACGCGCCTTCCTTCAGAACGCGGGTGATCAGCGTGCGCTCCGCCTCGCTGAGGCGGGGGTCCGCGCAGTAGATCGTGCGGTCCCCGACCGTGACCTGGTAGCTGAAGCCGTCCGGCACACCCACCGGCGGAGTGTCCCGCCCTTCCGCGAGCGCTCGCTCGGCCAGGGCCTGCCAGTCCTGCGCGTCGGACCGTCCCGCGGTGTCCACCTCGGCATTCCGGGGGATTCCCGTGAACCCCCCGGTGCGCTTCACCTGAATTCGCATGGGTCCATCTGTACCCCCTTCGGGGCCCGCGTCCCGCGCGGTTCGGGGCCCGCGCCCCGGTCGGCTTCCCGTCACGTCCGCTCGGTCGTCTCCACGCCGACCTCCTCCCACGCCTTCACCAGCGCCTCCCGCTCCTCGTCGTCGCCGTAGCGCTCCTCGGCGGCGGAAACGGTGAGCCGGGCGAAGTCGGCGAAGTCCGCGTCGGAGGCCAGCTCGCCGCCGGTCAGCACGTCGTACCAGATCTGCCCGGCCCGCTCCCAGGCGTGTCCGCCCAGGCTCTTGGCGGCGAGGTAGAAGGCGTGGTTCGGGATGCCGGAGTTGATGTGCACGCCGCCGTTGTCGCTGCCGGTGCGGACGTAGTCGTCCATCGTGGCGGGCTGCGGGTCCTTGCCCAGCACGTCGTCGTCGTACGCCGTGCCCGGGGCCTTCATCGAGCGCAGCGCCTCCCCGGTGACGCGCGGGGCGAGCAGCCCGGCGCCGATCAGCCAGTCGGCCTCGGCGGCGGTCTGGCCGAGCGCGTACTGCTTGATGAGGGATCCGAAGACGTCGGACACCGACTCGTTGAGCGCGCCGGACTGGCCGAAGTACTCGAGGTTGGCGGTGTACTGCGTGACGCCGTGGGTCAGCTCGTGGCCGATCACGTCCACCGGGATGGTGAAGTCGAGGAAGACCTCGCCGTCGCCGTCGCCGAAGACCATGCGCTCGCCGTCCCAGAAGGCGTTGCCGTAGTCCTCGCCGTAGTGGACGGTCGCGTCCAGCGGCAGGCCCGAGCCGTCGATCGACACCCGGCCGTACGCCTTGAGGAACAGCTCGAAGGTGGCGCCGAGGCCGGCGTAGGCGCGGTTGACGGTGGCGTCCTTCACGGGCTCCTGGCCCTCGGTCCGCACCTCGCGGCCCGGCAGGTCCTCGCGTCCCTGGGCGTCGCTGATCGTGCGGTCCGGGCGGTCGTCGGGGCCTCGCCGGCCGGCCGCGGCCGTCAGGCCCGCGACGGTGGTCAGCCGGCGCCGGGTGCGCTGGGCGGCGTCCCGCTCCAGGGTGCGGCGGGCGGGGCCCGCGACGGCCGTCTCCCCGGACCGGGCCAGCCGGTCGAGGAGATGCGGCGGGACGATCGTGCAGAAGACGGGATGTACGGGGTGTACGGTCATGGAGCGCAATGTGGCACAGAGTTGTGGAAGTGTCACCGGTTGCAACAGGACTTAGTGAAATGGAGTGATCCGTCACTCTTTGCCCGGTGAGGTATGCGCGTCTTGCATACTGAAACGGACTCGGTGCCTCGCGCCTGCTCGGTTAAGCTTCTGCGCATCATGCGTTTCGGGCTGCTTCTTCTTAGCTGCCGCGGCGAGGGCCTGTAGTCGAAGGCCGACCCCCTCCCCGCGGAGTCCGGTGTTGCCCACCGCCGTCGTCGGCCGTCGAAGCCCATTCGACAGGAGCCCAGCCCCCATGACGACCTCCCCGAGTTCCGCGTCCGGGAATTCCGTAGGCCGCCCCACCCCCGTCACGGCCGCGACCGTGACCCAGAAGCCCTCCGGCATGCCCGTCCACAAGTACGGGCCGTACGAGGCCGTGGACATCCCCGACCGCACCTGGCCGAACCGCCGCATCACGCAGGCACCCCGCTGGCTCTCCACCGACCTGCGGGACGGCAATCAGGCCCTGATCGACCCCATGTCGCCCGCCCGCAAGCGCGCGATGTTCGACCTCCTGGTGCGGATGGGCTACAAGGAGATCGAGGTCGGCTTCCCCTCGTCGGGCCAGACGGATTTCGACTTCGTCCGCTCGATCATCGAGGAGGACGCGATCCCGGAGGACGTGACGATCTCCGTCCTCACCCAGGCCCGTGAAGAGCTGATCGAGCGCACCGTCGAGTCCCTGAAGGGCGCGCACCGGGCCACCGTCCACCTCTACAACGCGACCGCCCCGACCTTCCGCCGCGTCGTCTTCCGCGGCACCCGCGAGCAGGTCAAGGCCATCGCCACGGACGGCACCCGGCTGGTGATGGAGTACGCGGAGAAGCTGCTCGACGACCGTACGTCCTTCGGCTACCAGTACAGCCCGGAGATCTTCACCGACACCGAGCTGGACTTCGCCCTGGAGGTCTGCGAGGGCGTCATGGACGTCTGGCAGCCCGAGCCGGGCCGCGAGATCATCCTCAACCTGCCCGCCACCGTGGAGCGTTCGACGCCGAGCACGCACGCCGACCGCTTCGAGTGGATGTCGCGCCACCTGTCACGGCGCGAGCACGTCTGCCTGTCCGCGCACCCGCACAACGACCGCGGCACCGCCGTCGCCGCAGCCGAACTGGCCGTCATGGCAGGTGCGGACCGTATCGAGGGCTGCCTGTTCGGCCAGGGTGAGCGCACCGGCAACGTCGACCTGGTCACGCTGGGGATGAACCTCTTCTCCCAGGGCGTCGACCCGCAGATCGACTTCTCGGAGATCGACGAGATCCGTCGCACCGCCGAGTACTGCAACCAGATGACCATCCACCCGCGCCACCCCTACGCGGGCGACCTGGTCTACACGTCCTTCTCCGGCTCCCACCAGGACGCCATCAAGAAGGGCTTCGAGGCGATGGACACGACCGCGGCCGACCAGGGCGTGACGGTCGACGACATCGAGTGGACCGTGCCCTACCTGCCGATCGACCCGAAGGACGTGGGCCGGTCCTACGAGGCCGTGATCCGCGTCAACTCGCAGTCCGGCAAGGGCGGTGTGGCCTACGTCCTGAAGAACGACCACAAGCTGGACCTGCCGCGCCGGATGCAGATCGAGTTCTCGAAGCTCATCCAGGCGAAGACCCATGCGGAGGGCGGCGAGATCACGCCGCAGGAGATCTGGGCGGTGTTCCAGGACGAGTACCTGCCGAACCCGGACAACCCGTGGGGCCGTCTCCAGCTGCGTGCCGGGCAGGCGACCACCGACAAGGACGGCATCGACACCCTCACCGTCGAGGCGGTCGTGAACGGCGAGGACACCGTGCTGAACGGTACGGGCAACGGTCCGATCTCGGCGTTCTTCGACGCCCTGGCGCACGTCGGGGTCGACGCCCGGCTCCTGGACTACCAGGAGCACACGATGAGCGAGGGCGCCAGCGCACAGGCCGCCTCGTACATCGAGTGCGCCATCGACGGAAAGGTGCTGTGGGGGATCGGTATCGACCCCAACACCACCCGCGCCTCGCTGAAGGCCGTGGTCTCCGCGGTCAACCGCGCGGCCCGCGCCTGATCATGCCCGCGCCCGGTCGCGCACGCCCGTGATCGCGCACGTACGTGATCGCGTACGCCCGGGATCGCACACGTACGTGATCGTGCACGCACTTGATTGCGTGCGCGTCGTGCGCGCTCCTGATCGCGTACGCGGTTCCTGACCCCGTACGCGGCCCCGGCCGGGTCGCGTACGGGCGCGCGGGGCCGGCCGTGTGCCGGAAAACACCCCGCACGCGCCGGAACGCCCCGGCGTGCGCCTGACCTGCCGCGCTCGCCCCGCGCCCCTCGCGCGGGGCGAGCGCCGTGGCCACCGTTTCCCGCCATCCCTCCGTGCGAGGTGCTGACGTCACCTCGACGATGTGGTTAACATCACCTCCAACACGGCGCCGTTGCCGAAGAGTCACCGCGTCACGGCGTTCCGTGGCCATCAGGATTCGGGAACTCTTGGGCCTACGCGCCGGAGGTGCGCTTATGCAGCGCGTATGGGGTGTGCGCACGACCTGGCACACGGTCGGAGACGGTGAGTTCTTCTGTCCCGACTGCGGCGGCGACCGCAACTACCGCCGCCGCACGGGCCGCCGCCGTCTCGCCGTGCTCGGTCTGCCGCTCCTCCCGCGCGGATCCGCCGCCCCGGTCGTCGAATGCTCCTCGTGCCGCACCCGGTTCGGCGCCGATGTGCTCGACCACCCCACCACCCACCGCTTCTCGACCATGCTCCGCGACGCCGTCCACACCGTCGCCCTCGCCGTGCTCGCGGCGGGCGGAGCGGAGGACCGCACGGTCCGCGAGGCCGCGGTCGACGCGGTGCGCGGCGCCGGCTTCGAGGAGTGCACCGGAGAGCAGCTCCTCACCCTCGTCGAGGCGCTGGCGGCCGACACCGGCCGTCTGCCCGACCGGTACGAGGACGGCGGCGACGGCGGCACCGCGCTCGCCATCGAACTCCACGAGGCCCTCGAACCCCTGGCCCCGCACCTCGCCGCCACCGGCCGCGAGGGCATCCTGCTGCAGGGGGCCCGTATCGCCCTCGCCGACGGCCCGTACAGCCCTGCCGAACGCGAAGCGCTGGGTGCCGTCGGCCGCGCGCTGCTGATCGGCGAGCGGGAGACCGAGCGTCTACTCACGGCCGCCGCCCGCATGCCCTCCTGACCGCCGCACACCTCAGGTCCGCCGCTTCGGGCCGGCCGTCACCGTGACAGCCGTCCGTCGCCCGCGAGGGTTCCGAGTACGCCCCTTCCGCCCGCCCGGGCATCGCCGTACGGGACAATGGCCGCATGAGTCTGTTCCGCGACGACGGCATCGTGCTGCGCACCCAGAAGCTGGGTGAGGCGGACCGGATCATCACGCTGCTCACCCGCGGCCACGGACGCGTCCGGGCGGTCGCCCGCGGAGTGCGGCGCACCAAGTCGAAGTTCGGGGCGCGGCTGGAGCCGTTCTCCCACGTCGATGTGCAGTTCTTCTCGCGCGGCAGTGAACTCGTGGGCCGCGGCCTGCCGCTGTGCACACAGAGCGAGACCATCGCTCCGTACGGTGGCCGCATCGTCACCGACTACGCCCGCTACACCGCCGGCACCGCCATGCTCGAGACCGCGGAGCGGTTCACCGACCACGAGGGCGAGCCCGCCGTGCAGCAGTACCTGCTGCTGGTCGGGGGGTTGCGGACGCTCGCCGCGGGCGAGCACGCCCCGCATCTGGTCCTCGACGCCTTCCTGCTGCGCTCCCTCGCGGTCGGCGGCTACGCGCCGAGCTTCGACGCCTGCGCGCGCTGCGGCATACCGGGCCCCAACCGGTTCTTCTCGGTCGCAGCCGGAGGCGTGGTGTGTGCCGACTGCCGCGTGCCGGGAAGCGTCGTACCCTCGGCGGAGTCCCTGACCCTGCTCGGTGCGCTGCTGACCGGCGACTGGGAGACGGCGGACGCGTGCGAGGCGCGCCACGTACGGGAGGGCAGCGGACTCGTGGCGGCGTACCTGCACTGGCACTTGGAGCGGGGTCTGCGGTCGCTCCGGTACGTAGAGAAGACGTAGGAACGCAGAGAACCACCGAATGGGAGACGTGAACCGCATGGCACGACGCGGGATTCTGGGCCGCAACCGCCGCACCTATCAGGCCCCCGAGCCGCACCCGTCCGGTGCGCGCCCGCCGAAGATCCCCGGCGAGCTGGTCCCCAACCACGTCGCGTGCGTCATGGACGGCAACGGCCGCTGGGCGAAGGAGCGCGGGCTGCCGCGCACCGAGGGGCACAGGGTCGGCGAGGGCGTTGTCCTCGACGTCCTCAAGGGCTGCCTGGAGATGGGGGTCAAGAACCTCTCGCTGTACGCCTTCTCCACCGAGAACTGGAAGCGCTCGCCCGACGAGGTGCGCTTCCTGATGAACTTCAACCGCGACGTCATCCGCCGCCGCCGCGACGAGATGGACGCGCTGGGCATCCGCATCCGCTGGGTCGGCCGGATGCCGAAGCTGTGGAAGTCGGTCGTCCAGGAGCTCCAGGTCGCCCAGGAGCAGACGAAGGACAACGACGCGATGACGCTCTACTTCTGCGTCAACTACGGCGGTCGCGCGGAGATCGCCGACGCGGCGGCGGCGCTGGCCGCGGACGTGAAGTCCGGGAAGCTCGACCCGTCCAAGGTCAACGAGAAGACCTTCGCGAAGTACCTCTACTACCCGGACATGCCGGACGTCGACCTCTTCCTGCGCCCGAGCGGCGAACAGCGGACGTCCAACTACCTGATATGGCAGAGCTCGTACGCGGAGATGGTCTTCCAGGACGTCCTGTGGCCGGACTTCGACCGGCGCGACCTGTGGCGCGCGTGCCTGGAGTACGCGCAGCGCGACCGCCGCTTCGGCGGTGCCCTCCCCAACGAGACGCCGGAGGCGGACCAGCCAGGCGCCGCACCGGCCTGACGGAGTACCTGGGGGTTGCTCAGCGCCTCGGCGGCGAGCAACCCCCGCCCAGCTGCGTCGGCTTGGCCTGGCCGCGATGCGAGAGGCCCAACGCCCCACTGCCCGCGGCCGGTTGTGCACGGCGTGCAGGGGTCAGGGGGACGGCGGGAGTGGCCGTGGCGGAGTGGCGGCGGGGGTGACGGCTTACGCCTGTGCGGCCTTGGCCGCGCAGGCCCCGCACGTGCCGAAGATCTCGATCGTGTGCGCCACGTCCACGAAGCCGTTGTCCGCCGCGATCTGGTCGGCCCACTTCTCCACGGCGGGGCCTTCCACCTCGACCGCCTTGCCGCAGCTGCGGCACACCAGATGGTGGTGGTGGTCGTCGGTGCTGCAGCGGCGGTAGACGGACTCGCCGTCGCTGGTGCGCAGGACGTCGACCTCGCCCGCGTCCGCGAGCGACTGCAGTGTGCGGTAGACGGTGGTCAGACCGACCGAGTCGCCCCGGTGCTTGAGCATGTCGTGCAGCTCCTGGGCGCTGCGGAACTCGGTGACCTCGTCGAGGGCCGCCGCCACCGCGGCGCGCTGCCGGGTCGACCGGCCTCGCACCGGCGGGGGTGTGCTCGTTCCACTGCTCCCCGCGGTCGACACCGTTGCCTCCTCTGCTCGCCGTCCACTCGTACGACTGGCCATTGTGCCAGTTTGCGAGTGCGACAGCGCCTACACCTTCACGTCGTCCCCGGGCGGATTCGTACCCCCTGCCTCCAGGGTGCACTGTTCCTCGTACGCGGCGGCGGCCCGGCGGGCCCGGCGTTTCGCCAGGGGGGTCGCGAGCGCGGTGATCACCGCGAAGACGGCGATGGCCAGGACGACGATGCTCGCGCCGGGCGGCACGTCCACGTAAAAGGAGTACACGGTGCCGGACAGGCTGACGGCGACGCCGATGCCGATCGCGGCCACCAGCGTCATGGCGAAGCCGCGGGTCGCCTGCTGTGCGGCGGCGACCGGCACCACCATCAGCGCGCTCACCAGCAGCAGGCCGACGACCCGCATGGCGACGGTGACGGTGAGGGCGGCGGTGACGGCCAGCAGCAGGTTCAGCAGCCGTACGGGCAGCCCGGTGACGCGCGCGAACTCCTCGTCCTGGCAGACGGCGAAGAGCTGCCGCCGAAGGCCCAGCGCGACCGCCGCGACGAAGGCCGCCAGGACGCAGATCGCCGTCAGGTCCTCCGCCGAGACCGTGGTGATCGAACCCCACAGGAAGGTCGTGAGGTTCGCGTTGGAGCCGTTCGGCGCCAGGTTGATCAGCAGGACGCCGCCCGCCATCCCGCCGTAGAAGAGCATCGCCAGGGCGAGGTCGCCGCGGGCCTTGCCGTACCAGCGGATCAGCTCCATCACGACGGCGCCGAGCACGGTGACGGCGATGGCGGTCCAGATCGGGTTCGTGCCGGTCAGGAAGCCGAGTGCGACGCCGGTCAGCGCGACGTGGCCGATGCCGTCGCCCATGATCGCCTGGCGGCGCTGGACGAGGTAGATGCCGACCGCGGGCGCGGTGATGCCGACGAGGACGGCGGCCAGCAGCGCCCGCTGCATGAATGCGTAGCCGAGGAGGTCGATCACGTCAGCAGTCCCGTTCTGATCGGTTCGGCGGCCTCGCCCGCGTGCGGATGGACGTGGTCGTGGCCGGGCAGTGCGTGCTGGCCGACGGCCTCAGGCGGCGGCCCGTCGTGGACCACGCAGCCGTCGCGCAGCACCACAGCGCGGTCGATGAGCGGCTCCAGCGGGCCGAGTTCATGGAGGACGAGGAGCACCGTGGCGCCGCCGGCGACCTGCTCGCGCAGGGTGTCGGCCAGCACCTGCTGGCTCTCGTGGTCCACGCCCGCCATCGGCTCGTCCATGATCAGCAGATCGGGCTCGGTGGCGAGGGCGCGGGCGATGAGCACCCGCTGGTGCTGGCCGCCCGACAGGGCGTTCACGGAGTCCTTGGCGCGATGGGCCATGCCCACCAGCTCCAGGGCCCGCTGCACCGCCTCCCGGTCGGCCTTGCGGATCGCACCCAGCCGCGTACGGGACAGGCGGCCCGCAGAGACGACCTCGCGCACCGTCGCGGGCACACCGCTCGCGGCGGTGGTGCGCTGCGGTACGTAGCCGATGCGCGCCCAGTCGCGGAAGCGGCGAAGGGGTGTGCCGAACAGGGTCAGGTCGCCGCCGGTGAGCGGCACCTGCCCGACCACGGCCCGTACGGCGGTCGACTTGCCGGAGCCGTTGGCGCCCAGCAGCGCGACGACCTCGCCGTGCTCCACGGCGAGGTCGATCCCGCGCAGGACGGGCCGGGCGCCGAGCGAGGCGGTGGCCTTGCTGAGGGATATGACCGGCTTCTCCATGTGCCGTGCCTCCATCGCGTGCGTCACTGGGCCGCGAGGGCCTTCTGAAGATTCCTGAGGTTGGCCTGCATGACCTGGACGTAGTCACGGCCTTGGGATTCGTCGGTGATGCCCTCGACCGGATCGAGCACATCGGTGCGCAGTCCGGTGTCGCCCGCGAGGGTCCTGGCCGTCCGGTCGCTGGCGATCGTCTCGAAGAAGATGGTGCTGACCTTCTCCTTCCGGGCGGTGGCCTGCAGTTCCTTCATGCGGGCCGGGCTGGGCTCGGACTCGGGGTCGATGCCCGAGATGCCCTCCTGGTGCAGGCCGTACCGCTCGGCGAGGTAGCCGAAGGCGGAGTGGGTGGTGATGAAGGTGTCGGTGGTGCGGTCCTTCAGACCGTCCTTGAACGCGGTGTCCAGCCGGTCGAGCCGTGCGACCAGGGCGTCGGTGTTGCGGCTGTAGGTGGCGGCGTGCTCGGGGTCGGCCTTCTCCAGGGCCTTGCCCACGCCCCGGGCGATCTCCGCGTACTTCACCGGGTCGAGCCAGACGTGGGGATCGGCCGCCGCGTCCTCGCCGCCGTGGTCGTGGCCCTCCTCGCCGTGGCCTTCCTCGGCGTGGCCCTGCTCCTCGGCGTGGTCCTCCTCGCCGTGGCCGTGCTCCTCGCCGTGGTCGTGGCCGGACGACGTGCCGTGGCTCTCGAGGTGGGTGAGGTCGGCGGCGTCGACCTTGTTCTTCACCTCGGCGACCTCGATGGCCTCGTCCACCGCGGGCTGCGGGCCCCCGAGATACACGACCAGTCCGGCGTCGCTCAGCTCGGCGGTCTGGCGGGGGCTGACCTCCAGGTCGTGCGGTTCGACGCCTGGCTCGGTGAGGTCGGAGACGCTGACGTGGCGTCCGCCGATCGTCCTCACGAGAAATTCCATCGGGTAGAACGACGCCACCACGGCCAGCCTGCCGTCGTCGCTGCGGCCGTCCGCGGAGCCCGTGGGCGGGCAGCCGGTGAGGGTGGTGAGCCCGACGGTGACCGCCCCTGCGGCAGCGGCGGTGCGTATGAGGCGGCGGCGTACGTTCATGACAGTCATTTTCAACAAAGGTGGAAACGGTTGTCAACAAGGATCCGGTCGGACCCGGATCACCCGGTGATTTCCCGCATCTCACCCGGGTACGGTTCCGTGCCCCCCGATTTGGTGTGAGGGGTGCGCCCGCCGGTAATCTGAGGTATTCGCTGGGCAGGATCCCGGCGGAACCCACCATCACCGCTTCGTCGTATGAAGAGAGCACCGTGGCCGCCGACAAGATCGACACCATCGTCAGCCTGAGCAAGCGCCGTGGCTTCGTCTACCCGTGCAGTGAGATCTACGGTGGTCAGCGAGCCGCCTGGGATTACGGGCCGCTGGGCGTCGAGCTCAAGGAGAACATCAAGCGCCAGTGGTGGCGCGCCATGGTCACCTCGCGCGACGACGTCGTCGGTCTCGACTCGTCCGTGATCCTGGCCCGCGAGGTCTGGGAGGCGTCCGGCCACGTCGCCACCTTCACGGACCCGCTCACCGAGTGCACCTCCTGCCACAAGCGGTTCCGCGCGGACCACCTGGAGGAGGCGTACGAGGCCAAGCACGGCCACATGCCGGGGAACGGTCTCTCGGACGTCAACTGCCCCCACTGCGGCAACAAGGGCGCCTTCACCGAGCCCAAGCAGTTCTCCGGTCTGCTCGCCACGCACCTCGGTCCGACGCAGGACTCCGGCTCGGTCGCCTATCTCCGACCGGAGACGGCGCAGGGTATCTTCACCAACTTCGCGGCGGTGCAGCAGACTTCGCGCAAGAAGCCGCCGTTCGGCATCGCGCAGATGGGCAAGTCGTTCCGCAACGAGATCACGCCCGGCAACTTCATCTTCCGCACCCGCGAGTTCGAGCAGATGGAGATGGAGTTCTTCGTCAAGCCGGGCGAGGACGAGACGTGGCACGAGTACTGGATGCAGGAGCGCTGGAACTGGTACCGCGACCTGGGCCTCCAGGAGGCCAACATCCGGTGGTACGACCACCCGAAGGAGAAGCTCTCCCACTACTCCAAGCGCACGGCTGACATCGAGTACCGCTTCAACTTCGGCGGCACCGAGTTCTCCGAGCTGGAGGGTGTCGCGAACCGTACGGACTTCGACCTCACCGCGCACTCCAAGGCGTCCGGCCAGGACCTGTCGTACTTCGACCAGGAGGCCGGCGAGCGCTGGACCCCGTACGTCATCGAGCCGGCGGCCGGTGTCAACCGCGCCATGCTCGCCTTCATGCTCGACGCCTACTCCGAGGACGAGGCGCCGAACGCCAAGGGCGTGATGGAGAAGCGCACGGTCATGCGGCTCGACCCGCGCCTGGCGCCGGTGAAGGTCGCGGTGCTGCCGCTGTCCCGCAACCCGCAGCTCTCGCCGAAGGCGAAGGGGCTGGCGGCGGACCTGCGCAAGCACTGGAACATCGAGTTCGACGACGCAGGTGCGATCGGGCGCCGCTACCGCCGCCAGGACGAGATCGGCACGCCGTTCTGCGTCACGGTCGACTTCGACACGCTCGACGACAACGCCGTGACAGTGCGCGAGCGGGACACGATGAAGCAGGAGCGCGTGTCGCTGGACCAGGTCCAGTCGTACCTGGGCGGCCGCCTGCTCGGCTGCTGAAACCCGCCGCGGCAGCGGTCGTTCGACGACACGGTGCCGGGCCCGTTCCGACGGGCCCGGCACCGTCGTCGTGTACGGGGGCGGCCCTCTGCGATGTGCGGGGCGGTCCTCTGCGATGTGCGGGGCGGTCCTCTACGCCCTGCGGGTGGGACCTCCGGGCTCACCGGTCGCCGCCCGGCCGGGCAGACCGTGAGATCACCGAGGCCGGGGCTCAGGGTCCGCGCGTTGCGGCGAGAGACGGGCCCGGGGACGGCTGCTCCGGTCGGAGGCCACACGGGAAGGTGGGCAGGCCGCGGCTACGGCCGGGGTTCGCAGGCAGGGGGGATGCCGCCCTTCCGGCAGATGCGGACCGGTGTCACCGGCCGGGCGCCGGCTACGGTCTGAGGCCGCGGAGGACCAGGGCCGTGACCGCCTCGTAGGCACCTGTGATCTCCGGCGACGCCCACTCCGCGGCGTACGCCGGGTCGTGGAAGCGGTTCGTGGCGTCGAAGACCGCCCGCGCCTCGGTCGCGTAGTCGTCGTCCGGGGCCCGGAACGCGCCTTGTTCGTGCCCGTCCTGGAGGATGCGCGCGAGCTGGTCGACCAGGTCGGCGATGTGGCGCTCCACCACGGAGCTGCTCTCGCCGATCAACACCATGTAGGTGGCGAAGAGTTCGGGGTCGTCACCCGCCTTGTGCCGTTTGGCGGCGAAGAGTTCGGACAGCCAGTGCTCGAGCCGCGTCTCCGCCGGACCGGCTCCGGTCGCCGTCGAGGCCAGCGCCTCGGACGTGCGGTCCAGCCAGCGCTCGGTGACGGCCTCGCGCAGGGCGGCCTTGCTCGGGAAGTGGCGGTAGACGCTGCCGTGACTGACGCCCAGGGCCCGGGCGACATCGACCACCGTGGCCTTGGCCGGGCCGTAGCGGCGGAGCACGTCCTCGGTGACTTCGAGGATGCGGGCTGGGGTCAGCGTCTCCGGCGGCATCGGATCCCCGTGGCCTCTCTCCGTCGTCCGGCCCGGTGGACCGGGCGTCCTGCGTCCATCACCCCCGCGCCTGCTTCTCGCTGTCGAGGTGAGCCATCTGGGAGGCAGGGTAGCGGTCGCCCGCCGCGGCACCGGCGGGGACTGCCGCCTCGATGGCCTCCAGATCGCCGGCGTCGAGGGTCAGGTCCAGCGCGCCGAGGGCCTCGGTCAGCCGGTCGCGGCGGCGGGCACCCACCAGGGGGACGATGTCCGGGCCCTGCGCGAGCACCCAGGCGATCGCGGCCTGGGCGACCGTGGCGCCGCGGTCCTCGGCGATCTTGCGCAGGGCTTCGACCAGATCGAGGTTGCGGTCGAGATTGTCGCCGCTGAAGCGCGGGCTCATACCGCGGAAGTCGTTGGCGGCCAGGTGGCGGTCGCGGCTCCAGTGACCGCTGATCAGACCGCGCGAGAGCACGCCGTACGCCGTGACGCCGATGCCCAGTTCGCGGCAGGTCGGCAGGATGTCGTCCTCGATGCCGCGGGAGATGAGCGAGTACTCGATCTGGAGGTCGGAGACCGGGGCGACCGCGGCCGCGCGACGGAGGGTGCCCGAGCCGACCTCGGACAGCCCGATGTGGCGCACGTGCCCGGCCTCGACCGCCTCCGCGATGGCTCCGACGGTCTCCTCGACCGGCACATCCGGGTCGACGCGCGCGATGCGGTAGATGTCGATGTGGTCGGTGCCCAGGCGCCGGAGTGAGTAGGCGAGGAAGTTCTTGACGGCGGCCGGGCGGCCGTCGTACCCGGACCAGCCGCCCTCCGTGTCGCGCAGAGCGCCGAACTTGACGCTGACGACGGCCCGTTCGCGACCCTGCGCGCTCCGGGCGAGGGCCCGGCCGATCAGCATCTCGTTGTGCCCCATGCCGTAGAAGTCGCCGGTGTCGAGCAGGGTGACGCCCGCGTCGAGCGCGGCATGGATCGTGGCGATCGACTCCTTCTCGTCGGCGTCGCCGTAGAGGGCGGACATGCCCATGCAGCCGAGGCCGAGCGCGGAGACCTGCGGTCCGTTCGTTCCGAGGGTGCGGTTCTGCACGGTGGGCTCCTTCATCAACCTGTGGCGGGCGGTACTCCGACAGCGTGACACATGGAATGACAGATTTCAATATCTGTCATTCCATGGATGTCCGCACCTGCCGTGCGGCGGCTCACCTCACCGTGCGCGGCAACCGCAGGCTCATCACCACGGTCAGCCCCACCGCCGCCAACTGCACGCCCAGCGTGGCCGCCAAGGCGTCCCGCATCCCCATCGGCCCGCTCAGGGCCAGGAACAGCGTCCCCAGCGTCGCCACCCCCAGAGCCAGGCTGGACTGCTGCGTGGTGACCATGACGCCGGCGCCCACCCCGGCCTGCTCGCCCGGCACGTCCGCCAGCACGATCCGGAACAGCACCGGGATCTGCAGCCCCTGTCCGAAGCCCGCCAGTGCCATCCCTGGCAGCAACTGCCAGAAGCCCAGGCCGTCCCCGTCCCGCAGCGCCGCCGTGATCAGCAGCGCCAGCCCCGCCGCCTGGATCAGCCCGCCCACCGTCACGATCCGGCTTCCGTGGCGGCCGACCAGACGGGGGCCCATCAGCGACGCAGCGAAGAACGCCACCGCCATCGGGACCAGGGCGATCCCCGCGTCCACGGGGCTCAGCCGCAGCCCCTGCTGGAGGGCGACCGCCATGACGAACATGAAGCCGCCGAAGCCGATCGAGAACGGCAGCACCATCCCCAGACCCCGCCGCAGCCCCGTCAGCGCGAACAGGCTCGGCGGAACCAGCGGCGTACGCCCCTGCCGGTCGGCGCGGCGCTCCACCGCCCAGAACGCCCCCGCCAGGAACGGGAAGGCGGCCAGGGACACCCAGGTCCACAGGGGCCAGCCCGCGGCGCGGCCCTCCGTCAGCGGCATCAGCAGCGCCGCAAGGGAGAGGGCCAGCAGGACGGTGCCGGGGCCGTCGACCGGGGCGGGCCGTTCCGATCGGGTCTCCGGGACCGTACGCGCCGCGAGCGCCAGACCCGCGAGCGCCACCGGGACATTGACGAGGAAGACCGCACGCCAGCCGGTGCCCGCGATGTCCGCCGACACCAGCACACCGCCCAGGATCTGCCCGGCGACCATCGACAGGCCCGCCGTCGCTCCGTACAGGCTCAGTGCCCGCGCGCGCCGCCGCCCCGTCGTGGTGGCGTGGATGGTGGCCAGCACCTGCGGCAGCATCAGCGCCGCCGAGGCGCCCTGCGCCACCCGGGCCGCGACCAGAGTCCCGGCCTCCGGCGCGAGCCCGCACGCCAGGGAAGTGAGGCCGAAGGCCGCCATGCCGACGAGGAACAGCCTGCGCCGCCCTGCCATGTCGCCCAGCCGGCCGCCGAGCACGAGCAGGACGGCGTACGCCACGCCGTAGCCCGCGACGACCAGCTCCAGCATCGTGGGGCCCGCGCCGAGTTCACGGTCGATGGAGGGCAGGGCCACGTTGACGATGAAGAAGTCGATCAGGGGGAGAGCGGCGCCCAGGAGCACGGCGACGAGCCCGAGCGGACCGAGTGCGGGTGCACCGCCGGTGACGGTCCGCGCCCGCCCCTCCGGGTCTCCCGGGTGACGGACGCGCGGAAGGGTCTCGGCCCGCGAGGCCGTCCTGCTGAGCGGTGGCGGGGGAGTGGGGTCGGGGCGTGTCGTCGATTCGGTCACGCCCTCGACGATGCGTCCGCTCCCAGACGGGTACCAGAGTCCCTTTGTCCTGGTACCCGCACTACCTGGCAACCGGCTGAGCGACGGAGCAAGCTGGAGTCATGACCCTCACCGCGCAGCCGTCCTCAGCCGTCCCCGCCGCCGCGGGGAACCCTGCCGCCCCGGGTGCGCCCGGAGCCCCGGGCACCGCCGAGGCGGCACGCGGAGCCGACACCGTACGCCGCGGTGAGCTGGCCGCGTTCCTCCGCAGCCGCCGCGAGCGGATCACCCCCGAGCAGGTCGGGCTGCCCCGCGGCCGGCGCCGCCGGACGCCCGGGCTGCGGCGCGAGGAGGTCGCACACCTCTCCGCTGTCGGCGTCACCTGGTACACGTGGTTGGAACAGGCGCGGGACATCCACGTCTCCGTCCAGGTCCTCGACGCCCTCGCCCGCGCGCTCCAGCTCGACCCGAGCGAGCGCAGCCACCTCTTCGCCCTCGCCGGTGCCACCGACCCGGCCGTGGGCAGCGAGTGCACGGGCGTCCCGCCGTCCGTGCGGCTGATGCTGGAGCAGCTGGAGCCGTACCCGGCCTGCGTCCAGAACAGCCGGTACGACATCCTCGCGTACAACCGCACGTACGGCCGTCTGCTCTGCGACCTCGACAGCCTCCCGTTCCAGGACCGGAACTGCATGTGGCTGGCGTTCAACAGCCCCGAGTGGCAGGCCGCGATGGTGGACCGGGACGAGGGGATCCGCCTGATGGCGGCCAAGTTCCGCGCCTCTATGGCCGAGCACATCGCCGAGCCGGCCTGGAAGGCGATGCTCAAGCGGCTGCGGCAGAGCTCCGCGGAGTTCCGGGAGCTGTGGGAGCGGCACGAGGTGGTGCGTACGGTCGGCAGCCGGACGAAGCGGTTCCGGAACGCCGACGTCGGGCTGCTGCACCTCGAGCACACCGATCTGTGGCTCGGTCCGCGCCACGGCCCGCGGCTCGTGACCTACATCCCGGCGGACGCCGAGACCGGTGAGCGTCTCGCGCGGCTGTTGTCGCTCGCGCTGGAGGACGAGGTGGCACCGCGTGCCGCCGCGGACGGTGAGCGGGCTCCGCACGCCGAAGCCACCGCCCGAGCGGAAACCCCGGCCTGAGCGGCCCGGCCCGAGCGGAAACCCCGGCCCGAGCGGAAGCCCCGGCCTGAGCGGCCCGGCCTGAGCGGACCTTGCCCGGGCGAGCCCGCCGCTCAGGTGCGAGCCCGCTCCGATCCGCTTCACGTCCGCGCGGACTCCGGGCGCTGCTCCGCCGCCTCCGGATCCAGCCGGGCCGCGGTGCGTGACGCCGTACGGGCCGCCCACGAACCGGTCGTCGCCGCACCCACGATCAGGACGGACACCCCGCAGCCCGCGATGATCCACCACGCGCCGCGGCTGGCGGCGGCGAACCCGTCCACGTCGCCCGTGCCGTGCACACCCGCCGCCAGCACCGCACCGATCACCGCCACCCCGAGCGTCGCCCCCACCTGCCGGCTCGTCGACGCCACGGCGGCCGCCACGCCCGCCTGGGCGCGCGGCATGCCGGACACGGCGGTGTTGGTGATCGGGGCGTTGACCAGGCCGAAGCCGAGACCGAAGAGTACGTAGCCGGTGAACAGCAGAGGCACGGACGCCTCGGCGTCGAACCCGGCGAACAGCACCCCGCTGGCCGCCATCGTGACCCCGGCGATCAGCAGCGGCAGACGCGGCCCGCGGCTCGCGACGAGCCGCCCCGAGACCGGCGCCCAGACGAGGGTCATCGCCGCCATGGGCAGCATCCACACCCCCGCGCCCAGCGGGGACAGACCCCGGATCTCCTGCAGATAGAGGGTGTTGACGAACAGGAAGCCGCTCAGCGCGGCGAAGGCGCTCACCGCGATCACCGTGGCGCCGCTGAACGGCGCGCTGCCGAAGAACCGCAGATCGATCAGGGGCTCCTCGCGCCGCGGCTCGTACAGCACCAGCGCCACCAGAGCCACCGCGGCCGCCCCGGCGCAGGTGAGGATCAGCGGCGAGCCGGGCCCGGCCACCGGGGCCTCGATGATCGCGTACGTCACGCAGCCCAGCAGCACGATCACCAGGAGCTGCCCGACGGGGTCGAAGCGCCGGGGGCGGGGAGCCCGGGACTCCGGTACGTAGCGGGCCGTGAGCAGCAGGGCCGCGATCCCGACCGGAAGGTTTATCCAGAAGATCGAGCGCCACCCGACCGACTCCACCAGCACACCACCGATCAGCGGCCCGGCCGCCATGCTGATGCCGACGACCCCGCCCCACACACCGATGGCCCGCGCCCGGTCCCGCGGCTCCGTGAAGACGTTGGTGATGATCGACATCGCCACGGGGTTGAGCATCGCGCCGCCGACGGCCTGCAGCATCCGGAACGCGACCAGCCACTCCAGCGTCGGCGCGAGGCTGCACAGCAGCGACCCGACGGTGAAGATCACGAGCCCGGCCTGGAAGACCTTCCGCCGGCCGATCCGGTCGGCGGTGGAGCCCGCGAGCATCAGCAGGGACGCCAGGACCACGGTGTAGGCGTCGATGGTCCACTGCAGGCCCGAGAGGGAGGCGTGCAGGTCCTCGCGCATGGAGGGCAGCGCGACATTGAGCACGGTGTTGTCGAGGCTGACGATCAGCAGGCTCATGCAGCAGATACCCAGCACGAGCAGCCGCCGGCGGTGGCTGAGTTCCGACATGGTTGAACCGTACAAGCACCGACGTCCCGGCAGGGGTGACGACCCTCGCCGGGCATGCGGGACAATGGGGGGTCGTCCCCCGTTCGTACGCCTCCCGAAGGATGCCCTCCCGTGACCGAGCTGCAGATCGGCCCGCACACGGTGCAGCCGCCGGTGGTCCTGGCCCCGATGGCCGGGATCACCAATGCGCCGTTCCGCACCCTGTGCCGCGAATTCAGCGGCGGCAAGGGGCTGTTCGTCAGCGAGATGATCACGACCCGGGCCCTGGTCGAGCGGGACGCCAAGACCATGCGGCTGATCCACTTCGACGGGACCGAGAAGCCGCGCTCCATCCAGCTCTACGGCGTCGACCCGGACACCGTGGGCCGCGCCGTCCGCATGATCGCGGACGAGGACCTGGCCGACCACATCGACCTCAACTTCGGCTGCCCCGTGCCCAAGGTCACCCGCAAGGGCGGCGGCTCCGCCCTGCCGTACAAGCGGAACCTGCTGCGGGCGATCCTGCGCGCGGCCGTCTCCAGCGCCGGGTCGCTGCCCGTGACCATGAAGATGCGCAAGGGCATCGACGACGACCACCTGACCTACCTGGACGCCGGGCGGACCGCCGTCGAGGAGGGCGTCACCGCCATCGCCCTGCACGGACGCACGGCCGCACAGCACTACGGCGGTACGGCCGACTGGTCGGCCATCGCCCGGCTCAAGGAGGCCGTTCCCGAGATCCCGGTGCTGGGCAACGGCGACATCTGGTCCGCCGAGGACGCGCTGCGGATGATGCGCGAGACCGGCTGCGACGGGGTGGTCGTCGGGCGCGGCTGCCTCGGCCGGCCGTGGCTCTTCGGCGACCTCGTCTCCGCCTTCGACGGCACCGGCGACTCCGCGGCGCCGACGCTGAAGGAGGTCGCGGTGGTCATGCTGCGCCACGCCCAGCTCCTGGGGGAGTGGCTGGAGGACGAGGCGCGCGGTGTCATCGACTTCCGCAAGCACGTCGCCTGGTACACCAAGGGCTTCGCGATCGGCTCCGAGATGCGCAAGAAGCTCGCCGTGACCTCCTCCCTCGACGAACTGGACGCGCTGCTCGGCGAACTGGACCTCGACCAGCCCTGGCCGGCCGGCGCCGACGGCCCCCGCGGCCGTACGTCCGGCAGGAACCGCGTGGTCCTGCCGGACGGCTGGCTCGACGACCCGTACGCCTGCGACGCGGTGGGCACGGACGCGGAGCTCGACACCAGCGGCGGCTGAGCGTCCCCGCCAGGTGCTCCCCGCGGCCCGGCACCGTCAGGTCTGGCCCGGCGTCAGGGCGCTCATCAGGGCCAGCGGGGTCGCGGCCGCCCAAGCCTGCGGTGAGCACGAGTGGGGATACGGCACGGGCGTCGGGTGCTCGTCCCGCCCGTAGCCGGCCATGAGTTCCGGCAGCCGCCAGTCGTGCACGACCGCCGCCTCGACGAGCGCGCGGATCACCACGAGCGCCTGCTCGGTGAGCCCGTACCGGACGAGTCCGAGCACGGTGAGCGCGTTGTCGTGCGGCCAGATCGAGCCGCGGTGCCAGGACAGCGGGTGGAACGGGACCTGGCCGGCGGCGAGGGTGCGGATCCCCCAGCCCGAGAAGAAGTCCCCTTCCAGCAGCCTGCGCCCGACCCGTTCGCCGTGTTCGGCGTCCAGGATCCCGGACCACAGCAGATGCCCGGCCTCCGACGCCAGCACGTCGACCCGGCGGCCGTTGCCGTCGAGGGCGAGGGCAGGGAAGCCGTGCTCGGGCATCCAGAACTCGCGGTGGAAGCGGTGGCCCAGTTCGGCCGCGGCCTCCTCCAGCCGGTCGGCGAGCCCCGCGTCGTCCCAGGTCTTGCGGGCGAGCGCGGCCGTACGGACGAGGGCGTCGTACGCGTAGCCCTGGGCCCCGGCGATCGCGATGGGGCCCTGGGCGGGGGTGCCGTCGCTGAAGCAGATCGCGCCGGGCGAGTCCCGCCAGCTCTGGTCGCCGCCCGCGCCGCCCGTGGCGTCGGCGTAGACGAGCCAGCCGCGCTCGGTCAGCCCGCCGTCACGGAACATCCACTCCGCGGCCGCCCGCGCGTGCGGCTCCAGGCGGTGGGCGAGGGCGTCGTCGCCCGTCCGGTCCGTGTAGGCGTGGAGGAGGGTGAGGAAGAGCGGGGTGGAGTCGACTGCGCCGTAGTACCGCCCGTACGGGACCTGGCGGAAGTGCGCCAGTTCGCCGTGGCGGATCTCGTGCGGGATACGGCCGGGCTGCTCGTGCCGGGGGCGGCACTCCTCGTCGCGGTGGTGGCGCCCGGGGCCGGGGCCCGGGGGAGCGTCGTAGCCGGTGCCCTGCGCGGCGGCGAGCGCCGAGAGGGTGGCGGAGGCGAGGGCGGGCCGGTAGGGCAGCGTGAACAGCGAGGTGAAGAGGGAGTCGCGGCCGAACAGGGCGAGATACCACGGGATTCCGGCCGCGGGTACGCGCAGCGGCTCCCCGCCGGGGCCGTCCGCAGGGACGCGCAGTCCCGCGAGGTCGGCCAGGCCCTGCTCGCAGGCGCGGGCCAGTTCGGGCCAGCCGATGACATCGCGCGGGCGGGGGCCGGTGGCGGTGAACGCGGCGTTCTCGCGGGCGAGTCCGGCGACCGCGGTCGCGGGGGTCCGCAGACGCGGCGGCTCGGTGTCCGTACCGGAGGGCAGCGCGCACGCCTGGAGGACGATCTCGCCGCTGCCGTGCGGCGGGAGGACGACGCGCCACTCCAGGGTGCGGGCCGTACCGCTGGCGGGATGGGTCACCTCGTCCGGCGGCGGGACGGTCGTGATCACGGTCCGGGAGTGCCACTCGGGCTCGCCGCCGGGGGCGGGACGCTCGTAGCCGAGTGCGACGCCGTCCGGCAGGGCCTCCGCGGTGCGGACCGCGTCGGTCTTGTCGTACGCGCGGTGATCGGTGCGCAGCTCGAACTGGTCGGCGAAGTCGGCGTCGACGGTCAGGGAGATGCGGGCGACCGTGGGGAGCGGGCGGTTGCTGGTCAGCCGGATGCGGTCGGCCAGCGAGCGATCGGCGACCGCCTGCTCGCGGAAGACCGTGTAGGCGGGCGGCTCGTGCTCGCTGCCCGGCGGTGTGAGGACGGCGGCCAGTGGCCGGTCGGGTCCGGCCTGGCCGGCGGCGACGAGCAGTTCGGGCGTACGGCCTTCCAGGGTGAGCTGCCAGCGGCTGAGGTGGCGGGCGTCGCGGGAGAAGAGCCCCTGGGGTGAGGCGTCCCGGGTCCCGGTGATGTCACCGGTGTCCGTGACGACGGCGAATGTTCCGTCATGCACCAGAAGATGGTGTCCTGTCATCGGTCAAGCCTGCCCTTCGTCGGACTCCGAGCGGAGGAAGTCACTCCGTGTGTCCGTATCACGGCGAAGGGTGCGGGCCGGGAGTGCCACACTGGGCTGCTCATCTGAGCGATTTCGTATGCGGATGTGTCCACTGGCTGAGATTCGGGGTACATCAAAGGCGTGATTCTCGCCACCCCTGATAGAGGGCCTGCTCAGATGAGCGCCTTTCGATGGGGTGCACTTTCCAAAGGGTGGCACCCAGTGCCACCTTCCCCGAATTCGGACGATCAAGAGGAATGTCACTCTCCGCCGATCATGGCTGGCGTTCCTGTCGGCCGAGAGTAATCATGGCTACACCTCTTGAAAGAACCGGAGTTGATCGAGAACCGGTCGTGTACCTGGGATCTGCTGGCGGACGAGTGGTTACGGCCGTATGACGGCCAAGTGGACGTACTCACCAGCCTTCGATCTGGGTACGCTCCCGGCCGTCAGGGCAGCCCCACCAGACGCCGTCCGGCGGTACCCCAGCGAGGTGTAGAGATCCCGTGTCGGAAAACAAAGATCCCCACGTATCGCAGCCTGAGTCCCAGAAGTTCGTCTATGACTTCACCGAGGGCAACAAGGACCTCAAGGACCTGCTCGGCGGCAAGGGGGCCAACCTCGCCGAGATGACCAACCTCGGGCTTCCGGTGCCTCCGGGATTCACCATCACCACCGAGGCTTGCAAGGTCTACCTCGACAGCGGCACCGAGCCCGCGGCACTGCGTGACGAGGTGGCCGCCCACCTCCTCGCCCTCGAGGAGACGATGGGCAAGAAGCTCGGTCAGGCGGACGATCCGCTTCTGGTGTCCGTACGTTCCGGGGCGAAGTTCTCCATGCCGGGCATGATGGACACCGTCCTCAACATCGGCCTCTCCGACGAGTCGGTCACCGGTCTCGCCGCGCAGGCCGGGGACGACCGCTTCGCCTGGGACTCGTACCGCCGCCTGATCCAGATGTTCGGCAAGACCGTGCTGGGCGTCGACGGCGAGCTCTTCGAAGAGGCCTTCGAGGAGGCCAAGCAGACCAAGGGGGCGGCGACCGACGTCGACCTCAAGGCCGCCGACCTGCAGCAGCTCGTCGAGGACTTCAAGGGCATCGTGCTCAAGGAGACCGGGCGCGAGTTCCCGCAGGACCCGCGTGAGCAGATGGACCTGGCCATCAAGGCGGTCTTCGACTCGTGGAACGGCGAGCGCGCCAAGCTCTACCGCCGCCAGGAGCGGATCCCGCACGACCTCGGCACCGCGGTCAACGTCTGCTCCATGGTCTTCGGCAACCTCGGCCCCGACTCGGGCACCGGCGTCGCCTTCACCCGCGACCCCGCCAGCGGCCACCAGGGCGTCTACGGCGACTACCTGCAGAACGCTCAGGGCGAGGACGTCGTCGCCGGTATCCGCAACACCGTGCCGCTCGCCGATCTCGAGGGGATCGACAAGGCGTCGTACGACAAGCTGATGCAGATCATGGAAACGCTCGAGACGCACTACAAGGACCTGTGCGACATCGAGTTCACCATCGAGCGCGGTCAGCTCTGGATGCTCCAGACCCGGGTCGGCAAGCGCACCGCGGGCGCGGCCTTCCGGATCGCCACGCAGCTGGTGGACCAGGGCCTGATCGACGAGGCCGAGGCGCTGCAGCGCGTCAACGGCGCCCAGCTCGCGCAGCTCATGTTCCCGCGCTTCGACGAGTCCGCCGCCGCCGAGAAGATCGGCCGGGGCATCGCCGCCTCGCCGGGCGCGGCGGTCGGCAAGGCGGTCTTCGACTCGTACACGGCCGTCAAGTGGTCGCGCTCCGGCGAGAAGGTCATCCTCATCCGCCGTGAGACCAACCCCGACGACCTCAACGGCATGATCGCCGCCGAGGGCATCCTCACCTCCCGCGGCGGCAAGACCTCGCACGCCGCCGTCGTCGCCCGCGGCATGGGCAAGACCTGTGTCTGCGGCGCGGAGGAACTGGAGGTCGACACCAAGCGGCGCCGGATGACGACCCCCGACGGGACGGTCGTCGAGGAGGGCGACGTCGTCTCCATCGACGGCTCCTCCGGCAAGGTCTACATCGGCGAGGTGCCGGTCGTACCGAGTCCCGTCGTCGAGTACTTCGAGGGCCGGATGCACGCCGGGGCGGAGGACGCCGACGAACTCGTGGGCGCCGTGCACCGGATCATGGCGTACGCGGACCGCGTCCGCCGTCTGCGGGTGCGGGCCAACGCCGACAACGCCGAGGACGCGGGCCGCGCCCGCCGCTTCGGCGCCCAGGGCATCGGCCTGTGCCGCACCGAGCACATGTTCCTCGGTGAGCGGCGCGAGCTGGTCGAGAAGCTGATCCTCGCCGACACCGACGAGGAGCGCTCGGAGGCGCTGAAGACCCTGCTGCCGCTGCAGAAGCAGGACTTCGTCGAGCTGTTCGAGGCCATGGACGGTCTGCCGGTGACGATCCGTCTGCTCGACCCGCCGCTGCACGAGTTCCTGCCGGACATCACCGACCTCTCGGTCCGTGTCGCGCTGGCCGAGGCCCGTCACGAGCAGCACGAGAACGAACTGCGGCTGCTGCAGGCCGTGCACAAGCTGCACGAGCAGAACCCGATGCTGGGTCTGCGCGGTGTCCGCCTGGGCCTGGTCATCCCCGGTCTGTTCACCATGCAGGTCCGGGCGATCGCGGAGGCAGCGGCGCAGCGCAAGAGCGGCCAGGGCGACCCGCGTGCGGAGATCATGATCCCGCTGGTGGGCACGGTCCAGGAGCTGGAGCTGGTCCGCGACGAGGCCGAGCAGGTCATCGCCGAGGTCGAGAAGGCCACCGGCGTGGAGCTCAAGATCTCCCTCGGCACGATGATCGAGCTGCCGCGTGCCGCGCTGACGGCCGGTCAGATCGCGGAGGCCGCTGAGTTCTTCTCCTTCGGGACGAACGACCTCACGCAGACCGTGTGGGGCTTCTCCCGTGACGACGTGGAGGCGAGCTTCTTCACGGCGTACCTGGAGAAGGGCATCTTCGGCGTCTCCCCGTTCGAGACGATCGACAAGGACGGCGTCGGCTCGCTCGTACGGAACGCCGCCGAGGCCGGCCGGGCCACCCGTCCCGACCTCAAGCTCGGCATCTGCGGTGAGCACGGCGGTGACCCCGAGTCGGTCCACTTCTTCCACGAGGTGGGGCTGGACTACGTCTCCTGCTCGCCGTTCCGGATTCCGGTGGCGCGCCTGGAGGCGGGCCGCGCGGCCGCGGCGAGCAAGGGCAGCGACTCCCGCTGACGGATGGCCCGTCGGCCCCGGCGGACCGCCGGGGGCCGACGGGCCGCCGAGCGACCGGGGCTGCCGCGGGACTCCCTCAAGCCCGGCGGCGACCCGGCACCCTGGAAGGGGCGGTACCTTGTGCGGAGGTGCCGCCCCTTCCCGCGTCATCCGGGGAGACGGCCGAGCTCCGCTGCTGAGCAGGCACATGGAGTCTGCTGACGTCGGTTGCCGCTGAACCCCGCGTTGAGGCCCACGCGCCCTCGTCGCGACTTCTGGTGGGCGCCGGTTCCGGAGCTTCGGTCCAGGACCGCCGCGGACCTGAGTAGGCGCGGCTCTTCACCGCTACGGAACCGCCACGGCACAGTGTCGAGTCGTCCCGAGTTGCGTCGCGGCACCTCGGTGAAGTCCACCTGCGCCGGATGCCCTCGGCCCAGGGACTGGACCGGCTGACCCGTGGAAGGGAAAGACGTGCAGTCGCAGCCACACCGCCCCTTGGCCCTGGCCGGGTTGTTCCTGCTGGTGGCGTTCAGCGTTCTGTTCCTGGTGTTCGGGTGGACGCCGTTGAGTCTCTCCTTCTCCTTCGGGAGCGACACGGAGGACAGCAGCGCGCACCGGCGCATGCCACGGATCGAGAGCCCGGACTCCGCCCTGGAGTCGGCGCGCGAGTTCCGCGAGCACCTGAGGGCGAAGGGGACGGCCGAGCAGAAGAAGGCCGCCGGGCATGTCCTCACGGTCATCTCGATGATCGACACGCGGGACGGGAACGTCCACATCGGTACGGATCTCGACGACGATCCCACGCTGCTGAAGCAGGACGGAGCGCTGGACTCGTCACCGGGCATGACGCTCGCCTGGGCCTACGCCGACTGGAAAGAGACCAGGACCGACGCGACGGTGAACGTCTACAACGCCGCTGATCAGACCCTGGCGTCGGGAGTCTCCCTCGGCGAATCCTCTCCCGACGACGAGTCGTGACCCGCACGGCCCCGTATGTCGTCGGCCGGGTGCACAAGAGCCGCTGCGGCAACGGGGTTTCGTCTTCGCGAAGTGGCGGCCCGCCCCCCCGCATCCGAGCGGTGGTGAGGGTCCTCGGGTCCGTCGCCCGGATCCGTCACAGCCCGGGTAAACGCTTACAGCCGCTCGCGTGTGCGGAGCCTCATCGCCCGCTTATTCGACACGAGTTCAGAAGCGCATGTTCCGGATGAGGCTGCGTCGTATGACGCGGGTCACTTTTTCCGGGGTGATTGTTGATAAGGAGCCAGGCGCGGACGGCGGTGTTCCGCGTGGGCCGTGCGGAATGTACGCGCTTAACTCGCTGTCACATCAGGGGTGTTGGTGCGGCCCAAGTCTCCTCGCAGGGCCCTGAGGCGTGTCCGGATTTCTTCGGCGACGCTGGGTGCAACCTCAAGCCAAGAATCCGCCCGGGGCATTTCCCGGGCGGATTCTCGTCATGCGCCAGTGGTGCGAGGAGGCGGGGTGTCGGCCTGCGGTCCGGACGGGCTCGAGGTACCAGACCGCAGGCCGTAACCCCTGCCGGACACATGGCGGTACCCAAAGCCGCCCGGAAGCGGTCGCCGTACTGCCCCCACAACAGCTGCATCGGCGGCTTCCGTGTGCCCAACGACATACAGCATTTCGTTTCGGGCGTATGGCGGCGACCCGTTTCAACTGTGGCCAAAAGGGCGTGGTCACCGTCCGTGCCGGAGTGCATACTCGGTGACCGGGACAAAGGCGGGGGGCCACTTGTGGGGGTTTGGTGCTACGCATCCATTTCACCGGGCTCGACCTCGCCCGGATCCGGATAGCCGCACGTCCGGACGCGCTGTGGGAATCCATCCTCAGTTTCCATCGACTACGCGACAAACGGGGGGCGTCGGTCTTCCGGCAATGGCGAGGGGAAACCCGGACCCGGTTGAATGGTGAAACACGCCTGCTCGCCTCGCTCGTTCCGACCCGGGGCTATTTCCCCGACTTCCTCACGCCGCCCGAGGGCGCCATCGGTGTGGAGCCGGCCATCGAGGCGCTGCGCGAGACACCGGACCACCGTCTGCACCGGGACGTACGGCTGCTGGGCAAGCAGCGTTCACGCCAGGCGTGGGTGCACGCGCTCGGCGACGGCGACGCGGGGGCGCTGGGCCGGCTCATCGGCATCCTGCGGAGCTATCACAAGGCGGCCATCGCTCCGTACTGGCCGCACGTACGGGCGCAGATAGAGGCCGACCGGGCGGCTCGTGGCCGGGCCCTTCTCGACGGCGGCGCCGATCAGTTGCTGGCCTCGCTGCCGCCGATGATGCGCTGGCGCTCACCCGTGCTGGAGGCGGACTACCCGGTCGACCGGGACCTGTATCTCAGCGGCCGGGGGCTGCTGCTCCAGCCGTCGTTCTTCTGCCGCAGCACCCCGGTGACCTACTACGACCGGGAGCTCAGCCCGGTGCTGGTCTATCCGGTGCAGCACACCGAGGAGTCCGCCCCCTCGACCGCCCCCGTGCGGTCCTACGCGGAGGACCCGGCTTCCCTCGGCAAGCTCGTGGGGCACACCCGTTCCGCCGTGCTCCAGACCATAGGGCAGGGCTGCACCACCGGTGAACTCGCGCGCAGGGTAGGGGTGTCGGCGGCATCGGCCAGCCAGCACGCGAGCGTGCTGCGCGAGGCCGGCCTCGTCCTCACCCTGCGGCACGGCAACGCCGTGCTGCACACGCTGACACCGCTGGGCGCCGCCCTGCTGCGGGGCGGCGCCGCAGCGGTGCCGGGTGTTCAGGAGCTTCCGGCGGCTACGAGCGGAACGGCCCGGTGACCTCGTAGGTGATGCCACCGGACGAACTGCCGCTGGTGCCGCGCTGGCTGGAGAAGTACAGCCGCCGTCCGTCGGGGGAGAAGGCGGGTCCGGTGATCTCCGATGCGGACTGGCCGCCGACGCGAAGGAACGGTGCGACCACGTCGTCCGGCGTGATGACGCAGATGTCCATGCTGCCGCCGTCCTCGGCGACGAACAGGTCGCCGGAGGACGAGCCGGTCACGTTGTCCACGCCCGTCAGGGGCGCGGCCCCGCCCGGCACGAGGGAGTCGTCGTACGCGAGCTCGTACCGGGCGGCCGCCAGGTCGAGCTGCCAGACGCGGTTGTCGCCCTTGGTGGTGAACCAGACCGTGCCGTCGGCGTAGTGGCAGCCCTCGCCGCCGTTGAAGCGCTTCGCGCCCGCGACCTGGTCGCGGGTGGCGGTGGGCGAGCCGTCGGGGTCGGGGACGTCAGCCCAGGAGAAGGAGCCGGACGTGCCGCTGCCGGCGGTGAGGACCTGCAGGGTCCCGGAGGACAGGTCGCCCCAGGTGCCGGGCAGGAAGCGGTAGAAGCAGCCGTCGCTCTCGTCCTCGGTCAGGTAGACGGCTGTGCGGACGGGGTCGGCCGCGGCTGCCTCGTGCTTGAAGCGGCCCATCGCGTCGCGCCGGACGGCCGCCTTCACGCCCCACGGGTCGGTCTCGTAGACGGAGCCGAGGGAGACCTCCTCGCAGGAGAGCCAGGTGTTCCACGGGGTGGCGCCGCCGGCGCAGTTCTGCCGGGTGCCGCTGAGCACGCGGTGGGCGCCGGTCACGGTGCCTGAGGCGTCGAACCTCACCGCACCGGCCCCGCCGCCGGGGTTGATCTCGGAGTTGGAGACGTAGATCCAGCCGGTCCCGTCGGCGAAGCAGGCGCCGCCGTCGGGAGCGTCGTGCCAGGTGTACGAGGTGCCCGGCACGGTCTGCCGGGAGCGGGCGATCACCCGGCTGGTGAACCCGCTGGGGAGGCGGATGCCGTTGGCGTCGGCGGCGCCGAGGGCACCGTACGGGCCGGGGCCGGGCTGTGCCGGCGCCGCGTAGGCGGCGCCGCGGTCGAGGGTTGCGCCGAAGACGGCGGCCGATGTGCCGATGACTGCGGCACGCAGAAGGCTGCGGCGTTCCATGGTCACTCCGGAGAAGTTGTGACGTCGCCCGCGGCCGGACGGCGGCGGGGAGGCAGCGCGGAGGAACCCTAGGGCCGGAGCATGGACGGAGAGTGAACGGCGGACCGCCGACGGCCCCCGGCCGCCGGGACGACGGCGGACGCCTCAACTCCGGTGGAGGGGGCGGCGGTCGGGGCGGACAGGAGCCCGGTCACGTACGGCCGACGGGCGCGCCGAGGTGGGCCAGCAGGGCGGATGCGTGTACCGGCCCGCCGCGTTGGCCTGCCACAGATCGACGAGCTGCCCGCGCACCGGGCGGCCCCGGCCGTCGGGGAGCCGTCCGGAGACGGTGATGCGTTCGCCCAGCGGCTCGCCGTGGTGCTGCGCCGTCAGATCGCTGTCGTGCTCGGTGGCATCGGTGGCACCGAAGACCGGTGTGTGCAGTTCGACGGTCTCCGGGTCGGCGTGCACGGGGACGAGCGGCCGGTGCGGGTGCCGGAGCCTGCTGCTCCGGTACGGCGGGAAGTCGCGGGGCGGATGGTGGGCCGGGGGCGCGCCCGCGGCACGCGTCTCCGCGTATGCCGCGTGGATCGCCGCCACTTCGCGGTCGACGTCCGCCTGGGTGGGACCGGCGCCGCGGGCGGGACTATACGATCACCTCTCCTGCGCCGCGGCCTGGCGGAGCGGGTACGCGATCCGCTCGACGGCCGCCGCAACGTGCTGAAGGCGACGGGCGAGGGCGCACGGCTGCACCGCAGACCGGTCACCCGCACCGCGCGCATGAACCGGGTCTTCCTGGCCCCGCTGGACCAGGACGAGCGGGAGACCCTGCTGGGGCTGATCGCCCGCGTCACCGACGCGGCCGAGGACCTGCGCCGCTGACCCTCGCCGTATCCGCGGCAACGTCTTCGGGCGCTGCCCCGCGGTGACGTCGGGGGCGGGGCGGCAGTGGCGTCGCTGACTCCGGGGGCATCGGCCGGACGGTCAGCGCGCCGCCGCCCTGAGCCCCCGCGACCCCTCAGAGCTCAAGCGCCCCGTACGTCACACCCGTCAGCCGCTCCGACGCACCCCACAGCCGTACGCCCGCCGTGTCGTTGCGGGACCAGGGCGCCCGCAACGCCGGTCCGGGCTCCCGTCCGCCGCGCCGCGGGCCGGTGTAGGAGTCCGGGGCCACGGCGGGGGCCGTGGCGGCGTGGAGCGTCGGCAGGGCGCCGGTCTCCGCGGGGTGCGCGAAGCGCCGGCGTGCGAGGTCCACGATCTGCTCGGCCGTCCTGCGGCCCTCCATCCGTACGCCCGCCGTGTGCAGGCCGGTGTCCGCGTAGCCGGGGTGGGTCGCCGCGGCGACCACGTCCGAACCGGCCCGGGCGAGGCGCCGCGCCAGTTCGTGGACGAAGAGCAGATTGGCGGTCTTCGAGCGCGCGTACGCGATCCAGCGGCGGTAGCCGCGTTCGCTGTTGAGGTCGCGCAGATCGATGTTGGCCATCGTGTGCGCGAAGCTGGAGACGCTGATCACCCGGGCCCCGCGCGTGTCCAGCAGCCGCGGCAGCAGCAGGCCGGTCAGTGCGAAGTGTCCCAGGTGGTTGACGCCGAACTGCATCTCGAAGCCGTCGACGGTTCTGCGGTGCGGCAGTGCCATGACCCCCGCGTTGTTGACGAGCAGGTCGAGCCGTTCGTCGCCGAAGGCGCGGGCGAAGTCGCGGACCGAGGCCAGATCCGCCAGGTCCAGATGGACGAACTCCACGTCCGCCTGCGGGAGTTCGCTGCGGATGTGCGACTCGGCCTCCTTGCCGCGCGTCTCGTTCCGGCACGCCAGGACGACCCGGGCGCCGCGGCGGGCGAGCTCGCGGGCGGTGACGTAGCCGATGCCGCTGTTGGAGCCGGTCACCACGGCCGTGCGCCCGCTCTGGTCGGGGATGTCGCTCGCGGTCCAGCGCTTCATGGCTGCTGCTCTCCTCGCCTCGCCGCGGGACGTACCGCGGGGTCCGCCGTGCGTCGCCATCGGTTACCCGTCAGTCAGCCTAGGCGTGGCGGGACGCGGATGCGAGAGCGACCGACCTCGCCGTGCCCGCGGCCCCGGCGCGCCCCCCGTGGGCGCGCCGGGGCACGGCGCACGCCGGCGCCGCCCGGGTCAGCGGGACGGTCCGTGCCACCCGGCGGCGGACGCTCTCCGCGATGCGCACTGCTCTTCGCGATGCGCCCCCCTCTACGCGATGCGCACCTCGTACGCCGGTACCGCCACGGACCCGTCGTCCAGGCACTGCCCGGTCGTCAGGTCGAAGCGCTGCTTGAGCAGGGGCGAGGCCACGAAGGGCCGCCCTGCCTGGGTGCGCCCGAGCAGTCCGCGGGAGAGGACGTAGGCGCCGGTGAACGGGTCCTGGTTCCCGACGCAGTAGGTGGCGCCGGAGCGGTCGAGGAAGACCGCGACCTGCCGCCCGTCCGGGAGCAGCGCGGCCACCCCCCGCCCGGGACTGAGGTGCGCGAGGTCGCAGACCGCGAACCATTCCTGGTCGACGAGCAGTTCGACGCGGAGATCGGTCGTGGCGGGGGCGAGGGTCATCGTGCTGAGCTCCCTTCGAGGGTGCGGACGGGGAGGACGGGGCCGGCGGCCAGGACGGCGAGGTCCGGCTTCACCTGCTCCCGTTCGGGCACGAACCGCACCGAGGGGTCGGGCGTGCCCGGGGCATTGACGAAGGAGACGAAACGGCGCAGCCGGTCGGGGTCCTCGAGGGTGGCGGCCCACTCGTCGCGGTAGTGCGCCACGTGGTCGGCCATCAGCCGCTCCAGTTCGCGGGCGATCCCGAGCGAGTCGTGCACCACCACGTCCCGGACGTGGTCCAGGCCGCCCTCGATGCGCTCCAGCCAGGCGGAGGTGCGCTCCAGGCGGTCGGCGGTGCGGATGTAGAACATCAGGAACCGGTCGATCAGCGTGATCAGTTGCGCGTCGTCGAGGTCCTGGGCCAGCAGGTCGGCGTGGCGCGGATCGGCGCCGCCGTTGCCGCCGACGTACAGGTTCCACCCGTTGGACGTGGCGATGACGCCGAAGTCCTTGCCGCGCGCCTCCGCGCACTCCCGTGCGCACCCGGAGACCGCCGACTTCAGCTTGTGCGGGCTGCGCAGGCCGCGGTAGCGCAGTTCGAGACCGATCGCCATCCGCACCGAGTCCTGCACGCCGTAGCGGCACCAGGTCTGCCCCACACAGGACTTCACGGTGCGCAGCGCCTTGCCGTACGCGTGGCCGGACTCGAATCCGGCGTCGACCAGGCGGGTCCAGATGCTGGGGAGCTGGTCGACGCTCGCCCCGAACAGGTCGATCCGCTGACCGCCGGTGATCTTCGTGTAGAGCCCGAAGTCCCGCGCGACCTCGCCGATGACGATCAGCTTCTCCGGGGTGATCTCCCCGCCGGGGATGCGCGGAACGACCGAGTACGAGCCGTTGCGCTGGAGGTTGGCGAGGAAGTGGTCGTTGGTGTCCTGCAGCGACGCCTGCTCTCCGTCGAGCACGTAGCCGCTGGCGCCGAGCGTCGGCGCGAGCGAGGCGATGATCGAGCCGACCGCCGGCTTGCAGACCTCGCAGCCGTCGCCGCCCCGCGCCTCCTCCCGCCCGTGCTCGTCGAGCACCCGGGCGTACGTGGTCAGGCCGCGGACGCGCACGATCTCGTACAGCTCGGCGCGGGTGTGCGCGAAGCAGCCGCACAGGCCCGTCTCGACGCTGACGCCGCTCGCCTCCAGCTCGTCGTTGACGAGGGAGGTGAGGACCTTGACGCAACTGCCGCAGCCCGTGCCCGCCTTGGTGCACTTCTTGACCTCGGGCAGGCTGGTGCAGGCGTGGTCGGTGACGGCGGCGCGCACCGTGCCTTTGGTGACGTTGTGGCAGTTGCAGATCACCGCGTCGTCGGGGAGGGCGGACGGGCCGAGGGCGGCGGGGGCTCCCGCTCCGGCCGGGAGCACCAACTGCTCGGGCGCCACGGGCGGTACGGAGCCGGTCAGCGGACGCAGCATCCCGTACGCCTCGGCGTCGCCGACCAGGACCCCGCCCAGCAGGGTGCCGTCCGCGGCGACGACCAGCTTCTTGTAGACGCCGGAGCGGGAGTCGGCGTAGACGACGTCGAGGCAGCCGGGCGCGGCGCCCTGCGCGTCGCCGAAGGACGCGACGTCCACGCCGAGCAGCTTGAGTTTGGTGGAGGTGTCGGCGCCGGTGAAGCCGGCGAGCTCCGGCGCGGCGGTGGTGTGGGCGTTGGCGGCGGCGACGGCGCCCGCCGCGGTCTCGGCCATCTCGTAGCCGGGCGCCACCAGGCCGTAGACCCGCCCGTCGGCGGCGAGTGCGCACTCACCGATCGCGTAGACGGCCGGGTCCGAGGTCCGGCAGGTCTCGTCGACGGTGATCCCGCCGCGCTCGCCGACCTCCAGGCCGCAGTCGCGGGCGAGTCCGTCCCGCGGGCGCACGCCCGCGGAGAAGACGACCAGGTCCGTCGCGAGCGTCGAGCCGTCGGACAGGGCCATGCCCGCGACGGCCCCGCTCTCGTCGGTGGTGACCTCTTGCGTGCCGACCCCCGTGTGGACCGACAGGCCCATGCCCTCGATGGTGCGCAGCAGTGCGGCGCCGCCGCCGTCGTCCACCTGGACGGGCATCAGCCGCGGCGCGAACTCCACGATGTGCGTGTCGAGTCCGAGTCCCTTGAGCGCGCCCGCGGCCTCCAGGCCGAGCAGCCCGCCGCCCACGACCGCCCCGGTCCTCGCGCCCGCGGCGTACGCCTCGATCGCCAGCAGGTCCTCGATGGTCCGGTAGACGAAGCAGCCGGTGGCGTCCTTGCCGGGGACGGGCGGCACGAAGGGGTACGAGCCCGTGGCCAGCACCAGCGTGTCGTACGGCACGACCCGACCGGCGCGCGAGGTGACGGTGCGCGCCGCGCGGTCCACGGACTCCGCCGGGTCACCGAGGTGCAGCTCGATGCCGTGTCGCTCCATGAAGTCCGCCTCGCCGAGGGCGAGTTCGGCGGGCGTGGTGCCCGAGAAGTACGAGGTGAGCCGCACCCGGTCGTAGGCGGGCCGCGGCTCCTCGCACAGCACGACGACCCGCGCCCGCTCGGTGACCCCGCGGGCGGCGAGCGCCTCGAGGAATCGCTGGCCGACCATTCCGTGGCCGACGAGGACGATGGTGGGGGACGACCCGTCCGGCGTCTCGGCCGGCAGTGCGGTCGGCGGGGCGGTCGGCATGTCAGTGGCCTCCATCGTGGGTGAGCAGGTGGAGCAACGGAGCGGAGGGCAGCGGCTCGTCGCCCTCCCAGGTGCGGGCGAGCGCGCCGACGGTGCCGAGATCGCCGAGCAGGATGCCCCCGACGAGGCGGTCACCGCGGACGACGACCTTGCGGTAGGCACCGCGGGTCGCATCCGACAGGTGCACCACGTCGTCGCCGGGGGCGGGGGTGGTCTCGCCGAAGGCGGCGAGGTCGAGGGGGCGGGGGGTGGCGGGGACGGCGCCCGAGGCGTCGCCGGCGAGGGTGCCTGCGTCCGCCGTTTCCGCGTTCTCCGCGGACCGCTTCTGCGCGCTCGGGGCCGGTCCTGGTGCCGGTGCAGGTGCCGGTGCAGGTGCCGGTGCAGGTGCCGGTGTCGCGGGCCGGGCGGCCAGCGTCAGACGGGTCAGGGCGCGGGTGCCGGTGTAGCGCGGGGGAGCGGCGGCAGCGGAACGGGCGTCGGCGTCTCCCCCGGCGAGCAGGACGCGGGCCAGGACGTCGGCCTGCTCCTGTGCCGGACCCGCCAGGCCGTACACCGTTCCGTCGTGCTCGGCGCAGTCGCCGATCGCGTGGATGCGCGGGTCGGAGGTGCGCAGCGCGTCGTCCACGACGATGCCGCGCCTGACGTCGAGCCCGGCGGCCTGTGCGAGACCGACACGGGGCCGGACCCCGCAGGCGAGCACGACCAGATCGGCGTCGAGCCGGAATCCGTCGGCCAGTTCGACGGCCGAGACCGCCCGCTGTGGGCCACCGTGTGACGCCGACGGCCCCGTCAGCAGACCCCGGACCCGGCACTCGGTGTGCACCTCCACGTCCAGCTCCGTCAGGTGCCGCCGCAGGAGACGGGCGGCACCGTCGTCGAGCTGCCGCTCCATGAGGTGCTCGCCCTGGTGCGCGAGGACGACCTGCGCGCCGCGGCGGGCCAGTGCACGTGCCGCGGACACGCCCAGCAGCCCGCCGCCGATCACCACCGCACGGACGTCGGGCCGTACGGCGGCGGCGAGCGCGAGGCAGTCGTCCATGGTCCGGAAGGCGTGCACGCCCAGCGGGAGTTCGCGGCCGTCCGGCTCGAACAGGCCGCGCAGCGGCGGCAGTACGGGGTTGGATCCGGTCGCGAGGACCAGCGCGTCGTACGGCACGCGCCGCCCGTCGTCGCAGACCACCTCCGGCGCGGCGCGGTCCAGCCGTACGGCCCGGACGCCGCGCAGCCAGTGGGCCGTGGCCGGGGGTGCGGGCAGCTCGACGACGGCGGGGGCGTACTGGCCTGCGAGGACCTCCGCGAGGAGCACCCGGTTGTAGGGCGGGTGCTGCTCCTCGCCGATGACGGTGACGTCGGGCGCGAGGTCCGCGATGTCCGCGGGGGCGGCCGGGCCGGTGGCCGCCGCATCGTGGTGGCCCGTGGCGAGGCCGCCGCTCCGGCCCGCCGCCAGTTGCTGCACCAGCCGGGCGGCAGCCATGCCGCCGCCGACCACCACGATGCGGCGGCCGGAGCGGCGGGTGCGGGCGTTCGTCGGAGGAGCCATGTCCCGAAGCGTGCGCGCCGCACATTTCCCCTCCGCATCGCGCCTGTTTCCCGCGCGCAACGCTGCCCTCAGCGGCGGCGCCGGGCGGCTGTGAGCCCCCGGAAGCCCCGCGATCCTCCCGCCGGACGGGGAGTACCGGCCGCTTCGCCCTTCTGGGGAAACCTCAGATGTCCCTCAAATCCGGCGGGAGTTCGGCGGAGCCATGCCTAGGGTCGGGTTCATGCCCGACATTCCCCCCACATGCCCCATCCGCGTCTCCGACGCCGTACGCGACGCCGCCGCGGCCGCCCTGGGTGCCGTGACGGAAACGGAACTCGGTCAAGCCGTTCCCGACACCTGTGTGCGCCCCTACCTGGAACACGGCGCGAAACACTTACGGAACCACCTCCCCTGCGAGGTCCTCGAAGCCCTGGCCGACTGGCGCCACGCCTCCACACCCTGGCTGAACTTCACCAACCTGCCGGAACCCGACCGCCCCGTCCCCACCCCGCAGGACGGATTCAGCGACGAGGCCGTCCTCCAGGTGCCCAATCTCGTGCAGTTCGGGCTGCTGCACCTGCTCGGCATGACCCCGGTCGCCTACGTGTGGGAGAACGCCGGCCGCCTCATCCGGAACGTCGCCCCGCACCCGGAGGCCGCCCGCACAGCCACCTCCTGGGGCCACGCCCGCCACCTCGGCTGGCACACCGACGACTCCGTGCTCGACCACCGCGCGGGCGCCGCCGCCTCGATGGCGATACCGCACTTCCTGTCCTTCTACGGCATGCGCAACAGCGAGGGGATCCCCACCGAGCTGCTGCCGCTCGACACCGTGGTCGCCGCCCTCCCCGCCCAGGTCGCGGTCGAGCTGCGGCGGCCCCAATTCGCCGTCAGCG
This sequence comes from Streptomyces sp. NPDC047108, assembly GCF_040643575.1. Lineage (NCBI taxonomy): Bacteria > Bacillati > Actinomycetota > Actinomycetes > Kitasatosporales > Streptomycetaceae > Streptomyces > Streptomyces sp. NPDC047108. Next base: position 545,203 of record NZ_JBEYUP010000003.1, read on the forward strand.
CCCCCGAGTCGTACACGGGTGCCGGGGGCGGGCGCCCGCAGCGTACGGACGTCCCCGTGCTGTGGACGCTCCCCGACGGACACGACGCCCTGCGCTACGGGCCCGGCCGCGTCACCGGGCAGACCGCGTGGGCGCGCGCCGCCCTGCGGTCGTTCGAGGAGTGCCTCGCCGGGCTCACGGGCGTACCGGTGACCGTGGAGGCGGGCGGATTCCACATCTTCGACAACCGTAGGGTGATGCACCGGCGCGTCTCCTTCGACCCGGCCCCGCCCGGCCGGGCCCGCTGGCTGCGCCGCTGCTACGCGATGCGGCGCGCCGCCGCCCGCTGAGCCGCCCCGTCACCCCACCCGTGAAAGCGACCGCACCACCGCGATGCCCGACATACCCCTGACGACCCTGCTCCTCCTCTGCCTGGCCGCGGGCGCGGCCGGCTGGATCGACGCCGTGGTGGGCGGCGGCGGCCTGCTGCAGCTCCCGGCGCTGCTGGTCGGCCTGCCGCACCTGGCGCCCGCGTACGTCCTCGGGACGAACAAGGCGGTCTCGGTGGTCGGTACCTCGGCCGCGGCCGTCACCTACACGCGCAAGGCGCCCGTGGACGTGCGCATGGCCGTACGGATCGGGCTCGCCGCGGTCGGCGGTTCGCTCGGCGGGGCCTTCTTCGCGGCGGGTATCGACAGCGCCGTGCTCCGGCCGCTGATCATGGTCGTCCTGCTGGGGGTCCTGGCGTTCGTCCTCCTCCGCCCGTCCTTCGGCACCGCGCCGGCGCCCGGCCCGGCCACCCGCCGGCGGGTGCTCGCCGCGATCCTCGTCGCGGGCGCGGGCATCGGCTTCTACGACGGATTGATCGGCCCCGGCACCGGCACGTTCCTCGTCATCACCCTCGCCGCGATCCTGCACATGGACCTCGTGACGGCCTCGGCGACCACCAAGGTCGTCAACGTCTGCACGAATCTGGGCGCGTTGGTGGTGTTCACCGCGCAGGGCACCGTCCTGTGGCGGCTGGCCGCGCTCATGGCGGTCTTCAACCTGGCGGGCGGCATGACCGGCGCGCGGATGGCCCTGAAGAAGGGGACCGGCTTCGTACGGGTCGTGCTGCTGGTGGTCGTCGTCGGCCTGGTCTGCAAGCTCGCCTACGACCAGTGGGTGGCCTGACCGCCGGGCCGGCGGCCCTGCTCGGCCTGCTCTCGGGGCTCCTCGGCGCGGGCGCGGCCGTCGCGCTCATCGCCTCCCGCTGACCGTGCCGCCACGGCCCGCTGCGCCGCGGGCTCGCGACGCGTCCGCGGCACGCGCCCTCGCGCGGGGCGCCCGGGGTGCGTACGCCCGTATGCTCGCGGCGCGCCGATCGGCCGGGACGATCGGCCGGGACGAACGACCGGGCGCTCTCGAGGAGAGGCCGGTCGAGGAAGCGAGGGACGAGTGGACGTGGCGGAATTCCTGACCGTGATGACCACGACCGACGACGCCGAGAAGGCCGAGGCACTCGCCCGCGGGGCCATTCGGGCGCGGGTCGCGGCCTGCGCGCAGATCTCGGCCCCCGTCACCTCCGTCTACCGGTGGGAGGGCGCGATCGAGACCGCACAGGAGTGGCAGGTGCTGTTCAAGACGACGGCGGCCCGCTACCGCGAGCTCGAGGCGTACATCGAGGGCACGCACGCGTACGAGACCCCGGAGATCATCGCGACACCCGTCGTGAAGGGCGGCGCCGACTACCTCGCCTGGGTCACCGCCGAGACCATGGAGAACTGAGCCGGCGGCTCCGGTCTCCTTCCTCCGCCGTGAGGGCCGCCCCTGCACCGTCTCGGCCCGCCTTCCGCACGGCCGGGACCGTGCGCCGACACCATGCGCAGGGACATCCGGCGCAAATCAGCTCCCCGCGCCCTGTTGACCTCCACCCCGGTCAAGGTTCGACTGGGACTGCAGGTACCGGAACGTCCGGTCCGTTCCGGACGGGGAGTGATCGGTATGCGTGTGGTGAGAGCGGTGCAGTTCGGGAAACCGGACGTGCTGGTGGTGGAGGAGGCGCCGGACCCCGAGGCGGGCCCTGGCCAAGCGGTGGTCGGTGTGCGTGTCGTACCGCTGCTCTTCCTCGACACGCAGACCCGGCGCGGTTGGGGCGGCGCGTGGTTCACGATTGAACCGCCTTACGTGCCGGGGTCCGGTGTCGCGGGTGAGGTGATCTCCGTCGGGGAGGGGGTGAACCCCGCGTGGACCGGCCGGCGGGTCGTCACCGACACGGGCGACCAGGGCGCCTATCTCCAGCGGGTGGCCGTCCCCGTCGAGAATCTGGTGGCGGTGCCGGAGGGCCTGGGACTGCAGGAGGCCGCGGCGCTCATGTACGACGGCCGTACCGCGATGCGGCTCGCGGAACTCTTCCCCGTCCGGCCGGGCGAATGGGTGCTGGTCCTCGCGGCCGCCGGCGGCCTGGGCAGCCTGCTCGTCCAGCTCGCCCACGCGGCGGGCGGGCGGGTCATCGGCGCCGCGGGCGGCAAGCAGAAGGTCGACCTGGTGCGGGAGCTGGGAGCCGAAGCAGTGGTCGACTACACCGAGCCGGGCTGGCCGGGCCAGCTGCGCTCGCTGACCGGGGGCGAGGGACCCGAGGTGGTCTTCGACGGGGCGGGCGGGCGGATCGGCCGTGAGGCGTTCGACGTGATCGCGGAGGGCGGGATGTTCTCGGCGCACGGCGCACCCGGTGACGCGTTCGCGCCGATCGACCCCGAGGAGGCCCGGAGCAAGGGCGTCATGCTGTCCGGGATCGAGCAGGTGCAGCTCAAGGGCGCGGACGCCCGGCGGCTGACCGCGCTGGCGCTGTCCGAGGCCGCGGCGGGCCTGATCCGGCCCGTCATCGGCCGCGCCTTCCCGCTGGAGAGGGCCGGTGACGCGCACGCCGAACTGGAGGCCCGCGAGATCCTCGGCAGGGCCCTGCTGCTGGTCTGACCCGCCGGTCCTGGCCACCCCTCTCCGCGTCGCAGGTCCCCCGGCGACCCCCGCGGTTCTACGTCATCGGCGCCCGCGGTGGTGCGGACCGGTCCGGCGTGCCCCGGCTCTGCGGCGTTCCCGGGCTGGCGGGGCTCTCCGGCTGCCCCGGGGACTCGGGTGCCGGCGACTCGTCCGGCTGCTCGGGCGTGCCGGGCTGCTCCGGCGACCGGTCTCCAGGGGACTGAGGTGACGCGTCCGGCGCGGGCGACGAGGGCGAGGTGTCGCCGCTGGGCGACGACGTCTCGTACGGATCGTCGCTCGGAGGCGTCGTCGGCCGGTCCGCGCCGCCCGTGTTGCCGGAGCGCCGCTCGAACCAGCCGCCCGTGTACGGGTCGAAGAGGACGAACCAGTCGACGTCCCGCGGCGAGGGCGCGACCGCCACGACGTTCGAGCGGTCGTAGCCCGGCCAGGCGTTGCCGCGCTGCTCCGGGGTGCCCGTGATGGCCGCCGGCGGGGTCAGCGGGTTGCCGCAGGCGCAGCGCACGCGCGGCACGCCGCGCCGGTCGACCAGGACGGCCGTACCGGACTGCAGCACCGCCTGGTAGCTGGTGGCCTCGCCGTTCTTGTAGCCGTGGTTGGTGACGCGGGTGTCCGCGCGGAGCTGGACGGGCGTGAGGGCGCGCAACCACGACGGGATCGCGTCCTCGTCGATCTTCTCCACGCTCGCGAACGCCTTCGCCTTGGAGCGGTCGGAGGAGAGGTAGTCGATCTGCTTCTCCACGTCGCAGCTCGAGGAGTCGCGGGTTCCGCCGTACAGGCCCGGTGCCGAACCCTCGATGCTGCGCGTGCCGCCGGCTCCGCTGGGCGGTGCGCTCGGCGTCGCGGTCGGCGGAATCGCGGAGGAGTGCTCCGCCGTCGAGCCGCTGTACGGATCGGGGCCCTGCGAGGAGGCGGCCTGGAGGAAGAGTTCCTGGGACTCCTGCTCGCCGGTCGACCGGGTCAGGACGACGGCGATCACGACGGCGATCACCACGATGCCCGTGATGATCGCGATGCGCGGAGCGGACCGCCACCAGGCCCGGGGCCGCTCGCCCCCGGGTCCCTCGCCTCCCGGACCCTCGCCCTCCGGTCCTTCGCCGCCGGGGCCGCCGCCCTCGCCTCCTCGACCGGGACCGCCCGGCTCCCCGGGTCCGCCCGGAGGCCCGCCCGGTCCCGACGGCTGTGAGGGTCCGGATGGCTCGGACGGTTTTGGGGGCGGCGTCGGCTGGGCGGGGCCCGAGGGGCGCCCCTCCGGCCCGGAAGGACCGCTCGGCGGCCGTCCGGAGAGAGGTCCCGACGGCGGGCCGGTCGGCGGCTCGGCGCCCGGCCCTGTCGGGGGCTCGTTGCTGTCCGAGGGCGGCTGGGACGTCACGGGCGGTTCCTCCGAAGGCGTCGGGCGTAGGACGGGGTGAACTACGAACTTCTTCCGATCGATTTCAGCTTGGTACCGCTCGGACCCGTTTGATTCCGCTTGATCCCTCCCTGCTCATTGTGTGCTCCTGTTCCACGCCCCCCGCAAGCGGTGTGGCGCCCCCGTGCTTACCGTGGACGAAAGGTGTGAATCGCCGGAAATCGCGCGGGAGAGGGGCAGGAGGCGGACGGGTGAGTCGTACGCGAGAAGCCGCTCCCGCGGGCGCCGCGGGACCCGCACTGCACCCGGTGCGGGCCTGGGGCGACGCGCTCGCGGCCGTGGCCGCGGGCGTGGTCACCATGTGGGTCGTCGCCACGCTCGGCCTGTGGGCGGCGGGCGCCACCGACCTGCCCGGCGGTGCGTTCCCCCGGGTCGTCGCGGCCGCCGTCGTGATCGCCGTCGGCGGTGACGTCGAACTGCACGGTGACGCCGGATTCATCGCGCAGACCGACGCCGGGCTCAACGCCGTACCGCTGTCCGTGACCCTCGCAGGCGCCCTGGCCACCGCCTTCGTCTTCCTTATCCCGCTGCGCCGCCGCGCCGTGGCCGACAGCCGCGAGGTGCTCGGACGGGTCGTGCGCGTGGCGGTGCTCTGGCTGGTGGCCCTGCTGGTGCTGGCGCTCGTCGCCCGCCACACCTTCCGCCTCTCCCTCGGCGACGGCATCGCCGAGGACATCGGCGAGGCCCTGGGAGCGGCCCCGACCGTCGGCTTCCGCGCCGAGATCGGTTCGACGCTGGGGTACGGCCTCCTCTGGCTGCTCGCCGTGCTGGCGCTGACGTTCCTCGTCTCCCGCCGCGCGCCCCTGCCGTCGCGGCTGCTGCGCTTCCAGGAGTCCGTACGGCCGCCCGCGCACGCGATGGTCCTGCTGCTGCTCGCCTACGTCGTGATCGGGCTCGTCATCGGCCTGATCACGCTCATCACGCACGGGCACCAGGCCGAGACGATGGCGGTGATCCTCCTCGGCCTGCCGAATCTGGCGTGGATGGCGCTGGGCATCGGTACCGGCGGCTCGTACGACGGCCATGTCGCCGAAGGCATCGGCCTGCCCATGCCGCACGTCCTCGACGAGGTGCTGCGTACCTCCGGCGGCCGGAACGCGACCCTGGACCTCGGCACGCTCGCCGAGAACGACGGCCGCGCCTGGCTCCTCGTGGTCGTGGCCGCCGTGTTGCTGCTCGCGGCCGGATTCCTGGTCGCGGTCCGCTCCCCGGCCGGTACGAAGCCCTGGCAGCTCGCCGTCCGCACGGCGCTCGCGCTGGGCGTGACCATGCTGGTGATCGGGCTGCTCACGCGGATCTCCGCGCACTACGGCCTGACGGTCATCGGCCTCGGGGACCTGGGAGGGGGCCTGGGCGGAGAAGTGTCCCTGCAGCCGAACTTCCTGCCGCTGATCGGCTTCGGGCTGCTCTGGGGGCTGGTCGCGGGCTTCCTCGGCGCCCTGCTCGCCCGCCGCGTACGTCACCGCGGCGCGGTGGAGTGACGGCGGCCGCGACGCTCTGCCGCCGCCACGCAGTGCTCGCGGCAACCCACGGACGCGGCAACTCACGGACGCGTCCATCCACGGGCTGGGCAGCACGGGACGGGACTACGGGCCGGGGGCGCCGAACACCGGGGACGCCCAGGCCGGAGGCGGTGGCGGCGGCGGTGACGGTTCCGGCCACCCGGGGGCGGCCGTGTCGACCCGGGTCGGTGTGCGCCGCGCGGCGGGCTCGCTCTCCTCCGGCCGCACGGTCCGGCCCGCCGCCCGCAGCTCGGAGATGAACTCCCGGCAGGTGTCGAAGCGTTCACCGGGCGCCTTGGCCAGCGCCCTCGCCATCACCTCGTCCGCGGCGGGCGGGAGTTCGGGCCGCTCCTCGGACAGCACGGGCGGCGCGTCGTACCGGTGCGCCCACAGCAGGGCCATGTCGTCGTCCCGGCGGAACGGGGGAACGCCGGTGAGCGACTCGAAGACCACGCAGGCCAGGCTGTAGATGTCGCACCGGCCGTCGACCGGGCGGCCGGAGATCTGCTCCGGTGCCACGTAGTCGAGCGTCCCCACGAACTGGCCGACCGAGGTGAAGCCGGTCAGCGACAGCGACTTCTTCGTCAGCCCGAAGTCGGTCAGATAGACGTACTCGGGGCGGTCGGAGTCGGTGCCCTCCGCCACCAGGATGTTCCCCGGCTTCACGTCGCGGTGCACCAACTCGTGGGCGTGGGCGGCATCCAGGGCCGAGGCGACCTGGATGGCGATCCGGCAGGCGGCCTCGATGGACAACGGCCCGTCCCGGTCGAGCAGCGCCCGCAGGTCCTTCCCCTCGACGTACCGCATCGCGATCCAGAGCACTCCCTCGGTCTCGCCCGCCTCGAAGACCGGCACGATGTGCGGATGGTCGAGGGAGGCGGCCACCCGCGACTCATGGGCGAAGCGCTGCCGGAAGGTGTCGTTGCGGGCGAGTTCGGGGGCGAGGAGCTTGACCGCGACCGTACGCCCGAGCCGCAGGTCCTTCGCGCGGTAGACGACGGCCATGCCGCCGCGGCCGATCTCGTGCTCCAGCAGGTACTCGGCGATCCGGCGGCCGGTCAGCCCGGAGGTGTCGGGCGCGGTGTCGTGGCCCGGGGGACGGGCGTCCGGACCGGTCACGGCCCATCACCGGACCGGGTCGGCGGGTGCGTGCCGTCCCCAGGCGGCCCCACTCGGTCGTCGCCGTCGCCGTCGCCGTCGCCGTCGCCGTCGCCGTCGCCGTCGCCGTCGCCGCCGTCGCCGTCGTGGCTGTGGTGGCTGTGGTGGCTGTCGTGGTCGTCACTGGCGTCCGGCCGCTCCACCACCTCTGTGGGCGGGGGCGGTCGGGGCTCCGCCCCTCCGTCGGCGGGCGGCGCGGCCGGACCGGGCGGGATGCTCTCCGACGCGGCGGAAGGGGCCGCGGACGGCGAAGGATCGTCCGCGCCCGGCGGTGTCGGGGTGCTCGACGGCGTATGGCTCGCGGCGTACGTCGACAGGGCGCCGCCGTCCGAGTAGCACCACCGCTCGTGCTGCGCGTCGTACAGCCAGACCGCGTCGCCGTCCACGACGACGCCCACCCGCAGCCCCTGCGTCCGCTGCCGGAAGGTCTCCCCGTCGGCGCCGGCGGCCAGGTCCTCCGCGGCCTGCCGGTACTGCCGCACCTCGCGCTCCAGGCGGTCCAGGAGCGGCCGCGGGTCGGCCGTGCGGGCGAGGGGCCGACCGGCGGCGGGCGGGCTCTGCGGGATGGACACGAGCAGCCGTCCGTCCACCCACGCCGCCCAGCCGTTGGAGCACAGCACATGGGCCCAGTCCCCGCGGCGGTCGACGAGCTGGACGGGCAGGAGCGGGTCCAGCGGCACCGAGGGGCGTGCCATGTCCGGCGCCGACCAGGTGGCCATGCCGTCCCGGGGCACGACGTGACTGGGGCGGAAACCGGGCTCGGCACCGGGCCCGGCCACCGGCGGATCATTGGGATCGGTCATCCGGTTCACCTCCCGCCGGCCGTGCCGCCGTCGTAGCTGCCGTACCCGTACCCGTACCGGCTACTTCCGCATGATGACGGGCTCATGTCTGCGCAGCAGCCGGGAGACGAGGTATCCGAACACCAGGGACAGCACGACCAGCATCCCCATGTCGAGCAGCCAGGCCGAGGCCGTGTGGTCCATGAGGGGGTCGGCGGTCACCTTCTGGCCCCGCATGATCCGCTCCAGGTCGACCGTGCCCGCCATGGCGGCCAGCCCCCACCGGGCCGGAACGAGCCAGGAGAGCTGCTCCAGTCCCGTGACGCCGTCGAGTTTGATCAGCGCGCCGCAGAAGACCACCTGCACGATCGCGAGGAGGACCAGCAGCGGCATGGTGACCTCCTCCTTCCGTACCAGCGCGGAGACCACCAGACCGAGCATCATGGCCGTGAACCCCAGGAGCGCGACGGCAAGGGTGATCTCGATCAGCGGCGGCATGAACACCCCTTCGCCGCCAGGTGCGTTGAGGTCCACACCGGTCAGCGCGACCATCGTCAGCACGACGGCCTGGACGATCGTGATGAGCCCCAGAACCACCACCTTGGACATCAGATACGCGGAGCGGGACAGGCCGACGGCCCGTTCCCGGCGGTAGATCGTTCTCTCTTTGACCAGCTCGCGCACGGCGTTGGCGGCGCCCGTCAGCACCGCGCCCAGACACAGGATGAGCAGCGCGTTCATCGCTTCCTGGCTGGTCAGTTCCGATCCGGCGAGGGCGTGCGCCATCGCGCCCATGATGAACGGCAGAACGATCATGACGGCCAGGAAGGTCCGGTCGGCGGCGAGCGCGGCCGCGTACCGGCGGATCAGCGTACGGAGCTGCGAGCCCCAGCTCTGCGCCTTCGGCGGCGGAACGGCCGCGGGCTCGGCGTGCGGAACCGGATCGGGCTGGCGCGTCGCCCCCGCGATGTACTTCCGGTGCAGGTGCGAGGCGCCGTACTCGCCCGCCCAGTCCCGGTCCCTGTCCGTCTCGAACGCCTCGAAGGCCTCGGGCCATTGCTCGAAGCCGAAGAACGCGAGGGCGTCCTCGGGCGGCCCGTAGTACGCGATCCTGCCGCCCGGCGCGAGGACCAGCAGCCGGTCGCACACGTCCAGGCTCAGCACGCTGTGCGTGACCACGATGACCGTACGGCCGTCGTCGGCGAGACCGCGCAGCATGTGCATCACCGAGCGGTCCATGCCCGGGTCGAGGCCGGACGTCGGCTCGTCCAGGAACAGCAGTGACGGCTTCGTCAGCAACTCCAGCGCCACGCTCACGCGCTTGCGCTGCCCGCCGGACAGGCTGTGGATGGGCTGCTTCACCCGCTGGTCCAGGCCGAGTTCATGGATCACCTCGTCGACCCGCGCCTGCCGCTCGGCCTTCGCGGTGTCGTCGGGGAAGCGGAGCTGGGCGGCGTAGCCGAGGGCCCGGCGCACGGTGAGCTGGGCGTGCAGGATGTCGTCCTGCGGCACCAGCCCGATGCGCTGCCGCAGCTCCGCGTAGTCCCGGTACAGGTCGCGGCCGTCGTAGAGCACCGAGCCGGTGTCGGCGGGGCGCAGTCCGGTCAGTGCGTTGAGCAGCGTCGACTTGCCCGCCCCGCTGGGGCCGACGACGGCGAGCAGGCACTTCTCGCTCACCGGGAACGACACGTGGTCCAGCAGCGTCTTGCGCCCCCGGTCGACCGACACGGCCAGATCCTGGACGTCGAGCGAGATCTCACCGGTGTCGACGTACTCCTGCAGTTCGTCCCCGACGAGGGAGAACGCGGAGTGGCCGATGCCGACGATGGCGCCCTGCTCGACGCGGGCACGCCGCACCGGCTGGCCGTCGAGGTACGTGCCGTTGTGGCTGCCGAGATCGACGATCTCGTACGCCCCGGGCGCGCCCGGGGCGAGGGGCGGCGCGCCGCCGTCGGGCACCGGCAGGGCTCGCAGCTCCGCGTGGTGGCGCGAGACGACCAGGTCGTCGATGACCAGGTCGTTGTCGGCGGCCCTGCCGATGCGGATCGTCCGGGACGGCAGCGGGCGGACGGCCGAGGGGCGGCGGAAGGTGCTGGTGGCGCCGGGGTGGGCGACGGCCGAGGGGCGCTGGACCTCGGTCGGTGCGGCCGGCGGGGTGCGGGGCTTGAGGACCGCGCAAGGGCCGTCGGCGGGGTTGCCGAAGCGGATGACGCTGCCGGGACCGACGCCGGACCGGTCGACGCGGCGTCCGTCGGCGTACGTACCGTTGGTACTGCCCTCGTCCTCGAGGGTCCAGTGGTCCTCGAGGGGCCGCAACACCGCGTGATGCCAGGAGACCCTGGTGTCGCTGAACACGATGTCGCTCGCCGGATCACGCCCCACGTGGTAGGACCGGCTGGGACTCATGACATGGGAGTCACCGTCGGCTTCGAGGACCAGTTCGGGCGCTGAGGGTGCGACCGGTCGCTGTCCCATGCCATGAATTTTACGGCGGGGGCCGGTGCCCCGCCTGGTCGCGAGCGGGGCGCGCGCGCCGTGCCCGGCCGGGCCGCGGGTGAGGAACGCGAGAGGGGAGTTGGCGGTGACGGTGGAGCGGTTGCGGCTGCCTGTCTTCGTCTACGGGACACTGCGCCCGGGCCGGGAGAACCACGACCTGTACCTGCGCGGACGCACGGTGGAGGAGCGGCCCGCACGGCTGCGCGGGGCAGTGATGTACGAGGGGCCGGGGTGGCCGTACGCGGTGGCCGGCCCCGGTGGCGAGATCCTCGGCGAGCTGATCACCCCCGCCGCCGAGCACTACGACGCGTTGCTCGCCGCCCTGGACGTGCTGGAGGACTACGCGCCCGGGGACCCCGCCAACCTCTACGAGCGCGTCGCGCGCGAGGTGATCCTCCTGGACGACGGGGAAGGCGGGGGCCGTGGCGTGGACGCGTGGGTGTATCTGGCCGCGGAACCGGTGGCCCGGCAGCTGCGCGCCTCGGGCACGGTGGTGCCGGGCGGCGACTGGGTGACCTGCTGAGGGTGCCGCTGGGACACCGCTGAGCGCCGGGTGCGCTGCTGAGCGGCTGGGTTTCTGCTGAGCGGCGGGTTTCTGCCGATGGGCTGAGGGACTTGCCGAGCGGCTCGGTGTGGCCGCTGATCGGCTGGATGCGCTGCGGACGCGGAGTTGTCTGCCGAGGTGCCCGCGGCGTCTCCGCGGGGCCGAGGCGCCGAGGCGCGGCCGCTATCGCGCCGCGACGGGCCGCGGCGCGGGGGCGGGCTGCTGCGGTGGCCGGCCCGGCCACCCGGCCGTGGGGTGCGCTGCGGCCGACGACCGGGCGTCCGGCTGCGCTTCCGTCGGCTCGGCGGCGGCCGGGACCGGCTCGACGCGGACCGCGCAGACCTTGAACTCCGGCATGCGCGAAGTCGGGTCCAGCGCGGGGTTGGTGAGGGTGTTGGCGCGCCCGGGACCGGGCCAGTGGAAGGGCATGAAGACGGTGTCGGGGCGGATGGCGCGGGTGATCCGCGCCGGGGCGACGGCCCGTCCGCGCCGGGAGATCACCGCCACTGCGTCGCCCTCGTCCACGCCGACGCGGGCGGCGAGTTCGGGGTGCAGTTCCACGAACGGGCCGGGCGCGGCCGCGTTGAGTTCGTCGACCCGCCGGGTCTGCGCGCCCGACTGGTACTGCGAGACGACCCGGCCGGTGGTCAGCAGCACCGGATAGTCCTCGTCGGCCTCCTCGGCGGACGCACGGTGGGTGACGGGGACGAACCGCGCCCTGCCGTCCTCGGTCGCGAACCGGTCGAGGAAGAGACGCGGCGTGCCCGGGTGACGCTTTGTCCGGGGGACGCCGGAAGGTTCGGGGCGGAGGCCGGGGACGGAGCGCCCGGCGGGGGGCTCGGCGCCGTAGTCGTCGGCCGGGTCGTCCGGGAGCGGAGCGCCGTCCGGGAGCGCGGCGTCGTGCGTCCGTACGGCGTCGGCGGACGGTACGGCTGCGTCGCGCCCCTCGGAGGCGTCGGGGGCGTCGGGGGCGTCGGAGGTGTCCGCGGGCGCGGGTGCGGTGGCGTCCTGGCCGTCGCTCTCGGGGCCGGGGTCGTTCGCCGGGCAGGGCCAGAACACCCCGTCCTCGTCGGCGATCCGACGGTACGTGATGCCGGAGTAGTCGGCCGGGCCGCCCGCGGAGGCACGGCGCAGTTCGGTGAAGACCTCCTCCGGGTCCGTGGGGAACCCCTTCTCCCAACCCAGGCGGGCGGCAAGGCCGTTCAGCACCTGGAGGTCCGTCCGTATGCCCGGTGGAGGCGTGACGGCCTGACGGCGCAGCAGCACCCTGCCTTCGAGGTTCGTCGTGGTCCCCGTCTCCTCGGCCCACTGCGTCACCGGCAGGACGACATCGGCGAGCCGGGCCGTCTCGGACAGCACGACGTCGGCGACGGCGAGGAAGTCCAGCGAGCGGATACGTTCCTCGACGTGGGCGGCGCGCGGGGCGGACACCACCGGGTTGGACCCCATGAGCAGCAGCGCCTTCACGTCCCCGCCGAGCGCGTCCAGCAGCTCGTAGGCGCTGCGGCCGGGGCCGGGGAGTGCCGCGGGATCAACTCCCCACACCTCGGCCACATGGGCCCGCGCGGCCGGATCCGTCAGCTTGCGGTACCCGGGCAACTGGTCGGCCTTCTGGCCGTGTTCACGGCCGCCCTGCCCGTTGCCCTGTCCGGTGAGGCAGCCGTAACCGGACAGCGGGCGCCCGGCGCGGCCGGTCGCCAGGCACAGATTGATCCAAGCGCCGACGGTGTCCGTGCCCTTCGACTGCTGCTCGGGTCCCCGTGCGGTGAGCACCATCGAGGAGGGCGCGTCGCAGAACAGGGCCACCGCCGCGCGCAGGTCCGGCAGCGGCACCCCCGTGATGCGCTCCACCAACTCGGGCCAGTGGGCCATGGCCGCGGCGCGCGCTTCGGGCCAGCCGGTCGTCCGGGCCGCGACGAACTCCTCGTCCACCCTGCCTTCGGCGACCACCAGATGCAGCAGGCCCAGGGCGAGGGCGAGGTCCGTTCCGGGGCGGGGCGCGAGATGCAGATCGGCCTGCTCGGCCGTCCGCGTGCGCCGCGGATCGATGACGACGAGCTTGCCGCCGTTCTCCTTCAGTTCGGTGAGGTAGCGGAGGGCGGGCGGCATCGTCTCGGCGAGGTTGGAGCCGACGAGGACGACGCAGCCGCTGCGGGGGATGTCGGCCATCGGGAAGGGCAGCCCGCGGTCCAGGCCGAACGCCCTCTGGTGGGCGGCCGCGGCCGAGGACATGCAGAAGCGGCCGTTGTAGTCGATCTGCGAGGTGCTGAGCACGACCCGTGCGAACTTCCCCAGTGCGTACGCCTTTTCGTTGGTCAGCCCTCCGCCGCCGAAGACGCCCACCGCGTCGGGCCCGTACGCAGCTCGCGTACGGATCAGACCTTCGGCGATCCGGTCCAGTGCCTCCTCCCAGCCCGCGGGCTCCAGTTCTCCCGTGGCGCCGCGGCGCACCAGCGGTTCGGTCAGACGCACCCGCGAGGAGAGAACGGCGGGGGCGGTGCGTCCCTTTCCGCACAGCGCGCCGCGGTTGACGGGGAACGCGGTGCGCTCCACCACCTCCACGCCGCCCGGCGCGCCGTCCGCCTCCGGCCGCAGGCCCATGCCGCACTGCAGCGCGCAGTACGGACAGTGCGTGTCGACGGGGGCGGCGGTGCGGGCCCCGGGGGCTGCGGGTGTGGTGGCGCTCGGCATACACCCCAGCGTGCGTCGCAGGTGTTACGGGACGCGCCCCTCCGCGTTACGCCCACCGCACCACGACCTCAGCGCCCGCCCCGTGGCACGGTGAGGTGCCGGCCGGCGTCGCTGATCCGACCCTTGCTGATCCGGCCGTCGCTGATCCGGGATTTCGCTCGGGTTCCGGGCGGATCAGCTCCCCAGCGCCTGCGTGACGCCCCTCTCCTGCGGGCCGAGGAAGTGCGGATCGGGCCGAACGGTCGCGTCGAGCGCCGCCTTCCCCGCGGCCGCGAGTTCGCGCACTCCGCCGTACCACCAGGTCACGTCGCGCCGCTCGGTCACGCTGACGCCGTAGGCGTCGAGGCCCGCCGCCTCGCACAGCGCCAGCGCCCGGCGTATGTGGAAGCCCTGGCTGATCAGCAGCGCCCGGTCGACGCCGAAGATCCGCTTCGCCCGCGCGCATGAGTCCCAGGTGTCGAACCCGGCGTAGTCGCTGACGATCCTTCCGCCCGGAACGCCGCGCGCGGTGAGGTAGCCGCGCATGGCGTCCGGCTCGTCGTAGTCGGTGGTGCTGTTGTCGCCGGTCACCAGGACGACGCGGATCCGCCCCGCCCGGTACAGCTCGGCGGCGGCGTCCAGCCGGTGCGCGAGGTACGGGGACGGCCGCCCCTCCCGCAGCCCAGCCCCGAAGACGATGCCCACCGGTGCCGCGGGCGCGTCCGCCACCACCCGCACGCGCTCCGACGCCGTCGCGTGCATCCACGTCGCCGGCAGAAGGGCCAGGACGCAGCCCAGCATCACCGCCTGCACCGCGCGCCGTCTGCCCCGCTGTGTCCGCGGCAGACGCAGCCACCGACGCAGAGGCAACGGCACACGCGGCCGCAAGCGCGGGCGCAGTCGCCGCTCGGCCGCATTCCGCAGGCGCCGCGTCAGCCGCGGCAGCCGGATCCCCTCCATGACGTCCCCCTGATCGTCCGTTCCCCCTTCTTGGACGATCGGGCACGCCCGCAAGTTCTCCGAACGGACGGCCGGTTCACGAGAACACCCGGACGAGTGACGCCGACGAGTGCCCTGACGAACGACGGCGACGTGCGACAGCGGCGAGCCCCCTGACGAACGACGTGACGAACGACGTCGCTCAACGACGTCGCCGAACGACAGCGATGTGGACGGCGATGAACGGCGAGGCGACATCTCCGCCGTGTTTCCCGCCCCGTGAGGCCGCCGACATCAGGTGTCACGCCGCCGCAACCGCCAGGCAATACCCGCTCGCCAGACTCTCCCCATGACGGCGTCGACACCTCCCCCCGGCCCGGTCCCGCCTGACACCACAGCCCACCTCGACAGCACGGCGCAGCTCATGAACCAGATCACCGCCCAGCTCAGCAGCCGCCTCCGGACGGTCGGCATGCGCAGTCTCCGCCGCCCGCACGGGGACCGCAGGAACACCCGGCCGCCGACGCTCGTCGCCGTCGCGCACGGCAGTCGTGACCCGAGGGCGCGCGACACCGTCCTCACGCTCCTCGACCTCGTCCGCGCCCTGCGTCCCGGTCTGCCCGTCCGGCTCGGCCACATCGAGATCGACGAACCGCTCCTGTCCGCGACGCTCGCCGGTCTGCGCGGAGACGCGGTGCTCGTCCCCCTGCTGTTCGGCCGCGGCCATCACGTGAAGCACGACCTGCCGCAGGCCGCCGCCGAGGCGCCGCACCTGCGCCTGAGCACCGCCCTGCCGCTGGGCCCGCACCCGCTGCTGGCCGAAGCCCTGCACTCCCGGCTCGCCGAAGCGGGATGGCGGCTCCCCGGCCGCCCCGGCGGACCCGCCCGCAGCGGCGTGGTCCTGGCCGCAGCGGGATCCCGCGACCCCGACTCCGCCGCGGACACCGCACGGACGGCCGGACTGCTCGGCGCCCGGCTCGGCGGGGTGCCCGTCCTCCCGGCCTATGCGTCGGCCGCGGGGCCCAGCGTGCCGGAAGCGGTGGCGGCCCTGCGCGCCTCCGGTCGCGACCGCATCGCCGTCGCCTCGTACTTCACCGCGCCCGGACGGTTCTCCGCACAGTGCGCGGGCCTGGCCCCCGGGGTCGCCGCGGAGCCGCTCGGCGCGCACCCGGCCCTCGCCCGGCTCGTGCTGCACCGCTACGACGAGGCGGTCGCCGCGTCGGCAGACCTCTCCGGCCTCACCGGAGAGCCCCACCTGGCCTCCGCATGATCCGACCTGACGCGTGCGGAACAGGCCGGATCGGCCGGCGCAAGCCGGAACAGAGCCGAGCAGCCCCCGGCCTCCCGCCCCGCCGGGGCCGCCCGTCCCGCCCGGCGGCCCGTCCGGTTACGGTCCCTGTATGGCAGGCAGAAGCGGGACCGATCCCTCCACCCCGTACGGCGATCCCTCCACCCCGTACGGTGACCCCTCCGAGGACACCGCGCGGGACTCATGGGCGTACGGCGAGGGCGACACCGAGCGCTGGGCGCCCGAGCCGGACAAGCGCCCCGGCCGTACCGCCTTCCAGCGCGACCGGGCCCGCGTCCTGCACTCCGCCGCGCTGCGCCGGCTCGCGGGGAAGACGCAGGTGGTCGCCCCGGGCCAGCAGTCCATCGGCTGGGACGCCAGCCCCCGCACCCGGCTGACCCACTCCCTCGAGTGCGCCCAGGTCGGCCGCGAACTCGGTGCGGCGCTCGGCTGTGATCCCGACCTCGTGGAGACCGCCTGTCTGGCGCACGACCTCGGCCACCCGCCGTTCGGACACAACGGGGAGCAGGTCCTCAACGAATTCGCCAAGGACTGCGGCGGATTCGAGGGGAACGCCCAGTCCCTGCGCCTCCTCGGGCGCCTGGAACCCAAGCGCTTCGTCCAGCGGGACGGCAGCGGCGAACCGGTCAGCGTCGGCCTCAACCTGACCCGTGCCGCCCTCGACGCCGCGACCAAGTACCCCTGGCCGCGCGGAGGGCACCCGACCGACCCGGCCTCCCCGAAGTTCGGGGTCTACGAGGACGACCTGCCCCTGTTCACCTGGCTGAGGGAGGGCGCTCCGGACCACCGTCAGTGCTTCGAGGCGCAGGTGATGGACTGGTCCGACGACGTGGCCTACTCCGTCCACGACATCGAGGACGGCCTGCACGCCGGCCATCTCGACCCCGACCTGCTGCTCGCCGAGCCCGAGCGCCGCGAGATCGTCGCCTGCGCCACCGCGCGTTACGCCCCGCCCGGCACCGAGCCGGACGAGCTGGCCGAGGCCCTGGACCGGTTGACCGACCAGGAGTGGTGGCCGCACGGCTACGACGGTTCGGCCGTCGCCCAGGCCCGCCTCAAGGACGCCACGAGTCAGCTCATCGGCCGGTTCTGTCTCGCGGCGGAGGGCGCGACGCGTCATGCGTACGGCAGCGGCCGGCTCACCCGGTACGCCGCGGAACTCGTCGTCCCCCGGGACACCCGGCTGGAGTGCGCCGTGCTCAAGGCGGTCGCCGATCTGTACGTGATGCAGCGCGCCGAACAGGAGCGGATGCGCGCCGAGCAGCGGATCATTCTGGCCGAGTTGGCCGAGGCGCTCAGTGCCCGCGCGCCCGACGGCCTCGACCCGCAGTACCGCGCGCTGCACACGGCCGCGCCGGACGACCGGGAGCGGCAGCGGGTGATCGTGGACCAGATCGCCGCGCTCACCGACGCCTCGGCCCGCGGCCTCCACGCGCGCATGACGAGCGGGGGATGAGGCCGGATCCCCGGACCCGGACCGCTCGGACCCCCAGCCCGTACGGACCGCGCGACGCCGTACTGCCGACGGCCGCCGTACGCACCCGCTCGTCACCGTCCTTACGCCGGGCTCACTCCCCACAGCGCAATCTGGTGCCTTCGGGGCACGACGGGAAAACGCGACGGGAGAGGTGAAAGGGAAACGCGAGCAGCGGAACGGGGCGCGACACGACGGCCGGGAGGACCGCGACACGCGGCCGAAACAGCACCCTGGAGATCGTCCGGCTCAGCGCCCGAGGCAACGTCCGCAGGGGCGGAGTCCCTCTTCCCGCGGCACGCCCCGTGCGGGAGGCTCGCTTGAGGCGAGCGGAGCGGGGGACCATGGACACAGGCTCAAGGCCCGGTAGCGAGGAGGCATCAAGTGGTCGACGCCAATCAGACGTTCGTCATCGTCGGAGGGGGGCTGGCGGGAGCGAAAGCCGCCGAGACCCTGCGCGCGGAGGGGTTCACGGGACGCGTCATCCTCATCTGCGACGAGCGCGACCACCCCTATGAGCGGCCGCCGCTGTCCAAGGGCTACCTCACCGGCTCCGACGAGCGCGACAGCGTCTTCGTCCACGAGCCCGCCTGGTACGCCCAGGCCGAGATCGAGCTCCACCTCGGCCAGCCCGCCGTCCACCTCGACCGCGGCACCAAGGCCGTGACCCTCGGCGACGGCACCCGCATCCACTACGACAAGCTGCTGCTCGCCACCGGCGCCGAGCCCCGCCGCCTGGACATCCCCGGCACCGACCTGGCCGGTGTCCACCATCTGCGCCGCCTCGCCCACGCCGACCGGCTGCGCGGCGTCCTCGCCTCCCTCGGCAGGGACAACGGTCATCTGGTCATCGCGGGCGGAGGATGGATCGGCCTCGAAGTGGCCGCGGCCGCCCGGGGTTACGGCGCCGAGGTCACCATCGTCGAACCCGAACCGACGCCCCTGCACAGGGTGCTGGGCCCGGAGCTGGGCTCGCTCTTCACGGATCTGCACCGCGAGCACGGTGTCCGTTTCCACTTCGGTGCCCGGCTCACCGAGATCACCGGGCAGGACGGCATGGTGCTCGCGGCCCGTACCGACGACGGGGAGGAGCACCCGGCCCACAGCGTGCTCGCCGCGATCGGCGCAGCCCCCCGCACCGGCCTCGCCGACTCCGCGGGCCTCGCCCTCGCCGACCGGGCGCACGGCGGCGGTGTCCTCGTCGACACCTCGCTGCGCACCTCCGACCCCGACATCTACGCCGCCGGTGACGTCGCCGCCGCCGAGCACCCGCTCTTCGGCACCCGGATCCGCGTCGAGCACTGGGCCAACGCCCTCAACGGCGGCCCGGCGGCGGCCCGCGCGATGCTCGGGCGCGAGATGACGTACGACAGGGTCCCGTACTTCTTCTCCGACCAGTACGACGTCGGACTGGAGTACTCGGGGTGGGCTCCGCCCGGCTCCTACGACCAGGTGCTGCTGCGCGGCGACGCCACCAAGCGCGAGTTCATCGCCTTCTGGCTGAGCGAGGGGCGCGTCCTGGCCGGCATGAACGTCAACGTCTGGGACGTCACCGAGCCCATCCAGCTCCTCATCCGTTCGGGGCAGCGCGTCGACCCGGAGGGCCTCGCCGACCCCACCGTCCCCCTGGGCGCGCTCGTCCGGGAGCAGGGCGCGTGACGGGACAGCCGATGACACCTGGCATCACCGGCGCCGCACCCGTCGTCACGCCCGACGACGTACGGGACGCCGCCGAGCGGATCAAGGGGGTGGCGCACCGCACGCCGGTGCTCCGCTCCCGGACCCTGGACGGGCTGATCGGCGCCGAGACGTATCTCAAGTGCGAGAACTTCCAGCGCATCGGCGCGTTCAAGTTCCGCGGGGCCTACAACGCCGTCTCCCGGTTGTCGCCCGAGCAGTTGAGCCGGGGCGTCGCCGCGTACTCCTCGGGCAACCACGCCCAGGCCGTGGCGCTGGCCGCCCGGGAGGCCGGGAGCAGCGCCGTCATCGTCATGCCCGAGGACACGCCCGAGTCCAAGTTGGCGGCGACCGCCGGCTACGGGGCCGAGATCGTCCGCTACGACCGCTACACCGGCGACCGTCACGCCATCGCTCAGGAGCTGGCGGCGGAGCGCGGTCTCGCGCTCATCCCGCCGTACGAGCATCCGCACGTGATGGCCGGGCAGGGCACGGCGGGGCTGGAGTTGCTGGAGGAGGCCGGGGAACTCGACGCCCTCCTGGTGCCGGTCGGCGGTGGCGGGCTGATGGCCGGGTGCGCCACGGTAGCGACCGCGCTCCGTCCCGGCATCCGCATGATCGGGGTGGAGCCGGAGGCGGGGGACGACACCAAGCGGTCCTTGGAGTCCGGCCACCGTGTGAGCGTGCCCGTGCCGCGCACCATCGCCGACGGGCAGGCGATCGACACGCCGGGGGAGTTGACGTTCTCGGTCAACCGCCGCCTGGTGGACGACGTGGTGCTCGTGAGCGACGAGGAGATCAAGGCGGCGATGAGGCTGGCCTTCGAGCGGCTGAAGATCGTCGTCGAGCCGAGCGGCGCGACGGGCCTGGCCGCGCTGCTGGCGGGCAAGGTGTCGCCGCTGCCGTCCCGGGTGGGTGTGGTGATCTCCGGCGGCAACATCGGGCTGCCGCGGTTCCTGGAGCTGATGAACGGCTGACGGGGCGCGCGGTGCGGCGGACGCGCCGCGCGCCGTCTGCCGCACTCAGGGCCCTGTGCGCAGTGTCCGGCCCTTGATCACGGAGCGCCGCCGCCCGCGTCACGGACCACTGCGGCCGGGGTTGTCCGACCCCGGCCGTAGAATTCCCCGTGTGGCAGGCAGGATCATCGATGACGACGTGAAGGCGGTCAGGGACGCGGTCCCGATCGACGCCGTCGTGTCCGAGTACCTCCAGCTGCGGAACGCGGGAGGCGGCAACCTCAAGGGGATCTGCCCCTTTCACGATGAGAAGTCCCCCTCGTTCCATGTCAGTCCGAGCAAGGGGCTCTACCACTGCTTCGGCTGCCAGGAGGGCGGCGACACCCTCGACTTCGTGATGAAGGTCGATCATCTCTCCTTCTCCGAAGCCGTCGAACGGCTCGCCGCCCAGGCCGGGATCACCTTGCGCTACGAGGAGGGCGGGTACACCCCCGGCCGCCAGCAGGGCGAGCGGATCCGCCTCATCGAGGCCCACAAGATCGCGGCCCAGTTCTACATCGACCAACTCGGCAGCCCCGAGGCCGAGATCGGGCGGAAGTTCCTCGCCGGGCGCGGCTTCGACCAGGCCGCCGCCCAGCACTTCTCCGTCGGCTACTCCCCGGCCGGCTGGGACCACCTCGTGCGCTTCCTGCGCGGGCGGGGTTTCACGGACAAGGAGATGATCCTCTCCGGTCTGGCCCAGGACGGCCGCCGCGGTCCCATCGACCGCTTCCGCGGCCGCCTGATGTGGCCCATCCGTGACATCACCGGAGAGGTCGTCGGCTTCGGTGCGCGCAAGCTGCGCGAGGACGACAACGGCCCCAAGTACCTGAACACCCCCGAGACCCCGCTCTACCGCAAGTCCCATGTGCTGTACGGGATCGACCTCGCCAAGAAGGACATCGCGAAGACCAGCCGGGCGGTCGTCGTCGAGGGCTACACCGACGTCATGGCCTGCCATCTCGCGGGAGTCACGGGCGCCATCGCCACCTGCGGCACCTCCTTCGGCGGCGACCACGTCAAGATCCTCCGTCGGCTGCTGATGGACAACGCGAGCGCTGAGGTCGTGTTCACCTTCGACGGCGACGCGGCCGGGCAGAAGGCCGCGCTCCGCGCCTTCGAGGACGACCAGAAGTTCGCCGCCGAGACCTCCATCGCCATCACGCCCGGCGGCATGGACCCCTGCGAACTCCGCCTCGCCGAGGGCGACGACGCGGTGAAGGCCCTGGTCGAGTCCCGTACCCCGCTGTTCGCCTTCGCGCTGCGGTCGATCGTCCAGCGCTACAACCTGGACACCGAGGAAGGCCGGATCGCGGCGGTCGACGCGGCGGTCCCCGTCGTCGCCGCGATCAAGAACACCGGACTCCGCGACCGGTACGCGATCCGCCTCGTCGGCATGGTCGGCATCACCAGCCAGGCCGAGGAGCAGTCCATCATCCGGCGCGTCCGCGCCCTCTCCCGCAGCAGGGACAGCCACGGAGGCGACGGCCCGGCCCAGGGGCGTACGGGCCGTGGCGCCCCGGGCCCGCGGCAGTCCGGCGCCCCGGCGGCGGGATCCGGCCCCCAGCCCCCGCGCGGTCCCGCCCTCAACCTCCGCAGCCCGGCCCACCGGGTGGAGCGCGAGCTGCTCAAACTCGCCCTCCAGCGGCCGGACTTGGTCTCACCGGCCTTCGACGCGTACGGCGCCGACGAGTTCACGGCCCCGCCCTACGCGGTCGTCCGCACGGCGATCGAGACCGCCGGGGGAGCGGCTGCGGCCGACGGGGAGTACCTCGCCCGGGTCCGGGACGCCGCTCCCGACGACACGCTGCGCTCCCTGGTCACCGAGCTGGCCGTCGAGCCCCTGCACACCCGGCGCGACCCCGACGACCTGTACGCGGGCATGCAGCTGGTGGCGGTCCGGCTCGCCGCCGTCAACCGCAGGGTGACGGACATCCATGCCCAGCTCCGCCGCCTGGAGAGCGGCCCGGAGACCTCCGCCATGGTCGCCGTGCAGAACGAGCTGAAGGTCCTCCAGGACTACGGCCGGTCGCTGAAGGACCGGGGCGCGGCGGCGCTCTAGTGATCTGAGTCAGAGACTCGCCGCGCACCGAAGGTCACCGAAGGAGCTGGCGGCTGCGCGGCCGGCCTGGCTGGAGTCATAAGATGATCGAGCAGCTCAGAGGCCGCTGACTCGCGGTGCCGGCTCTCCATCTGGTCGCCTTGATCCGCGTCGGAGCCCACTTCGACCGCGGCAAACTGATCGAACGCCCGAGCGGGAGGCAGCGTGACCACCCGAGGACAGGACGGTCCAGACCGGGGATCGACTCGTGCCGTGACCGAAAACGTCGCGGAGCGTTACGTTCGGTTGGGCTTGCGGCTTGGCCGCCACGACGACGGCGTGGTCGACGCGTACTTCGGTCCTCCGGAGCTCAAAGCCGCCATCGATGCCGAGCCGCTGTCCGCGCCGCGGGAGCTCGTGTCCTCCGCGCAGGCGCTCCTTGAGGTCCTCGATGAGTGCTGGCTGCGCGACCAGGTCATGGCGCTGCGTACGTATGCCGGCGTGCTCGCCGGCGAGGCCCGAGGCTACGCGGACGAGGTGGAGGGTTGCTACGGCGTGCGTCCACGGCACACCGATGAAACGCACTTCATCGACGCGCACGTACAGCTGGCAGAACTGCTGCCTGGCACGGGGACCCTTGCAGAGCGCTACGAACGATGGCAGCAGTCGATCATGGTACCGCCCGAACGGATCGAGACCCTGTTCGCCGATGTCATCGCCGAAGCGCGCGCGTGGACGAGCGATCTGATCGAGCTGCCCGACGGCGAGGGCATCGACCTGGAGGTTGTGCACGACAAGCCGTGGCTGGGCTTCCTCGAATACGCCGGCGACCTGCGCGGCACCGTCTACATCAACGTCGACATGCCGAAGTCGGTGATGGAACTGCTGCACCTGGCATTGCACGAGACATACCCGGGGCACCAGGCCGAGCGGGTCGCCAAGGAGCACCTGCTGGTCGACCGTGGCGCGCTGCTGGAGGAGTCGATCGTGATGGTGGCGTCCCCGCAGTCGCTCATCACCGAGGGTATCGCCGAGGTCGCGCCGCACCTCGTACTCAACAGCGAAGCCGGTCCAGCGTTTGCGCGAGTCGTCCACGACGCGGGGATTCCGTTCGACCTTGAACACGCGATCGCCGTCGAGGCGGCGTTTCAGCCATGCCGCTGGGCCGAGGTCAACGGGGCGCTCATGCTGCACGAGATGGGTGCACATGAGGCAGAGGTGCACGCGTACCTGCAACGGTGGGGCCTGATGACGCCAAAGCTCGCCGACCACCTGATCCGCTTCTACAAGGATCCGGCATCGCGAACCTACATCGTGGCGTATCCGACAGGGCTGGCGCTGTGTAGCGCGTACGTAGCGGGAGACCGCGAGCGGTTCCGGCAGCTGCTGACGTCGCAGATCCGCATCCAAGATCTGAGACCGTCAACTGGGGCTCCGGAGAACTAGGGTCCGTCTTCAAACGATCACCGGATGGTGGATCATGGTGGGGTGATACGCCGTCATGAACTCACCGACCAGGAGTGGTAGATACTCGCTCCGCTGATCTACCGCCGGCGCAACATCCTCGAGCGCTGCTTCAACCGCCTCGAGGGCTTCCGCGGCATCGCCACCAGATACGAGAAGACCGCCACCTCATACGAAGCAGCGGTCACACTCGCGTCGTTGCTGCTCTGGGCAAGATCCGTTTGAAGACGGACCCTAGTGCCGCGTCAGCCAAGGTTCGCCCGGTAGCGAGGCGTCCTGGTGCGTGCGATCGCGAGGCGGCCGGAAGCCCTCGTAGTGGGCCTGCTCGGTTTTCGGCCAAAACGGCGTGGGGGCACCTCCCAGCAGTAGCTGGGTGAGCGTGCCAGGGCGGCGAGCGGAGCGAACGTTGACTGACGCGCACTAGCTGTGCGGCTGACGGCGTTGGTCACCGGCGTCCGCCCACGACGTCGGTCACCGGCACCTTCACGTCATCACCCCGCAAACCAGGGCGAGTTGCTGTAATCGACCGGACGCGCGGGGTCACAATCCGCTGAGAAAGTGGGCGCAGCCCTCTCGTGGCAGGCGCGTGTCGTACCCCACACTGGGGGCGGTGCCTGAGTCATCGGAGCGCGGCGGGCCCGGACGGTCGGAACCGGAGCCCCCTGCCGATCCGCTTCAGACGGACGGGACGGACCGCGGCCCGGCCGCAACCGTTCCTCAGCCGCATGGCCCTGATCCGGCAGCGCTCACCCTGGAGGTCGCGCCCGTGCAGACCCGGACCCTGAACGGCGAGGCCACCCTGATGCCGCCGCAGGAGATCGCCCCGCACCATCCGGAAGCGGAGGGCGGCCCCCTGCCGGGCAGTGACCTCGTACAGGGTGGTGACCCCGTACCCGGTGACCTCGTACCGCGCGACCCGGCGCCCGAGGCGGGCGAGGTCGCCGAGATGGCGGCGGGGATCCTCGCCGAGGAGACCGGCCCGCCGGCGCCGCTGCGCGTGGTCGAGTCCGGCGGACCCTCGTCCGACCTGTTCCGCCAGTATCTGCGTGAGATCGGCCGGATCCCGCTGCTCTCGGCGGCCGAGGAGGTCGAGCTGGCCCGCCGGGTGGAGGCGGGCCTCTTCGCCGAGGAGAAGCTGAGCACCACCCCCGACCTCGACTCCCAGCTCGCGGTCGACCTCGACAAGCTCGTCGTCCTCGGCCGGATGGCCAAGCGCCGCCTCATCGAGGCCAATCTCCGCCTCGTCGTCTCCGTCGCCAAGCGCTACGTCGGCCGCGGTCTGACCATGCTCGACCTCGTCCAGGAGGGCAATCTCGGCCTGATCAGGGCCGTTGAGAAGTTCGACTACGCCCGCGGCTTCAAGTTCTCGACGTATGCCACCTGGTGGATCCGCCAGGCCATGTCCCGCGCGCTCGCCGACCAGGCCCGTACGATCCGTGTGCCCGTCCATGTCGTCGAGCTGATCAACCGGGTCGTCCGCGTCCAGCGCCGCATGCTGCAGGAGCGCGGCTACGAACCGACGCCGGACGAGGTCGCCGCCCATCTCGACCTCACCGAGGAGCGGGTCAGCGAGGTGCTGCGGCTCGCCCAGGAGCCGGTCTCGCTGCACGCCCCCGTGGGTGAGGAGGACGATGTCGCGCTCGGCGATCTCATCGAGGACGGCGACGCCACCTCACCTGTGGAGTCGGCCGCGTTCCTGCTGCTGCGCGAGCACTTGGAGGCGGTGCTCTCCACGCTCGGCGAGCGGGAGCGCAAGGTCGTCCAGCTGCGGTACGGGCTGGCCGACGGCCGGCCGCGGACGCTCGAGGAGATCGGCCGGATCTTCGGTGTGACCCGGGAACGGATACGGCAGATCGAGTCGAAGACCCTCAACAAGCTCCGTGAGCACGCCTTCGCGGAACAACTCCGCGGCTATTTGGACTGACCGGGCCTTTTCGGGTCGACCGGGCCTTGTCCGCGTTCGATAAGCGGACGGATCATTGAGTCGGCCGGTGAGCTGACATAAACTCAACTCACCGCATTCACCGGTCATTTGTTCCTTGCACATGACCTTTCCTGGGCATGGTCGGAGATCCCGGCCCTGCCCATTTCAGGGAGACAAGTCTGTCATGCCCTTGACAAAACCCCCCACCTTATCCCTGTCCACCCCACCCACCGTGCTGATGGACGACCGCGCGCTCGATCTCTTCCTCGGAGCCGCCGTCACGCAGTACGACCGCCTCACCCCCGACGCCCCGCTCCCGTGTTTCGCACTCCTCCTCGGCCGCACCGGGCCCGGCACGGTGCACATCGAGGACATCGCGTTCGGGCGCAACGCGCGGACGCGCGACCCGGCCGCCCGGCGCGAGTTCACCGAAGCGATCCTCCCCCGCTTCGGCCCCGCCTACGAGAACGAGACGCGGGGCTGGTGGTTCGACTCCCGCGATCTGCTGGCGATCTCGCGTCAGGCCGACGACGACGGGCTGGAACTCCTGGGCTCGATCCATATGCACCCCGACTGGCACCGGATCGGTCCGCCGCAGGAACGGGGCGCCGTTCTCAGTGAGCGCCCGACGCCCATGGACGAATACCTCTTCAGCGGCACGGCCTGGCCGGTGAACCTCATCTGTTATCTGGAGCGCCGGAACGGAGTGCTCTACCACGCACTCGGCGCCTGGGCTCCTCTTCCCGAGCACGATCGGAACAGCCGGAACAGCCGGAACAGCCGGAACAGCCGGAACAGCCGGAACAGCCGGAACAGCCGGAACACCCCGAACGGCCCGGAGCCCTCCTGCCCCCAACTGCCGTTGCTGGTGGGCGCGGGCGGCCCCCGGATTCCCTGCGGCACGGAAGCGACGGTGTGACCATGACGACGACCATCACGGCGGACGACGAGAAGCGCATCCACGGTCTGTGGGAGGAGATGGCCCGGTCCTGGGGCGCCGGTGACGCCGCGTCCTTCGCGGCGAACTTCTCGGAGACCTGCGACTTCACCACCGTACGGGGCGAGAAGTCGCCGGGCCGCGACGCCATCGCGGCCGGACACGACCGGCTGTTCCGTACGGCGTACCGGGGCACGACGCTCGACGCGCGGGTCACCGGCATCCGCCCCCTGCGCCCCGGTCTCGCCGCGGTGAACGCCACGTCGTCGATCGTGGGCACGGACGGGGCCCCGCTCGTCTCCACCCATGCCCTCGCCGTCGTCGAACGGGCCGAGGACACCGGCGCTTGGCAGATCACCGCGTTCCACAACATGGTCCCCGTCGCCCCGTCCGGCGACCGGTGAGCCCCGACCACCCCCCACCCCAGGAGCCCTCCAGCATGACTGCCACCTCCAGGCCCAAGCTGCGCCATCTGGCCATCGTCGTCCGCGATCCGGAGCGCCTGGCCGCCTTCTACGGCGAGGTCTTCGCGATGGAGCTCTTCCACCGCGACCCGGACGGAAGCTGTTTCCTCAGCGACGGATATCTCTCCCTGGCCCTCATCAAGCACCAGTTGGACGGCGAGACGCCCGTGGGGATGAACCACTTCGGCTTCCACGTCGACGACACCGAGGCCATTTCCGCCGCACTCGTCGAGCGGGGTGCGGACAAGCCCGCGGAACGCTTCACCGACCGGCCGTTCGCGGAGTACCGCGCGATGGACCCGGAGGGGAACTGGTTCGACCTCTCCGAGCACGGCTTCGGCGGCCCCAAGCCGCCGGAAGGCGACGCGTAGCACCGTGACACCGCCGGAGGCCGGGTCGTTCGAGGGCCCGGCCTCCGTTCGTTCGGGACGCGACCCAGCGGCCTTCGTGCGGGAGGAGCGTGCGCGCACATCGCTACGTTACGTGTGCGCACACGCAACCCGTAGAATCTTCTTCCATGACGAGAGGGAAGCTCACCCAAGCGGAGATGCCCCCGGCCGACCACGCCTTCTACGGCCTGGTGTGGGCCGGGACCGTCCTGACCGAGCGCGTCGACCGGGCGCTCAACAAGGCCCACGGTCTCCCGGTCTCCTGGTTCGAGGTGATGCTGTGGCTGGCCTCCCAGAAGGACCCGGTCCCGGCGTCCGTCCTGGGCAACAGCACCATGCTCAGCCGCAGCCAGGTCTCGCGCGTCCTGGACGCGCTCCAGGAGCGCGGGCTGGTCGTCCGCACCCCCTCCGACCGGGACGCGCGCTCCATCGAGGTCGCCCTCACCACCGAGGGACGTGAACTCTTCGAGCAGGCCGACGCCACCCGCCGCTCCTGCCTCGCCCCCGTCTTCACCGAAGTCCTCGACGAAGGTGACCTGGAGGCCCTTCGCACCGTCTGGCGCAAGCTGAAGGAGCACAAGGCCGAGCTGACGCCCCCTCCCGGGGCGGGCCGCGGCGCCCGTACCCGCGCGGAATGACGGAGCGCGGGCGCCCGGCAGGCGCCCGCTCCTCCAACTTCCCTACCGCGTACGGCTGTTCTGCCTCAGGTGCGGCTATTCGACCTCCGCGACCGCCTGGGCGAACTGGGCCGCGTACAGCCGCGCGTACGCGCCGCCCGACGTCAGCAGCACTTCGTGCGTGCCCTGCTCCACGATCGAGCCGTTCTCCATCACCAGGATCACGTCGGCGTCGCGGATCGTGGACAGCCGGTGCGCGATGACGAAGCTCGTCCTGCCCCGGCTCAGCCCGGCCATCGCCCGCTGGATCAGCACCTCGGTCCGGGTGTCCACCGAACTGGTCGCCTCGTCCAGCACCAGGATCACCGGATCGGACAGGAACGCCCGCGCGATGGTGATGAGTTGCTTCTCGCCCGCGCTGACGCCCGAGCCCTCGTCCTCGATGACCGTGTCGTAGCCGTCGGGCAGGGTGCGGATGAAGCGGTCGGCGTGCGCGGCCCGCGCCGCCTCCTCGATCTCCTCGCGGGTCACCTCGCGCGAGGCGCCGTACGCGATGTTCTCCGCGATCGTGCCGCCGAACAGCCAGGTGTCCTGGAGCACCATGCCGATCCCGGACCTCAGGTGCTCCCGCGGCAGCGTCGCCGTGTCCACCCCGTCGATGGTGATCCGGCCGCCGCTCACCTCGTAGAACCGCATCAGCAGATTGACGAGCGTGGTCTTGCCGGCGCCGGTCGGGCCCACGATCGCGACCGTCTGGCCCGGCTCGACCGCGAGCGACAGGTCGTCGATGAGCGGCTTGTCCACCTCGTAGCGGAAGGACACGCCCTCCAGCGCGACCCGGCCGCGGCGCACCGGGAGCGCGGGCGCGGAGACGGGGTCGGGCGACTGCTCCTCCGCGTCGAGCAGTTCGAAGATCCGCTCGGCGGAGGCGACACCGGACTGCACGAGGTTCGCCATCGAGGCGACCTGTGTCAGCGGCATCGAGAACTGCCGCGAGTACTGGACGAACGCCTGCACGTCACCGATCGACAGCGCGCCCGAGGCGACCCGCAGCCCGCCGACCACGGCCACCAGCACGTAGTTGATGTTGCTCACGAACATCATCAGCGGCTGCATGCTGCCGCTGATGAACTGCGCCTTGAAACCGGCCTTGAAGAGCGCCTGGTTCTGTTCGGCGAAGTCCGCGGCCGACTCCTTCTGCCGACCGAAGACCTTCACCAGCGCATGCCCGGTGTACATCTCCTCGATATGGGCGTTGAGCGTGCCCGTCGTCTTCCACTGCTGGACGAACTCCGGCTGCGCGCGCTTGCCGATCCGCCGTGCGACGGTCAACGACAGCGGAACGGTCACCAGCGCGACCAGGGCCAGCAGCGGCGAGATCCAGACCATCATCACCAGCACGCCGACGATGGTCAGCAGGGAGTTGACGAGCTGCCCCAGCGTCTGCTGCAGCGTCTGCGCGATGTTGTCGATGTCGTTGGTGGCCCGGCTGAGGACCTCGCCGCGCTTCTGCCGGTCGAAGTACGACAGCGGCAACCGCGACAGCTTCGCCTGCACCTGCTCGCGCATCCGGAACACGGTGCCGTTGACGGCCCGGTTGGAGAGCCGTGTGGCGACCAGCATCAGCACCCCGGCCGTGGCGAAGATCGCCAGCGCGAACAGCAGGACGCCGCCCACCGCGCCGAAGTCGATGCCCTGGCCCGGGTGGAAGTCCGTGCCCGAGAGCATGTCGGCGACGCCGTCGTCGCCCCGGTCCCTCAGGCCCTCGATCGCCTGGTCCTTGCTGAGCCCGTCCGGCATCTGCCGTCCGACGATCCCCGCGAAGACCAGGTTGGTGGCGTCACCGAGGATCTTCGGCCCCGCCACCGAGAACCCGACGCTGCACACCAGCGCCGACACCATCGCGATCAGCGTGGTCCGTTCGGGACGGAACTGCCGCAGCAGCCGTTTGCCCGAACCCTTGAAGTCCATCGAGCGCTGGACGGGACCCCCGCCCATCATGCGCGCCATCGGTCCCCCGCCGCTCATGCCGCCTCGGCCTCCGTGAGCTGGGAGAGCACGATCTCCCGGTAGGTCTCGTTGTCCTGCATCAGATCGTGGTGCCGGCCGGTTCCGACGATCTGGCCCTCGTCGAGCACCACGATCCGGTCGGCGTCGCGGATGGTCGACACCCGCTGGGCGACGATCACCACGGTCGCCCGGGCCGTCTCCTCGGCCAGCGCCAGGCGCAGCGCGGCGTCCGTCGCGTAGTCCAGGGCCGAGAAGGAGTCGTCGAAGAGGTAGATCTCCGGGCGCTGCACGAGGGTGCGGGCGATCGCGAGCCGCTGCCGCTGCCCGCCGGAGACGTTCGTACCGCCCTGCGCGACCGGCGCGTCGAGCCCGCCCTCCAGCCGCTCGACGAAGTCCTTCGCCTGCGCCACCTCCAGGGCGCGCCACAGCTCGTCGTCGGTCGCCCCGGGCCGCCCGTAGCGCAGGTTCGAGGCGACGGTGCCGGCGAAGAGGTACGGCCGCTGCGGCACCATCCCCACCGTCCGGGCCAGGAGCGCGGGCTCCAGGCGCCGTACGTCCTCTCCGTCGACGAGCACCGCACCGCCCGTCGCGTCGAACAGCCGCGGTACGAGCCCGAGCAGCGTCGACTTGCCGCTGCCCGTGGAGCCGATGACGGCCGTCGTCTCGCCGGGCCGGGCGACCAGCGAGATGCCGTGCAGCACGGGGGCCTCCGCGCCCGGGTAGCGGAAGTCGGCGTCGCGGATCTCCAGGTGGCCGTGGCGGGCCAGTTCGGTGACGGGCTCGGCCGGCGGCACCACGCTCGACCGGGTGTCCAGCACCTCCTGGATGCGCTCGGCGCACACCTCGGCCCGCGGCACCATCATGAACATGAAGGCGGCCATCATCACCGCCATCACGATCTGCATCAGATAGGCGAGGAACGCGGTCAGCGCGCCGATCTCCATCCCGCCGCTCGCGATCCGGTGCGCGCCGAACCAGACCACCGCGACGCTGGAGAGGTTCACCACCGTGGTCACGGTCGGGAACATCAGCGCCATCAGCCGTCCGGTCGCCAGCGACACGTCCGTCAGCTCGTGGTTGGCCGTGCCGAAGCGCTGCTGCTCGTAGGTGTCGCGGACGAAGGCCCGGATGACGCGGTTGCCGGTGATCTGCTCCCGCAGCACGCGGTTGACCGTGTCGATACGGGTCTGCATGGTCCGGAACAGCGGGCGCATCCTGCGGATGATCAGGCTCACCGCGATGCCCAGGACCGGCACCACCGCCAGCAGCACCCCGGACAGCGGCACGTCCTGACCGAGCGCCAGCACGATCCCGCCCACACACATGATGGGTGCGGTGACCATGAGCGTGAAGGCCATGACCACCAGCATCTGGACCTGCTGGACGTCGTTGGTGGTGCGCGTGATCAGCGAGGGTGCCCCGAACGTCGCGACCTCACGCGCCGAGAAGCTCTGCACCCGGTCGAAGACGGCGGCCCGTACGTCACGGCCCAGGGCGGCGGCGGTGCGTGCACCGAAGTAGACGGCCCCGATGTTGCCGACGACCTGGACCACGCTGATCGCGAGCATGAGCCCGCCGAAGCGCAGGATGTAGCCGGTGTCGCCCGCCACCACGCCCTGGTCGATGATGTCGGCGTTGAGCGTCGGCAGGTAGAGCGTGGCCGTCGTCTGGACGAGTTGCAGGAGCACCAGCACGGCGATGGTGCGTCGGTACGGACCCAGGTGGGCCCGCAGGAGTCGGATCAGCATGCATCCCTCTTCGGTTCGGCGCAGGCGCACTGCGCTGCCGGGACCACCCTGCCGCCTCAACTTCGGTTGAGGTCAAACGAGTTTTCCCACCTTCAGCCGCGCGTGAAAGCGCCCGGGTGGGTCTCCTCGCGCACCGCGGCGAACTGCTGCCGCACGGCGTGACCCACCGCCAGGTCCGCGCCCGGCTCGCCCGCCGTCTCTCCCGTACCCGGGTCGAACACCTGCGCCGACGGCCCCTGCCACAGCGGTGGCTGCTGCGGCGACAGCGTGCCCTGTGCCACGCCGAGCGCCCAGGCCGCCTGGCGGGCCGCCCCGATGGCCGCGTAGTCGGCGGCCTGCGGAACGATCACCTGGCCGCCGAGGATGGCCGGTGCCAGAGCCTGCACGGCCGGCAGTTCGGCCGCCCCGCCCAGGAGGAACACCCGTCCCGTGGCCTCCCCGCCCGCCTGGACGCCGCGCCCCCGCAGCACGTCGAGCGCGTCGGCCAGGCCGCACAGCATGCCTTCGAACGCCGCCCGCGCCAGATGCTCCGGCTTCATGCTCTCCCGCCGCAGTCCCGCCAGCGTCCCGGCGGTGTGCGGGAGGTACGGGGTCCGCTCGCCCTCCAGGTAGGGGAGCAGCACCAGCCCGTGCGAGCCGGGCGTGGACTTCAGCGCGAGCGCGGACAGCCCGTCGAGGTCGGTGCCGAGCAGCTCGGCGGTGCCCCGCAGGACGCGTACGGCGTTGAGCGTGTGCACGACCGGCAGATGCATGCCGGTCGCGTCGGCGAACGAGGTGATGGTGCCGGTGGAGTCCGCCAGTGGCTCGTGGTGCACGGCGAAGATCGAGCCCGAGGCACCGAGCGACACCACCACGTCGCCGAGGCCCACGCCGAGCGCGAAGGACGCGGCCATGGTCTCGCCCGTACCGGCGGAGATCAGCAGCCCCTCGGGTGTGGTCCCGGCGGGCTCGGAGGGGCCGAGGACGTCCGGCAGGGCCACCGGACGGCCCAGCGCCAGCTCCACGAGGTCCGGGCGGTAGGCGCCGGTGGCCGCCGACCAGTAGCCGGTGCCCGAGGCCCCGCCGCGGTCGGTGGTCTGACGGGGCGGGCGGCCCAGCAGCTGCCAGACCAGCCAGTCGTGCGGCTGCAGCACGGCGGCCGTGCGCTGGGCCGCCTCGGGTTCGTTCCGCGCCATCCAGCGCAGTTTCGCGACGGGCTGCGCGGCCGTCGGCACGGACCCCACGGCCTCGGCCCACGCCGGCCGCCCGCCGAGCGCGTCGATGAGATCGGCGGCGGCGGACTGGGCGCGCTTGTCGTTGCCGAGCAGGGCGGGCCGTACGAGAGAACCCTCGGCGTCGAGCGGTACGAGTCCGTGCTGCTGGGCCGAGACGCCGATGGCCTGCACGCCTTCGAGGACCCCGCCGGCCGCCGCCTCGCCGAGCGACATCAGCCACATCTGCGGATCGATCTCGGTCCGCTTCGCGCCGCCGGCCTCGTCCTCGGCCTGTCCGGGTTCGGGGGGATGCGGGGCACAGCCCTGCCTGAGCACGGCACCCGTGTCGGTGTCGCAGACGACGATGCGTGTGTACCCGTAAGAGCTGTCCAGACCGGCGACTATCCCCATGCCGACAGATGATGCCGCATACACGGGGTGATGCGGCCGGGTCGGAACGAGGTCGCGGGAGCCGGGTGGCCGCCCGTGCGACCAGGGAGCACGCCCGGTGAGGGCGGCAGGATGCCGTCCGGCCTCGTGAGAGGGGGTGGCGGGGGCCCGCGTTGAGAGGATGCGGCGGCGTTCGGACGCCGCGCTCGGGAACCGCTGAGCGCGGGGACGGAGGGGCGGACGTGATCGTGATCACACGACGGAAGGGCGGAGGCGGGGGAGCCGTGGCCCGGCCCGGGCGCTCGGCCCGGGCCGGTGAGGTGCTCTAGGTGTTCGTGGTGCCCCAGTCGTCGGCCTCCTGGGACCGCTGGTCGCGCAGAGAGCGCACACGCTCCGTCACGGCGTCCGGCAGGCGGTCACCCACCTTGGAGCCGACCGACTCCATGGCCCGCGACGCGGCGCGCCGGCCGTTCGTCGCCGCGGCCTCCGCCGCGTTGCGGACCGCCGGGTTCTGGGAGACCTGCCGCGCGGACTTCATGAGCTGCTCGTACCGCTCCCGCCCGGCCCGCGCTCCCAGCACGTAACCGACGGCGAGACCGGAGATGAACGTGAGCCGGTACCGCATGGCTTCCACCCTTCACTCGATGCCTACTGAGCGCATGCCCAGCCTGGTGGGTGCCGATGCGGATACCGATTTCGGCGCACCCCCTGGCATGCGCTAATGTATTGCTCGCAGCGAGGGAACGCCCCCGGAGAGCAATCCGGGCGGGTCCGAGCGGAGCAGTCCCCTGTAGCTCAATTGGCAGAGCAGCCGGCTGTTAACCGGCAGGTTACTGGTTCGAGTCCAGTCGGGGGAGCACACGATGAAGGCCCCGGTCGCGGGGCCTTTTTTCATGACATCGCGAGGGCGGGAACCGCGGACACCGTGATCGATGTCATCCAAGCGAGGTGACTGCAGCCCACACGGGCGGCAGATCTTATGAGCAGCTATGCTGCGGCAGACGGCGCGCACAGGTGTGCGCGGCGCGCCGATACGGGGCGGTAGCTCAGCCGGTTAGAGCAGCGGACTCATAATCCGTCGGTCGTGGGTTCGAGTCCCACCCGCCCCACTGTGCAGGCTTCTGACCTAAGGAAACGTCTCAACGCGGGCGTGGATCCAGGACTTTGCCCCAACGGACCGAATCCGCTGCTCAAGAGTCCGGCGACGGCTCGCCCGCCGCAGCCGCAGCAGACGGCCAGGCAGCGGTGCTCCAGGCGTCCTTCCGGACGAGCGCGAGCAGCGGCGCGGCCCACCTCGCCGCTGCTCGCGATGAGGAGTCAGATCCGCTGGTGCCTATCCCCGGCAGGGAAAGGCTGTGAGGCGCGGGCCGACCCATGCTCGGAGTCATGAACGGGAAACACAGCTCGGGGACTTCCTATGGATTCGGCACTCCCGGCTGCGGCCCGACGAGGTCGGGGCTCCCACGTACGGGGAGCACGGCCGCGTGCCGGGCCTTCGCCCCGAGGAGCTCGCGCTGCTCGCCGGGGTGAGCGCCTCGTAGTACGCCTGGCTGGAACTGGGGCATTCGCTCAACGTCTCGTCAGGGGTGCTGGACGCATCGCCCGGGCCCTACGTCCGGACGAGGCCGAGCGTCAGCACCTGCACGACCTGGCCCGATCGGCCAAGCCCTGCAGCCGCCGGCGCCCCGCGCCGGAGCCGAACGCCCAACTGCCGGATGCGCTGGGGGACGTCCCCGCGATCGTGATCGGCCGGCGCAGTGCCTCGGCGGCCACGGCCGGGTACGCCGCCGCGACAGACACCGGCACCCAGCAACGGCGCCCAGCGCCCGCGTCGGTGGCGAAGGCCCGTGATCGCCTCCGGCGGAAGCGGGAGGAGCGGTCGGAGAGGACCGTGGCGCAGGCGCCGTCCCGACGAGCAGCCACAGTAGGGACGACAGCACTCAGTTGCCTACGGGCGGGAGCGGAACAGGTTCTCCGTCGTCCACGATCATGGCGGTGATGCCGCGTGCCTCCGCGGCCCGGCGGAAGCGCCGCTCGATGTCGGGCTGCTCGGTGTAGGCGGGCGGGTTGTGGAAGAGCCCGTAGTGCATCGCGCAGACCGCGGAGGCGCCGAGGACTTTGGCGGCCTCGACTGCCTGCTCGGGTGTCATGGTGACGGGTACGTCGGCTTCGTAGCCCTCGAAGCGGCATATGACGCCGTTGACGGGCACGAACGCGATATCGAAGGGGCCGTGGTCGCGGGCGATCTGCCACCAGTTGCCGTGCCACATGGTGTCACCGCAGTGGATGATCCGCCGGCCTCCGCCCGCCACGATCCAGGCGACCTGGTCGCAGTCGCCGCCCCTCCAGTCCAGGGAGGTGACCGGCGTCACGGTCAAGGAGCCGACACGGCGCGGCTGTTCGAGCTCCTGCGGGATCACGTCGATGCCGGCCTCCCTGAGCTCCGGCGCGATCGGGGTGTGACAGCCGACGGTGCCGGAGAGAGCGAGCCGGGCGATCAGTTCCCGGTCGTAGTGGTCAGGGTGCAGGTGGGTGACCAGGGCGTGTGTCCCGGAGGGGCTGTCGACGGCAGGCACGGGCCGCCGCGGTGACCCCATGACGGGAGCGAGCGGCTCGACGTGTTCGAGTGGGTCGATGAGAACGCTGGTGTCGCCGAGACTGATCTCGACGCCGGCCCAGGCCAGGCGACGCACGCGGAACGTTTCTGTGGGGATCTGGCTGGTCATGGTGAGCCTCCTGATGTGGCTGGTCGCCACTGTTCGGACACGGGTCTGCGGATGTGCGACGGTCGTCGCCGTCACCGCGGAAGGTGATGGGCGGGCTTGGGCGGTTCGTGCAGGGCGGGGGCGCCTGCGCCGGATCGGCGGCGGCGGTGCGCGGCCGGGGGACGTGCGAGTACGGCGAGGGTGACGGCCGCCGCGGCGGTGAGTGCGGCCATGACCGCGGCCATGGGTGTCACATCGCCGGGCCCGTGCACGCCTGCCAGGGGCGCGGCCAGGCCACCGAACAGGAACTGGCCGCAGCCGAGCAGCGCCGCTGCGGCGCCGGCGTGAGCGCCGTGGTTCTCCAGGGCCAGCGCGGGCGTGTTGGGCAGCACGAGCCCCACGCTCGTGATCACGACGAAGAGGGCGGCGAGCACCGGCCACAGCCCCGCGCCGGTGAGCGCGAGGACGAGGAGGGCGACACTGCCGGAGGCCGAGCCGATCACACCGCAGCCCAGCAGCGGCCGGGCGCCGACGCGGCGGACGGCCCGTCCGTTCGCCTGGGCAGCGGCGACGAGTCCCAAGGCGTTCATGGCGAAAACGACGCTGTACTGCTGCGGCGACAGACCGTAGATCTGCTGGAGCACGAAGGGGGAACCCGAGATGTAGACGAACATGGCCGCGAACACCAGCGCGTTGGCGAGCGCGTACCCCATCAGAATCCGGTCCCTCAGCAGCCGGCCGTACACCGATCCGGCCGCTCGCAGACCGCCGGGCCGACGGCGGTGCGCGGGGTGGCTCTCCGGCAGCGCAATGAGGCATACGACGAAGACCACGACACTCAGCGCGGCGAGCGCGACGAAGATCTCGCGCCAGCCCGACTGTCTCAGGATCTGGGCGCCCGCGAGCGGGGCGACTATCGGCGCGAGGCCCGTCACCAGCAGCAGCAGCGAGAAGTACCGTGCCGCCGCCCGCCCGGTGTGGAGGTCACGCACGTACGCATAGGCGATGACGAGAGCGAAGGCACCGCTTGCCCCCTGCAGGCCCCGGAGGAGGACGAGGATCTCCGCGTTCGGGGCGAGGGCGCACGAGAAGCCTGCCGCCGCGTACCCGGCGAGTCCGAACAGCAGCGGTCTTCGCCTGCCGAGCGCATCGCTCATCGGGCCGGCCACGAGCTGGCCGACGGCCAGACCGACGAGGCAGGCCGTCACCGTCAGCTGGACCCTCGACGCGGAGCTGTCCAGATCCTCTGCGAGCCGGGGCAGGCCCGGTACATACGCGTCGGTGGACAGCGGTCCGAGCGCGACGAGAAGGGCAAGGATCACCAGGACCGAAGCACTCCGCGCGGGGTCCTCCACCGCAGGATCGGCACCGTTTCTCTTCTTGTTCTTGGCCAATTCCGAATTCCTCTGTTCAAGCAGGGAGGGGTAACGGGGCGATCGGACAGCGCGTGGCGTCCGGAGCCGGAGCCGATGCCGCCGGCCCGGCTCCGGACCTCACCGCCTCCGCCGAGCCGCCGTCGCCCCGCCCGTCCCGCGGTCAGGACGTCAGTGCCGCTCGGACGACATCGGCCAGAGCCATCGGTTGACGTCCAGTCAGGTCGGCGACCGCCGAGCTGACGTTTGCCAGATAGCCCTCGCGCGCCGCCGCGCCGAAAGAGGTCACGAGGTCCGCGGTCTCCTCCGGGAGTCCGGCGGCCCGCAGCCCGTCCGTGGACGTGTTGTCGTCGATGCTCACGAGTTCGACGTCACGGCCGCCGATCTCGCGTGCGAGGGCGGCGAGGGCGGCGCCGCTCAGCGCCTCGGGCCCGGTGACGTCGTATGCCAGATTCTCGTGCCCGCCCCCGGTCAGGACCGCGGCCGCCGCCGCGGCGCAGTCTTCCCGGGTCACATACGCGGTGGCCCCGGCGCCGCTGTTGGTCACGAGTCGGCCCGAGGCGACTGCTCGTTCGATGACCGGCACCTGCAGGTGCGCGTAGAGGTTGTTGCGCAGCACCGTCCACCGCAGGCCGCTGTCGCGCAGCGCCTGCTCCGTGCCGGCATGGTCGGCGACCACCCGCGCGGGGTTCCCCGGCACCGGTTCCGGCACGGAGGTGTACACGATGTGCCGGACGCCCGCGTCAGCCGCGGCCCGCACAGCCGCGCGCTGCTGTTCGAGACGCGCACCGACCGCATCGGTCGATATGAGCAGGAGCCGGTCCACGCCCTTGAACGCGGTGGCGAGGGTGAGCGGATCACCGAAGTCGACCCGCCGGACGTCGGCGCCGCGGTCGGCAAGGTCGGCAAGCGTCTCCGGACGCCGAGTCGCGAGCACGATCTCCCGCGGATCGACGGCCTGCAGTGCGAAGCGAGTGGCGGCGCGTCCCAGGGGCCCGGAGGCTCCGGTGATGGCGATCGTCATCGTCGATCCAATCTGTAGCTATCGTGATTACGAATTTGACTGTAGCCATGACGGTTACGAAATGGCAAGATGGAGCCATGGCCCGGTCGACCAACACCCAGTTCGCCGTCGCCGTGCACGTGCTGACCTATCTCGCGGGCGCCGCAGGCCGCCCCGTGAGCTCGGGAGAACTTTCCGAAAGCACCAAGGTCAACGCGGTCCATGTGCGCCGGGTGCTCGGCCCGCTGCGCAACGCCGGACTCGTACGGTCACGCCCCGGCGTCCACGGAGGCTGGGAACTTGCCACCGACGCACGGGACATCACGCTCGCCGAGATATGGCGCCTCCTCCAGGGCGCCGACCCCGTACTGGGACTGCACGGACCCGACCCCGCGTGTGCCACCGGCCGCACCGTCCAGAACGCGCTCACCGCACTCGATCGAACAATCGCCGACGCCATCACCGCCCAACTCGAAGACGTGACCGTCCGCGACGTCCTCACCGGACGCGCCGACGCCACGCCCCAACCGCCCCGGACCGGCTGATACCGAGAGCGCATGTTTGGCGGGAGCAGTGGTGAATGAGCCACGCCGGACGGGGACTGGGCGCGCGGGTGCGTTCGTGGCCGGACCGTGCGTGATGCGGGGGGAGTTGGGGCCGGGCGGCGTCGCGGAGCGGCTGAAAGGGCCTCCGGTGCTGTCCAAAAGCGTCATGTCGGAGATGTGTTTGAGCAACACGTACTCAGGTTCACTACCTCATACCGCCGGTAACTTACTCCCGTTCTTGTTCACGGTCCCTCCACCGCAGGGCACTTCACGCTGGTCGCGTCGAGCAGCCGCGCTGGGTGCCGTGACACCCCCATCGTTCTTCTAGGAGTGAAACAGCCATGGGCCTCGACGAATTCGGTGGCGGCCAGCCCTCGAGCGACGTCCTCGTCGTCACGACCAACGACCTTCCGGGCCACCGCGTCGACGCCGTGGTGGGCGAGGTGTTCGGCCTGACGGTGCGTTCGCGGCATGCCGGTGCCCAGCTCGGTGCCAGTCTGAAGTCGTTCGTCGGCGGTGAGTTGCGCGGTCTGACCAAGACACTGGTGCAGTCCCGCAACGAGGCGATGGACCGCCTCATCGAGCAGGCACGTGCTCGCGGCGCCAATGCCGTGCTCGGTTTCCGCTTCGACGTCGAGGAAGCCCTCGGCGTCGGCACCGAGGTGTGCGCCTACGGGACCGCCGCCGTCGTGTCGCGGATCTGAGCCCCCGGTCCCGCGGAGTCCGGGCGGCCACGCCGATGGGCGGCCCGGACTCCGCGACGTGCCGCCCCGCGCCCGGACGGTCATGATGGAAGGGTCCGGGACGCAGGAGGGACGGGCAGGAAGGGGAACGCCATGGAGCTGTTCCCGGAGATCCCGTACGACCAGTGGCGGGACACCAAGGAGACGCTGCACCGCTACGCGCAGGTCATCGGCAAGATCCGCCTCGCCGCGAGCGTGCGGCGCAACCACTGGTGGAACGTTCCGTTCCATCTGACCGGACGGGGCATCACCACCCGCCCGATGGGCCAGGCCGACGGCAATCCGCTCTTCACGATCGACTTCGACTTCGTCGACCACCAGCTGATCGTCAGCACCCTGGACGGCAGGGCCGTCTCCTTCCCGCTGTACGGCCGGTCCGTGGCCTCCTTCCACGAGAGCACCCTGGCCGCGCTGTCCGATCTGGACGTGCGGGTGACCCTTGAGCACCCGCGGCCCTTCGATCTGCCCGACACCGGGCGGCCGTTCGCCGAGGACACCGAGCACGCGGCGTACGACCCCGCCTGGGCCATCCGCTACTGGCAGGTGCTCAGTCAGGTGGCCGCGGTCCTGGAGGAGTTCGCGGCGCGCTTCTCGGGGAAGGTCAGCCCGGTCCACCACTTCTGGCACACCTTCGACCTCGCCCACACCCGCTTCTCCGACGCCCACGTCGATCAGCCGACGGACGCCGACCCGGTGACGCGCGAGGCGTACTCACGGGAAGTGATCAGCTTCGGCTTCTGGTTCGGGGAGGACACCTTTCCCGAGCCCGCCTTCTACTCCTACACCGCCCCCGAGCCCCCGGGCCTGGCCGAGGAGCCGCTCACGCCCCCGGCCGCGCAGTGGGCGGCCCGCAAGGACAGCCATCTGGCGGTACTGCGGTACGAC
The DNA here is from genome assembly GCF_040643575.1 of Streptomyces sp. NPDC047108. Classification (NCBI taxonomy): domain Bacteria; kingdom Bacillati; phylum Actinomycetota; class Actinomycetes; order Kitasatosporales; family Streptomycetaceae; genus Streptomyces; species Streptomyces sp. NPDC047108. The sequence goes on from NZ_JBEYUP010000003.1 coordinate 585,546, forward strand.
GCGGCCCGCGCGGAGAGCGATCCCCGCGCCGCCGTGCTCGGCTTCTACGAGAGCGCCTACCAGGCCGGGGCCGGGCGCGCGGGCTGGGACGTCGCCCGGTTCGCCTGCCCCGGCGGGGTCACGGACCAGCACCTCTCGGATTCGCGCCTCTGATCGTCTCCGGGGCGGGCCCCGCCCGCTGCCCGCCTCGGGCGTTCAGTCGGTGCGGGCGTAGATGCCTTCGAGCATGCCCGTCGCCTGGCCCACCTCGATCAGGTAGCCGTCCGGGTCGCGCATGTAGCAGCGCAGCTCGGCACGGCGGTCGAGGGGCGGGGTCAGGAACTCGGCGCCCTTCGCGCGCGCGGCGTCGTAGAAGCCCTGGATGTCCGCCACCCGCACGTTGAGGAAGCTGGAGACGGTGGCGGGGTCCTCCGGGGGGCGCAGTACGACGTCGGGCTTGTCGTCGGTGGGCCCGCCGCCGGGGTTCATGATGATCCAGCCGTTGGCGACCTTGACGATGCAGGGGTTCTCCTCCAGAACCACCGTGCCGCCCAGCACCTCGGCGTAGAAGGCCCGTGAGCGCGGCACGTCGCGGACGGTGATGAAGTGCGTGAGCACCAGGCCCTCGGCCGGCGCAGGAAGATCTGCGTGGTTCATACGCTGCTCCCGCTCGTGGTGTGGCCGGACATGCACCGAGCGTAGGCCGGGGACAGGCGGGCGGCATGTCGGCTCCCGCGGCCCGCAGCAGGCGCACGGCCGCGCCTGGGCGCCGGCGGTACCCGAGAGCGGCCGCGCCTGAGCGCCGGATGGGCAGCGCGTCAGCCCTCGTCGAGTTCGCCCGCGAGCAGATCCATCAGCAGGCCGTCGTGCCAGGTCCCGTCCGGCCCTCGCTCGTACCGGCGCATCACGCCGACCGGACGGAAGCCCGCCTTGCCGTAGCTGCGGATCGCGGCGGTGTTGTCGGCCGCCGGGTCGATGACGATGCGGTGGTGGCCGCGGTCGGCGAACAGGTGGCGGGCGAGCGTACGGACCGCGTCCGTGCCCAGACCGCGTCCGTGCACGGCCGGGTCGAGGTAGAGGTCGATGCTCGCGTGGCGGTAGTCCGGGTCGGTCTCCTCGCCCCACTGGATGGCGCCGATCACGCGGCCCGCGGACAGGACCGCGTACGTCGTGGTGTCCGGGTCGCGCAGGTCCTCGGCGACGGCGGCCTCCAGATCCTCCCCGCCGCCCCAGCGCCGGTGGACCTCGGGTGTGCTGCGGATGCGGGCGAGGACGGAGACGTCGGCGCGGCTCGCCGGCCGCAAGGTCACCCGTGCTCCCCGGAGCGTCTCCTGCATGCCCTGAACGCTACGGCAGCCGGGGCCGGGCGCGATGGCGTACGGCGGTTTCAGGAAGCCCCGCCCGTAGCCTCCGCGTCCGCCCGCTCACGTCAGGGTGATCGCGTAGATCCCGATCCGGGGGTCGTCGGGCAGGGCGACCGAGCGGACCGTCCTGGAACGGTCCAGTGCGGCGGTGTCCGCGAACAGCCGGACCGCCTTTGCGTCGGTGCCCTGGCCGGCCTTGATCCGGTGCGGCATCTCCAGCGCGACGGAACTGCCGTCGGGTGCCTTGCCCGCCCAGTCGCCGACGGTGACCGGCACCTCGGCGCGGCCGCCGTCCTCGTAGCGCACCGTCAGACGGGTCGTCACCGGGCCGTTGTGCGCGGCGGCGACGAGGCGGAGCGAGCCGGGGCGGCGTGCGGGCAGCAGCAACGTCTGGCCTCGTGCCTCGACGAAGTCCGGTGCGCTGCCGGTGGATTCGGGGGCGTCGTACAGACTTCCGTCCCAGACGACCGGTCCGGCCTCCGGCAGCAGCTCTCCGTCGTAGGCGAAGCCCCGGCCGTCGAAGTCGCCCTCGTCCGGGCGCCCCGAGGTCGCCGAGCCGTCGTGGTTGCGGTCGGGGCCGAGGGCGACCGCGCAACTCGCGCCCGCGGTCCCCGCGCAGGCCGCGGGCGGACGCACGTCGACCGCGGCGTTCCGGGTCACGGTGCCGGCGCCTTCCGCCGTCACGTCGATGCGGACGGGGTACGAGCCGACGGGGGTGGAGGCCGGGACGGTGACCGCCAGCTCCACCGTCTTCTGCACCGGCTCGTGCCCGGACCGGATCTCCATCGGCGAGGACGGAGCGGCCGTCACCTTCCAGCCCGGCGGCGCCTTCGGCGACACCGAGACGCGCAGCCGGTCCGGCGCCTGGGCCGCAACGTCCAGCGTCAGACGGGCCGTTCGGGCCGTGTTCCCCTGCGGGACGGCGTCGGCGGACGTGCGCAGCGAGGCGTCCACATGGCGGCGGGGGTCGGCCGGGGCCCGGCCCACGGACGGGGGTTCGGCGCCCGGTGCGGTGCCCCACGAGGACGGCTTCTCGCCGAGCGTGTGGTCCAGGGAGCCGCCGTGCGCGAGTGAACGCCAGCCCAGCCAGGAGGTGGTGACGTTCCTTCCGTCCAGCGTCGCCTTCCGGATGTACCGCTGGGAGTCGCTCGCCCCGGGTGCCTTGATCCTCAGAGTCCCGCCCTGGTCGTCGCCGTAGCGCCCGATGCGCACCGTCGCCGACGGGAACTGCGGGCTGGACAGGGCGAGGAAGTCACCGCCGTTCATCGTCGGATAGAGGCCGAGTGAGGAGAAGACGTACCAGGCCGACATGGTGCCCAGGTCGTCGTTGCCGGTCATGCCGTCCGGGCCGTCGGTGAACAGCGTCATCGCCGCCCGCACCACGTCCGCCGTCTTCGCCGGCGCACCGGCCCAGTGGTAGACGTACGGGGCGAGCAGATCCGGCTCGTTGTTCGGGTTGTACGTCGGCTTGCTGTAGTAGTCGTACGGCTTGGAGATCCACTCCTCGCGCGCCGTGCCCGCCGGGTCCTCGAGCAGCTTGTCGTGGGCGAAGAACGCGTCGAGCCGCTTCTCGGCCGCCTTCCTGCCGCCCATCAGCGACACGAGCCCGGCCGGGTCCTGCGGCACGAGCCACTGGTACTGGTACGCGCCGCCCTCGTGGAACTGGTGCCCCGCGGCGACCGGGTCGTACGGCGTCACCCAGGTCCCGTCGGCGGTGCGCGGTCGGAAGTGGCCGGTCGAGGAGTCCCACAGGTTCCGGTACCACTGGCCGCGGCCCGCGAACATCCGCGCGTCCGCCTCGTGCCCGAGTCCGCGCGCCATGAGGGCGAGCGAGGCGTCGGCGGCCGCGTACTCCAGGGTGGCCGATGCCGGGTGGTCGCAGTCGTTGTCGCCGCCCTTGTCGGCGCACTCCTTGCCGATCTCCAGACCGGAGGGGAGGTAGCCGCGCTGCTCGTAATGGTCCACGCCCGAGCGGCCGTTGAAGGGCGAGTCCGCGGGCGGCGTACTGGTCGCGTTCTTCCGCAGCATCGCGTACGCCTCGTCCTCGTGACCCTTCAGGAGCCCCTTCGACCACGCCTCGACGAGGAAGGGGGTCACCGGGTCGCCGGTCATGATGTTGGTCTCGCTGTTGGCGAGCGCCCAGCGCGGCAGCCAGCCGCCGTCCCGGCCGATGGCGAGGACGGACAGCGCGACGTCGCGGGCGACCTTGGGCGTGAGGAGTTGCAGGAGCTGGTTCTGCGGGCGATAGGTGTCCCACAGGGAGAGGTTCTGGTACGGCGTGAAGCCGGACGCGGTGTGGACGTCGTCGTCGAAGCCGCGGTAGCGGCCGTCCACGTCACCGGCGAGGTTCGGGTGCAACTGGGCGTGGTAGAGCGCGGTGTAGAACGCCTTCCGCCGCTCCTGCGGACCCCCGCCGATCCGCACCGAGTCGAGCTGCTTCGCCCAGGTGTCGCGGAGCGCCTCGCGCGTGGCGTCGAAGTCGTAGGAGTCCTTCGTCTCGGCCCGGAGGTTCTTCCGGGCGCCCTCGATGCCGGTGTACGACAGGCCGGTCTTCACCACGACGTCCCGGTCGGATATCGCGTCGAACGACACCCAGGCGCCGTTGCTCCCCTCGCCCTCCGCGTGCCGGCTCCCGGGCTCGGGCTTGGTGCCGCGCCAGGTGCCGTGGGCCTTGAAGGGACGGTCGAAGGTGGCCGTGAAGTACACGGTGTGCCGGTCGTCGCCGGAGCAGAACTTGCCCGCGCGGACGCGGCCTTCGACGGTGCGGTCGCCGACGACGCGCACCTCGGAGTCGAACACGTCCTGGTTGGCCTTGCCGGTGTTGAACATGACGTTGGCCGACCCGACGGCCGGGAACGCGTAGCGCTGCCAGCCGGTGCGCGGGGTGGCGGTCAGCTCGGCGTCGATGCCGTAGGTCTTGAGCCCCACGCGGTAGTAGCCGGGCTCGGCCTCCTCGTCGGCGTGGGAGTACGCCGAGCGGTAGTCGTCGGGATCCACGCTGCGGACGGGGCCGGTGGTGGGCATGATCGGCAGCTCGCCCGAGACACCGCAGCCGACCCCCGACAGATGGGTCTGGCTGAAGCCGTGGATCTTGTCCTGCTGGTAGTCGTAGCCGCCCTGGCCGCCGGTGTCCGGACTGACCTGGACCATGCCGAAGGGCGCGCTCGCGCCCGGGAAGGTGTTGCCGAAGTTCTGGGTGCCGACGAAGGGGTTCACCAGGTCGACGGGGCTGTCGGCGTGGGCGGCCGCGTTCCGCATCGGGCCGATGACGTCACCGATGAGGAGCCCGGTGACGAGCAGGACGGCCGCCACCGCTGCCGACACCGCGCGGATCCAGACTGACCGGAGTCGCATCGGTCCACCCCTTGTGCTCGCGTGCTGCCGCGGCAGCTGACAACGTTGTCCGGCCGAGTTCGCGAAACGGTTTCACGCACCCCTGGAGCTGTCAATGGGCCTGAGGGGAACGGCCGGTGGCGATACGGGGGCATGTGTGACGAGTCGGTGTAATTAGGGTGGAGTCGGGGCAACTGGTGCGTCTGGTGCTGCCGGTCGTTTCGTGTGCTCAGGGCCGCGCCACGGGCCGTCGCCGTGCTACCGGACGTCGCCGTGCTACCGGACGTCGCCGTGCTACCGGTCGTCGTCCGTCAGCTCGCTGCGCGCGTCGTGCAGCCCGGCGAGCGCCTCGGCGAGGAAGCCCTCCGCGGCGTCGAGGCTGTGCCGCACCTCGCGGTCGTCGCCCATGCTGAGGTAGGCGCTGATCAGATTCGCTGCGGCCACGACGGCGTTGCCGGCCGCCTCCATCGCGGACGGCTCCGGCTCGTCCGCGCTCTCCGCCTGCAGGGTGTCCAGGGCGGAGCGCTGCAGACGGTTGGCGAGCACGGCCAGGCCCAGCCCGTCGTCGCCCACCATCGCGTTCCATCCGGCGATCAGTTCGGGCAGGCCGGTGGGTGGGTCCTCGGCCGGGTGGATCCGCGCCGCGATCTCCGTCTCGACCGTGGCCAGGAGCGCGCCCAGCAGCTCGGGCAGGTCCTCGGGCCTCGGGCCCGCGGGGCGCAGCTCGGGGTCGACGACGGGCTCGGCGCCGAGACCCACCAGAGCCTGCAGCACCTGGTCGGCGGACAGCGGGTGATCACTCTCGGAACTGGTCACCCCGGGTCAACGAGCCTCCGCGCCGACAGGTCATGGCGGACGCACCCGGTTGCGCGATCGCGTGCGCCGACAGGTCATGGCGGACGCACCCGGTTGCGCGATCGCGCTCCGTCGTTCCGTCCGGTCCCGCCCGGGCGTCGGGGGTCGGACCCGGTCGTCCCGCGCTCCTGTGCGTGTCACCCGCGGGCCTCCCCGGCCTCGCGGGCCTCCTGCGCCATAAGCGGCCTGTGTCCCGTCGCGGCCGCCCCGCCCGAGCCCTCTCACACGACGTCCGCCTCAGGGGTCGAGGCGCTGGAGCAGTCCCCACGTGAACTCGGCGACGTGGCGCACCCGTTCCTCCGATCCTTCCTCCTCGGGAGCCGTGAAGACGAGCTGCCAGCGCGTGGGCGCCGTGCCCTCCTTCGGCGTCGCCGGGGCGAAGGCGCGTGCCACCTCGTCGATCGTGCAGCACCAGGGCCGCAGGTCCGCCGCCGAGCGCAGCTCCGGGCCCGGGGCGCCCGGAGCGCGTACGAGCCACTCGTTCCACACCTGGCCCCCGGGCCCGGTGACCACCTCGAAACGCAGATCCGGCCACAGCGGCAGCCGCCAGCGGAGCGCCTCGCAGACGAGGTCACCGATCCGCCGGGGCAGGACCTCCTCGGGCCGGCCGAGCGCCGAGCGGTAGCGGCTGACGGCGGTGCGCGCTCCGCGGCCGTGCGCACGGGCCTGCCAGACGCGGTTCGCCTCGCGCATCTCGGCCCTGCCGACGCCGAGTTCGCGCACGGCGTCCCCGGCGAGCCCCGGCTGGTGGTCGGCCATGCGCCGCAACAGGACGAGGGTGAACTCCAGCGGGCCGAAGGGGCCGGAACCGGGACGGGATGCGGAGGTCATGCCTCCAGTCTCCACCGTCACCACGGCGCCGGGAGGACACGGCGGCACCGCGCCAGGTGCGGTGCCGCGCGGGGACGGTGCCCGGACGGGAGGAACAGTACGGAGTTGACGTAACGGCGGTGCGGGGCGAGCGTGCGGCGCAGCAGTCCGTGCTCGGCGACATGGCCCCGCCGGTACTGGTGGCCGGTCAGGTCGAAGGAGGACAGCGGCACCCATGTCCTCCGCGGCAGTACCCAGCCCGTGTAGCCGTGGTCGTTCAGCAGGGACAGGACGGGGCCGAGCGGCTGGATGCGTGCCTCCAGCTCGACGAACAGCGCGGGCCGGTCGCGCCGCAGGACGCGCTCGGCGCCACGGAGCACGGCCAGTTCGCCGCCGTCCACATCGACCTTGATCAAGCCGACGTCCGTCACCCGCAGCTCTTCCAGGAGGTCGTCCAGGGCCGCGCACCGCACCTCCAGAGCAGTGCCGTGGACCTCACGGCGTACGAGTGAGGACACCCCGCGGTCGCCGCGCCCGCCGGGCGGCAGCCACAGCGTCGCCTCGCCCGTACGGTCCGCGGCTGCGGCCTGGACGACCGTGACGTTCCCGGGTGCCGCGGCGGCGAGTTGGCGGGCCAGGTGCGGTACGGGTTCGACGGTCACGACGCGGTCGGAGCGGCGCGCCAACCGCCGGGACCACGGCCCGTACCAGCCGCCGACGTCCACCGCCGTGCCGCCTCGGGGGCAGAAGTCGGCGAGCCGGCGCAACTCCGGTTCGAACCAGGGGTAGAGCAGCGCGGCGCCCGCACCCACCAGTCGTGGCGGCAGGCGGGGTGCGAGGCGCGCCGCGAGGGTCACGGGCCGCTCCGCCCGGAGTCGGCGGGCGGGTCGCCGAGCAGACGCGTGTGTTCGGTGTCCGTGACCGTCTCGCCCGAGGAGGGGAGCAGCTGGGGGATGCCGTCGACGATCGGATAGCGGCGTCGCAGGCGGGGGTTGTAGAGCGCGTCGCCCGGCGCCGGCAGGATCAGCGGGCCCTTGTCGAGGGGGCAGGCGAGGATCTTCAGCAGCGGGTCGTCGGGCGTCATGGGCGCGCTCCTCGGGGGACGGCGGGGCCGGTCGCGGGGGCCTGTGCGTTCGTCGGCTCGGTCGCGGTGTCGCTCCTGTGCCCGGTGGCCCGCCCGGTCGGGGACGACGAGGCGGCGGCGCTGCCGGGCGGCTCCGCCTCGTGGCGCGGCAGCATCAGCAGCACGGTCACGGCCAGGGCCGTGCCGCCCAGCCGCAGGGCCAGCCGCACCGGGTCGTGCGGCAGCGGCTCGCCGAACGCGAAACTGCCGCTCGTTGCCGTGAACACACAGGTGACGGTCGTGCACACCGGCACGATCAGCGAGGCCCTGCAGCGCTGCAGCGCGGTCTGCGACAGCACGAGCCCGGTGGCCCCGGTGACGAGCAGGAGGTACGGGTACGGGGAGGTGATCAGGGCGCGTGCCGCCCCGCCGATGTCCTGGCGGTCCAGCAGCCCGGACACACCTTTGACGGCCAGTGAACTCACCCCGTACAGCAGGCCGACGGCCACCCCGTACTCCACGCCCGTCGTCGGCAGCCGGTGCCGGCGGCGGGTGCGGCGCTCGGCCGATCCGTAGAGCCACAGCCCCGCGGCGAGAGACGGCACGCAGAGCGCGAGCAGGGTGCCGGTGGGCGCGCTGCGGCTCACCGCCTCGGCGCTGCCGTGGAGCGAGGCGACGACCATGGCGAGCGCGACGGTGATGACGGCGACGCCCCGGCGCTCGCGTCCGGTGGGCCGTTCGCCGAGGACGAGCGAGGACAGCAGGAGCAGCAGCACCAGCCCGGAGACGAACAGGCCCTGGGCGGCGACGATCGGCAGCGTGCGGTAGACGGCCAGTTGGGCGGCGAAGCCCAGGGCGAGGGCGAGGGAGCCGCCGATCCACAGCGGGCTGCCGATCAGCAGCCGGACGGCCCGGGCCGGCCGCCCGGCGCTCAGCGGCGGCAGCCCGGCGAGCGCCCGTTTCTCCAGGACGAAGCCGGTGGAGTAGAGGACGTTGGCCATCAGCGCCGCGGCCACCCCCCACCACATCACGGCGCCGCACCCGCAGTCCGCCGCGCGTGGAGCAGCAGGATCGACGCGACCGACGGCCAGCGGCAGGCCGCCCGGTCCAGCGGGCGCAGCGGCCGCGGCACCCCGTGGAACGGGGCACCGGCGAGCGCCACGACCTCGAAGCCGGACGCGGCGACCAGTTCCCGCAGCGCGCGGGCCGTGTACAGCCGCAGATGGCCGACCACCTGGCTCCCGGGGCGCCCGTGGATCCGGCGCAGGCTCACCTCGGAGAAGACGGGCTGCACCCCGGCGAGCAGGAGTCCGCGGTTGTACCAAGCGGCGAGGTTGGGCGTGGAGAGCAACAGATGGCCGCCCGGACGCAGGACACGGCGCAGCTCGTCGAGCGCCGCGTCCGGGTCGACGAGGTGCTCGATCACCTCGCTGAAGAGGACGGCGTCCGCCGACGCCGTGGCGAACGGCAGCCCGCCGTCGGTCAGTTCGCCGCGCACCACGAACGGAATGCGGGACGCGGCCCGGCGCAGCGCGTCCTGCGACCAGTCGACGCCCACGACCCGGTGCCCGGACAGTACGCGGGCGGCCGTGCCCGCGGCCGATCCGTCGCCGCAGCCGACGTCGAGCACGGTCGCGGGCGGCGGTCCGCCTTGCCGTACGGGTCCGAGCGCGCGGGCGAGGATCCGGGCCTGGCGCAGGCTCCGCTCCGTGCCCGAGGCGACGGGGACGGCGGGGTCCTCGTAGAAGTCCCGCAGTCCGGGGGCGGCTTGCGAGGGCCGGGCTGCGGAGTGCGGGGGCGTCATCCGGGACTCCCCGGGGGCCAGGTGTCCGTTGCTGCCGCCGTCGCCGTGAGCGCCTGCTCGAAGAGGTCCGCCAGCGTTGCCGCCGCCGCGTCGTCCAGGAGGCGCCGCGTCCAGCGCAGCCCGACGTGGAGTCGGCCCGCGGTTCCGGCGGTCGTCAGCGTCAGACCGCGGGGCAGCCGCGCGGGCGCCGCGAACCAGACGGCCTGGGCCCGCCCCGCGTCCCCGAAGTCCAGGGGATAGGGGATGCGGCCGAGGTTGCTCAGCAGCGTCGTCGACGTCCAGGGCGCGGCTGCCCGCCGCAGCGCCCGCGTCACCGACGCCCGTACGCCCACCGGCAGGACGGGCGCGGTGAGCAGCGCCCCGCCCCGGCCGAGCGGCGGCCGTGCGGCGGACTTCAGGGCGCGCGTGGTGCGGGCCGTCCTGCGCAGCAGATGGGCGACGGCCTCCGGGTCGGGCCGCTCGTCGCCCAGCAGGTCCAGCTCGGCCCGGTCGCCCGTGGTGACGGGGACCTCGACGAGCCGCGTGCCGTTGCCGATCGGCATCTCGGCGCCGCGCGGACGGTCGTCCACCGGCATGGTGATGCGGACGGGACCGCCGGGACGGTCGTGCAGTCGGTTCCAGCGGGTCACCATCAGCGCGGTGGCGACGAGGAGTTGGTCGTTGACGGTGTACGGCGCCGGGCCCTCCGCACGCGGAGGGCGGCGCGGCACGGGGAGGTCGGCGAGGAGGACGCCGTTCCCGACGGCTCGTGCGGGGGCGTCGCGGGCGATCCGCGCGGGCCGGGCCCATGCGCCCCGCCCCGCGCCGTCCGGAGCCCTGACCCGGCCGGGCTCGGCACCCGGCCGCCGTACGGGCGGGGGCGCGGGCGTGGGGCCTCCGCCCCCGTAGATCTCGGCGGCCGTCGCCAGGACGCTCAGGAAGGCCGGTCCGTCGAGGGCGGTGTGGTTGACGGTGACGATCAGAACGCTGCCGTGCCCGTCGCTCTCCGGCCCGGGGGTGATCACCTCCAGCCTCAAGGGCGGTGAACTCGTCAGCGGCGGGCAGACGGAGAGGGCCCGGGCGCGCGCCTGGGCGAGGGCGCCGGGCCCCGGGGTCGGGAACGACACGGGGTCGCCGTCCGGCGTCCCGGTCAGCTCCCACTCGTAGCGCCGCCGGTACCAGCGGCCGGGGGCCTCCCGCATCAGGATCCGCGGATGCCGCAGCAGCGCTTCGGTGAACGCGGCGCGCAGCCGCCCGGGTTCGGGCTGTCCGGAGAGGTGGACCTCGAGGTAGACGGTCTCGGGCTCCTCGTCCTCGGCGCAGTGGCGCGAGATCTCGTCGACCGTGCCGAACGGAATCCGCGGCCCGGTCCGCGTACCGGGCCGGTCGCGCTTGGAGGACCGGGGGACGGTGGTCATGCGGCGTCCTCCCGCTGCCCGGCCGGGCCCTTCGCCTGGCTCCGACGGAGGGGCGGGACAACGGGGTCGGCGGTACCGGTCCCGGCCCGGGTCACGGTCATGCGGGCCCTCCTCCGTCGTTCCCGCGGTCCTCGCCGTCCTGGCGGTGGTCCCCGGATCCCGGCGCGCCCGGGGCCGAGGCGCCCGGCCGACGCCGCGGCAGGGGGGCGTGATCCGGGCGGCTGCCCGGCGGAAGGGCGCGCTCCGGCGCAGGCGGTGCCTCATCGGGCGGGCGGAGCCGGAACCTGAGTCCGCTCGCCCCCGGTTCCCTGCCGGACCCCGGCCCGTCCGGGGAGCTGCCCGGCCCGCGCGCCAGGAGAACCGGCCCCGCCGGATGCTTCGGCGGTGCCGACCGGCTCCGCGAACGCCCGGACCGGACCGGCGAGTCGGCCCCGTCCCCGTCCGTTCGCGGCAGCCGCTTCGTGGGCGGCCCGTCGTCCCCCGGCCCCTCGTTCCCCGGCCCGTCGTCCGTGCCCTCGCCGGGCCCGTCGTCCCCAGGCCCGTCACCGGACCCGCCACGTGCCCGTGCCAAGCTCGGGCGGTCCGCCGTCACCAGCGCCGCGGCGAGCGCCACGACCGCCAGCACCTGCGCGGGGGCGCCGAACGCGCCCTCACCCGCAGCGACCGGTTCGCCCGCTCCCGTCGCCGCCGCGACACCCGCGCCCGCCATCGCCACCAGCGCCGTCGGCACCAGCAGACCGGGCCGCAGCCGGGCAACCACCGCAAGGGCGGGGACGACCAGTGCCAACGGGCCCGCGACGACCGCGACGACGGCGGTCAGGACGACCGTGCCGAGGAACAGGCCCGGTCCCGGCGGCGACAGAGCGGAAGCGCTCCCGCGCTGCGCCCCGACACCGGGCGCGGTCCTCGTCGCGCTGTCCACCGCCCCGTCCCCAGCGCGCCGACCGCGGACGAACGCCAGCCCCGCCAGCAGCACGACGCCCGCCGCCCCGCCGACGAGCCCCGCCCGGTACAGCTCCGCGGGCTCGTACTGCAGGCGCACCGTGCCGCCCTTGCCTTCCGGGATCAGCCACGCCTGCTGCCAGCCGTCGAGCCGCAGCGGCGTCAGTTCCTTCCCGTCGAGGGTGGCCTTCCAGCCGGCGTTGGCGTTCTCGTACGTCTGGAGGTACGAGGCCGCGCCCGCGCCGACCGTCACCGTGCGCCGGTCGCCGCCCCAGTCCCGTACGGTCACCGACCGAGCCGTCCCGGACGCGGCCGGGATCTCGCCCGTCGACAGTGTGACGTCCGTGAGGGCGAGGGGGCCGGCGTCACCGGCCTCCACCACATGGCGTCCCGCGCGCAGACGGAGTCCGCCGTCCTTCGCGGGACCCGCGCACAACTCGACCTCGACCGGACGGCGTTCCGTCAGATCCCGTACGGAACCCGACGCCCTGGTCGCGTGCAGCGTGCCGTCCACGGCCAGCGGCGGGCCGTCCCCGCAGGGCAGGGAGAAGGTCTCGTCCGGATCGGGGGCGGGCACGCGCAGGTCGTCGAGCGCCGGGACGTACACCTCGCTCAGTCCCACGGGAAGCTGCAACTGGCCGTCGGCGAGCGGGTTGTGGAGGGTCAGCGGCGCGGTGCGGCTGATGGTGATGTCCAGGCGGTCGGTCCTGATGGGGTCGAAACGGGCCCGGCCGTATCTGTCGACGCCCGCCATGGCGGCGCCGTGGGGCGAGCTGATCAGCACCTCCTGCGGCTGCGCGGACACACCGCCCGCCGCGGCGAACACGATCTCGGAGATCTTCTTCTTGCCCGGCCACCGCAGATGGACGACCGGACGGTCCCCGGCGATCCACGCCGTCGTCAGATCGCGGTCCACCAGGTTCCGCGGGCTCAGCGACAGCCCGGCCCGGCTCGTCGAGTCCGCTGTGGCGGTGAGCCGGTCGCGGGAGCCGGGCGCGACACGGTCCAGCAGCCGGTCCAGCGCGTCACCCGGGACGGGCAGCGCCCGCGCGTGGATCCGGTACTCCCCGCCGGAGCCCGTACGGAACTGGCGGTGCAGACCCGCTTCGGCCGACGCCGGGGACAGCCCGCCGGGATCGCCGCCCCGGTGCAGCGAGTACACCGTCGCCCCCGCCGCTCCGCCGCCCCCGCCCGCGCCCTCCGCGTCGCGCGGCAGCGCCAGCAGCCGGGTCACCTGGACCCGCGGGACCGACACCTCGGAGAAGCCCGCCCCGGACAGACCGGGCCTGGCCTCCTGCGCCTCCAGGATCCGGATCCTCAGCCATGTCGCCTTCCCCGCAGGCGCCTTGACGCTCTGCCGTGCGCCGCTGGGCTGCAGCGGGCTGTCCGCACGGCCCCGGTCGGTCTCCACGCGGACGAGCGTGGGCGCGGCCCGCAGGCCGTTCCCCGGCAGCGGTGTCACCTCGATGGAGGCGGGGACCTCCACGGGGGAGGAGAAACCGATACGGAGCCACTGGCCCACAGGTTCGCCCGGACTGCCCTCCGCCCACGCCGTGCCGGGGTCGCCGTCGAACGCGTTCACCGGGTCGTACTGCGGGAGATGGAACAGCCAGTTGCCGCTGCTGGACGCGGTCACCGACGCGGCACCGCGCAGCACGGCCGTCGTCTGGTGCACGGTGCCGCGCGTGGGCAGGATCTGCCGCGGCTCACGGCCCGGGTCCTGCAGGCTGCCGGAATGGTTCCGCTCGGACTCCGTATAGGTGTAGGAGGTGCCCGAGTTCACCAGCCCGAACCGGGTGTCCGCGCGGCGCAGCCCGTCACCCACGGCTCGCAGGGGCGGGGTGCCGAGGCCCGGGTGGCTGTCACCGGCCAGCACGGCCGGCCGGCCCCGCATCGCCGGATCCGCGGAGAGCCGCAGCAGCGCTTCGGGGCCGCCACTGACGACGGCCGTCGTGGCGGCCGGTGCCAGCGAGACCCGTCCCGGCCGGTCCGCACCCCGCTCGGGGCGGTAGATCTCGACGGCCCGGAGCCGCGGGAAGAGCCCCTGGACCTGCACCGGGGTGTCGTCGGGGATCCGGCCCGCAGTGATCAGCGGACCGAACCCCGCGACCTTGCGGTAGCCGGACGACTCCAGGGTCCGCCTCACCGTCTGCGGCGGCACGTAGCCGATCTGGTCCGGGTCGAGGTCGTTGCGCACCACCACTTCATGGAGCCCGGCGCGGCCCAGGAAGGCGCTCAGGCCCGGGACTTCACCACCGCTCGTCAGCGCCTGCTCGACCGCGTCCAGGGCGCGCCGCGAACCCGCCGTACCGAAGGGGACGTAGTCGCGCTGCGCCCACCGGGACCGGGCGAGCACGTCGAGCGGCTGGTCGATCGGCGAGCCCCATGTGTAGATGCCGTGCGCGGTCGCGGGGACCACCAGCGCCCGGCTCCCGGATGCATGCGTCTTCAGCCAGCCGGCGGCGCTGCTCCAGTACGAGGGCAGCCCGGCGAAGGGGCCGGGCTGGAGGATGCTGCCGTTCGCGTACGGCCAGGCCAGGCCCGGCAGGACGAGCAGCGTGGCGATCACCGGGACGAGACGGCGGCCGCGCACCGGACGGGCGCCGCGCCGCACGGCCGCGACCCCGCTCAGGTGCGCGAGTCCGAGGGCGAGCGCGAGGGCGAGCCCCGGCTGGAACTTGTAGATGTTGCGGAACGGCCTGAGCGGTCCGTTCAGCCAGTCCCGGACGGTCTCGTGCAAGGGCGCGCCGAGCGAACCCCCGTACCCGGCAAGCGCGATGAGGACCACGGCCAGCACGGTCAGCACCAGCCAGCGCCGCTCCGGCAGGTCGCGTCGGGCCAGTCCGGCCAGCCCGAGCGCGGCCGCGCAGGCCGAGCCGATGACGACGACGAGCGAGGTGGCCACGGACCACCCGGCGGGCAGCCACGCCTCCCCGAAGTGGAGGTACGCGACCCAGTTGCCCGCACCGCGCAGCAGTTCGGTCGCGGACATCGTCGCGGTGGTGGTGTCCGCCTGCTCGATGTACGGCATGAAGTCCTCGCCGTACGCGCCGAGCAGCAGCAGCGGCACCACCCACCAGAGTGTCGCGAGCACCGTGCCGGGAACCCACCAGGCCAGCAGTGCCCGCCGGCGCGGCCCGCGCGGACGGGAGAGCAGATAGAGGCCGACGGGCAGCAGGGAGGCGAGCGTCGAGGCCGCGTTGACCCCGCCCATGAACGGGATCAGCAGGGCGGAGCGGGCCGCCGCGATCCGCGGCGCGAGATCCGCCCGGGTCAGCGGCAGCAGCACCCACGGCAGCATCGCGCCGGGCAGGGCGGCGGCGGAGGTCGAGCCGACGACGATCGTGAACGTGGGCCACAGCGCGTAGGCGGCGGCCCCGAGCAGGCGTGTGCCGGGCGCTCCGACGCGGAGCCGCTCGGCCAGGCGCAGGGCGCCCCAGAAGGCGGCGGTCACGACGAGGGACAGCCACAGCCGTTCGGCGATCCACACCGGGACGCGGGCGAGGTCCGTCAGCGCGTAGTACGGCAGGGACGGGAAGGCGTAGCCGATGTACTGGTCGGCGATCACGCCGAAGCCCGCCCGGTCGTGCCAGAGCGTCCCGAGGTCGCCGAGGAACCTCAGCGGGTCCAGGGCGACGCCGAGCTTGGTCTCGAAGGTCATCCTCCCCGGGGAGACCGAGCCGAAGGCGACCAGGACCAGCACCCAGAACCCGGCCAACCAGCCGCGGCCACAGGGGCGTGCGGGCGCGGGAGGCGGTGCGGGGGAGGGCGCGGGCGCCTGCGGAGGAGCCTGCACGGTGCTGCTCACGGAGACCTCCGGAGGATGAGGAGGAGATTCCAGGTGGCGACCTCGCGCAGCCCCGGGATCCGGGGGACGAGGCCCGTCAGGAACGGCCAGTAGCGTGAGCGCGCCGCCAGCACGCTCACGTCCTCACGGCCGCGCACATGCCGCAGGACCGGGCCGATGTGGACCGGGAAGAGGTTCTCGCCGACGGTGTGCTTGGCGGGGCGGCCGGTACGCCGGCGGTAGCGCTCGCGGGCGCGCTCGGCGCCCAGGTAGTGCCACGGGGCGGTCTCGTGACCGCCCCAGGGGGAGAGCCAGTTGGTGAAGGAGACGTAGACGATCCCGCCCGGGCGGGTCACCCGCACCATCTCGCTGAGGAAGGTCTGCGGGTCCGCCACGTGCTCCAGGACGTTGGACGAGAAGCAGACGTCCGCCGTCCCGTCGGCCAGCGGCAGCAGATAGCCGTCCGCGACCACCGCACCCTCCGGGAGCCGCCCGCGCGCGGCGAGTTCGGCCGGCGACGGCTCGAACAGGTAGCAGTGGGCGCCCTGCCGGCGGAACTCCTCGGTGAAGTAGCCGCTGCCGCCGCCGACATCGGCGACGACGCTGCCGTCCAGGGGCGCGTACCGGGCGACCTGGGCCACGGCGTCGCGCGCCAGCAGCCCGTAACACCGCTCGGGATCCTCCTGTTCGGAGAGGAAGGCCCGGAAGAGGGCCAGGGATCTGCGCAGGGAAGGGTCCTTGAAGGCGGGCTCGGCACACATCGGCTCACGCTCCGGCGGGTGCGGCTCCAGCGCCTGCCGACGCGTACGCCTCGGCGGCGACGTCGCGGAAGAGGCGGACCGTACGGCTCCAGCGGTACCGTGCCGCTCGCTCCGCCGCGGCCCGCCCCAGTGCCTCGCGCCGCCCGGCGCTGAGAGCGAGCGCGCACCAGGCGGCGGCGAACGAGCTCTCGCCGCGCGCCAGGAGACCCGTCACGCCGTCCTCCACCGAATCCCTCAGGCCAGGGATGTCGAAGCCGAGGGAGGGGGTGGCGCGGGCGGCGGCCTCGGTGACCACCAGACCCCACCCCTCGACCAGCGACGGGTGCAGCAGCAGCCACGCCTCGCACAGCAGCCGGTGCTTGGCCGCCTCGGAGACGTGGCCCGTGAAGACGACATCCGGTCCGGCCATCGCTTCCAGCCGCTGCCGCTCGGGACCCTCTCCGACGACGACGAGCCGCCCTCCGGTGACCGGGCGGACCCGCTCCCAGAGCCGTAGCAGCAGGTCGATGCGCTTGTACTCGACGAGCCGTCCCATGGCCAGGAACAGCGGCCCGGGTGCCTTGGGCAGCAGCGGGCCCGGCTCCTCGACGCCGTTGTGGACGACTCTGATCCGTTCGCTCGGGACGCCGATGGCGCGCAGGGCGGCGGCGGTCGAGCCGGACACGGCGACCATGAGGTTGCCGCGGTGCGCACCGGCCAGCGCCCAGTGCTCCAGCCTGCGGCCGATACGGGCCGCCGGTCGCGGGTAGCGCATCGGCCACAGGTCGGTGTGGACGTGGTTGACGAGGCACAGCGTGGGTCCGCGGTGCCACAGCGGAGCGAGGTACGGCATCCCGTTGCACACCTCGACGAGCAGGTCGCAGGGGCCGACCTGGCGGGCCAACGCCCGTCTGGCGCGCAGGAAGTGGCCCGCGTCGCCACCCGCTGACACCACGCGGTAGTCGCGGTACGCGGCCGGTCCGCCGCACACCAGCGTGACCTGGTGTCCGTCCGCGGTGAGGCCGTCGGCGATGCGGTCGACGAGGAGTTCGGAGCCGCCCGCCGCGGGGTTGCCCAGGTCGCGGCGGGCGAGGAAGACGATCCGGCGGGGGAACGCGGGCGGGCCGTGCCGTACGGGGACGGTCGCGGCAGGGACGGTGGTGGACGGGACGATGATGGGGGCGGTGACGGGAAGCCGGGGAACCGCGGGCGGCGGGGGAGCGGCCGGGACGGGGACGGGTCCGGCCAGGGGCGGAACGTGCTGGGGCATGAGCGCTCCAACTCGTCTCAGGGTGCGGACGCTGCGTGGGGAGTTGGCACCGGGGTGGGTGGTCGGCCGCCCGTGAGCTGGGGCATTCCGGGGGACCACGGGAGGCGGATTGCGCGTGGGATGGACAGTTTTCGCCGGTGTGTTCGGATCGGCTACTCACCCGGATGACAAGTTGCGGACCCTTCCGGGCTGACGAGTCATCACATTGCTCAGCATCGGGGGAAAGCGGATCGGCGCGTGATGGGCCAGGACCCGGCCCCCCGGCCCCGGGGCGGTGCCACGGGGCCGGGGGAGCGGTGCGTCGGGCGGCGAGGAGCCGCGGGTCAGCCGGACACGGACGTGGGCACGGAGGGCGGTGGAGCGGGCAGACGCGTGGTGCGCCGCGAGCGTCCGCGGGCCACCAGCACCCCACCGAAGACGGCCAGTACGGCGCCGGCCGCGGCACAGGCGGGCGGCAGCGTGTCGTCGACGAGTCGCAGCAGCCCGCTGTCCTCGGAGGCGAGGTCCACCTGCTCGCGCTGCGTCGCCGGCGTGAACTCCAGCCGGTCGCTCTGCAGCAGGGTGACCGCGTCCCGTTCGGCGCCGGGGGCGCGCAACGTCTTCTTGGGGGCGATGACGGCGTTGATGATCCGGCCCGTACGGCGGTCCACGACCATCTCGATCCCGTCGTTGGAGTACCACTCCTCGGCCAGGACCTGGCTCTGTCCCGGCCGGTCCACCACCCGGCCCGGCACCTGCCTGGTCCCGGTCTTCGCGGGTTCCACGGTCCCGGTGTAGCGGTAGCCCTCGTGGCCCCCGACCCTCGCCGTACCCGCGAAGCGGAGGGGCACCGTGGCGCCCAACGTGTTGTCCCACCAGCGATATCCACGTTTCCCGACATCGAAGGGGAACTTCAGGTACGCGTCGCCCTGGAAGGCGGGCGTCTCCTCGCAGCAGTGCACGGGACGGTTGGTGCGGCGGTCGGTGACCCAGCGTTCGGTGGTCCACTGCAGCGACTTGCGCGGGTCCTTCAGCGGCAGCGTCCGCGGGGTGTCGATGGTCTGGGACACGTCCCACACGGCGACACCGCCGCGCTCGCTGTCGGAGACGTCGCCGAGCACCCGGCGGGTGACGGTGAGGCGCTGGTCGTGGCGGACCTTCAGGGCTTCGGCGTCGAAGTAACTCCCCTGACCGGTCAGGACGGTGGTCACGTTCACGTCGACGGGCGTGCGTTTGGCGCGCGGTGCGACGTAGGAGTCGAGCAGCGGGGTGAGGACGAGCAGAAAGACGCCGACCCCCAGAAGGGCCAGGGGAAGCGGAGCCGGGCGGCCGGAGGGGACGCGGCCCGAGGAGGCCGGGCCGGGGGAGGTGAGGTCGGCGAGGGTGTCGTCGGCGGAGGGGTGGGCTGACGAGGTGCGGGCTGAACGGCGGCGCATACCGGGCACTCCGTTCGCTACCGGTGGACGGGGGGCTATGGGCCGGGAACCGTAAGGCGCGCTTGACGGAGTGTCAATGGGCTCCCACACTGGGCGACTACCGGACCGGGCCGGTGCGCGCTGCTGGGTGCAACCCTCAACTCCTCATCGGACAGAGAGGCTTCGCGAACCCATGCACAGACTGCTCGCTGCCGCCCTGACCTGCGTGGTCTCCGCCGCGCTCGCCGTCGCCACGGCCTTCGGGATCGTCGCCGCACTCCATGCCACGCCCGAGCAGCCCAACGTGCCGCTGGTCTCCTTCCCGGACGGACCGCCTCCGCCGTCGGAAGCCCCGTCGCAGTCCTCGGACCCCTCCTCGCCGCAGCTGTCACGGCAGCCGGGGCAGTGAGAGGTGGCCGGGCGCTCCGTCTGGCAGGACGTCCCGCGCGTACAGGTGCGGCAGTTCGCCGTCCTCGCCACCGCCGAACTCCCCGGCCTGGCCCAGGACATCCTGCACGAGATCCGCCGCGAGTTCCCCGGCCTGCCGGTGGTCCTCGACGAGTCGGGCGAACCGATCGCGCTGATCGGCATCCGCCGCGCGCTCCAGCACTTCGTCGAGCATCTGACCAGCGGGACCGGGGGCCCGAGCGTCCACCCGGAGGTCTTCCAGGACTTCGGACGCGGCGAGGTCCTCCAGGGCCGCAGCCTCGACTCGCTCCAGGCGATCTACCGGCTCGGCGTACGGCTCGCCTGGCGCAGACTCGCAGAGATCGGGCAGAAGGTCGGCATCCCGACACCTGCGATGTACGAGCTGGTGGAGGTCGGATTCGACTACCTGGACGGGCTGGTGGCCCAGTCCGTACGCGGGTACGCCGAGGCCGTCGCCCGGCGGGCCGGGGAGCGGCTGCGGCTTCAGCGCAAGCTCATGGAGGTGCTGCTCACCGAGCACCGTGCCGATCCGGCCGACGCACTCGCGGTACACGCCGCCGGGATCGGCTGGCAGCTGCCCTCGCAGGTCGCGGTGGCCGTGCTGCTGCGCCCCGCGCGCGAGGCGGTCGCCCCGGCCGTCGGCCATGACGTCCTCCTGGACATGGAGTCGGAGCAGCCGCGGATGGTGGTGCCCGAACCGGACGCGGCCGGGCGGCCCGAACTCCTGCGGCGTGCCATGGCGGGATGGTCGGGCGCGATCGGACCGCCGGTTCCGCTCACCGAGGCGGTCAAGTCGCTGCACTGGGCGGAGACGGCGGTACGGCTGATGGAACGCGGGCTGCTGCCCTCCGGTCAGGTCATGCACTGCACCGAGCACACCGAAGCACTCGTGCTGCTGCCGCCGGAAGAACTGGTCGAGGACCTGGCGCGCCGCCGGCTCGCGCCGCTCGCCGCGTGCGGGCCCGCCCACGCGCGACGGCTGGCCGAGACACTGCTGGCCTGGCTGGAGACGCGCGGTGGCGCCCCGGAGGTCGCGGCACGTCTGGGCGTGCACCCCCAGACGGTGCGCTACCGGCTCCGGCAGATCCGCGAACTGTGGGGGCCGGACGTGGACGACCCGGACCGTCGCTTCGAGCTGGAACTCGTCCTGCGGGCCCAGCGGTTGCGGGGCGAGTTGCAGGAGCTGTGAGGCGGGTTCGGGCGGGCGTCGGTTGGCCGGCGGCTGACGGCGGGCTCCCGGCCCCCGTCCGGTACGTGAAGGACGGGTGACGGATGACGGGCGCGGGGCCGGGAGGTGACGGGTGCGCGGGCCGGGAGCACCGGCCTGGCGCAGCGTGTGCGGGGCCCGGACGTCACCGGGGTCATCCGTCCCGTCCCGGGACCGCGCCGGGACTGCTGCCTGGTGTTCGGTGGTCGGCGTGAACGGCGGGAGGACGAGCCGGAGCCGGGGAATTGGCCCGTTCTGCCAGCATCCGTCTGCCCGCCACGCTGTCCGACACGGAATCCTCACAAGACGCGGATGTCATCGTTATCGAGGAAGCCATACTCTGCGGTCGCCATGGACTACTGCACTTTCTGCCGACGACACCTCAACGGGGCGCTGTCCTGCCCGGGGTGCGGCAGGCTCGTGGAGGGGATGGCTCCTCCGCCTGCCCGGTCCGCGGCGAAAGAGGAGTCCATACCCGAGACCCGTTCCCCGGCTCCCGCCGGGCGACGGGCCCACCGCCGCAACGCCCACGCCCGCAACACCCATGCGCGCAAGCCCCTGCCGCGCGGGCGCCGCGCGCGCCGTGCCCGCCGCGGGCCCCGCTTGGTCGTGGTGAGCAGTGCCGTTCTCGGCTTCACGCTCATATCCCTGGCGGTCGCCGAAGTCGCCACGGAGGGAGCCCTCTCCACCTCCCTCACGGATGACGAGTCCTCGGCAGCGGTGTCCGAGGACGGGAGCGGGGTCGGCGCCGACGCTACCGGCAGCGCGAGCCCGTCCGAGAGCGACAAGGCCGACGCGTCCCCGTCGAGCAGCGAGAGCGCTGACGAGAACGACGCGGCGAACAAGAAGAAGTCCAAGAAGTCGCCCAGCCCCAGCGACGCGTCGGACGGCCCCACGGCCACGGCAACGGGCGAGGCCTCCGTGCCGCCCCCGCAGCCGGAGCCCACACAGCCCCGGAACCCGGCCCCGCGGCCGACGACTTCGAGCGCGCCGCCCCCGCCGGACCCCCAGCCGACGTGCACCCGGTTCCTCTGGTTCTGCACCTGAGCCCCGCTCCGGCCCGTACCTGCACCCCTGCACCCGCCCGCACCTGAGACGCGGGCCCGTACTTGAGGTGCGGGCCCGCACCTGAGCCCACTCCTGCCGGTACGCGACCCTCCCGTACGCGACGCCGCACCGGATGTACGGGGCGGTGCCGCCAGGGGGAGGGGTGGGCGAACCGGAGTGGGCGGGAGCGCCCCGCCTCAGCCTCCGGCCGGAGCCGGACCGGCCTCGTCGCCGAGCATTCTGCGCAGCAGGTCCCGCAGCATCGTCCGCTCGACCGTCGTCAGCTCGGCGAGCGGCTCGCGTGCGAAGTCCAGGGCGTCGCCCAGCCGTGAGGCGGTGTCGCGGCCCTCGGTCGTCGGAGCCGCGAGCTTGACGCGACGGTCGGCAGGATCGGGGCGGCGCTCGACGAGACCGCGCGCCTCGAGCCGGTCGATGATGCCCGTCACATTCGACGGCTCGCACTTCAGGCGCTGCGCTATCCGGCGCATCGGCATCGGCTCGTGGGAGAGGAGTCCCAGCACTCGCGCCTGCGCTCCGGTGAGGGAGTGCTGGGCGGCGGCGTCCTCGTACTCCTCGTAGTAGCGAGCCACGACGGTGCCGATGAGCTCGACGACTTCGATGGTCAGGGGATCGGGGCGTGTGGCCATGACGACCAGAGTACCGGGTTACTTGACAACATGAAACATCCAGGCGCATGGTTGTTTCAGTTGATGAAACATTGCCGCGGTGAAACTGCGGCTGGAGGAGGCACCGCACCATGTCCGAACTGCCGAAGACCGGCCGGGAATGGCACCTCACGGCTCGCCCGCACGGCTGGCCGAAGCCCGAGGACTTCGCCCTGCGCGAGGCCGAGATCCCCACCCCCGGTCCCGGCCAGATCCTGGTCCGCAACACCCACATGTCCGTGGACCCGTACATGCGCGGCCGGATGAACGACGTGAAGTCCTACGTACCGCCGTTCCAGCTCGACCAGCCCATGGAGGGCGGCGCGGTCGGCCAGGTCCTGGCCTCGAACTCCGACACCGTCGCCGTCGGTGACCACGTCCTCCACGGCCTCGGCTGGCGTGAGTACGCGGTGCTGGACGCCAAGCACTCGGCCAAGGTGGACCCCGCTCTCGCCCCGCTCCCCGCCTACCTCGGTGTCCTGGGCATGCCCGGTCTCACCGCCTACGCGGGCCTGCTGGAGGTCGCCTCCTTCAAGGAGGGCGACGCCGTCTTCGTCTCCGGTGCGGCCGGTGCGGTGGGCAGCCAGGTCGGCCAGATCGCCAAGCTCAAGGGCGCCTCGCGGGTCATCGGCAGCGCGGGCTCCGACGAGAAGGTCCGGCTGCTCGTCGAGGAGTACGGCTTCGACGCCGCCTTCAACTACAAGAACGGCCCGGTTGAGGAGCAGCTCAAGGCCGCCGCTCCCGACGGCATCGACGTCTACTTCGACAATGTCGGCGGAGATCACCTCGAAGCCGCTCTCGCGACGCTCAACGTCCACGGCCGCGCCGCCCTCTGCGGCATGATCGCGCAGTACAACGCGACCGAGCCGACCCCGGCGCCGCGCAATCTCGCCCAGGTCATCGGCAAGCGGCTGCGACTGCAGGGTGTGCTCGTCCGGGACCACGCCGGGCTCCAGGAGCAGTTCGTGGGCGAGGTGTCCGGCTGGATCCGCTCCGGCGAGCTGAAGTACGGGGAGACGGTGGTCGAGGGCATCGACCACGCGGTGGATGCGTTCCTCGGCATGCTCCGCGGTGAGAACGTGGGCAAGATGATCGTCGCCTTCGGCGACTGACCGTCCGCTCAACGGGCCCCGCAGGGAGGGGCGTTGCGTTGAGGCCCGGCGACGGTCCCCGCGGACCGTCGCCGCCCGCGGGAAGGCACGTTGCACCCCCGCTCTACGGCCACGGCTTCCCGCGCCCGGGTGCGCGGGAAGCCGCGGTCGGTGCACCGCCGCCGACCGGTCCCGTAGAGCCGCTTCGCCCTCCGCCCCTCCGTGCGGTGACGGCCCGCGACAGACGGGCCATCGGCACCAGCGCGGCCAGCGCGACGGTGCCCGCCGACTCGACGGCGAGCGTCGTGGTCACCCACGGGGCGTCGACCGACTCGGTGAAGCCGAAGAGCCCGGTGGTCAGACTGAGGACCAGCGCGGCCAGCGTCCCCGCCGTGAACAGCGCACCGACCCCGGCGACCCATGTCAGGAGGCGGACGCCGGTCACGAGCAGGGCCACGGCCAGGAGGCCGCCCACGATCGCGTTGACCAGGAACAGCTCACCGATCGTCTCCAGATTCCCGTACCCCTCGCCCCACAGATACGCGTGGATCCCCGCCATGGCGGCGGTCAGCCCCGCTCCCGTGAGCCGCAGAGCGAGGAGCGCGCCGACGACGCTACGCATCACAACCTCACCCTCAGTAGCCCGAACCGTCGCCCGGCGTACTCGAACCGCTGGTCCCGCCCACCGTGATCTGGGTCCTCATGCCCAGGTCGTCGTGCGAGTCGACCGGGCAGTAGACCTTGTACGTGCCCTTCTGCAGCGTCATGGTCAGATCTCCCATCTGCCCGGGCATCAGCGTCTTCGTCTTCTGCTCGCCTCCGGGACCCTCGACCTCCAGTGCGTGCTCGTGCGTTCCGTTGTTCGTGGCCACGAACGTGTAATCCCCGGCCGTGAACGTCTTCTCCGACAACGCCAGCGTGAAGTCCTTCATGTCCACCGTCACGCGCGTCGCCGTCTTGTCGCCGCTGCCGGACGTCGGAGACGTGCTCCCCGAGTCCCCGCCACCGCCGTAGCCGCCGCCCCCGCAGGCGACGAGGACGCCCGCCAGCACACCTCCCGCGATCCCCAGCGCGGCACTTCTCCCGCCCCTCACCGTGATGGCCATGGTTCCGCCTTCCGCGAGTGCGCTCCCCGCCCCCGCAGCCGGCCGCGCCACTCCGCGCTTGTCGGCTCTGCGGCTGTCCTGCCCGTGATTACGCACGAGCGGCGCCCCGGGATTGGACGCCGCACGGTACGAGGAGACCGGCCCGTCCGCGAACGAGCCCGTCCGCGGGGATCAGCTCTCCTGGATCAGCTGCCGTGCGCGGAGCGCGGGAGCGGGGCGCGAGCGAGAATGGAAGGAGCGCCACCCCTGCGGGGCGAGCGGATGCGCAATCCGTTCTCCCTGCCTGGCCGTATCGAGTGATATGAGGATGGGCCTTCCTCTGGGCCGAGCCGCGGACGAAACGCTGCTGGCCGGACTCACGACCGGCGACCCCGAGATCGCCGTCGCCTTCGTGCGCCGCTTCCAGCGTCCGGTCTACGGGGTCGCCATCGCCGTCGTCGGTGACCCCCAGCTCGCCGAGGACATCGCCCAGCAGACCTTCGAACGGGCATGGCGGCACGCGCAGATGTACGACTCACGACGCGGCTCGGTGAAGACCTGGCTGACGGCGATCGCGCACAATCTGGCGATCGACGCCGTCCGCGCCCGCCGGTCCACCCCCGTCGCACCCGAGGACCTCGACGCCCTTCTCGACATCGTGGGGACCGAGACCCCCGAGCAGCGTGTCGTCGCCGCCGAATCGGCCCGCCGTGTCCGTACGGCCCTCGCCGCGCTCCCGCGTGAGCAGGCGCGTGCGCTGGCGATGGCCGGTATCTACGGGATGACCGCTCAGCAGGTCGCCGACACCGAGGACATCCCGCTCGGCACGGCCAAGACGCGGATCAGGGCCGCCATGGCGAAACTGCGCACCGCCCTCGCAACGGCGGAGACGAAGCGAGCGGAGACGAAGCGAGCCGGCCATGAATGACCGCGCCCGCCCCTACGACGACGACCGCGACCGCGGCCAGGGCATCACGTGCGAGGAACTGCGGAACGGCCTCGGCACCGAGCTGGCCCTCGGCATCCTCCCCGCCCAGGAGCGGGCCGCCGCCATCGCCCACCTGGACCACTGCCCCGGCTGCCGCGAGCACATCGAGCAGCTCACGCTCACCGCCGACGGCCTGCTGGGGCTGCTGCCCGGCAGCGAGCCGCCCGTCGGATTCGAGAAACGTGTCCTCAACCGCCTCGAAGTCCCCGGGAAACGGCAGCTTCAGCAGCGCCGCCGCAACCGGCTCCGGCTCGCCGCCGCGGCCGCCGCCATCGCCGCCGCGTTCGGCTTCGGCGGCTGGGCGATCGGTGACGCCACCGCCGGTCCCCCCGCCCCCACCGCCTCCGCCCCTGCAACCCAACACGGCCTCCTCCAGGCTGACTTGACCAGCGGGGGGGACCGTGTCGGCGAGATCTTCGCCCACCCCGGTTCGCCCGGCTGGATCTACATGTCCGTCGCCCTCGACAGCGGCGGCACCTCGGGCTACGGCCCGGCGTCGCCCCCCAGCGGCAAGGTGACCTGCCAGCTCGAACGCACCGACGGCACCACGACGGACGTCGGTTCGTACCCGCTCAAGGACGGACGCGGCTACTGGGGCGGCCCGGCGCCCGTCGACGCCGACACCGTCTCCGGCGCCCGTCTCGTCTCCGAGGACGGTGCGGTCCTCGCCACAGCCCACTTCGACGGAGCGGGCCGCTGACAATTAGGCTGCCCCCCATGGGCGACCTCGGGCTCGGTATCCGCTATTTCATCGACGGGCAGCGCTGGGTGGCCCGACACGGCCGCTGGTGGGGATTCGGGCTGCTGCCCGGGCTCATCACCCTCGTGCTGTACGTCGGCGTCCTCATCGGCCTGGGATTCTGGGCGGACGACCTGACCGCCTGGGCCACGCCGTTCGCCGATGACTGGGGCTCGCCCTGGCAGGGCCTCTTCCGCGGTTTTCTCACCGCCCTCCTCTTCGCATTCGGCCTCCTTCTCGCCGTCGTGTCCTTCACCGCGGTGACGCTCCTGATCGGCCAGCCCTTCTACGAGTCGCTGTCCGAACAGGTCGACATCTCCCAGGACGGCTTCGCCCCCGAGTCCGGACTGCCGCTCTGGCGTGAGCTGTTGATCTCGGCAGTCGACAGCATCGCGGTGCTGCTGCGAGTCGCTCTCTACGCCGTGCTGCTCTTCGCCCTCGGATTCCTCCCCCTCATCGGCCAGACCGTCGTCCCGGCCCTCGGAATCTGTGTCTCCGGCTTCTTCCTCGCGGAAGAGCTCACCGCCGTCGCCCTCCAGCGCCGCGGCTTCCGGCTGAAGCCGCGGCTGGTCATGCTCCGTCGGCGCCGCATGCTCACGCTCGGCTTCGGCGTTCCGCTGGCACTGCTCTTCCTCGTGCCCGTCGTCGCGGTCTTCCTGATGCCGGGCGCAGTGGCGGGAGCCACGCTTCTCGCCCGTGACCTCGTGGGCACGGACGACCGGCCTGCCCGGCTCGACGAGCACGACAGCGCCCAGGACGCCCTGGCCGCCGAGCCGTCCCCACCGGTCCAGGGCTGACCGCCCCCCCCGGCTCCGGCCCGCGCCACGGTGCTGCCGAGCGCCAACCCTCCGACGCCGCCCCGACCATCCCAGCGGCCAACGGCCATCCCGGTGGCGCCCGTCCGGTCGACGGGCCCCGTCCTCGCGGCGGCCCGGGCCACCACGTCGGTGCCGGTCACCAGGCTCCTCATGTGGTTCACCGGTGTCGCCCCGCTGTCGTGGCGCAACCCGCACGAGTTGTGGACCCGCCCCTATGCAGCCGGGTGGCGGTCCCCGGTCACCCGGGGCCTTCGGCCGGCCGGAGTGCTCAACCCCTGCTGGCCGAAGTCCGGCCGGAGTGCTCAACCCCTGCCGGCCGAAGTCCGGCCGGAGTGCTCAACCCCTGCCGGCCGAAGTCCGGCCGAAGGCCCCGACCTCGGAGGGTCAGCCCCGCGACAGAGTGCCCGCCCCCGTGCGTATCACCGACCGCACCTGCTCGGTGATCGCCAGCCGGTTGCGTATGAACTCGGGGTCGGTGATCTGCCCGGTGGCCGGGTCCGTGTTGCCCGCTCCGAACTGCAGGACCGGCGTGTGGAGATGTCCGCCCGGCACGGTCAGCCCGAGGGCGTCGCGCAGCAGCGTCGCGCGGTAGGCGATCTCGTTCGACAGGTAGTTGCCGCCACCGCCCGCACGGGCCGTCGAGCCCTCGGTCGGCCCGTCGGGCCGGTCCACCGGTCCGGTTCCACCGGCCGGTATCTCCGTGACGGCAGTGTTGTCGTTCACGGGGAAGTCACCGGTGTCGGCGTCCACGATCTCCCTGTACGGCAGGCTCGTCGCCGTCCACTGGGGCTGCGGCTCCAGCGTCGGGATGCCCTCCGGCACCGGCACGGTCTCCGTACGCGACACGTTCACATTGTCCGGATAGCCGCCGCGCCAGGCTCCGTTGAAGCGCTCGACGTCGAAGCGCCCGACGCGCCCCTGGCTGATCGTGGTGAACATGTCCACCTGCCGCGCCCCGCTCCTGAAGTGCGGCAACAGAGTCCGCTCCACCGTCCCATCCGCGAAATCCCCCCAACGCACCGGGAAGACCGCGGTCTCGATCCGCGCGGGCCCCGAATCCGTACGGATCGTGGTTCCGTCGAGCGCGAGCGCCGCCGCCCCGGACGGGTTGCTGCGGCGGATGTCCGCGTCCAGCTGGAACGGGTCGAACCCCGTGACCACGATCCGCTTCACCTGCCGTCCCGCCGGCAGATGAATCGAGTCCTGCCCGCGCGAAGTGCGTTCGAGACGCGCGATCAGTTCCGCCCGCCGTGCCTCTGACAGCTCGAAGGACGGCGACCACTCGCGCAGCGCCTTGGTCATGCCCAACCGTGCCCAGTACAGCGGCCGGTCGTCGTCCCGGCTCAGGTCACCGCCCGCCGGGCCACGGCCTTGCACGCGGTCGACCGCCCGCTCCCACAGCCCCGCTCCGGACCGGCCGGTGATCCGCGCGGCCTCGCCGTACGAGCCTGCACCTTCCAGCGACCGCGCGAACTCCGGTACCAGGGCATCGAATCCGCTGCGCCGGAGGATTTCCTGCGGCCCCTCCTTCGCCAGTCGCTGTTCCTCGACCGTGAGCGTGGTCGACCCAGCCGATCCGGCCGGCGCCGATCCGGTCGGCGGGGCAGCGGGGGCGGCCGAAGCCATGGGTGCGCAGAGTGCCAGTACGGCACCGGCACCGAGCAGAACCTTGCGGGCGTCCGTCCATCTCATGGCTGGGGTCTCCTCCAACTCCGCAGTGGGACGGGGACGACTTCACCACACCGTCGCGACCCCCGTCACCACCTGTGGATAACCGAAGATGACCCCCGAGCCACGACCCCCGAGCCACGACCCACGACCCCCGAGCCGCGACCCCCGAGCCGCCGCGACCCGCGTGCACCGCGGACAACCTCCCCCCGCCCGCAACGCCACGCATCGCGCCGCGGACAACTGCCCCCGCCCCAGCGTCCCCTCAGTCGTCAGCGCCCTGCCGGAACAACGAGACCAGAGCGCGGAACGCCTCGGCCATGTCCACCCGCTCGGTGTCCAGCAGCCACTGGAACTGCATCCCGTCCATCACCGCCACCATCAGCGGCGCCGCCTCCTCCGGCGTCAGCCCTCCCGGCAGCCGCTCGCCGAACTCCCCGCGCAGCGTGGCGGCCATGCCTTCGCGCACCGATGCGTAGCGGCGCCGGAAGAAGTCCTGCGCCGGGTGGACCTCGGTCACGCTCTCGCCGAGCAGGGCGGAGAAGGTCTGCACGATGCCCGGCCGCGTGGCGTTGTACTCGACCAGCGAGGTGTAGAGGTCCAGTGGCCACGGCTCACCGCCCGGCGCCGAGGCGTGCTGCGTGTCCCAGTCGTCCCGCGCTTCGAGCACCGCGATGAGCAGTGCCTCCTTGGTCGGGAAGTAGTGCAGCAGACCTTGCTGGGTGAGGCCGACCCGGTCGGCGACCGCGCTGAGCGACGCGCCGCGGTAGCCGCGCTCGGCGATGACGGCCATGGTGGCTCGCAGGATCGACTCGCGCCGTTCCTCACCGCGTGCCTCGCGCCCGCTCCCGCGCCGTCCCGCCTGCCACTGCTCCGCCACGCGCCCGAGCCTAGCCTTCACGCGAAGATAACGAAATGATGTCGACGCCTACCGCTCGCATGGTCTGCGAGGTCAGGATGGCGTGCGCCCGCCTCGGAACGAACCGCGACCCCAGCGGAGGCCGAGCCGGCGGACGCCGAGCCCGCGGACGAAAACCCCGATCGGCCCCCCGACAGGCCCCCGCACAGCGCCACCCGACGCACGTCCACCCCTGACGAACGCACCATTCCCCGAGGAGGTCGACGATGGCCCCGCAGGACGCGGCAGACACTCCGGCACCGGACCCGCAGAGCGCACGGCACGGACAGAGCGCGGGGAGCGCACAGAGCGACGCGGCCCGCGAAGCCGCCGTCGAGCACGCCCTCGGCAAGCTCGACCTGGACGCCAAGACCCGTCTGCTCGCCGGCCAGGACACCTGGTCCCTGCCCGCGCTCCCCGAGATCGGCCTGCGCTCGCTCGTCATGTCCGACGGCCCCATCGGCGTACGCGGTGTGCGCTGGACCGCCGCCGACCCCTCCGTCGCCCTTCCCAGCCCGACCGCCCTCGCCGCGACCTGGGACCCGGCGCTCGCCCGCCGCGCCGGACAGCTCCTCGCGCAGGAGGCCCGCCGCAAAGGCGTGCACGTCCTCCTGGCACCCACCGTCAACCTGCACCGTTCGCCGCTCGGCGGGCGCCACTTCGAGTGCTATTCCGAAGACCCGCACCTCACCGGTGAGATCGGCACCGGCTACGTGCGGGGCGTGCAGGACGGCGGCGTCGGTACCACGCTCAAGCACTTCGTCGGCAACGACGCCGAGACCGAGCGCTTCACCGTGAACAACGTGATCCCGCCGCGTGCCCTGCGCGAGCTCTACCTCGCCCCGTTCGAGGCCATCGTCAGCAACGCCCGCCCCTGGGGCATCATGTCGGCCTACAACGGCGTCAACGGGTCCACCATGACTCAGCACGCCGCCCTCCAACTCGGCGTCCTGCGCGGCGAGTGGGGTTACGACGGCGCGATCGTCTCCGACTGGATGGCTGCCCGCGACACCACGGGCGCGCTGCACGGCGGCCTGGACGTGGCCATGCCCGGCCCCCGTACCGTCTACGGCGCGGCCCTCGCCGCCGCCGTCCGGGACGGCCACGCCGAGGAGTCCGCCGTCGACGCCGCCGTCCGGAACGTCCTCCGGCTCGCCGCCCGCACCGGCGCCCTCGACGCAGCGCCGCCCGCCGTCGCCCCCGAAGACCTCCCCGCCGCCATCGACGGCGACGCGCTGGCGCGCGAGATCGCCCGCCGCTCCTTCGTCCTGGTCCGCAACGAGCGCGAGACGCTGCCGATCGACCCCGCCCGGACCGGCAGCGTCGCCGTCATCGGCGCGGCCGCCCGCGACGCCCGGATCCTGGGAGGCGGCTCCGCCGAGGTCTTCCCCGCCCATGTCGTCTCCCCGCTCGACGGGCTCCGGACCGCGCTCCCGGAGAGCGTCGCGGTCCAGTACGCGGTGGGCGCCGACCCCAGCGACGAACTGGGCGTCGCGGGCCAGGGGTTCGAGCTGCGCGCCGTCTGCCGGGATGCGTCGGGCCACGAACTCGGCGGCGAGCCGCTGCCCAGCGGCCTGGTGCATTGGCTGGGCGACTTCCCCGACGGCGTGCGCTTCGAGGACCTTCACACCCTCGAGATCACCGGCACCTTCACCGCGCGCGAGAGCGGATCCCATGCCTTCGGCACCCGCGGTCTCGGCGGCTTCGCGCTCACCGTCCGCGGCCGGCTGCTCTTCGAAGGCGCCGAGGAACCCACCGACGAGGGCGACCCCTTCGAAGCCTTCCAGGGCACCCCCGTCCCGCGCGGACACGTGGAGCTGGCCGCAGGCGAGTCGGTGGACGTCTCCCTGGTCTGCACGGTCGCCAAACTGCCCGAGGCTCCCATGTCCGCCGTCGCCGTCGCCCTGGTCCACGGCGAGCCGGTACGGGACCCGGACGCGCTCATGGAGGAGGCCGTCGCCGCCGCCTCCGGCGCCGACACCGCCGTCGTGGTCGTCGCCACCACCGAACGGGTGGAGAGCGAGGGCTTCGACCGCACGAGCCTTGCGCTCCCCGGCCGCCAGGACGAACTCGTACGCCGCGTCGCCGCCGTCGCCCCGCGCACGGTCGTCGTCGTCAACTCCGGCTCCCCGGTGGAGCTTCCGTGGCGCGAGGAGGTCGACGCCGTCCTGCTCGGCTGGTTCCCGGGGCAGGAGGCGGGCGCCGCCCTCGCCGACGTGCTGCTCGGTGACGAGGAACCCGGCGGCCGGCTCCCCACCACCTGGCCCGTCGCCCTGGCCGACGCCCCCGTGACACGGGTCCAGCCCGACGACGGCGAACTCCTCTACGAGGAAGGCGTGTTCATCGGATACCGCGCCTGGGAGAAAGCGGGCATCACCCCCGCCTACCCCTTCGGCCACGGCCTCGGCTACACCACCTGGGACTACGAGAGCCTCGAACTCTCCTCGACCGACGCCACCGCAACTGTCCGCCTGCGCAACACCGGAACCCGCCCCGGACGCGAGGTCGTCCAGATCTATCTGGCGCCCGGCAGCGGCGGCCCCGGTCTGCCGGAACGGCCCGTCCGCCGCCTCGCGGGCTTCGCCACCGTCGATGCGGCTCCGGGCGAGACCGTCCGTGTCGACATCCCGCTGCCGCGCCGCGCGTTCGAGATCTGGGACGAGAAGGCCGACGGCTGGCGCCTCATCTCCGGTACGTACACGGTGGAGGCGGCGCACTCGATCGACGACCGGCGGCTGCGGGCCCGCATCCACATGGAGCGGTGACGCCCGGCGAGCGGCGGAGGGGCCGGGTCACGCCACGGGCTCCTTCGCCGTGATCCGGCGGTAGGCGATCTCGGCCAGCCGCTCCTGACCGTTCTTGCTCGGGTGGAACAAGTCCCAGGGGCTGAGCTGCTTCTCGCTGAAGCGGTACCGGAAGACCTCCCCGCCGTCGTACCGGCACCGCGGGTCCTTGCCGCACACCTCCTTCAGCGCGGTGTTGTACGCCACCACCCGGTCGTACACCTGCTGACGGCGGGTCACCGACGCCTTGTCCAGCGAGTCCGGTTCGCTCAGCATCGAGGCGCAGATGCCCAGCTTCCACACCTGCTTGCCGAACGGGTTCTGACGCCCCTCGCTCCACAGCCGCTTGAGGTCCGGGACGCTCGCCACATACACCTGCGTCTTCGGCACCGCGCGACGCAGCGTGCGCAGGGCCTTCTCGAAGTCGGAACGGAAGGCGGCGGCCGAGGTCATGAGATCGGTGCTGTCGCGGCACGCGTCGTTCGCCCCGACCATCACTGTCACCAGGTCCGGCCGGTCGGACACGGCGGCCGAGACCTGGCGCGGCAGGTCGTCCATGCGCGCCCCGGACTTCGCGTGGTTCCAGCTGCTGCGTCCCGGGTCCTTCAGCAGCCGCTGCGCCAGGCTGCCGACGCCGCGTTCCGTGCCCGTCGCCCAGGACACCTCAGGACAGTCCGTGAGCACGCCGCAGGCGTCGAAGCCGCGCGTGATGGAGTCACCCAGAGCAGCGATGGAGCGTGGGCTCGTGTCCCACTGAGGGGTGGGCTTGGGACTGGGGCTGCGGGACGCCTCCGCGGACCCTCCGCCCGGCCCGTCACCGCGCTCGTCGACGGCGAACCAGACGATTCCCGCGGCCCCCGTCAGCACCGCACCCGCCACAAGCCCCGCGACGACGCGGCCCCGGCGCTCGCGCCGGGGTGCGCGCGGTTGTGCGCGCTCGTGGGTTCCCCGCATCTGTGTTGCTCCCCTCCGGCGGTGGCAAGGGTTCCGCTCCGTATACCCACCTGGGGGACGTATCGGCCCGCTCGGACGTTCCCCGATCGGGGGCCCAGGGCGTCCCAGCGAGTGAAAGGTTCGCCGATATCCGCCCGGGACCGGCGGTACGTCACACCTGGCCCTCCGCAGCACGGTAGCTTTTCCCCGTGGCGTCGGGACGCTGCGCTTCGGGGAACAGCGACCTGATGGCCCGTCGACCCAGAGGAGCGTGCGCTTCCCGGCAACCCGGAAAATTACATCGCGTCACATGTTGTCCCTTTTGGCAAGAATTGCTCTCCGTAGTGTTTACTGCATGTGACCTCGGGAGCTGGTTCGGAAGGGACCCGTGGGGCAGGATGTCACGTGCTGTCCCGGACACGACCGGTACGGGCACGAGGCCGCTGGGGAAGGCGAACCTCGTCCCACACTGGAGGTCCCGGTGACGACACGTGGAGTTCTCTACGTTCACTCCGCACCGCGTGCGCTGTGCCCGCACGTCGAATGGGCCGTCGCGGGCGTACTCGGCGTGCGCGTCAGCCTCGACTGGATCAGGCAGCCCGCCTCGCCCGGGACGTGGCGGGCCGAGTTCTCCTGGCAGGGCGAGCCCGGCACGGCGTCCAAGCTGGCGTCCGCGCTGCGCGGCTGGCACCTGCTCCGCTTCGAGGTGACGGCCGAACCCTGCGCCACCGCCGAGGGCGAGCGCTACAGCTCCACACCCGATCTCGGCATCTTCCACGCCGTCACCGGCATCCACGGCGACATCCTGATCCCGGAGGACCGGCTGCGTGCCGCGCTCGTCCGCGCCGGGCAGGGCGAGACCGATCTGGAGTCCGAGATCGCCAGGCTGCTCGGCAAGCCGTGGGACGACGAGCTGGAGCCGTTCCGGTACGCAGGGGAGGGCGCACCGGTCCGCTGGCTCCACCAGGTGGTCTGAGCACCCGGGTGGAGCGACGGCCGCGCGATGCGCGGTTCCCTGCCCCGGGGCGAGGACGCGTCGTAGCGTGCCGTCATGCCTGACACCACCTCAGTGGCCGTTCTGGGAACCGGCATCATGGGGGCCGCGATGGCCCGCAACCTGTGCCGCGCCGGACTGGACGTCCGCGTCTGGAACCGCACCCGCGCCAAAGCCGAACCGCTGGCCGCCGACGGGGCCCGTATCGCCGACGACCCCGCCGCTGCCGTCGAGGGCGCCGATGTCGTCCTCACGATGCTGTACGACGGCTCCGCCGCGCTCGAGGCGATGCGCGCGGCCGCCTCCGCCCTGGGCCCCGGAACCGTATGGGCCCAGTCCACCACCGCCGGTCTCGACGCCCTCGAATCCCTCGCCGCCTTCGCGGCCGAACACGACCTGCTGTTCGTCGACGCGCCCGTCCTCGGCACCCGGCAGCCCGCCGAACAGGGACAGCTCACCGTTCTCGCCGCGGGGCCCGGGGAAGCCCGTACGGTCCTGGCACCCGTCCTCGACGCGGTCGGGAGCCGTGTCGTCTGGATCGCCGATGACGGGGCCGGCGGTGCCGCGAGCCGGCTCAAACTCGTCTGCAACAGCTGGGTCCTGGCCGTCAACAACGCCACCGCCGAAGCCCTCGCCCTCGCCGAAGGCCTCGACGTCGCGCCTCAGGGCTTCCTCGACGCCATCGAGGGCGGGGCGCTGGACTGCCGCTACCTCCGTACCAAGGCGGCGGCCATCATGTCCGGCGACTACGCGCCCAACTTCACGGTGACGACCGCCGCCAAGGACGCCCGCCTGATCGTGGAGGCGGGGGAGCGGGCCGGGGTGCGGCTGGACGTGGCCGAGGCCGGCGCCGCACGGCTGCGCCGCGCCGAGCAACTGGGCCACGGCGACGAGGACATGGCGGCGAGCTGGTTCGCGAGCTTTCCCGACTGAACGCGCTCCCGGACGACGACGCAAACGGCCCCTGCCCGGCGCAGCGCACCGGGCAGGGGCCGTGAAGCGTCGGATCAGACGGTCCTGAAGGCCAGCACGACGTTGTGTCCGCCGAAGCCGAACGAGTCGTTGAGCGCCGCGATGGTGCCCTCGGGAAGGGCACGGGCCTCGCCGCGCACGACGTCCGCGTCTGCCTCGGGGTCGAGCTTCCGGATGTTGATCGACGGCGGGGCGAGCCGGTGGTGCAGCGCGAGAACGGTGGCGACCGTCTCGATACCGCCCGCGCCACCGAGGAGGTGACCGGTCATCGACTTGGTGGCCGACAGGGCCATGTGGTCCACGTCGTCGTCGAAGACCTTCCGCAGCGCCTTGATCTCGGCCACGTCGCCCTGCGGGGTGGACGTGGCGTGCGCGTTGATGTGCGCGATCTCGGACGGCTTGAGGTCGGTGCCGTCGAGGAGGTTCTGCAGCGCGTGCGCGATGCCGTTGCCCGACGGCTCGGGCTGCGTGATGTGGTGCGCGTCCGCCGAGATGCCCTGGCCGAGCGCCTCGGCGTAGACCCGCGCGCCGCGCTTGGCGGCGTGCTCGGCCGACTCCAGCACGACCACGCCCGCGCCTTCGCCGAGGACGAAGCCGTCACGGCCCTCGTCGTACGGCCGCGAGGCGCCCTCGGGGTCGTCGTTGTTCTTCGACATCGCCATCATGTTGCCGAACGCGGCGATCGGCAGCGGGTGGACGGCGGCCTCGGTTCCGCCCGCGACGACGACGTCGGCGCGGCCGGTGCGGATCATCTCGATCGCGTAGCCGATGGCCTCGGCGCCCGACGCGCAGGCGCTGACCGGGGTGTGCACGCCCGCGCGGGCGCCCACCTCCAGGCCGACGTTGGCGGCGGGGCTGTTCGGCATGAGCATCGGAACGGTGTGCGGGGAGACCCGGCGTACGCCCTTCTCCCGCAGCACGTCGTACTGGTCGAGGAGCGTGGTGACCCCGCCGATGCCGGAGGCGATGACCGCGCCCAGCCGGTCGGGATCCATGGCCGCGTCCTCGCCGGCCTTGGCGGTGAAGCCCGCGTCGGCCCAGGCCTCGCGGGCGGCGATCAGCGCGAACTGCGCCGAGCGGTCCAGCTTGCGCGCCTGCGGCCGGGCGATGACCTCGCCCGGCTCGACGGCGATCTGTGCGGCGATGCGGACCGGAAGGTCGACGGCCCAGTCCTGCTTGAGGGCGCTGACGCCCGAGCGTCCGGCCAGCAGACCTTCCCAGGTCGATGCGCTGTCGCCGCCCAGCGGTGTGGTTGCGCCGATACCGGTGACGACCACAGTGCGATTGGTCGCGTTCACAGGAATTCTTTCTCCACGTGTCGAGGGGTCCGAATCGACGGCGCCACCGCGGGGTGGCGACAGGCGCTCGGCTGGATCAGTCCTGGTGCTTGAGGATGTAGTCGACAGCGTCGCCGACGGTCTTGAGGTTCTTGACGTCGTCGTCCGGGATCTTCACGTCGAAGCGCTCCTCGGCGGCGACGACGACCTCGACCATGGACAGCGAGTCGACGTCCAGGTCGTCGGTGAACGACTTCTCACGCTGGACATCCTCGGTGGGGATACCGGCGATCTCGTTCACGATCTCCGCGAGACCTTCGAGGATCTCTTCCTGGGTGGCGGCCATGGAGGCGCTCCTTCTGTGTCTTTCGCTTTCGCTGGTTGATGATCTTGGCTAGGGGAGGGTAACGACCGTGGCGGCGTAGACGAGGCCCGCCCCGAAGCCGATGACAAGCGCGGTGTCGCCGCTCTTGGCCTGCCCGGTCGCCAGCATCCGCTCCATCGCGAGCGGAATGGAGGCGGCCGAGGTGTTGCCGGTGGTCTCCACGTCGCGGGCGACCGTGACGTGCTCCGGCAGTTTGAGGGTCTTCACCATCGAGTCGATGATCCGCATGTTGGCCTGGTGCGGAATGAAGACGTCCAGGTCGTCCGGGGTGATCCCGGCCGCGTCCAGCGCCTGCTGGGCGACCTTCGCCATCTCGAACACCGCCCAGCGGAAGACCGTTTGGCCCTCCTGGCGGATCGCGGGAAACCTCAGCTCCCCGTCCTCGTCGACCGGAAGCTGCGAGACGTCGCCGACGCGGAAGTCGTCCCAGGGGACGGTCTGCGAGATGACGTCCGCCTTGTCGCCCTCCGAACCCCAGATGCTGGGGCCGATGGCGGGCTCCTCGGACGGGCCGACGACGACCGCGCCCGCACCGTCGCCGAAGAGGAAAGCGGTGGAACGGTCGGTCACATCGGTGAGGTCGGAGAGACGCTCGACGCCGACCACGAGCACGTAATCGGCGCTGCCCTCGACGATGAGGCCCTTGGCGATCGTCAGGCCGTAGCCGAAGCCGGCGCAGGCGGCGGAGATGTCGAACGCGGCGGCCTTGCCCGAGCCGAGCCGGTGCGCGATCTCCGTCGCGATGGACGGGGTCTGCTTGAAGTGCGAGACCGTCGAGATGATGACGGCGCCGACCTGTTCGGCGGTGATGCCCGCGGCGGCGACAGCCTTGCCGGCGGCCTCCACCGACATCTCGGCGACCGTCTCGTCCGGACCGGCCCAGTGGCGCGTGGCGATGCCCGAGCGCGAGCGGATCCACTCGTCCGAGGAGTCGATGTGCTTGAGGATCTCCTCGTTCGGCACCACGCGCGTGGGGCGGTAGCCGCCGACGCCGAGGACCCGCGCGTACGGGGACCCCTTGCTCGGCCTGATCTTCGCGGACATGCTGCGCGGCTCCTATTCGGCGTTCTGGTCGGCGGACGACACGCCCACCGCGTCAGCGGATGACGGGGCCGACGTGACGTCGGCGATGAGCTCGCGAGCCGCCTCGAGGTCGGCCGGAGTCTTCAGGGCGACGGTCCTCACACCCGGCAGGGCGCGCTTGGCCAGGCCGGAGAGTGTGCCGCCCGGGCACAGTTCGATCATCCCGGTGACACCGAGCCGCTGGAACGTCTCCATGCACCGGTCCCAGCGGACCGGGTTGGAGACCTGGTCGACCAGGCGCTGCACGATCTCCCCACCGCCTGCGACGACTTGGCCGTCCTTGTTGGAGACGTACGCGGTGCTCGGGTCGTTGACGTCCAGGTCCGGCACGAGAGCCGCCAGCGTGTCGACCGCAGGAGCCATGTGGTGCGTGTGGAAAGCACCGGCCACCTTGAGCGGGATGACACGGGCCTTCTCGGGCTTGTTCTCGGCGAGGGCGGCCAACTGCTCGGCGGTGCCCGCGGCGACGATCTGCCCGGCGCCGTTCATGTTCGCCGGAGTCAGACCCAGCTTCTCCAGGTGCGCGACCACCGCGTCGGGGTCGCCGCCCAGGACCGCGGACATGCCGGTCTCGGTCACGGCCGCGGCCTTCGCCATGGCCGCGCCCCGCTGCCGTACGAGCGACATGGCGGCCTCCGGGGCCAGCACACCGGTCGCGGCGGCCACCGTGATCTCACCGACGCTGTGTCCCGCCGCGGCACCGGCCAGCCGGCCGACGTCACCGGGCGCCGCGAAGAGCTGCTGGGCCGCGACCAGTCCGGCGGCGACGAGCAGCGGCTGGGCCACGGCGGTGTCACGGATCGCGTCCGCGTCCGCCTGGGTGCCGTAGTGCACGAGGTCCAGTTCGGTGACGGTCGACCACTCCTCGAGGCGCTCGGTGACGCCGGGGAGGTCGAGCCAGGGGGTCAGGAAGCCGGGCGCCTGAGCGCCCTGGCCGGGAGCGACGAGTACGAGCACTCTCACACTCTCTCTTGTGGACGGTCGGTATCGCCGGTGGGGACAGGGACCAAGAACCGTCAGGGGAATTGTGGGTGTCCAACAAAAGGCTAAAGCTTGGTTTCCCCGTCGGCCAGGCGCCCCAGAATGAGGGCGATACGGAGGGTGAACGCCGACCGTACATCGGAGGGCGACCATCCGGTGACGTCGGTCACACGTCGAAGCCGGTAGCGCACGGTGTTGGGGTGCACGAAGAGCATCCGGGCCGCGCCCTCGAGACTGCTGGCCTGTTCCAGATAGACGCTCAGGGTCTCCAGGAGAGCCGACCCCGCCTCTTCCAGCGGTCTGTAGATCTCCTCCACCAACTGCTCGCGCGCGCCTGCGTCCCCGGCCATCGCGCGCTCGGGCAGCAGATCGTCCGCGAGCACCGGACGCGGTGCGTCCGGCCAGGCGCTGCAGGCGCGCAGACTGGCGGCCGCGGCCTGCGCGGACCGGGTCGCCGACAGCAGGTCGCCCACGACGGGACCCGCCACGACGGGCCCGGCGGCGAACGGGCCGATGAGCGCCTTCGCCGTACGGATCGGGTCGTTGCTGCCGCCCGCGATCACGACGAGCCGGTCGCCCAGAACTCCGGTGAGGACCTGGAGTTTGGCGTGCCGGGCGGCGCGGCGGATCGCCTCGACCGTCAACTCGCTGTCCCCGTCGGGGGCGGTGCCGAGGACGACGATGACGTGCTCGGGGGAGTTCCAGCCGAGGGCGGCCGCGCGCGAGAGTGCGCCCTCGTCCGCCTCGCCGGAGAGCACCGCGTTGACGACGAGCGATTCGAGGCGGGCGTCCCAGGCGCCGCGGGCCTCGGCGGCCTGGGCATACACCTGCGCCGTGGCGAAGGCGATCTCGCGTGCGTACACGAGCAGGGCCTCGCGCAGGGCCGACTCGTCACCGGGCGCCGCCACCTCGTCGATGGCGGACTCCATCACCTCGATCGTGGTGCGCACCATCTCGACGGTCTGGCGGAGCGTGATGGCCCGGGTCAGCTCGCGGGGCGCGGTGCCGAAGACGTCGGTGCTGATGGCCTGCGGGGTCTCCGGGTGCCGGAACCACTCGGTGAACGCCGCGATGCCCGCCTGCGCGACCAGGCCGATCCAGGACCGGTTCTCGGGGGGCATGGCGCGGTACCACGGCAGCGTCTCGTCCATGCGGGCGATCGCGTTCGCGGCGAGGCGGCCGGAGGACTTCTCCAGCCGCCGCAGGGTGGCGGCGTGAGGATGAGCGTCTGCGGATCCGGTATCAGGCACGGGACAAGACTGCCTCATCGGGACGAGCGGCCGGGGCGGAGGGGGCGCCGAGCGGTACGCGATGTGACGCGAGAGACGTGCGGGACGTACGGGGCGGGAGTGCTCCGGTCCTGCACGCGGACGGTGAGGGGACGGTGCGGCAGCGTCACCGCGCGCGGTTACGGTGGAGTGATGGGCGAGGTATGGCGGGGCCGGGAGCGCTACCGGGGCAAAGACGCGGCGGCGGGGAT
Source organism: Streptomyces sp. NPDC047108 (assembly GCF_040643575.1). NCBI lineage: Bacteria > Bacillati > Actinomycetota > Actinomycetes > Kitasatosporales > Streptomycetaceae > Streptomyces > Streptomyces sp. NPDC047108. The sequence goes on from NZ_JBEYUP010000003.1 coordinate 625,807, forward strand.
CGAGACGCTGCACGCCTTCTCCTTCGGACACCACTTCGACCCGGACAATCTGCGCTTCGGGGCGCTCATGGCCTGCAACGAGGAACGGCTCGCGCCTGGCGCGGGCTTCGACGAGCACCCGCACCGGGATGTGGAGATCGTCACCTGGGTCGTCGAGGGCGAACTCACCCACCGCGACTCGCAAGGCCACGCGAGCGTCGTCCGCGCTGGTGACGTACAGCGCCTCAGTGCCGGCAGCGGCGTCCGGCATGTGGAGCGCAACGACGGCGCCGAGCCCCTCACGTTCGTGCAGATGTGGCTCGAACCGTCATGCCGGCCGGGCGGCGAGCCGGAGTGCGAGGTGTCCGGCGGGCCGGAGTACGAGGTGGTCCGCGGCATCGCCGACGGCACGCCCTATGCGCTGGAGCGGGCGGGAGCGGTGCTCCACCTCCGCCGCCTCGCCCCCGGCGAGCGCAGCGCCCTGCCGGACGCCCCGCGGGTGTACGCGCATGTGGTGCGCGGCACCGTTCGCCTGGACGAGGAGATGCTCGGTCCGGGTGACGCCGTGAGGATCACCGGAAGCGAGGACCGCGAGATGACGGCGGTTGACGCCACGGAACTCCTGATCTGGGAACTCCGTTAGGGGAGAGCACATACGGTCCGTGGGCCGCTCGCGCGTCGTCGCCGGGGTGAACGGGCCGTCCGGTGACGCCGCTCCGGTCCGTGTGCGGCAGGCGCGAGGTCAGGCGGACAGGTCGGCCAGCACCGCGTCCGTGAAGGGCGGCCATGCCTCGACCGCCCACGGCCCGAAGGGCCGGTCCGTCAGCGCCACGCATGCCGCGCCCGCGTCCGGATCCACCCACAGGAACGTGCCCGACTGGCCGAAGTGCCCGAACGTGCGCGGCGAGGACGAAGAACCCGTCCAGTGGGGCGACTTGGAGTCCCGGATCTCGAACCCGAGGCCCCAGTCGTTCGGCTTCTGGTGCCCGTAACCGGGGAGGACGCCGGAGAGGCCCGGGTGCACCACGGACATGGCCTCGGCGACCGTCCGGGGGTGCAGCAGCTGCGGTGCCTGGAGTTCGGCGGCGAAGCGGGAGAGGTCGGCGACGGTCGAGACGCCGTCCTTGGCGGGGGAGCCGGGCAGGTCGGTGGAGGCCATGCCGAGCGGCTGGAGCACCGCCTGCCGCAGGTACTCGGCGAAGGGGATGTCCGTGGCCTTCGCGATGTGGTCGCCGAGCACCTCGAAGCCCGCGTTGGAGTACAGGCGGCGGGTGCCGGGCTCCGCGGTGATGCGGTGCTCGTCGAAGGCGAGACCCGAGGTGTGCGCGAGGAGATGGCGCACGGTCGAGCCTTCCGGACCGGCGGGCTCGTCGAGTTCGACCGCACCCTCCTCGTACGCCACGAGCACGGCATAGGCGGCCAGGGGCTTGGTGACCGAGGCGAGCCGGAAGCGGTGGTCCGCGGGGCCGTGTGAACCGGCGATCGTGCCGTCCGCCCGTATGACGGCGGCGGCCGCGGTCGGGACCGGCCAGTTCTCGATCATGCGCACGCTCTGCATGGGGCCGAGCCTAACGCGGGCCTCCGACGCGCCTTCCGGCGGCCGGAATCCCTTGCCGGTCCCCGGGCTCTTCCGCTTGCCTGGAGTGCACTCGAAGTCTCTAGCGTTGACGTGGTCGCGAGGGTTTCCAGGGCTTTCGGCCCGCGAAGGATGGTGTGACGCATGACGGTGGCGGAGAACGTGTCCGAGCAGGCGGTGCAGCTGTGCGCGGCGGTGCCCGCCTCGCCGCGCCCCGAGGGCCGGGACCGCTACACGATCAGCGAGGTCGCGGCCTGTTCCGGGCTGACGGCGCACACCCTGCGCTGGTACGAGCGGATCGGCCTGATGCCGCACGTCGACCGGTCGCACACGGGCCAGCGCCGCTACACCGACAAGGACCTCGACTGGCTGGCCTTCGTCGGCAAGCTGCGGCTGACCGGGATGCCGGTCGCGGACATGGTCCGTTACGCCGAGCTGGTGCGGGAGGGCGACCACACCGTCACGGAACGCCACCGGCTGCTGCACACGCACCGCGACGACGTGCGGCGGCGGATCGCCGAGCTGCAGGACACCCTCGCGGTCCTGGACTACAAGATCGGCATGTATGCGGACGCCCAGGAGGCGTCGGAGAGGTCCTGACCGATGAGCACAAGCGGCACCGCCGGTTCCACCGGCGCGGACGGCAACGACACGATCGACACGGTGACGCTGGGCGCCTCGGGCCCCAGGGTCGGCGTGCAGGGGCTCGGCTGCATGGGCATGAGCTTCGCCTACGGCCCGACGGACGAGACGGAGGCGCGGGCCACTCTGGAGCGGGCGCTGGAACTGGGCGTCACGCTCTACGACACCGCCGACATGTACGGGCTCGGGGAGAACGAGAAGTTCATCGCCCCCTTCGTCCGGGCCCACCGCGAACACGTCCTGGTGGCCACGAAGTTCGGCATCGTCCTGGACCCGGACAACCCGGCGTACCGGGGCTTCAGGAACGACCGCGCGTACGTCCGGGAATCCGCCGAGGGCAGTCTGCGGCGGCTCGGGGTGGACACGATCGACCTGTACTACATGCACCGGCGGGACGTGAACGTCCCCATCGAGGAGACGGTCGGCGCGATGGCCGAACTGGTGCGGGAGGGCAAGGTCGAGCACCTGGGCCTGAGCGAGGTGACGGGCGACGAGCTGCGGGCGGCGCACGCGGTGCACCCGATCGCTGCGGTGCAGTCGGAGTGGTCGATCTTCAGCCGTGACGTGGAGGAGACGGCCGTCCCCGCGGCAGCCGACCTCGGGGTGGCGTTCGTCCCCTACTCACCGCTCGGACGCGGCTTCCTCACCGGCTCGTTCGTGCACGCCGACAGCGAGCTGGGGTCGGACGACTTCCGCCGGACGATGCCCCGGTTCACCGGCGACAACGCGGCCGCGAACGCGGCGCTGCTGGAGCCGCTGCGCACGGTCGCCGAGGCACGCGGCGCGACGCTCGGACAGGTCGCCCTGGCGTGGGTGCAGCAGCGCGCCGCGCTGCACGGCCTGCCGGTCGTACCGATTCCGGGGACGCGCAGGCGGAGCCGGGTGGAGGAGAACGCGGCGGCGACCCGGCTCGTGCTGACCGAGCAGGAGCTGGCGCTGCTGGAACCGGTCGCGGACCGGGTCGCGGGCGGGCGGTACCCGGACATGAGCTTCACCTCGGCCGGACGCGAATAGCGAAGCTCCCGGCGGGAACCCGCCGAGGACGTGGGTGGTTCACGAGAGGGCCGGGCCGCCGCGGTGCCACGCCCCGCACGTAGGGCGCTACAGCTCCGCGAGCAGCTCGGCCTTCTTGGAGCTGAACTCGTCGTCCGTCAGCAGCCCCGCGTCGTGCAACGCTCCCAAGTGCCGGATGCGGTCCGCGATGTCGGCGGGGTCGGGACGGACCTTCGCGGTGACGGGCATGGTCGTGACGGCCCGCCGCTGCCCGGTCGGCATCGTGTCCTCGTCCGGCTCGGCGGCCCGTACGGCTTCCAGCACGGCCGCCGCGAACGGCAACGACTCGTGGACCAGGCCGTATCCGAGGCCGAACACGACCGCCGCCGGATCCTGGTCGGCCTCGCCGGGCTGCTCGGGGCGGGAGGGGCACGCCCCGCCGTCCGCCCCCTCGCGCCGCACCAGCCGCAGATGGCCGTTGAAGACCTCCGGCGAACGCCACTCGATGCCGGACAGCTCATCCACGGAGAAGTTCTGGTCCCCGGCCTTCCACTTGGCCGACGACGCGCCGGTCCAGAACCAGCGGAAGGCGACCGCCTTGCCGTCGAAGGACGCCTTGCCGTCGTACGCCTTGAAGTTGAGCGGCGGCGGGGGAGCGCTGACCAGGTAGTCGTCGGCGGGGGCGGAGGCGGAATCGCCCAACGCGGCCCGCATCTCGTCCGCGTAGTACTCGGCGAGCACCTCGCGCTCGGCGGGCAGGACCAGCCGGTACGGGTCGCTGCCCTCCTTGAGCTGCCCGTCCGCGGCGTCCATGAGGGGGTCGGCGCCGGGCCGGGGTACGGCACGCAGCGCGACCGTCCCCCGCTTGCCCGGGGTGAGTTCGACCGCGGCCAGCGCTTCGTAGGGAATGCGTCGCTCGCCGAGCACCTGGAACAGCTTCGGCGTGCGGATCCCCCGTTCGAAGCGGATGAGCACGGAGTCCGTGTCGAACTCCCAGACGGTGTGAAAACCGGCCAGCACATCACCCATGCGGCTCATCGTATGCGGCGGCGGTCCGCCCGTCCCCCTTCTGAACGCTACGCGCGTCAAACCTCTACGGAGCCGGGAATTCCGGCACGGCAGTCCGACGTGCGCGTGGGAGCGCATTCGACGGAACGCAGGGCGCCTACCCCGATCTCGGCAAAATTCTCCAGGCTCTTGGTGCCGGGTTCGAAGTAGCCGGCGTGGCCGATGGCGCCGTCCGCGGAGAGCACCCGGGCACCGAAGCCCTCGGAGACCGGGTCGGCACCGTGCCCCAGCTCGCCGATCTCCATGTACGGGACGTCCTGGATCCAGTCGTCCGCGTCGCGCGTGGCCCACACGCGGGCGCGCGTGCCGAGCCCGACCGCGCTCTCCGCGCGCATGCCGGGGCTGCCGGCCACGGCGATGTCGGTGACCTTGGGGGGCAGTGAGCGGGCCGCGACACCGCAGACCACCGAGCCGTACGAGTGACAGAACAGGGACACGCGTGAGGTGTCGGGGAGCGTGTCGACGAACGAGTCCAGCCTGACGGCCCCGTTCTCGGCGAGCCGCCCGGTCGCCGCGTCCATGCCGAGACCCGCGGGCGAGGTGTAGTCGGCCCAGGCCACCACCGCCGTACGGGCGCCCGGGCGTTGGGCGCGCTCGGCCTCGTACAGGGAGCGGGCCATGCCGACGGGGGCGGTGTACGGGCGGTCGGTGCGCTCGAAATTCACCAGATTGGTGTCCACGCCGGGAACGACGACCGAGATCTCACGGGCCTTCCGGAGGTCGCCGAAGACCTCGGCGGCACGCCCCGGGCCCGTCGGGTCGAACGACAGGATCTGCCGGCCCTTGGTGAGCAGCGACTCGAAGCGGTGCATGAGACGCCCGGCCTCCTGGCGGCCCACCGCGGTGAGTTTGCGGTCCTTCATCCGCTTCTCGGCCACGCGCCGGGCGTCGTCGATCGCCAAGTGGTTCGCGCGATAGCGCAGTTCCACCGGTGCCCCGGCCAGATTGCCCACGACCAGGGGGAATCGCTCGGTGAGACGGTCGCTGTCGGCCGGGGTGAGCGAGCGGAAGAAGCGGGCGAGCTCGGCGGGCCTGGCCTCCGCGTCGGGGAGGGCACGGCCGTTTATACGGGCCTTGTTCCACGCCGCGACGGCGGCTTCGCGTGGTCCCGGTGACGGATGGTGATTCCGGATCGCCGTCCAGCCGGAGGTGGCCAGGAGGACGAACACGACGGCAAGGGCGAGCAGTGCACGCCAGGCCGGGGAGTCGCCGGGCCAGGAAGTCGAGGTGGAGCCGAGCTCAGAGAAGGAAGACACTGCCGACCACCCTAAGAGAAGCGCAGGGTGGCCCGTGGAGGGGGTGATGCAACTCACGTTTCATGACGGTGCAATTACCGTCACATCGGACGATGGTCATTTGGGGATGCTTCAACGCCTTTGCGGTGTGTCGTGCCCTGACCCGCGGTGACGGCTGTTGGTGCCGCTCGCTGTTCGCGTCAGCCCTCCGGTCGTTCGCGCCCCGTGCGACCTGTGTCGCGCCAGTCCTCCGACAGGGCCGGACCCAAGTGGTCCAGATAGGACTCGGTGATCTCCCGGATCGCGTCGGAGCTGCAGTCCTGCCCCGCGCCCCAGAGCCTGCCGCTCACGCGCATCACGCCGCCGAACGCCGCGACCAGCACCCGCGGGCGCGGATCGCTGTCCACGTCCAGCCCTTCGCGGCGGGCGATTTCCTGTGCGAGCCGCTCCTCCTGTTCGGCCGAGCGGCGCAGATGGACGGCGAGCAGGGTGGGGGTCGACTCGATGACCTGGTACATGCGCATGTGCAGTTCGGGCGGCACGGCCTCCTCGATGGCCTGCCCGATGGCGTCCCAGGCGTGGAGAACAGCGTGGCGCAACGCGGTCATGGGCGGTTCTTCGGCGGGGCGTTCGCACACGGCGGCGTGGAAGAGCTCCTCCACCACGTCCTGCACGGCGAAGGCGACCTCTTCCTTGTTGGCGAAGTAGCGGAAGAAGGTGCGCTGGGAGACCTCGACGGCGTCGGTGATCTCGTCCACCGTCGTGCGGTCGTAGCCCTGCGTCGTGAAGAGCTCGAGGGCGGAGCGGACCAGGGCGTTGCGTGTGCGCTGCTTCTTCAGCTCTCTGAGTCCGGCGGGCGGGGTCGGCTCCGCAGGGTGCGGCATAGGTGACGGGGTGGGCTCCGTCACGTCCTGAGGTGTCATCTCCCTGCTCTTTCCGGGCCACGTTTTCCCTGATCAGGATACCTGTGAGCTATATGACAGTTACCGACTCGTGAATGGGTTTGTCAACTGTCAGTAGCTGTCATTAGCCTCCCATTATGACGTCACAGACCACCGTCGCCGACGCGGCGCCGGAACTTCCCGTACCGGGAGCCCGGAAGGGGCTTCGGGGACACCCTTGGCTGACCCTCTTCGCCGTCGCACTCGGCGTCACGATGGTCGCCCTCGACGGCACGATCGTCGCGATCGCCAACCCCGCGATCCAGAAGGACCTCGGCGCGTCGCTGGCCGATGTCCAGTGGATAACCAACGGCTATCTGCTCGCGCTCGCCGTCGCCCTCATCACGGCCGGCAAGCTCGGTGACCGCTTCGGCCACCGGCAGACCTTCCTCATCGGCATCACGGGCTTCGCCGCCGCCTCGTTCGCGATCGGGCTCTCCAGCAGCGTGGCCACCGTCGTCGGCTTCCGGGTGCTCCAGGGTCTGTTCGGCGCACTGCTGATGCCGGCCGCGCTCGGCCTGCTGCGGGCCACCTTCCCCGCCGAGAAGCTGAACATGGCGATCGGCATCTGGGGCGCCGTCATCGGTGCGTCCACCGCGGCCGGGCCGATCGTCGGTGGCCTGCTCGTCGAACACGTCAACTGGCAGTCGGTGTTCTTCATCAACGTGCCGGTCGGCATCGTGGCGCTCGTCCTCGGGCTGCTCATCCTCAAGGACCACCGCGCGGCCAACGCCGCCAAGTCCTTCGACATCCCCGGCATCGTGCTGCTGTCCGGCGCGATGTTCTCGCTGATCTGGGCGCTCATCAAGGCTCCGGCGTGGGGCTGGGCCGACCCGGCCACGCTGATCTTCCTCGGGGCCGCCGTCGTCGGCTTCGCTCTCTTCACGTTCTGGGAGTCCCGGGTCCGCGAACCGCTGATCCCGCTCAGCCTGTTCCGCTCCGTCCCGCTCTCCGCCGGCACCATTCTCATGGTGCTCATGGCCTTCGCGTTCCTCGGCGGGCTGTTCTTCGTCACCTTCTACCTGCAGAACGTGCACGGGATGAGCCCGGTGGACAGCGGTCTGCACCTGCTGCCCCTGACGGGCATGATGATCGTCGCCTCGCCGATCACCGGCGCGCTCATCACCAAGTACGGTCCGCGGATCGTACTCGTGGGCGGCATGGTCCTCACCGCGGTCGCGATGCTGGGCCTGTCCGCGCTCGACACCAACAGCGGCACCGCCGTCATGTCCGTGTGGTTCTCGCTGCTCGGCCTCGGCCTCGCCCCGGTGATGGTCGGCGCGACGGACGTCATCGTGGGCAACGCGCCGCTGGAGCACGCGGGTGTCGCGGGCGGTCTCCAGCAGGCGGCGATGCAGGTCGGCGGCAGCCTCGGTACGGCCGTGCTCGGTGCCGTGATGGCCGCGCGGGTGGACAACGACCTGCCGGGCAACTGGAAGGAGGCGGGTCTGCCGCCTCTGACGCCGGAGCAGTCGGCGCAGGCGTCCGACGCGGTCTCGGTCGGCATCCCGCCGGTGTCCGAGCAGACGCCGCCGGCCATCGTGGCCAAGATCACGGACGTGGCCCATGACACCTTCGTATCGGGCATGGGGCTGTCGTTCACGGTGGCCGGTGTGGTCGCGGTGCTCGCCGCTCTGATCGCGACGCTGACGAAGCGGGGCAAGAACGTGCAGCCCGGCGGAGGGGGCGGGCACATCTAGCCCCCTGGCGGCTGTTCGTGGAGGGACCGGGCGTGTTGCTCGGTCCCTTCGGCGTGTTCGGGGTGGTGTGGCGGACGGCCGGCGCGGGGGCACGGCGCGCGGTGTCCCGTTCCCGCCCTTTCCGGCTTCCGGCGCCTGGTGTCAACTCCTGTGGCGGGAAGCGGAACCCGAGGCGGGTCTGCGGTGTATGAGAAGTAGAACCGCGGAACACGGGGAGTGATGGAAGATGCGCAAGACCGCCACGGCCACGCCGACGAACGACACCGCCAGGGCCGGAGCGCCTGCTGAGCCCGGAGTGCCTGCTGAACGGCGAGGAGCAGCGGGGAGGCATGGACCCACGGAGTGGCGTGGGTGGGTGAACAGGACCCCAAGGGCCTCCGCACGTAAACGCGTTGCTGCTCTGATCGCCGTCATCACCGTCGCTCTGATTCCAGGCGTCATGGCCACCACGGCATCCGCGACAAATGCGGTCTCCGTGGCGTCACCGAACGCCGCCGCTCCGAAGCTGGGCGACTGCGAGTCCGGTCAGTTGTGCCTCTGGCAGAAGGGCGACTTCGGCGGGAAGCGCATGACGTACGAGCTGTCGGGGATCGACATCGAGAGCTGTGTCCCGCTGCCGCGCGGTGTCACCGCGGCCTCCCTGGCGAACCGCACCGGCAGACCCGTCACGGCCTACCAGAGCGAGGAGTGCGGCGAGACGGGTGAATTCTCCACGTACCCGGGAGGAGGGACATGGGCACCCCAATCTCCCTACCAGGTGCGGGCTTTCAAGGTCTGGGAGAGCTGAACGCCGCTCGGCCCCGACCGGTCGAGCCGGTCGGGGCCGAGGAGGTGGCGCGAGTGGCGGAGGTGTCGCGTTCCGCCGGGTTACGCGTCGCCGCCGGCAGGGCCGGGGTCGGCGGCCGCGACGTCGAGGAGCTGGTAGCGGTCGATGGCCTGCTTCAGCACCGAGCGGTCGATCTTGCCCTCCTTGGCGAGCTCGGTGAGCACGCCGAGGACGATCGACTGGGCGTCGATGTGGAAGAAGCGACGGGCCGCACCGCGGGTGTCGGCGAAGCCGAACCCGTCGGCGCCCAGGGACTGGTAGGTGCCCGGCACCCAGCGTGCGATCTGGTCCGGGACGGCCCGCATCCAGTCGGACACGGCCACCTTGGGGCCCTCGGTGTCCTGGAGCTTCCGCGTCACGTACGGGACGCGCTGGTCCTCCTCCGGGTGGAGCAGGTTGTGCTCCTCGGTCTCCACCGCCTCACGCCGCAGCTCGTTCCAGGAGGTCGCCGACCAGACGTCCGCCTTGACGTTCCAGTCCTCGGCGAGGATCTGCTGTGCCTCGATCGCCCACGGCACGGCCACGCCGGAGGCGAGGATCTGGGCCGGGATGGACCCCTTGTCGCCCGCGCGGTAGCGGTGGAGGCCCTTGAGGATGCCGTCGACGTCGACGTCACCGGGCTCGGCCGGGTGCTGGATCGGCTCGTTGTAGACGGTGAGGTAGTAGAAGACGTCCTCGCCGTGGGGGTGCTCCTCGGAGGAGCCGTACATCCGGCGCAGCCCCTCCTTGACGATGTGGGCGATCTCGAAGCCGAACGCCGGGTCGTAACAGACGGCGGCCGGGTTGGTCGAGGCGAGCAGCTGCGAGTGGCCGTCGGCGTGCTGGAGGCCCTCGCCGGTCAGCGTGGTTCGGCCGGCGGTGGCACCGAGGACGAAGCCTCGCGCGAGCTGGTCCGACATCTGCCAGAACTGGTCGCCCGTCCGCTGGAACCCGAACATCGAGTAGAAGACGTAGACGGGGATCAGCGGTTCGCTGTGCGTCGCGTAGGCGGAGCCGGCCGCGATCAGCGAGGCGGTGCAGCCCGCCTCGGAGATGCCGTCGTGCAGCATCTGTCCGGTCGGCGACTCCTTGTAGGCGAGGAGCAGCTCACGGTCCACGGACTCGTAGGTCTGGCCCAGCGGGTTGTAGATCTTCGCCGTCGGGAACAGCGAGTCCATACCGAAGGTGCGGTACTCGTCCGGGGCGATCGGCACGAAGCGCTTGCCGATCTCCTTGTCCCGCATGAGGTCCTTCAGCAGCCGGACGAACGCCATCGTCGTGGCGATCTTCTGGCTGCCGGAGCCCTTCCTGATCGAGGCGTAGGCCTTGTCGTCCGGCAGGTTGAGCGGCTTCGACCGCACGACGCGGGTCGGCACATAGCCGCCGAGGCCCTTGCGCCGGTCGTGCATGTACTGGATCTCGTCCGAGTCGGGGCCGGGGTGGTAGTACGGCGGGACGCCGGACTCCAGCTCCTGGTCCGGGATCGGCAGGTGCAGCCGGTCGCGGAAGCCCTTGAGGTCGTCGACCGTCAGCTTCTTCATCTGGTGGGTCGCGTTGCGGCCCTCGAAGTTGGGGCCGAGCGTCCAGCCCTTGACGGTCTGCGCCAGGATCACGGTCGGCTGGCCCTTGTGGGCCTGGGCCGCCGCGTAGGCCGCATAGATCTTCCGGTGGTCGTGACCGCCGCGCCCCAGATGCAGGATCTGGTCGTCGGTCATGCCCTCCACCATCTGGCGCAGGCGGTGGTCGTCGCCGAAGAAGTGGTCGCGGATGTACGCGCCGGTCTCGGTGGCGTAGGTCTGGAACTGTCCGTCGGGGGTGGTGTTGAGCTTGTTGACCAGCACGCCGTCGCGGTCCTGGGCGAGCAGCGGGTCCCAGCTACGGTCCCACACCAGCTTGATCACGTTCCACCCGGCGCCGCGGAAGACCGACTCCAGCTCCTGGATGATCTTGCCGTTGCCGCGCACGGGGCCGTCGAGGCGCTGCAGATTGCAGTTGACGACGAAGGTCAGGTTGTCCAGGCCCTCGCGCGCCGCCAGCGTGAGCTGGCCCAGCGACTCGGGCTCGTCCATCTCGCCGTCACCGAGGAAGGCCCAGACGTTCGACTTGGAGGTGTCCGCGATGCCCCGCGCCTCCATGTAGCGGTTCATCCGCGCCTGGAAGATCGCGCCCAGGGGGCCGAGGCCCATGGAGACGGTCGGGAACTCCCAGAAGTCCGGCATCGACCGCGGGTGCGGGTAGCTGGACAGACCGTAAGGAGCCTTCGACTTCTCCTGCCGGAAGCCGTCGAGCTGCTGCTCGTTCAGCCGGTCCAGCAGATACGCGCGGGCATAGATGCCCGGGGAGGCGTGCCCCTGGAAGAAGACCTGGTCGCCGCCGTCGCCCTCGTCCTTGCCGCGGAAGAAGTGGTTGAAGCCCACGTCGTAGAGCGACGCCGAGGAAGCGAAGGTGGCGATGTGGCCGCCGACACCGATACCCGGACGCTGCGCGCGGGAGACCATCACCGCGGCGTTCCACCGGGTCGCGTTGAGGATCTTGCGCTCGATCTCCTCGTTGCCGGGGAAGAACGGCTCACTCTTCGTCGCGATGGTGTTGACGTAGTCCGTGCTGCGCATCTCGGGCACGGCCACGCGCTTCTCGCGCGCCCGCTCGATCAGGCGGAGCATCAAATAGCGGGCACGTTCGCGGCCTCGCTCGTCGACTGCGGCGTCGAGGGAGTCGAGCCATTCCCGGGTCTCTTCGGGATCAAAGTCCGGGACCTGGCTGGGAAGGCCGCCAATGATGATCGGGTTGCGATCGGATCCGGAAGCCACGCTGTTCCTTCGCTGTTCGGTAGTGCTCTGCTGGGTCGCGCCGCCTCCATCGTGTACCTCCGAAGGCGGAAACGTCATCTCTACCGAGGGGTAACCGCCACCGTGTGAGACGGGACGTTGCTCGGCGTCGCCGACCGGGAGACGGCCAAATCGCAACCATACGCCCACGTCGTGGCAACCCTGCGTACTGCTGTTCGCCGCCGAGCGGTTCCGTAGCGGTGTCCGGTTGACCCCGCGAGGGAACACGACCCCATAAACCGGGCAGAATCTTGTGGCGTGAATCACCCCGGCCGTTCCCTCATGATGGGAGTTACGGCGACACGTCAACGTTTGGGCGGGATCGGTGGCTGGGTACTTGCGCGAACAGCCCGGCCCGTGTGGACTACGCCCAATGGCTCGCGCACGCGCGAGGCGATCAGGACATTCCCAGGACATGACAGGAGGCAATCCGTGAGCGCGACCGCGGACCACGCGGAGGAGCGGACCAACCCTGCCGCAAGGCTGGGTTTCCAGCCCGGGCAGGTGGTCCAGGAGATCGGCTACGACGACGACGTCGAGCAGGAGCTCCGCGAGGGTATCGAGGCCGTCACCGGCCAGGAGCTCGTGGACGAGGACTACGACGACGTGGCCGACGCCGTTGTTCTGTGGTTCCGCGAGGACGACGGCGACCTGACGGACGCGCTGGTGGACGCCACCACGATGATCGACTCCGGCGCCCCGGTCTGGCTGATGACGCCGAAGACCGGGCGTGACGGATACGTCGAGCCGAGCGACATCGGCGAGGCCGCGCAGACCGCCGGCCTGGCGCAGACCAGCAGTGTCAACGCGGGCAAGGACTGGACCGGCAGCCGTCTGGTCACTCCCAAGGCAGCCCGTTCCGGCAAGCGATAACCCCTCCGGACTGCGGACCGTCCCGGCCGCCGCGACGTCGGCCCCGGGCGCGGTGCCGTGTGCTCGGATCCGCATGCCTCTCGCGCCCCGGTGGCCCCGCCACCGGGGCGCCGTGCGATGGCGTGGACCCGCGGTGACAGACTGGGGCGCGAAACCGCAGGTGCCGGGGCGGGCACGTGCCCGCCCGGGCTCTTTTCGAGAGGACCCAGGACTCATGGCGATCGAGGTCGGCACGAAGGCCCCGGACATCGAGCTCAAGAACCAGCACGGCGAGACGGTGCGGCTCTCGGACTTCCGGGGCGAGAAGAATGTGGTGCTGCTCTTCTACCCGTTCGCGTTCACCGGCGTCTGCACCGGCGAACTGTGTGCCCTGCGCGACGAGCTGCCCACGTTCGTCAACGACGACGTGCAGCTTCTCGCCGTCTCCAACGACTCCCCGTTCACGCTCCGCGTCTTCGCCGAGAAGGAGGGCCTGGACTACCCGCTGCTGTCGGACTTCTGGCCGCACGGCGAGGCCTCGCGGGCGTACGGCGTCTTCGACGAGGAGAAGGGCTGCGCCGTGCGCGGCACCTTCATCATCGACAAGGAGGGTGTCGTGCGCTGGACGATCGTGAACGGTCTGCCCGACGCCCGCGACCTGAACGAGTACACCAAGGCCCTGAACAACCTGTGACCCGGACCGGGGACACCCTGTAGCCAGTCCGGAAGGAGCCGTCCCGCACCGCGGCCGCGACCCGGAGAACCACCCCAAGTCGGTCGAAAGGCTGTGGTCAGGGGAACCGCTCACTAGGATCTGTTCGTTGATCCGATGCCAACGCACGACGGGGGCACGCAGTGCTCCTCGATCTCTATGGGAGGACTCGTGGGAGTCAGCCTCAGCAAGGGCGGCAACGTCTCGCTGACCAAGGAAGCCCCCAACCTGACCGCGGTGATCGTCGGTCTGGGCTGGGACGCCCGCACCACCACCGGCACCGACTTCGACCTCGACGCCAGCGCTCTGCTGGCGAACGCCGAGGGCAAGGTCGGGAACGACCAGAACTTCGTCTTCTTCAACAACCTCAAGAGCCCCGACGGCTCCGTCGAGCACACCGGTGACAACATCACCGGTGAGGGCGAGGGCGACGACGAGCAGATCAAGGTCAATCTGTCGGCCGTGCCGGCGGACGTGGACAAGATCGTGTTCCCGGTGTCGATCTACGACGCCGAGACCCGTCAGCAGAGCTTCGGCCAGGTCCGCAACGCGTTCATCCGCGTGGTGAACCAGGCCGACAACGCCGAGCTGGCGCGCTACGACCTCAGCGAGGACGCCTCGACCGAGACCGCCATGGTCTTCGGCGAGCTGTACCGGCACGGCGCGGAGTGGAAGTTCCGCGCGATCGGCCAGGGCTACGCCTCGGGCCTGCGCGGCATCGCGCAGGACTTCGGCGTCAACGTCTGATCTGCAGCACGCAGGAGCCCGGCCGCCGCACCCCCGAAGCACCAGGCACGAGGGTGCGGCGGCCGGGTATCGGAGCACCAGGGGAGGATGCGGAATCATGGGCGTCACGCTCGCCAAGGGAGGCAATGTCTCCCTCTCCAAAGCGGCGCCGGACCTCACGCAGGTGATGGTCGGCCTCGGCTGGGACGCACGCTCGACCACGGGCGCGCCGTTCGACCTCGATGCCAGCGCGCTGCTGTGCCAGTCGGGGCATGTGCTCGGCGACGAGTACTTCGTCTTCTACAACAACCTGAAGAGCCCGGACGGCTCGGTCGAGCACACCGGCGACAACCTCACGGGCGAGGGCGACGGCGACGACGAGTCGATTCTGATCGACCTCTCCCAGGTACCCGCCCAGGTCGACAAGATCGTGTTCCCGGTGTCGATCCACGACGCGGACGCCCGCGGCCAGACGTTCGGCCAGGTCAGCAACGCGTTCATCCGTGTGGTGAACCAGGCCGACGGCCAGGAACTGGCGCGCTACGACCTCAGCGAGGACGCGTCCGGAGAGACCGCGATGATCTTCGGCGAGGTGTACCGGTACAGCGGCGAATGGAAGTTCCGGGCGGTGGGTCAGGGGTACGCGTCAGGGCTGCGCGGCATCGCTCTAGACTTCGGGGTCAACGTTTCGTAAAGTCCGCGCACTGCGCGCGGGGGACCCCGCTAACACGATTGGGTAGCCAGTGCTTCTGAGAACCTTTGGCTGGTCGTTCGCCGTCACGGCGATCGGTCTTGCCGCGGCCGCGTGGGGCTGGGGGTGGGAGGCCTTCGGGATCGTCCTGATCCTGTCCATCCTCGAGATCTCGCTGTCCTTCGACAACGCGGTGGTCAACGCCGGCGTGCTGAAGAAGATGAACGCCTTCTGGCAGAAGATCTTCCTCACCATCGGCATCCTCATCGCCGTCTTCGGCATGCGCCTGGTCTTCCCGATCGTGATCGTCGCGATCAGTGCCAAGGTCGGCCCCATCGAAGCCGTCAATCTGGCGATCGAGAAGCCGAAGACCTACGAGAATCTGGTCACCGACGCCCACCCGGCGATCGCCGCGTTCGGTGGCATGTTCCTGCTGATGATCTTCCTCGACTTCATCTTCGAGGACCGGGACATCAAGTGGCTGAAGTGGATCGAGAAGCCGCTCGCGCGGCTCGGCCAGGTCCCCATGCTGTCGGTGTGCATCGCGCTGATCGCCCTGCTGCTGTCGGCGATGTACTTCGCCCCCGAGGCGCATGTGAGCACCGGCCACGCCGACAAGGCGGCCACGGTTCTGCTCTCCGGCGTCGCGGGTCTGATCACCTACCTCCTCGTGGGCGGGCTCTCCGGCCACTTCGAGAACCGGCTCGAGGAACAGGAGGAAGCCGAAGAGCAGGCCGAGGAGGAGGCCAGGAAGGCGGGTAAGGAGCCCACCATGGTCGGCCTCGCGGGCAAGGCCGCGTTCTTCATGTTCCTCTACCTCGAGGTGCTCGACGCGTCGTTCTCCTTCGACGGCGTCATCGGTGCCTTCGCCATCACCAACCACATCTTCTGGATGGCGCTGGGCCTCGGTATCGGTGCGATGTACGTCCGGTCGCTCACGGTCTATCTGGTCCGCCAGGGCACCCTCGACGACTACGTCTACCTGGAGCACGGGGCGCACTACGCGATCGGCGCGCTCGCCGTTCTCCTCCTCGTCACCATCAAGTTCCAGGTCAACGAGATCGTCACCGGCCTCATCGGTGTGGCCCTGATCGCCTGGTCCTTCTGGGACTCGGTGCGCCGCAACCGCGCCCTCGCGGCCGAAGGCGGTTCGTCCGAGGAGAAGTCCGAGGTCTCCTCGGGAGTGTGACCCCGCGGGGAGTGTGACCGCGGCGGGAATGAGGAACGCTCTCTGATGCGGGGCGGCTACGAGGCACTGGGCCTGGTGGCCGCCCCGATCGGTTGGCAGGCCGGCGCGGTACTGCATCGTCCGGGCGGCCGTTGCGCGGGGGTGGACGGTCGTGTGTGCGCCGTCCGGGGATCGTCGACGAGTGGGGGTAGAGCGTGTCGTTCTGGAGCAACTGGCGGTTCGGCGGCGGGAACGGATTCGACAGCGGCAGCGCGTCCTCGTACGCGATCGAGCTGACGAAGCGACGACAAGTCGTCTCGCTCACCAAGCAGGGCGCGGCCTCCGGCAACCTGCGCGTCAACCTGTCCTGGCGGATGCGGACTTCGGACATCGGTGGGCCGGGGCGGAGCGGGGCGAGCCTGCTGCGCCATCCGCTCCAGCTCTTCAAGCCTGAGGTCGTGCAGGCCCAGGGGCCGGCCGTGGTGCAGATCGACCTGGACCTGGCCTGCCTCTACGAGCTCAAGGACGGTACGAAAGGCGTCGTCCAGCCGCTCGGCAGTTTCTTCGGCGACATCAACTCACCGCCGTACGTGAAGCTCAGCGGCGACGACCGGTTCGGGTCGGGGTCCGGTGAGACGATCTACATCAACATGGACCACCGGGACGACATCAAGCGTCTGCTGGTCTTCGTCTACATCTACGACGGCACGCCCGCCTTCGACCGCACCCATGCCGTCGTCACGCTCTACCCCAGCAACGGCCCGCGGATCGAGATCGGCCTCGACGAGCGTGCCCCGCAGGCCCGTTCGTGCGCCGTGGTGCTGATCGAGAACAACAAGGGCGAGATGACTGTCCGGCGCGAGGTGAAGTACGTCTACGGCTTCCAGGCGGAGCTCGACCGGCTCTACGGCTGGGGCCTCCAGTGGGGCCGCGGCTACAAGAGCAAGGTCTGAACCGCCGGCAGGGACGGCCCCCGGCGCGGGGGCCGTGGCGCTCAGCGGTGCTGCTGGAACTGCGGCCCCTGCGGCGGCAGCGTGAAGGCCGGCGCCGGGTGCTGCGGGTATCCGTACGCGGGCTGCTGCGGATAGCCGTAGGCGGGCCGGGGCTGCGGCGGGGCCGGGGGCGGCAGCGGGTATCCGTAGCCCGGCTGGACCGGCTCCGTGGCGGGTGCCGGTTCCGGCTCTCCCTGGGGCTGGGGCGCGGCGTGCTGCGGTTGTTGCTGTGGCTCATGGATGACGCCGCCGGACGTCGCGTCGCTCTCGTCCACGGAGATGCCGAACTCCGTGGCCAGGCCGAGCAGTCCGGTCTCGTAGCCCTGCCCCAGAGCGCGGAACTTCCAGCCGTCCCCGCGCCGGTACAGCTCGCCGCAGATCAGCGCCGACTCCTCGCCCGTCTCCGGCCGCACCTCGAACCTCGCGATGGGATCCGCACCGGCCGCGGCATCCGCGTCGTAGAGGAGCACCAGCAAGTCCCGTACCTGGCCGAACGGGCCGCCGTCCGCCGACGCGGCGAGGACCACGCGGTCGACCGAGGTCTCCAGTCCGGCGAGGTCCGCCTCGACCGTGTCGGTCAGGCCCTCCGCCAGCCGCTTCTTGGACAGATGGCGGACCAGGCCGGAGGGGTGGTGCGGCTGGTTGTAGAAGACGAAGTCCTCGTCGGAGCGCACACGGCCGTGGGAACCCAGCAGGAGGGCCGAGGCGTCCACATCGGGTACGTCCGGTCCCGGTGTCCAGCGCAGCACGGCCCGTACGGCCGCGGCCTCGAGCGGGATGTTGGACCCCTTCAGCATCGCGTGCGTCATGGCCGCAATCCTGCCCTCCCGGTGGTGGCCACGACAACGTGGGGTGACGCTGTAGGGAAGGGGCCCCAGGGAGCGGTGGGGGCGCTGGGGCGGGCCCAGGGGCGCGTGGGGCCGGGTAACTCATCGGATGCACGCGGGTTACTTGTTTTTCACGCGCTTGGGGAACTTTTGACCCCCCGCTGTGCGTACGATAACCGGCCAGATCAAGTCATGGCGGATCTGCAGTACGGGGAGATGTATGCGTCATTTCGGGCACGTGCCGCCCGAGGTCCGCGAGGGCCTGTTCCACCGGCAACCGGTGGAGTTCACCGCGGACTCCCCTTCCCGTACCCTCGCGGTCGCCCTCGGCGCGACCCTCTACAGCCCCGCCACACGCCCCAGTCTCCGCGACGACGTGCTCAAGCAGGCCTCTCGCGGTGTGGTGTCGATGGTGCTGTGCCTGGAGGACTCGATCGACGACACCGAGGTGACGGCCGCCGAGGAGAACCTCGTCCGGCAGCTCGTCGGCCTCGACGCGGATGGCCGGGATCTGCCCCTGTTGTTCATACGCGTCCGGGATCCGGAGCAGATCACCGACCTCACAGCCCGCCTCGGCCCGGCCGTCCGGCATCTGTCCGGGTTCGTGCTCCCGAAGTTCACCGAGGAGCGCGGCGTCCCCTTCCTCGAGGCCCTGGCCGCGGCGGAATCGGCCTGCGGGCGCCGTCTCTACGCGATGCCCGTCCTCGAATCGCCCGAGCTGCTGCACCTGGAGAGCCGCGCCGAGACGCTCGGTGGCATCCGGCGGACCGTCGACAAGTACCGCGACCGCGTCCTCGCGCTGCGGCTCGGCGTCACCGACTTCTGCTCGGCGTACGGACTGCGCCGCGCCCCTGACATGACCGCGTACGACGTCCAGATCGTCGCCTCCGTCATCGCCGACGTCGTCAACACCCTGGGGCGCGCCGACGGCACCGGATTCACCGTGACCGGTCCCGTGTGGGAGTACTTCCGCGTCCAGGAGCGGATGTTCAAGCCCCAGCTGCGGCGCAGCCCCTTCACCGGCCGCGCCGAGGAGCTGCGCACCGCGCTGATCGAGCACGACATGGACGGGCTGCTGCGCGAGGTCGAGCTCGACCGGGCCAACGGCCTGCAGGGCAAGACCTGCATCCACCCCTCGCACGTCACACCCGTGCACGTGCTGTCGGTGGTCAGCCACGAGGAGTTCACGGACGCGGTGGACATTCTCAGGCCGGAGCGCGACGGTGGCGGAGTAATGCGTTCCGCATACACGAACAAGATGAACGAGGTGAAGCCGCACCGCGCGTGGGCCGAGCGCACGATGCTGCGCGCGGAGGTCTTCGGCGTGGCCCGCGAGGACGTCAGCTTCGTCGAGCTGCTGGCGGCCGGGCTGACGTGAGGAGGCACCGACAGGCTGACGTGAGCAGTACCCGACAGGCTGACGTGAGAGGCACCGACAGGCTGATGCGAGCACGCACCACGTGAGCACGAACCAAGAACAGGGCGATGTGACCGGAACGGGAGATGGGCGCGGTATGCAGTGGTCGGGGCAGTGGGTCGCGGACCGGCTGGGCGTCGGGCTCGAGGGCGACGGGGAACTGACCGGGCTGCTCGGGCTGGCCCTGCGCCGCAACCCCAAACGGGCCCACCTGCTCGTCTCCAACGTCCTCGGCAAGCACGTGCCGCAGCGCCCGGAGACCGTGTACGGCGCCGGGCTCCGGCTCGGCCGCCGCGTACGCGAGCTCCTCGGCGACGCGGAGGCCGCGCGCGCGGTGGTCGTGGGCTACGCGGAGACCGCGACGGGGCTCGGCCACAGCGTGGCCGACGGGCTGGCCCTCGCCCCGTATCTGCACTCCACCCGGCGCCCCGTGCACGGCGTCGAACCGGCGGGCGGCTTCGAGGAGTCCCACAGCCACGCCACCTCGCACCTGCTGCTGCCCGAGGACCCGGCGCTGCTGAGCGGTGACGGACCGCTGGTGCTCGTCGACGACGAGTTCTCGACCGGCAACACCGTCCTGAACACCGTCGCCGCGCTGCACGCCCGCTACCCGCGCGAGCGCTATGTGATCGTGGCGCTCGTCGACATGCGCGCGGCCGCCGACCGGTCCCGGCTGGAGACGTTCGCGGCCCGGCTCGGCGCCCGCGTCGACCTCGTGACCCTGGCCGCCGGCACGGTACGGCTCCCGGACGACGTGCTCGCCCGCGGACAGGCGCTCGTCGAGGAGCACGAGGGGGACGGCGAGCCCGCCGCGCCCGTACGCACCCGCGCCGAACGCGTCGACCTCGCCTGGCCCGCGGGGCTGCCCGACGGCGGGCGGCACGGCTTCACACCGGAGCACCGCGCCCGCCTGGACGCGGCGCTGCCCGGGATGGCGGCGCGTATCCGGAGCGCGCTGGAGGACGCGGGGCTCCCGCTCGCCGCGGACCGCCGGGCCCCTGACGCGCGCGCCCCTCGCGTACTCGTCCTCGGTTGCGAGGAGTTGATGTACGCGCCGCTGCGCCTGGCCACCGCGCTGGAGGAGACCGCGGACGCCGAGGTGCGGTTCTCCACCACCACGCGGTCGCCGGTCCTGGCCGTCGACGACCCGGGCTACGCCATCCGCACCCGGCTGTCGTTCCCCGCGCACGACGATCCGGCGGACGGCCCGGGCGACCGCTTCGCGTACAACGTCGCGGGCGCCGGCTTCGACGCCGTCGTCGCCGTCGTCGACTCAGCCGCTGACACCCCCGAACTGCACGGCGCCGAAGGACTCTTGGAACGCCTCTCCGCACACACCGACCACCTGCTGCTCGCGGTCGTCCCAGGCCATGTGCCCGAGGCGGCGACCGTACGCGACACGGCGGCCGCGCCCGGCTCGCCCGAAGCCCCCCAGCACGCGGCGGAGGACCTGCCCGAGCCGCTCCGGGGCCCCGCCTTCTCCTCCTACGCCCCCGACGACGTGGGCTGGCTGCTCCAGGACTTCTCCGCCGTACGCCTCGAAGCGCCGACCGAGGAGCGCGAGGAGGCCATCCAGCGCGGGGGCGCGCACTACGCGGAGTCCCTGCCCGTCGAGTACCAGCCGAGCGCCGCGTACCAGGAGCTGTTCCACGCCGCGCTCGAGGCGTCCGCGACCCGGATCGCCCGAGCCGTGGGCACCGTCACCGACACCGTGCTCGCCGAAGTCCCGCTCCGGGCGGGCCGGAACGGATCCGGTGCCACCCCCGTCCTGGTGTCGCTGGCCCGCGCCGGCACGCCCGTCGG
The DNA here is from genome assembly GCF_040643575.1 of Streptomyces sp. NPDC047108. Taxonomy (NCBI): domain Bacteria; kingdom Bacillati; phylum Actinomycetota; class Actinomycetes; order Kitasatosporales; family Streptomycetaceae; genus Streptomyces; species Streptomyces sp. NPDC047108. The sequence continues at coordinate 646,762 of NZ_JBEYUP010000003.1, forward strand.
CGTCCTGATGCGGCGCTGGGCCCGGCAGATGCACGGCCTGGACCTCCCGCACTACGCCGTCTCGATCGTCCGCGGGCGCGGCATCGACACGACCGCGCTGCGCTGGCTGGCCGCGCACCACGACCCGGCCGACGTCGTCTTCGTCGACGGCTGGACGGGCAAGGGCGCGATCACCCGCGAACTCGCCGACGCCCTGGCCGACTTCCCCGGCTTCGACCCGGAGATCGCGGTCCTGGCCGACCCGGGCGGCTGCGTGCGCACCTACGGCACGCGCGAGGACTTCCTCATCCCCTCCGCCTGCCTCAACTCCACGGTCTCCGGGCTGATCTCGCGTACGGTGCTGCGCTCCGACCTCGTCGGCCCCGGCCAGTTCCACGGCGCGAAGTTCTACCGCGACCTGGCGGACACCGACGTCTCGCGCGTCTTCACCGACACCGTCGCCGCGCGTTTCGGCCAGGTCGCCGACGACGTCGCCGTGGACGTCAAGTCCCTGCTGGCGGCGGACCGTTCGCCGACCTGGGAGGGGTGGGCCGCCGTCGAGCGCATCAGTGAGGAGTACGGCATCCATGACGTCAACCTCGTCAAGCCCGGCGTCGGCGAGACGACGCGGGTGCTGCTGCGCCGCGTGCCCTGGCGGATCCTCGCGCGGCGCGGAGCCGGCGCGGACCTCGACCACATCGCGCTGCTCGCCGAGCAACGCGGCGTCCCCGTCGAGGAGGTGGACGACCTGCCCTACACCTGTGTCGGCCTCATCCACCCTCGCTACACCCGCGGCGCCACCGGTTCCGACGGCAAGGCGGTGACGGCCGGATGACCTCCCTCACCGACGCCGCAGGAGGCGGCAGCGCCCGGGCGACCGGTCCCGTCCTCGTCGCCAGCGACCTCGACCGCACCCTCATCTACTCCGCCGCCGCCCTCGCCCTGGACATGCCGGACGCACAGGCGCCGCGGCTGCTGTGCGTGGAGGTCTACGAGCGCAAGCCGCTGTCGTACATGACCGAGACCGCGGCCGTCCTCCTCGACCGGCTGGCGCGCGAGACCGTCTTCGTGCCCACGACGACCCGGACCCGTGCGCAGTACGGCCGGATCAGCCTGCCCGGCCCCGCCGCGCCGTACGCGATCTGCGCGAACGGCGGCCACATCCTCGTCGACGGCGTGTCCGACACCGACTGGCACGCGCAGGTCCTGGCCTCGCTGGAGGCGGGCTGCGCCCCGCTCGCCGAGGTCCGCGAGCATCTGGTGCGCACGGCCGACCCGGCCTGGCTGCTCAAGGAGCGCGTCGCCGAAGACCTCTTCGCGTACCTCGTCGTGGACCGCGCTCTCCTCCCCGTCACCTGGGTCAAGGACCTCGCGGCGTGGGCGGAGGAGCGCGGCTGGACGGTCTCGCTCCAGGGCCGCAAGATCTACGCCGCGCCGAAGCCGCTCACCAAGAGCGCGGCGGTCGCCGAGATCGCCCGGCGCTCCGGGGCCCGGGAGGTTCTCACCGCCGGCGACTCGCTGCTCGACGCCGACCTGCTGCTCGCGGGGGACCGCGGCTGGCGGCCGGGACACGGGGAGTTGGCCGAAACCGGATGGACGGCTCCGCAGGTCACAGCGGTGGACCGGCGTGGTGTCGCCGCCGGGGAGGAGATTCTGCGAGCCCTGCTGCTTGCGGCCGTCGGGTGAGCGAGGATGGCGGCATGTCGACTCCTTCCCCGGACCAGCAGGCCGGCGGCGCGCCGAGCATCAAGGGTGTTCCGATCACGCCCGACCTCTACGCGTACGTCCTGGCGCACAACCCGCGGCTCGACCCCGTGCAGCAGGAGCTGATCGCGACGACGCGGAGGCAGCTCGGTGACGCGGCGGGGATGCAAGTCGCCCAGGAACAGGCGCCGTTGCTGGCTTTCCTCGTGCGGCTGACGCGAGCACGGCACGTCGTGGAGGTCGGCACCTTCACCGGACTGTCCGCGCTCGCCATGGCCCAGGCCCTCCCCGAGGACGGCACGCTCGTCGCCTGCGACATCTCGGAGGAGTGGACGGCGTACGGGCGGGAGGCCTGGGCCAAGGCGGGCGTCGGGGACCGGGTCGACCTGCGGATCGGCGACGCGCTGGAGACGCTGAACGCCATGCCGGAGGAGCCGCACATCGACCTGGCGTTCCTGGACGCCGACAAGGAGAGCTACATCGCGTACTGGGACGCCCTGGTGCCGCGGATGCGCGAAGGCGGCGTGATCGCGGTGGACAACGTCTTCCTGCACGGGCGGGTCCAGGACCCGTCGGCGTCCGGACGGGCCGCGGCGATGCGGGCGTTCAACGACCATGTGGCGGCGGACGAGCGCATGGAGTCGGTCATGCTCACGGTGGCGGACGGCCTCACTCTGGCGCGCAAGCGCTGAGACGCCCGTACCGTACGGCGGCCGGGGCGCGAGGGTGCGGCCCGGCCGCCGTTCACGGTGGTTGCCGTGCGAAGGGCGCGGCGAGCGGCACGGCGTACGGCTCAGCCGCAGCAGCCGCCTCCGCAGCACCCGCCGCCTCCGCCTCCGCCCCCGCCGCCGCTGGGCGCGGGGGCCGCCGCACTGCCGCCGACGGCGACGGTGGACAGCAGCTTGACGGTGTCGTCATGGCCCTCCGGGCACGACGCGGGCGCCGAGGACTCGGCCATCGGGCGGCTCAGCTCGAAGGTGGTCCCACAGGACCGGCAGCGGTACTCGTAACGGGGCATGGCGACAGATTAACCGCGCGCGGCCGCATGTGGCGGGGTGCGGTTCCCTCAGCGGCGCTCATCGGCCGATCGCGGATCATGGCCCGCGCCCTTCCCGCGATGTCCGGTCAGGGGGAGCCGGGCGGGCGGTTCTCCGGCCGGTGGTTCTCCGGCCGCTCCGGGAGCGGGTGCTGTGCCTGGATGGCGAGCCGCCGAGTCCTCGCGCGCAGCGCCGCCTGCTCCTCGTACGCGAGCTGGTCGGGGTGGCGGGCGCGCCAGTACGGGTTGTCGTGCGGCAGACGGCCGCTCACCCGCCCGTACATCCCGAACGTCATCAGCAGGAGCCCGAAGACAAAGCTGAACAGGACGTTCTGGATCCGGAACGCCAGCACGTTGACGTCGGTCTCCAGCAGCGCGAGATTGACGAACCCGCTCAGCAGAAACGCCACGCCCAGCCACATGTTGAGCGACGAGGCGAGGTTGCCGCCGATGAGCATCCCGCCGAAGAGCACGAACCCGACGACGATCGAGAGCACGCTCAGGGCCCCGTTGGTGTTCAGCCCGGCCACGGTGTCGCCGCCGGTGTCGAAGAACCCGACCCGGCCGATCAGCCCGAGGATCCCGAAGGCCACGAGGACCAGGCCCATCAGCCCGGCGCCGATGCGGTAGACGGTGCTGAGCCGGTGATCGATGGGCAGATGCTCGTCGAGCCGCGTGCGCCGGGCGAGCCGCTCGGGGAACCGGCCGCCGGGACCGCGGCCCCTGCCGCCGCCCCCGCGGCCCCGCGCGGAGCGGCCGCCCGGGAACGCCCTGGCGGCGTGGCCGGAAGCCATACCCCCAGGATCCGCCGCTACGGCGACGGGCGCCAGAGGGAGCGGACCCGCGTACGCACGCGTCGTACGTGATCGCGCGACGGCCCGCTCCCGACGGGGCAGGCCCGCAGGTCAGGCGTTCCCCGCGCCTCGCGCCTCGCGGATCTCGCCCACGACCTTGGCGACGGTCTGCCGGACGCCCTCCGTCTCGGTCAGGAAGTGCCAGTAGTCGGGGTGGCGGCCCTCCAGAGCGGCGACGGCCCGGTCCAGCCGCAGCACGGCCTCGTCCAGGGGCCGCGCGTGCCGGGGGTCCGGGGTGCTGCGCCCGGCCATGGCGAGGCGCTGGGCGTCGCGGATCGCGAACCGGGTCCGCTCGATCTCCTTCGACGGGTCGAAGGAGACCTCGTCGAGCCGGCGCAGCCGCTCACCTGCGGCGGAGACGGCCTCGTCGGTCGTGTTCAGCAGGGCGCGGACGGTGCTGAGCAGCGCGGTCGCGTCAGGCCAGCGCTGCTCCTCGCGCGCCTTCTGCGCCTCCTTGATCTTCTGCTCACCCTCGGCGACGGACCGGGCGGCCTGTTCCGGCACGTGCTGGAGGTCCTGCCAGCAGGCCACGGCGTACCGGCGGCGCAGCTCGCTGAGGATCGGCTCGACGCCGTCCGCCCGCGTGGTGAGGGCCTGGGCGCGCGTACGGAGGGAGACGAGGCGGCGGTCGATCTCGGCGGCGCGCTCGGGCAGGCGCTCGGCCTCGGTCCGCACGGTCTCGGCCTCGCGCAGCACCTGGTCGGCGCGGCGGAGGGTCTCCTGCACGCCGTGCCGGCCGGCGCCCTGGTTGAGCTTGGTCAGCTCGGGGGACAGGGTCGCGAGGCGGGCGGCGAGATCGTCGGCGCGCAGGCCCTTGCCGCGTACGGCGTCCAGCGCGTTCGTCGCCGCCAGCAGCGCCTGGCGGGCGCGCTCCACGGCGGGGGCGAGTCGCGCGAGCTGGGTCTCGGCCTGGTCGAGCAGAGCGCCGAGGCTCTCGCCGTACCGGTCGAGATCGCGCTTGACGCGCTCCAGCTCGTCCTTGGCCCGGGTCAGATCGCTGCGGGCCCGTGCGGCGGCGGAGGCCTCCAGGTCGTCACGGTCCAGGTCGTGGCTGTCGACGGCGGTGATGTAGTCGTGACTGGCCTGGTCGATGCGCTGCCCGAGGGCACGGAAGTCCTCGGCGGCCTTGCGGGCGCGAGGGGAGTCGTCGACGGCCGTGATCGTCTCGATGGAGATGCGCAGATCACGCTGCGCGGTGTCGAGCTCGTAGAACGCGGCGGCGGCCGCGTCCTTGGCTGCCTGCGCGTCCGCCCGGTGGTTCTCCCCGCGGCCCCACCAGCGGCGGGTGCCCCCGCCGGCGAACGACGCGGGCACGGCGGCCCCCAGCAGCACCAGCGGCAGGCCGAGGAGCACGAGCAGATCGCGCCCGGCACCGCCCCGGCTCCCGGCCCCGCGGCCCGCACCCCAGGCGCCGCCGCCTGGACCGGTCCGTCGACGGCGGCGTGCCGACCGCGTGTACGGCTGCCCGTCTCTCGCCGTCACATCCCTCTCCCCGTGCCGTCCCGTGCCTGTTCCGCCCCGAAAAACCCGGTGTCATTCTCCCACCAGGTAGTGACGAACACACGGGCCGGTCAGTTGCCGCTTCCCGGCACGGGTACGACACGTACTGGTTTGCGGGCGGGGTGTGCGCGCCATGTAGTCTGTCAGCTCATCCCCGGGCGCATAGCTCAGCGGTAGAGCGCTGCTCTTACAAAGCAGATGTCGGCGGTTCAAATCCGTCTGTGCCCACCACTCCCATGGCATGACGAAGGCCCAGGTCATCCGGTGAACGTCCGGACGCCTGGGCCTCGTCGTCTCTCACGAATGAGATGCCGTCGGGGGTGTCGTGCCACTTACGTGCCAGAAGAGCCGCCCGGGCGCTCGTGGGCCCGCTTGATCTGCTGGTCGACGTGAGCCCGCGATCTCATGATCGCGGCCGTTGACGAGGTGCTGGTAGATCAGGGCGGCTCGCACCGACGAGTGCCCCATGCGATGCATCAGCTCCCTCGTCGTCGCTCCACCAGTGGCAGCGAGAGTGTTGCCCGTGTGCCGCAGGTCGTGGGGCGCCAAGCGGTCACGTCAACCAAGGGGAGGGCGGTGTTGCTCGATGACCGGGGCGCTCACCAGCGATGGGCGAGTGCATCGAGAGCTCGGCGGCATTGCCGGGTGTCTGCGAGAACACTGAACCGCGGGGCAAGAGAGGTGAGTTCGACGCCCGCTCGCAGTCGATGCGGAGCACGGTGACGTCGAAGGCTGGCAACTCCGCGACCAGGCAGAGCTGATGCACCACCTACCGGGAGTCGCAATAACCGGACGTACCTTCATCGCGCACGCGGACGGACACCCTCATCACAACCGCCTCCGTACGTCGGGCATCTGCACGCGCCATCCGGGCCCAGTGAAACTCGCCAGGATTGCTCTCTTTCGTCTCTCCATGGGGGAGTTGGCGTTGGCGAAACCGTGCGCACGACCGATAGCGTCGGTCTACCTGAGACAACCTCCGCCCCACCACCGGGAGTTATGAGTGAACCGCCGTTCTTTGCCCGTGGTTGCGACGCTCGTCGCAATCACCGCACTGCTCCTTGCCGGGTGCAGCAGCGACTCCGGCTCGGACGACAAGATCAGGGGAGCGAAAGAGGCTGATAGCTCGAACTCCTCCCGCTCCCCATCGAGCAATGCCAACCGCCCCAAAGTCGAAGTCCCCAAAGGCCTGAAGATGGACTTCGAGGGATGGACCGACGAAGACCCCCGGATCCAGACGGTCCTGAACGACGGCAGGGAAGGGGTTCGTGCCGTCAACGAAGCCATCCTCCAGACCCCATCGGACCCGAACTCCCCGAATGTGTCCTTCTACCACTCCTCCGATGCCCTCAAGGAGACGAAGGACTGGATCTCAGGGTTCAAAGAAAACGATCTGACGATCACCGGAACCATCCGATACTTCGACCCCGTGGTGAAGGTCCGGAAGGGAGGTCGAGCCGCAGAGCTAATCTATTGCTCCGATGAAAGTGGCGGGTCCTCCAAGAGTCGGAAGACCGGCAAGATCGACGACTCGGGAACCGGTAGTAATTTCGTTCAGTACGTGACGCTCCTCCAAAAGGACTCGGAAGGCGTCTGGAAGGCCGCAGCGTTGGAAGGGAATCGGGGTGCGTGTTCGTGAGCAAAGAGGTCGCCTGGTCGATGGCCCTCACCGCGTCAGTCTCAACTGTCCTCGCCGTCGTCGCTCCCGCGGCCCACGCGGGCCCCATCGGCAACGGAAGTGGCTCGAGCAACCGGGCCGATAGCACCCGAGGTAATTCCAACGGTTCCGGATCGCTTGAGGCTGCTGCCGCTACGCGGGTCAAAGTCAGCACACCCAATGGAAAGGCGCGCGGCGGAAATCTCGATCCGATCGACACGGACTGGACTCCCCCGGTCTGCTGGTACGAACCAGCCATGACGCCGAAGGAGTTCAAGGGGAACCTCAAGGATCTGGAGAAGCGGGGCAGGGGAATGGCCCTGACGGCCATCCATAGTTATTGGGACATGCGTACGGTCAAGCGACAGTACGGGAGCGATGAGAACGCTTTTGGGGACGGCACCGAGAGCTCCAAGAACTATAACCTGGCCAAGCAAGGCGAGGGTATGTGGTGGCGAGGGGTCGTAAACCCTAACCGGCAGAACGAGTACGACAATGTCAAGAGGCCTTGCGGCAAGAACGTCTTCTGGGTCGACCATGGTGAGGTTGCAGCACCCGAAAGTATTTCACCCAAGGTTCTTGCCGAATACGCTTACGACTCCATCAAGGTTCCCGATACCGAGATCGAGATGAGCCCGGAGGGGAAGAGCACGGTCAACCTCCCCACGTGGATGTGGCTCGACGGGGCGAAGTTCAAGCCGGTCGAAGTCACCGCCTCCATCGGCATGGGTGGCGGTCAAGAGCTCTTCGCCATCACTGAAGCCGAGCCGGTATCCCTCCACCTCGACCCGGGTACCGAGGACGCCCAAGTCCACCCGGCATCCGGCGAATGCCCCATACGGAACGGCAAGATCGGCACTCCGTACACCAAGGGAGATTCCGAGAAGAGCCCGCCCTGTGGCATCACCTATCTCCGCGCCTCGTCGGATTCCGGTCCGTACGAGCTGAAGGCCTCGGTCACCTGGAAGATCTCCTGGAAGGGATCGGGTGGCACGGGCGGAGACCTGCCCGACGGCACCTTCGAGACCACTGAGGACGTCACAGTCCAGGAAGCCCAGGCCGTCAACCGCTGATCGCTGATGGCTGTGACGACGGGCAGATGAGTAGGCGCAGCTCTCAGCGTGACGACTCACCGGTTTTCACGTCGCGGAAAGCCGTGACGCCGAACACACGCTTCGACCACCGACCGCACAGGGGATCCGGACAACGACATGAGCGACCTTCGTCTTGAAGGAACGATCTTTGAAGAACTCAAGAAGACGTTCTCCTCGGTCAGCGACCGCATGGACGCAGCCCGCCGTACGCTCAAGGCCGTCGACGGCTCGGCCGTCGGAGCCGACAGGCTCGTCGAGGATGTGCACGAGTTCAGCGATGAGTGGGGCTATGGCATCAAGCAGCTCGGCAAGCACACCGACGGCGCCGTCAAGATGATCAACAAGATTGGCCACGAGTTCGGCAAGCTCGACCACGACCTCGCCGAGGCTCTCAAGGCTCCGAAGAAGAAGGGCAAGTGACGTGGCCGGTAAGCGCCCTGCATTTCCGCACATTGGCTGGGACCCCACGCCTGGTGATGTGGAGGACACCCGGGACCTGGCCAAGAAGCTCGGTGGACTCGCCTACGAACTCGGTGTCGCTGTAAGGGATTTGGAGCGAATCGAGACCGGAGCCTGGAAGGGGAAGACCGCGGTCGCCTTCAGCGAATACATCGGCAAGGATGTCACCCCTCTCATACGCAAGAGCCACGAGTCCTTCGACAAGGCCGCGCGTGCCCTGCGCAAGTGGGCGCGTGATCTCGAGGAGTTCCAGGACGAAGCCGACCGTCTCGAGAAGTCTGCTGGGGAGAAGCTCGAAGCCAAGGACAAGGCCGAGGAAAAGTCCGAGGGCAAGGGAAGCGAAGAACTCGGCAAGGCGTCCGGTGCCGTCGACGAGATTTCGAGCAAGGTCCATGACCTCGAGGAGCGCTACGGCCGGGCCGCCGGGCTGATCAGCAAGGAGCTCGACAAGGCGGGCGACATCGCCCCCGACGAGCCTGGTTTCTGGGACAAGCTCACCAAGGGGGTTGCGGAGGCCTGGGACGCCACCGGCAAGTGGATCCAGGACCATGCCGACATGATCAAGCTGATCGGCGACCTGCTGAGCGACCTGACTGCGGTCCTGGGAATGCTGGCGATCATCACTCTTCCGTTCCCGCCCCTCGCCGCGATCTTTGGCACTGCGGCCCTCATCGCGAGCGGGCTCGCGCTTGTGGCACATGGGGTCGCCAAGGCTGGTGGTGCCGACGTGAGCTGGATGCAGATCGGGCTCGATGCAGTGGGCCTCCTGCCGGGCATCGGCATGTTCAGCAAGGGCATCAAGGTGGTCGGCGCTGCGAAGGCGGCGACCACGGCCTCCAACCTCGGCAAAGGGTTCGGGGCCGCGAGGCTTGGCAACGCACGCATCCTGATGGCCTTCGGAAAGGGCTCATCCGGCCTCACGGGCGGTATTGGTAAGGCCGGCCTGGTGAAGATCGGCGGCATGTCCGACGATGTCTATGAGGTTGCCCATGCGAGCAGTGGCCTTGCCTCCCGTATGGGGGGCCTCGCCAATGCCGGGTATCACGAGGGCCAATGGCTCGGTTCCAAGGGACTCAACTTGATCCCGGGGGTGAACATCAACCCCCTGGGGGCAGGTATCGCCATCGATGCCGGAGCCAAGATCCTCCCTAAGGTCACGAGCATCCACCAGCACGTGGGAGAGGCCCTCTTCCCTGGAGACCAGTTCGAGAAGTCGGCATCGGCTCACTGAGTGTCCCGATGGAAGTGAAAGAGTGAGCGCATAGGACGGGGCGCAGGTTCTGGGCCCACAGGTCCCAAGGCGCCCCAGGCCGCCGCACGGCCCCGGGCCCAGAGCCGCGACGTAGGAAGATGCATACGGATATGGACATCTGGCAGCCCGAACCGGGCGAGACCCTCCTTGCCCGCACTCCCGTCGCGTTCGCCACGGGCGCCGCCATGACCGTCAAGGGCATGCGCTGGTTCCGCGACACCGAACGCCGCGACATCCAGGGCGAATTGCCGGGTTGGCCCGAGGGACCGGTCTATGCGGCTCGCTCCGGAGAGAAGGCGGCGGCGCGCAACATCGCCAAGGGTGGGCTCATGGCTCTGGGGGCCGTCGTGATGGGAGTCCTCACCTCGCAGGGAGGCAGCGTCGGCGGGGGCGACAGCTCGGGTGGGGGCTCGGACACCTCTCACGACCGACCCGACGAGATCGAGGACTTCCCCGTCATGTGGGCGGCTCCCGGCACCATTGCCCGCACTCTGCCCTGGCAATTGGACCCCGGCCGAACGGACGAGAAGCAGTACACGACCCACGCGGTCGTCACCGACCGTCGCCTGGTGATCGTGGGCCTCACCGTCCACGCGAAGGACCGGACGATGATCAGGGACGAGGCCCTCTGGGAGACGCCACGATCCGCCATCGGCACCGTCGAGCCAAGGGACTTCAAAGACGGGCGGGACGTGAAGATCGTCTTTACGGACGGCTCGTGGTGCAGGCTTCGCGCCCAGTGGCGTCCCAGGCTCACCGAATACCTCGTCGGTAAACTCGACATGATTCCGCTGGAATCACTCCCGTCGGCCCACCAGCACACCGCCCGGGCCTTCGCGGCGGCTCAGGCGCCGGATGCGGGACCTCCGATCATCACACGGAACACTTGCGGGTGCTACCGGATCGCCGTGGTGGCGCCGAGCATGGTCGACTCGTTCTTCGGTGCTCCCGACCTGTACACGATCATGGGCGCCGACGGCACGGAACGCGACCTGACGGCGTACCACCCTGAAGACTTCACCGGTTGACCCTCAACGTTCGCCCCTGGAACTCCCACGGGCACCTCGCGCTCTCTGAACCTGCCAAGGACGGCCTCAGCTCCATGACAGCCTTCTCTGACCCAGCCAGCCCCCATCTGCCTGTCCCCGGCGACACGCGCGAGCCCCCGCCCATCTGGTTCGTCGTCCCCGACGGCTTCTACACTCTTCCGCTCGCCGCCACCGCAGAGCAACGTGCTGAGCAAGCCCAGGACTTCGTACGCGGGCTCTACTCCCGCGGTGACGAGAGTATCTGGGAGCCCGCCGCGCCCTATTACGCTGCGATAGCCGAGCTCATGGCAGAGAGTGGGCTCTCGTATTCCGCAATGGGTCTCTTCGCCACGGCGGAGGAAGACGGCGCGGCGGACGGCGCAAGGACGGAGGAAGGCACAGCGGGATCGGCAACTCAGCCCGAAACCGGGCACGAAGGCTCCCGTGGTGTCGCCCAGTGCGCCTTCACCGTGGCCGCCGTCCTGACGGACCAGGCCCCGAAGGACACTGACATTGCAGCCCAGGGCATCCTCGCAATCCTCTCCGGCGACCCGCACAACGACGCCCGCTGGCTCGACCTGCCGTGTGGGCCCGCGGTCTCCTGCGTCACCCTGACCGAGTACCGGCTAAGTCCGGAATCGACTGCGACCGACGAGGCGACGAAGCTCCTCACCGGCCAGATCCAGGTCCATATTCCGTTTCCTACGGGCCCGTTCACCGCAGTCTTCACGCTCTACACCGCATCCACGGACTACTGGGCCGAGTTCTGCGACGTCATGTCGACGGTCCTTCAGACGGTGACCTTCCAAGAGCCGGAGATCGAGATCGTGGACGAGGACGCGGGAGCGACCGTGATCACCAAGTGACTGCGCCCGCCGTCACCCGTCGGGCGACATGGCGACATTGATCCTCGGTCGAGGACAGACCGGGCCTGCACCCCGAAAGGAGGGATGCGGGCCCGCCCACCAACCGGTGGAGAGACTAGCCAGCGCCGTACTGGCAAGGACCGGGAGGGGAGCGGGCCGCGGCGTCGGTGCGGTCCGGGCCGACTCGGCCGCTGATGGTCGGCTCGAGGTAGCCCATGCCGGTCGCCTGGTGACGATCGTGCGGGTTCGTGGCACAATAACCCCACGCAGATGCCGGTTCGAGATTCCGTTGGAAGCGCCACGAGCCCTGCCGCATCGTGATCTCGAAGTAGTCGGCCCCGGATTGGCGGAAGGATCCGGGATGGCGGTCACTGGCCTGGGCAGCGGGTCGACGTACCTCTCCAGCGGAGGCGTCTGCGGCCCCCGAGCGTCCGAGGACCCTGACCCGTGAGCCGGTAATGCAGGCGCCTGCGTTCCCAGGACACCTCGCGAAAGCAACGCCGCACCCATGGCACCGGCCAGGAGGAATTGCCTTCGCTCGACCACCGTCTCCAGCCTTCCCTCGCCTCACGCAACGTCCAAGGGATTGGGCAGGTTCGGCCTGCTTCCGCAGCGCGCCGGTCCGGTTCGGGATAGCCGCTCATTGGGCGGGTTCGGCGGCAATTCGGCAGGTAGTGGAATTGCAATCGAATGACTACTGCCAGTCTTAATGCATGTAAGGCCATCTCGGTTGGCCGCAGGCCCGCCTTCTCGACCTCGCGGGACGGAGCAGAACCGATGACCGTGCGTCGCGCAGTCGCCCCGCACAAGTGCGCACGGGGGAACCGGGAGCGCGCACCCCGGGCACGCGCGGCAGCGACGGCTAAGGGTTCGACGGCTGGGTCGCGCGGTCCGGCGTACGGGCCAGGAGCAGGGACTGGATTTCCCGCACCGCGATCTCGCAGCTGTCCACGAAGTCGTACGCCGCCTCCGTCGTGACGCTGTCGACGTCGGGCGAGTGGGAGATGCGGTTACGCGCCGCCCGCAACGATGTCAGCAGGTCCGCGGCGTTGGGGCTCAGGCCCGCATCGCTGAGGAAGGCGATCACGCGCCGCGTCGCCAGGTTGGCGCGGGCCGACATCTCCGCGCGGAGGCTGGGGCCCCTTCCCGTCGTACGAGCGAGCTCGTCCATGGTGTCCAGCATGCGGAGTTCCACGACGCGCCATGCCGCCAGCACCGCGGCGCCCGGCGAGTCGTCGGACAGGGTTCGCAGCGTCGCGAAGACGACGGGGTCCCGGTCGTTCTGTTCCCCGGAACCTCCGGTCGATGTTTCGCGTTCTCTGTTCTCCTCCAGAATTCCCTCCGCCGTTTCCCTCGCTTCCTGCACTTCTTCGGCGAATTCCGCATTTCCCGCTACGGTGGAAAGGGTGCGCAGGCGGCCCAGAAGGATCTCACTTCGGTTCGGTACCGGAACATCACCAGGAGGAACACGGTGGGCCAGGCCACGGCCTTGACGTACTCCAGCACCAGCTTCGCTGTCTCCACGTCTGCAGCATGACGGAACCTGCTCGGCCCCGTGCAGGGGTCGGCAAAGCCGACCGTTTTCCGTCCCTCGTCGTACGGCCGATGAGTTCACCCGGCTCCCGAGGTCTGAGTGGAAACCGACGTCATCGACCGACCCCTGCTGTGGAGGATCATCATGAGGAAGATCACCGCTGGTCTGTTCATCTCGCTCGACGGAGTGGTGGAGGCACCCGACCAGTGGCATTTCCCGTATTTCAACGAAGAGATGGGCGCCGCCGTCGACGCGACCCTCGGCGCCGCCGACACCGTTCTCTTCGGTCGCACGACGTACGACAGCTTCGCCGGGGCGTGGCCGGAGCGCGAGGCGGCCGGCGGCGAGGACGCGGGCTTCGCCAAAGCGCTCGGTGACGTCCGCAAGATCGTCGTGTCGCACCGGACGCTCGAGTTCACCTGGCGCAACTCCGAGCAGCTCGAAGGCGACCTGGTGGACGCCGTTGCCGCCCTGAAGCGCGAGCCCGGCGGGGACATCGCGCTGAGCGGCTCGGTCTCGGTCGTCCGCCAGTTGCTGGCCGCCGGCCTGCTCGACGAGTTGCACCTGCTGGTCCATCCGATCGCCGTGCGCACGGGCATGCGGTTGTTCGACGAGGGGGAGGCGCCGATCCCGCTGAGACTCATCTCGTCCGAGACCTTCCGGACCGGCGTGATGTACCTGGTCTACGCACCGGCGGAGTCGACCGGAAGCGCCACCTACGACGACGCCAAGACCCACCTGCGCCAGTCCGACTAGGAGCGAGGCCCCGTCATCGCGCGGCACGTGCGCGGCGGACGCGGCGCACGTGCCGCACGGGCCCGTCCCCGAGGGCGAGCCCGGAAGTCCCCTTTTCCGTGCGTCCGTTGTGAGCGGGGGTCCGGGCTCCTCACACCAACTGCCCAGGAAACCGGTCGAGTTGATTCCGTGAGAGATTTCACGGTCTTGCGGTATCGACAGGAAATTTTTCGGTGGGGGAGCTGATTGGCAGGGGAATATTTCCCTCCGCGTCAGTCGTCGTCATCGGTCCGCACAAGATCGCCGCCGTTGAACCTTGCACCTCTGTGCGGAATTTGTCTTGTTCATGTGCAAGCACCTCTCTTGTGTTCTGACGATCCGTGTGGCGCTGCCAGCATGTGGCGGCAGGTGATCACCCCATGACCAGACGTGATCACCCCGTGAGCGGATGAAGAGCCGCCCCCTTCCGCGGGGCCCTCCGCGGAAGCCGATGAACCCGAAGAGAGGGGTCGAACCATGTCTCGTCCCGACCGTCGTCAGGTGTTGCGCGGAGGCGCGCTCGCCCTTGTGGGAGCCGCGCTCGCCGCCCCCGCCGCCGTTGCCGCGTCCCGCGCCACCGGATCCGGCGCCTCGCACGCCGGCCATGCCGGCCACGGCGACCACAAGAGCGCGGCGCCCGATGTGCCCGAGGCGTTCGACGAGGTCTACCTCGGCCGTCACATAGAGGGCTGGCCGTCCGCCGAAGGGCCGGGCGGCGGGGGCCATGGCGGGCACGGTGGCCACGAGGGCATGGCCTTCACCGTCCGCGTCGACAACGACGACCTGCATGTGATGCAGAACGTGGACAGCACCTGGATCAGCGTGGTCAACCACTACGAGACGCACGCCTCGCCCCGTTCCGTGGCCCGCGCGGCCGTACGGGAGCTGAACGGCTCGGACCTCGTCCTGATGGTCGGCACCGGCTGACCACCGGGACCGCAACACCGTCCCGTCACGCATCCCCGATCACGACCGACCTCGCAGAGGAACCCTCCACATGGCAGACCGGAAGAACCAGGCGGATCTCACCGCCACCGAGAAGCGGAACTTCGTCGACGCGGTACTGGAACTCAAGCGCTCCGGGCGCTACGACGAGTTCATCACCACGCACAACGCCTTCATCACCAGTGACACCGACAACGGCGAGCGGACCGGCCACCGTTCACCGTCGTTCCTCCCCTGGCACCGCCGTTTCCTGCTCCAGTTCGAGGAGGCGCTGCAGTCCGTCGACTCCTCCGTCATGCTGCCCTACTGGGACTGGACGGTCGACCGCTCGCCGAACAGCTCGCTCTGGGCGGACACCTTCCTCGGTGGTGACGGCCGGAGCGGCGACGGGCGCGTCACCGCGGGCCCGTTCGCCTTCGGCGGCGGCAACTGGCCGCTGAACATACGCGTCGACGGCCGGAACTTCCTGCGCCGTTCGCTCGGCGTCGGCGTACGCGACCTGCCGACACGCGCGCAGGTGGACGCCGTCCTCGCCATGCCCGTCTATGACGCGGCCCCCTGGAACAGCGGCTCCGACGGCTTCCGCAACGCCGTCGAGGGCTGGCGCGGCCCGAACCTCCACAACCGCGTGCACGTCTGGGTCGGCGGGCAGATGACGTCCGGGGCCTCTCCCAACGACCCCGTCTTCTGGCTCCACCACTGTTTCATCGACAAGCTGTGGGCCGACTGGCAGAGCCGGCACCCCGACTCCGGCTACCTGCCGACCAGTCGCGTCCGCAATGTCGTCAGCCTCCGCGACACGATGAAGCCGTGGAACGACGTGACGCCCGAGGACATGCTCGACCACACGCAGTTCTACACCTACGCCTGAGCGCGGACACCGCCTCTCGGGGCGGCGCGGCCCTCAAGCCGCGTCGCCCCGCCCGCGCCGTGTGCCGCCCCGAGACGTCCCCCGCGTTCACCCCCGGCGCTCCCCGCCCCCGTCGCCCTCGCCCCGCCCGCGCCCGGGCGTGCCCCGTTCCGCGGGCGAGAGGCGTACGACCACCTCCGCGAGCTGTACGCAGACCGCCTCGATCCGCTCCCGCGTCTCGTTCCGCTCGGTGACCATGGCCGAGAGCACCAGGGCGGTCAGCGCCGCCGAGCCGTTGAGCGCCTGCAGCGTGAACATCTGGGCGAAGAGGTCGTGGCCCTGGAACGGTCCCGTGCCCGAGCCCGCCGCGAAGATCGCGAGCACCGAGACGAGCAGCACGCACGGCGCGGCTCCGGGGAGCTGGAAGCGGTACGCCGCCCAGATCAGGAACGGGAAGATCAGGAACAGCATGTTGAGAGTGGAGTGCAGCGATCCGAGCGCCACCAGCGCCGTGCACGCCAGCAGTGCCGCGGCCTCCGCCCACCGCCACGCCGGAACCGCCAGCACGCGCCGCGGTGGCCAGGCCGCGCGCAGCACGAGCAGGACGGGGACGACGACGAGGACGCCCATCGCGTCGCCGGTCCACCACACCGACCACGCCGGCCAGAACTCGTCCGCGTCCAGGGCCCCGGAGACCACGAGCACACCGGTGCCGATGGTCGAACTGACCAGCATCGCCAGCAGCGCCCCGAGGAACACCAGCGCCAGCGCGTCCCGCAGCCGGTCGAGCTCGGTACGGAAGTCAGCGCGGCGCAGAGCTGCGTACGAGGCCAGCGGCGCGAGCGTGTTGCCCAGCACGATCAGGACGACCCATCCGGACGGGCCGAGCGGCACATTGACGAGGAAGGCGCCGAGCGCGATTCCCGGCCAGACGCGCGGGCCGAAGAAGAGCAGGCAGGCGACGGCGATGCCGGTGGGGGGCCAGAGCGGGGTGATCTGCCCGCGCACGAGCTCCTGTTCCAGTCCGGCCTTGCCGCACACGTAGTACGCGCCGGTGACGGCGAGGTTCAGCAGGACGCCGTTCACCAGCCGTCGTACTCGGGGGTCGTGTGCCGCAGGCAGTGCCACGGCACCATCAGATCCTTCCCCGGCGTCGGAGGCGGGCAGGACACACGGGCGCATGCCCCGCCCGGATTGCTCCGCTGCGCCCGTACGCGCAACAGCTCCGCCCGTACGCGCAACGTCTCGTGTGCGCGTGACGGAAGACCGCTCAGCCCAGTGCGCGGTCCAGGTTGAAGGCGGCGCTGATGAGCGAGAGATGCGTGAAGGCCTGCGGGAAGTTGCCGTGCTGCTCGCCCGTACGGCCGATCTCCTCCGCGTACAGGCCGAGGTGGTTGGCGTACGTCAGCATCTTCTCGAAGGCGAGACGCGCCTCGGCCGTGCGCCCGGCCCGGGTCAGGGCTTCGACGTACCAGAACGAGCAGATCGAGAAGGTGCCCTCCTCGCCGCGGAGTCCGTCGGGGCTGGCCTGCGGGTCGTAGCGGTAGACGAGGGAGTCCGAGACCAGGTCCTCGCCGAGGGCGTCCAGGGTCGAGAGCCATTTCGGGTCGGTGGGGGAGATGAACTTGGCCAGCGGCATCATCAGGACGGAGGCGTCCAGCACGTCGTCGTCCTCGTGCTGGACGAACGCCTGCCGCTTCTCCGACCACCCCGCGCTCATGATCCGGCGGTAGATGGTGTCGCGCGTACGGGACCAGCGCTGAAGATCCGCGGGCAGGCCGCGGTGGCCCGCCATCCGGATCGCCCGCTCGATGGCGACCCAGCACATCAGCCGCGAGTAGAGGAAGTTCTTCCGGCCGCCGCGGGTCTCCCAGACGCCCTCGTCCGGCTGGTCCCAGTGCGCGCAGACCCACTCGACGAGGTCGCAGACGGTGTCCCAGTGGTCGCTGGAGAGCGGCTGGCCCCACTTGTCGTAGAGGTAGAGGGAGTCGATGAGGGCGCCGTAGATGTCGAGCTGGAGCTGGTCGACGGCGTTGTTGCCGACGCGTACGGGGGCGGAGTTGAGGTAGCCCTCCAGGTGCGGCACCTCGCGTTCGGGCAGGTCGTGGCGGCCGTCGATCCCGTACATGATCTGCAGCGGGCCGTCCGAGGGGTCGTTCCGCAGACCGACCCGGTCCGACAGGAAGGTCATGAACGCCTTGGCCTCGTCGGTGAATCCGAGCCGCAGCAGGGCGTAGACGCAGAAGGCGGCGTCGCGGATCCAGACGTAGCGGTAGTCCCAGTTCCGCTCGCCGCCGATCTGCTCGGGCAGGCTCGTGGTCGGCGCGGCGACGATGGCCCCGGTGGGGGCGTAGGTCAGCAGCTTCAGGGTGAGCGCGGAGCGGTGGACCATCTCGCGCCAGCGCCCGCGGTACCGCGACGCCGCCAGCCAGCCGCGCCAGTACCGTACGGTCGCGTCGAACAAACGCTCCGCCTCGCGCTCGGGGCAGGCCCGCAGATCGGCCTCGCCGCCGACCCGGTCCAGGGCGAAGACCGCGACCTCGCCCTCGCGCAGCTTGAACGGCGACCACACGTCGGGTCCTTCGGTCTCCAGCGGCGCGGTGGACGTCAGCGCGAGCGAGAGTCCCTCCGACTCGAAGACGGCGACGCCCTGGTCGGTGATGCGGACGGTGTGCGGCTGCTCGCCGTAGTGGAAGCGCGGGGCGACCCGGGCGCGGAACGGCAGGGAGCCGCGGACGCACAGCACGCGCCGGATCAGCCGGTGCCGATCGGTCTCGCGGGAGTCCTCGGCGTCGACGATCGGCATGAAGTCCTGGATCTCGCCGACCCCGTCCTCGGCGAAGAAGCGGGTGATCAGCACATTGGTGTCGGGAAAGTAGAACTGCTTCGTCCGGACCGGTACGTCCGCGGCCAGCTCGAAGGACCCGCCGCGGTCGGCGTCCAGGATCGACGCGAAGACGCTGGGCGCGTCGAACCGGGGGCAGCAGTACCAGTCGATCGTCCCGTCGGTGCCGACCAGCGCCGCGGTGCGCAGGTCCCCGATCAGCCCGTGCTCCGCGATGGGGAGGTAGCGGGGGCTGCCCGTGCGGTACGCCTCGTTGGACACGGTGGTCACATCGGCCTCCCTGCGTCGGCGCTCGCCGCCTGCGTGGGGACGGCGTCGCAAAGCCGTCATCTCAGCGTAAGGCGGTCGGGCCGGACCCCGCCCGGGGGCGGGGAGGAAGCGTCAGTACCGGGTGATCGCGGTCGGCCCGGAGCGCGTGCCGATGGCGATGTGGGGCCGGGCCGCCGGATCGGCCCAGGTCAGGATCGCCTCCATCGCCGCCGCGGGGACGGAGACGCATCCGGCCGTGGCGCCCTTGCCGTGCACGTGCAGGAAGATCCCGGCGCCCCGGCCTCTGACGGGACGGTGGTAGTTGAAGCCGATGACGAGCGCCCGGGCGTACTGGACGCCGTACGAGGCGAGGTGCTCGGCTTCCTTTGCGGCGCAGTCGCGCGGCAGCGGCTCGACCCAGCGGTTGTACGCGGAGGAGCGGTTGTCCTGGCACCACCAGGACCGGTCCGTGATCACCCGGTACGGGACGGAGGTGCCGGACGGTGCGGGACGGGTGCCGAAGGCGAAGGGCAGGTCGTAGATCCCGGTGGGCGTGGTCGAAGTGCCCTGTTCGCGGGTCCGGCCCTCGGTCAGGCCCCCCGCCCCGAACCGTGCGGGCGCGGAGCCGGCCCGCCGCCACGCCCCGTCCCGCTTGTCCCACCAGGTCAGCCTGCCGGTGGTGGAGGACGGGGCGGGAGCCTCGGCCGTGATGAGCTGCGTGCCGCCGCCGGTGTCCGCCAGACGCTCCGGCAGGGGCTTCGGGCCGGGGGCCGGCCGCGGCGCGCCGCCGAGGCCGGTGGCACGCTGCGGTTCCGGTGACGGTGTGCCGCTGTGGCCGGCCGCGAGGAGCAGGGGCAGGGCCGCGGCCGTGGCCAGGAGCCGGAGGCCGAGAGACGTGCGGGTCATGCCGATGCGGTGCCCCGGAGGGCGGGTCCGCGAAAAGCACGGGCGGACCAGTTCATTCCTGCGGGGCAGGGCCGCTACTCCGGGCCGCGCAGCCGGAGGACGGTGATGATCGGCGTTCGGGTCTCCGTCCAGAGGACCTCGACGGTGAGACCGGGGCCGACGGGGGTGTAGAGCGTGGCGCCGTCCGGGGTGCTCCGGCGTTCGCCCGCAGCGCCGTCGGGCGGCCCGAGCCCGGCGAGTGCCTCGGCGAGGGTGGCCTGGAGGTTCGGCGGGAGGCGGCCGGAGAGCACCGGCGCGTCGTCGCCGGGCAGGACGAGGACGAGGTTCTTCGGGCGGGTGCGGGGCCCGGTGTGGCCGACGACCACGGCGTCACGGGTCTCGTTGTGCCGCAGCTTCAGCCAGTCGCGGCGGCCCGCGCGGTAGGGGTGGTCGAGCCGCTTCATCACCAGGCCCTCGACCCCGACCTCGCGCAGCGACTCGTACCAGGCGGTGGCCGTCTCCGGGTCGGTGGTCACGGGGACGGGCTGGAGCGGCGGCCCCAGCGGGGTCAGCAGCTCGACGAGCGCGGAGCGGCGCTCCTCGTACGGGCGGCCGCGCAGGTCCGCGGAGCCGGAGCCGAGCAGGTCGAACGCCGCGTAGGAGGCGGGGAGTTCGCGGGCGAGGGCGGCGGCGCGGGTGCGCCCGGCCATGGCGCGCGTCTGGACGGCGGCGAAGTCCGTGCGTCCGCCCGTCCAGACGACCACCTCGCCGTCCAGGACCGTGCCGGGCGGCAGCTCGCGGGCCGCCCGCGCGAGGTCGGGGAAGGAGTCGGTGACGATGCGCCCGGACCGGGCCTGGAGCTGCACGCCGCGGTCGGTGCGGAAGACGACGAGGCGGTGGCCGTCGAACTTCGGCTCGTACGCGTACCGGCCGCGGGCGAGTACGTCGACCGAGCGGGCCAGGGCGACCCGCAGCGGAGGGCGGGGCGCCGGGCTCACGCGTCCGCACCGGGCAGGGGGCGGGCGTGCCCCGGCTCGGTGAGCGGGGCGAGCAGGTCGCCGTGGTCCTCCAGGCGCGGCACGATGGCGCCGGCCTCGAAGACCAGGTCCTCCGGCGCGGCGCACGCCTCGACCTCCTCCCAGGTCACCGGGGCGGAGACGGTGGGGGTGGGGCGGGCCCGCAGCGTGTACGGGGCGGCCGTCGTCTTGGCGGCCGTGTTCTGGCTCCAGTCGACGAAGACCTTGCCGGACCGCAGCTTGCGGGCCATCCGGTGGATGGCCAGGGGCCGCAGCTCGTGCTCCGCCTCCACCGCGAGCGCCTTCGCGTAGGCGGTGACCTGCTCGGACGGTACGGGTTCCAGTGCGGCCAGGATGTGCAGGCCCTTGGCGCCGCTGGACTTGGCGAAGACCTCCAGCCCGTCCGCGGCCAGCCGGTCGCGCAGCCAGCGCGCGACGGTGCAGCATTCCACGATCGTCGCGGGCGCCCCCGGGTCGAGGTCGAAGACCAGCCGGTCGGCCATGCCGGGTGCGTCCGCCAACCACTGCGGGGTGTGGAACTCGGTGACGAGGTTCGCCGCCCAGATCAGCGTCGGCAGGTCCTGGACCAGGACGTGCCGACCGGTCTCGCCGGCGCCCGAGCGCGGCACGACGGCGGTCCTCACCCAGTCGGGCGTTCCGAGGGGGAGGTTTTTCGCGAAGAAGTGCTCGCCCTCCGAGCCGTCGGGATAGCGCAGGAAGGAGAGGGGGCGATCGCGGAGGTGGGGGAGGAAGGCGCCGGCGACGGTGGCGTAGTAATGCAGGACCTCGCCCTTGGTGAATCCGTCGGGATAGAGCACCTTGTCGAGATTGCTCAGGGCCAGTCGCCGCCCCTCCACCTCCGTCATCTGCGACATACCATGAGAATCCCATGAAAGGGATGAATCGTGCGATCGATCTGGAAAGGGTCCATCTCCTTCGGCCTGGTCAACATCCCGATCAAGGTGTTCGGGGCCACGGAGAGCCACTCGGTCTCCTTCCGGCAGGTGCACGCGGCCGACGGCGGGCGGATCCGCTACCGGAAGGTGTGCGAGCTGGAAGACGTCGAGGTGCCGAACGAGGACATCACGAAGGCGTTCGAGGCACCCGACGGCACCACCGTGCCGCTCAGCGACGCGGACCTGGACTCGCTGCCGCTGCCGACCGCCAAGACGATCGACATCCTGGCGTTCGTCCCGGCCGACACGATCGACCCGCTCCAGCTCGACCGCTCGTACTACCTCGCGCCCGACGGCGCCGGGGCCGCCAAGCCGTACGTACTGCTGCGTGAGGCGCTGAACCGCAGCGAGAAGGTGGCCGTCGCCAAGCTCGCGCTCCGCGGGCGCGAGACGCTCGGCATGGTGCGGGTCGTCGGCGACACCCTGGCCATGCACACCATGCTGTGGCCCGACGAGATCCGGCAGCCCGAGGGCATCGCGCCCGACTCCAAGGTGACGGTCCGGGCCGCCGAACTCGACCTCGCCGACACCCTCATGGATACCCTCGGGGAGATCGACCTCGAGGAGCTGCACGACGAGTACCGGGAGGCCGTCGAGGCGCTGGTGGCGGCGAAGCTGGAGGGCACCGAGCCCGCACCGGTCGGCGCGGAGCGCGAGGGCGGCGGCAAGGTGATCGACCTGATGGCCGCTCTGGAGAGCAGCGTCAAGGCGGCCCAGGAGGGGCGGGGCGAGGGGGAGAAGGCCCCGGCGAAGAAGAGCGCCGCGAAGAAGACCGCGGCCAGGAAGAGCACCGCGCAGTCCGGGGCGAAGAAGACGGCGGCCAAGAAGTCGACGGCGAAGAAGACCGCGGCGCAGTCCTCCGCGAAGGAGTCCTCGGGCAAGAAGAGCACGTCGGCGGCGAAGAAGACGGCGTCGAAGACGGCGGCCAAGAAGACCACCGCGAAGAAGACGGCGGCGAGGAAGCGCGCTTCGGCCTGACGCGCCGCAGCAGCGGATCGGACGGGCCCCGGGCTGGAGGGAGTGGTGGTGACAGCTGTGCACTCCGCGCACCGACTGCGCGCCGAACACGGCGCCGGCGCCCCGGACGGGACCGGCCCCGGCCCGGTGAAGACCTGGCACATGGTCCGCGGTTCGGATACGACGGCGATGTGCGGGCGCGAGCTCGATCCGGCGGCCGCCTCCCGGCCGGAGGAGGCATGGGGCAGGACCCGCGAGATCTGCTGCCACACGTGCGGTGCGCTCTATCTGCGCGAAGTGCCCTGACGCGACGTGTCCTGACGCGGGGGCCGTCGTACCGAACGCGGTGGTTCGTACGCTCAGCGGTCCCGCACAGGGGCGTGGATCAGGCGTTGCTCTGCTTCGGCGTCATCGGCCGCCGCAGCGCGTACGCCGCGGCCGCGCCCGCCGCGAAGAGCGCGAGCACGGACACCGCCGTGCCGAGCCAGGTCGCGCCGAGCCACTGTCCGCCGAAGTAGCCGAGGCCGACGCTGTATCCGGCCCAGGCGAAGCCCGCCAGTGCCGACCAGGGCAGGAACTCGGCGGCCCTGCGGTGCATCGCCCCCGCGCCGAGGCTGACCACCGAACGCCCTGCCGGGGCGAACCGTGCGATCAGGACGAGCATGCCGCCGCCCCGCATGAGGGCCGCGCCGAGGCGGGCCTGAGCACGCGTCAGCCGGCGTGAGCGGGCGATGGCCCGGTCGAGCCGGTGGCCGCCGCGCCAGGCCAGCCGGTACGCGACGAGATCGCCGAGGCAGGACGCCGTCGCGGCGCACAGCATCAGGGCGAGGATGTCGGGGACGTCGGCGTTCGCGCCGACCGCGTCCGCCGCCTTGGTCCCGGCGGCGGCGGTCGCCGCGGCGATCACGAGCACACCACTGGGCAGGACGGGGAGGAACACGTCCAGCAGGACGGAGCCGGCGACGACCACGTAGATCCAGGGGGTGACGGCCAGCGCCCCCAGGTTGTCGAACTCCAGACTCTCCAGCACCCGTTTCTCCCTGTCCCGTTCCCCCGCCGCGACGTCGCAGGGAAGCGGCAGGGGCGGCACCAACAGCCATACAGCGTACGCGTGTGTGAGTCCGGTCAATCTGGTGGGGGTCGTGATGTTGTTCGCATCACCCTCCCACAGCGGTACGCACGGGTGAGCGAGGTTCAGAATCCTGTCGGCACGCCGTTGTTCGCGGGAGCCGGCACCGCGAGCTCCTCGGTCGCGCGCAGGTCGCCCTCGGCGCGGGCCTCACCGCGGTCCTGCGACGGTACGAGCCCTGGCGGCGCCCGGTGCGGGACGGGGAGCGGCGCCGCCGTCGCGTGCAGTGCGGCCCGTGCCACGGCGTCGGCATCGGCGAGCGTCACCGAGTTGACGCCCGGGCGCGCTCCCGCCGCCGTCACCCAGTGCACGCCCTCGGTCGGCACGCCGACCGCGAACCGCCGCGGATGGGCCCGGCCTTCGGTGTCGATCAGCCGGTACGGGCTGCGCGTCACGTCCAGTCCGCCCGTCTCGTAGCCGCCCGCGACATGGGGGCGGCAGGCCCCGGTTCCCAGCAGACGGTTGAGCAGCGGATCGCTGGTGCGGCGCACGTCGGGCTCGGGCAGCCGCGCTTCGATCAGGGTCGTGACCGTCACCTCGGACCCGGGGACGCCGGGGGAGTGCGCGGTGAAGCCGTGGCCGCCGCCGGGCGCGCCGGTGCGCACCTCCAGCCCGGGCCCGAGCACGTCCAGGACACCGGCCTCGATGAGCGCGGCCATCTCCTCGATGCGGCGGCGCGGCGGGCCGATGGAGAGGAAGGCGTTGAGCGGGGTGTACCAGCGGTCGAGGTGGTCGCGGCGCGAGGTGCCCGAGAGGCCCGAGTGGTCGACGATCTGGCGCAGTTCGTTGCGCAGGTCGCGCAGCACGTCCAGGGCGGCCTTGACCGGACCGGCGATGTTCCCGAGCCGGGCGTGCTCGGCGTCCTGCCGCAGATGCGCGACCAGCCACTGACGGAACCCGGCGGGGTCGCCGAACTCCCGGCCGCCGTACGGCCGGGCGATCTCCTCCCACGACCAGCGCTCGTCCGGGGCGATGCCGAACGCGTCCAGGACCGCGGCCTCGTCGGGGCTTCCGTGGCGGGTCGCGAGGAAGCGCGTACGGAAGCCGGTGTCCGTCACGGACAGGTCGGCGTCCCGCGCGGACGGGGCGGAGCGGCGCGTCGCGAGCAGCGCCTCGTAGTGGACCGTCTCGACCTCCTTCGCGACCAGCGGCCACACCTCGGTGAGGAAGTCGGGGAAGTCCCCGTCGTCCGCGCGGGCGCGGAAGCCCGCGATGACGGCCGGGGTCAGCAGCATCGGTACATGGCGGCCCAGCGGGCCCTTCTCGTTGTCACCGCGCGCGTGGTACGGGACGCCGCGCCGCGAACCGGCGTACAGCAGCGGCTCCCGGCCCGAGGGAAGGTAGCGCAGCGGGCCGTCCGGGCTGCCGGTGAACCGTCCGCCGAGGCCGGTGGTCAACAGGGCGAGATGGTCGAAGAAGTTGAGGCCGAGACCGCGCAGCAGCACCGGCTCGCCGGGGGCGATCCAGGTCAGGTCGAGGTCGGCGGGGTTGGCCGGCGGGCAGTGCCGCAGACCGTGCGCGGCGGCGTACGCGGAGAACCGTTCCTCCTCCGCCGTCGGCAGGACCGGCAGATGCCCCTGGGCGAGCACGACCGCGGCGAGACCGGTCAGTTCGGTCCCGTCGTCCAGCGCCAGGAGCTGCCCGCCGTCGGCGGTATCCGTCAGATCCACGGCGCGCGCCGCGTGGACCCGCACCGTCACCTGCTCGGGAGCGCCGCGCACCACGCGCCGGAACACCCACTCCAGGTAACGGCCGTAGAAGGAGCGGGTCGGATAGTCGTCCGGGCCGAGGCCGTGCTCGGTGCCCAGCTCCGTCGCCCACTCGTGGAGACTCGGCCCCGGCCGTACGGGTCCCTCGCACGCCACGCTCGCGTCCGTGAACAGGGTCACCTGCGAGGCGACCGTGTTCATCAGCAGTTCCCCGGACTGCGCGGTGCGCCAGACGCGGCCCGCGCCGGGCGAGGCGGGATCCACCATGTGGACGGTCAGCCGGGCGCCGCCGGGCAGGAGTTCACCGGCCGAGGCGCAGATGCGCTCGAGCACGCTGGTGCCCCGGGGGCCTGCGCCGACGACGGCTATGGCGTGGTGCTCTCCGGCCAAGGCGGCTTCTCCCGGGGGCAGTGGTGCATGAGCGACGCCCCATCATGCCGTCCGGTCCGCCACAGCCGAACCCCCGAACGGAACCATCCGCTCCGTTGTGCTGGGGATCACGTCCCGTCGGTCCGGGTGTGCGGCTTACGTGCCCTCGACGGGCGTCTCAGCGGTGCCTTCCCGCGCCGCGGCGGGTGCGGTGAGGTCGCTCTCGTACGTGGTCTCCAGGCGGGCCGCGCTCTCCTCGCCGCGCTGCGCCCGGTCCAGTCTCAGCCGTGCGTCACGCCCGCGCAGGGTCAGCGTCATCAGGTGGTTGCCGAACCACGGACCGCCCGTCTTCTGCCAGGCGATCGGCGGAGGCTGCACCCGGCCGCCGCGCCCGATGCGCGCGTGCCGCGCGAACCAGGAGCCCAGCCGTCGTCCGGCCCGGCTCCAGCCGAAGCGGAAGCCGAGCTTGATGGAGGCGGGGACGCTGTTGTGGACGGGTGAGCAGGTGAGCTGGAGGACACGCGACGCGGGCCGCTCCGCCTCCTCCGGCCAGGCCGCCTCGGCGACATAGGCGTGGTGCACGTCGCCGGACAGCACGCACACCGTCGCGGGCGGGCGCGCTCCCGTGCCCGCCCGGGCGACCAGGTCCGTCAGGTCGTCGAAGGACTGCGGGAAGGCCGCCCAGTGCTCCAAGTCGCCCATGCGCCGTATGCGTTCGCCGATCCGCGACCAGCGCGGGCCGCGCTCCCCGCCGCACAGCGCCGCGTTCCATCGCTCCGCCTCGTCGATGGCGGGCGGCAGCAGCCAGGGCAGGGAGGTGCCGATGAGCAGGTGGTCGTACGCACCAGGGCCGCCGTCCGGGACCTGCTCGCGCAGCCAGTCCCACCAGCGCTCGTGGAGCATCGACCGGCCGTCCTCGGCCAGCACCCGGGCGGCCCGGGTGTCGACCATCAGCAGCCGGACCCGGCCCATGTCGCGGCGGTAGGACCAGCGGGTGAAGGCGGGGTCGGCGTCGGCCTGGGTCGCGAACTCCCGTAGCAGTTCGGTCCCGTCGCCCGCTTTGCGCACCTGCGCGAAGAGCGGGTCGGTCATCAGCTCGGCGGGGGAGAGGTTCCCCAGGTGCTGGTACACCCAGTACGACATCAGGCCGGCGGTCACCCGCTCCTGCCACCACTCCGTGGCCCGCATGTCCGCCCGCCACGCCTCGCTGGTGTTCCAGTCGTCGATGACGTCGTGGTCGTCGAAGATCATGCAGCTGGGGACGTTGGAGAGCAGCCAGCGGACGTCGGGGTCGAGCCAGGACTCGTAGTAGAGCCGGGTGTACTCCTCGAAGTCCGCGACCTGGTCGCCGGGCGGGGTGCGCAGATCACGGCGGGAGGCGAGCCAGCGGCGCATCGCGTCCGAGGTCTCGTCCGCGTACACCTGGTCGCCCAGCAGCAGCAGAATGTCGGGCCGCTCGGCGTCCGGGTCGGCGGCGAGGCGGGTGGCGAGGGTGTCGAGGGCGTCCGGGCCGACGGGGTCGTGGGCGGGGGTGCCGCCGTGGAAGCGGGAGGAGCCGTGGGGCGGCGCGGCCCAGCGGCAGGAGCCGAAGGCGACCTGCAGGGTGTCCGCGTCCGGCGCCCGCTCGCCCCAGGGGTCGGGAAGGGTGCGGATCGCGCTGGGCGGATAGCGGTCCTCGCGCGGGGGCCAGACCTGCTTGCCGTCGAGGAGGACGCGGTACGGCAGTGTGCTGCCGGACGGCAGCCCGGCGAGGGTGACGAGCGCGTAATGATGCCCGGCGATCTGCCAGGTGTGCGCCGTGCCGCGGCCGCCGGTGCCGTCGCAGACGACCTCGACCACGCAGGGCCGGCCCGTCTCGACCCACACGGTCGCGCTGTCCTCGTCCACATAGCGAACGAGCGGTCCCAGGACCAGTCCGGCCATCGGTCTCCGCCCTCCCTCCGTCGCCCCGTACGGTACGGAACGACGGAGGGCCACGGCGAGTTTCCGCCGCAGGTTCTTGCGGCGATCACCGTGTGCGCTGCGGCTTTCCACGGCTTTCCGTGGGTTTCCGCGGTTTCCGCGCGTCGCCGCGGTGGAGGGCGCGTCTCCGCTGTGGAGGGGCGGTGGCGCTTGCGCGGCATTGCGGAGTGTCACGGCGGTGCGACCGGGTGTGGCAGCTCGCGGACCGCCGCCGTCGGCCGCGGAGCGACCGCCGTCAGCAGCCGTTCAGGATCGAGCTGAGCGCCGACTTCTCCGCCGAGTCGAGGGTCAGGTCGTAGTGGTGCTTCACCTGGACCCACATCCGCGCGTACATGCAGCGGTAGCCGGTCTCCGAGGGCAGCCACTCGGCCGGGTCCTGGTCGCCCTTGGACTGGTTGACGTTGTCGGTGACGGCGATGAGCTGCGCGCGGGTGAGGTCGTTGGCGAAGCCCTGGCGCTGGGCCGTCGTCCAGCCGCTGGCACCGGAGCGCCATGCCTCGGCCAGCGGGACGACGTGGTCGATGTCGACGTCGGCGGCGGCGCTCCAGGTGGCCCCGTCGTACGGCGAGAACCAGCTACCGCTGACGGCGGCGCAGCTCGAGTCCTGCTCGACGCCGGAACCGTCGCGTTTGAGGACGACCTCGCGGGTGTTGCAGGCGCCGCTCTGCGTGATCCAGTGCGGGAACTTGTCGCGGCTGTAACCGTCGGACGAGCCCTCGGCGCTGACGGTCAACTCGCTCAGGTAGGTGCGGGCGGTGGCCGCACTGGGCGGGGTGGGGGGTGCGGCCTGGGCGGCGGGGCCGCTCAGGAAGGCGGTACCGGCCAGGGCGGTGAGCCCGGCGAGCAGGCCTATTCGACGCGCGTAGACACGGATCATGTGGACGAACTCCCTCTGGGTGAAGGGGTGCTGGCCGCTGGGGGCGCGGCCATCGTTGCGGCGCCGGGTTGCGGTGGGGTGGGCGCCAGGTAACAGCGTGACGACATGCACACGTCAGATACAAGACTCGGGTCACGAGATGTACCCGGCCGGAGGAGGGCAACAGGTGTGCTCCGGCCCGATCTGACGGGTCGTCCGCTCCGGGGGCGGGGCGCCGTATCGTGATCGCGTGCTCGCCGCCGCCCATGCCGTGACCGCCCCGCACGCCGACGCCTCCACCCTGCTCCCGGTCGACGCCACGCTCTGGGCCGTGGTCGCCGTCCTGCTCGTGGCCGCGGCCGGTGTCGCCGCCCTCGCGCACCTCGCCGACCGCGAGGGCCGGCGCTACCCGCGGGCCATCGCCCTCGCCGGGCTCCGGGCGGCGGTCCAACTGGCCGCCGTCTCCTACCTCATCGGCTGGGTCGTGCGCGCCGTCCCCCTGCTGTTGTGTTTCGTCGCCCTGATGTTCGCCGTGGCCGTACGCACCGCGGGCCGGCGTGTCACGGCCAACCGCACCTGGTGGTGGACGGCCGTGCCCATCGGGGCCGGGGTGCTTCCGGTCGTGGCCGCCCTGCTGCTGACCGGCCTCGTACCGCTCAAGGGCATCGCGCTCATCCCCGTCACCGGCATCCTCATCGGCGGTGCCCTGACGGCGACCGTGCTCGCGGGCCGCCGGTCGCTGGACGAGCTGCGGCTGCGGCACGGGGAGGTCGAGGCCGCGCTCGCGCTCGGGCTGCTCGACCGCGACGCCCGGCTGGAGATCGCCCGGCCCGCCGCCTCCGAGGCCCTGATCCCCGGGCTCGACCAGACCAGGACGGTGGGACTGGTCACCCTGCCCGGGGCGTTCGTCGGGATGCTGCTGGGCGGGGCGTCCCCGGTCCAGGCGGGCGCGGTGCAGCTGTTCGTGCTGGTCGCGCTGATGGCCGTGCAGGCGGTGGCGACGGCGCTGGCCTTGGAACTGGTGGCCCGCGGACGGCTGCATCGGGACGGGGTGGGCGAGGGCGCGGCCTGACGGGGGAGTGCGGCACGGCGTACCGCGGCGGGCGCCGGCGGCCGGGCGTGCCCCGGGGGCGGCGGCAGGAGCCCGCATCCCGTACGACGGGAGCCCGGGCCCATATCCCGTACGCTGGCCGGAGCAGAAGGGGAGTAGCTCTTCGCCGGACCGTCGACATACTGCTCGGCCTCATGGGCCGGGCCGGCGCCCGGAGCGGACGGATCGCCGTCCGCCAGCGAGACCTTCGGCCGCAGTGTCCGTGACGCTGCCGTGCCGAAGCGACTCCGGATCCGCTGCTCCAGGTCTCTCGGTACGGCCGGCCCCTACCGATCGAGGAACCCCGCGTGATCAGCCTCAGCATCACCGCCCTTGTGTTCGGCGTCGTCTTCCTCGCCGAACTCCCCGACAAGACCGCACTGGCCGGGCTGATGCTCGGCACGCGCTACCGCGCCTCGTACGTCTTCGCGGGTGTCGCCGCCGCCTTCGTCGTGCACGTCACGCTCGCCGTCGCCGCGGGCAGCGTGCTGACCCTGCTGCCGCACCGGCTGGTGCAGGCGGTGGTCGGCGTGCTGTTCCTCGCGGGCGCGGCGACGCTCCTCTTCCGCAGGAGTGAGGACGAGGAGACGGTCCGGGCGCCCGCGGACCAGAGCTTCTGGAAGGTGTCGGGCGCCGGTTTCATGCTGATCCTGGTCGCCGAGTTCGGCGATCTGACGCAGATCATGACCGCCAACCTCGCCGCCCGCTACGACGATCCGCTCTCGGTCGCGATCGGCGCGGTGCTGGCGCTGTGGGCGGTGGCCGGTCTCGGAATCCTGGGCGGCCGCACCCTGATGAAGTACGTGCCGCTGCGTCTGATCACCAGGATCGCGGCGGCGGTGATGGTGGTGCTGGCGGGCTTCAGCCTCTACGAGGCCGTGGCGCCCTGACGGCCCTGTGCCCCGCGGGGCGTGCGCCTCCCGAGGGGCGTGCGAGCCTCCGCGGGGCGTGGGCGTCCTACCCGCGCGCGCCCGGGACCGCGCAGTGCAGCCGCAGGCCGCCACCTTCCAGGGCTTCGACCCGTACGGATTCCAGCGTCGTCACATGGACGTCCGGGTCCAGCGCCGCCGCGCGCGGTCCCACGCCCACGACCCGCATCCCCGCCGCGCGGCCCGCCGCGATGCCCGCCTCGGAGTCCTCGAAGACCACGCAGTCGCCGGGCGCGTGGCCCAGTTCGGCGGCGGCCTTGAGGAAGCCCTCGGGGTCGGGCTTGCTCGCGCCCACCCCTTCGGCCGTCACCCGGACCGCGGGAAGCGGCAGCCCGGTGAGGCTCATACGGGTCAGGGCGAGGGCTTCGTCGGACGAGGTGACCAGGGCGTGGGGATGCCCGGCAAGGGCGGCCATCAGCGCGGGTGCGCCCCGGACCGGCACGATCCCGTCGGTCTCGGTGGTCTCCTGTGCCAGCATCCGCCGGTTGTCGGCCAGGTTCCGTTCGGCGGGGCGGTCCGGGAGGAGCAGCGCCATGGTGGCGTGCGGCTGGCGGCCGTGGACGTGGGGGAGTACGTCCTCCGCGTCCAGCCCTTGCTCGGAGGCCCAGCGCCGCCAGCAGCGCTCGACGGCGGCATCGGAGTTGACGAGCGTGCCGTCCATGTCGAGCAGGACCGCACGGGTGGTGAGTGTGGTGGTGGCCGTCATCGGCGGGCTCCCGGACTCCTGAGCTGGGCATACGCGGAAACCAAGTGGCCCCGCCCGCAGGTCAGGGAGTACGGGCGGAGCCACTTTGTTTCTCAAACATACAAAACGAGACGCGACTCTGCCAACCCCTATCCGTCTCCGATTCGGGACCGCACCCCCCTACGGCTGCCGACCTGGGCTTCACGGGCCGCCGGCCCGGGCCGGCGGCCTCCGCTCAGCAGGCCGCCGGGACCGGAACACCGCACGATGGAAGCTGCGCACCGCACCCGGAGCCCGTACCGCCCGGCCGTGCCTCCGGACCGGACGCCGACGAAGCCGCCCCCCCACGGAGCCCCCAGAAGCCCCCGCCCCCGCGCAGCCCCCGCCCCTGCGAAGCCCCCGCCCCGCCGTGCGCAGCCGTCCCGAGGAGGTGTCATGGCGCACGCGAACGCATCCACCGGCAGCGGCCCCGGCGCCCCGTTCCCCGCCCCCGGCGAGGGCCAGTCCCGGCGCACCGTCCTCGTCGCGATCTCCGCGCTGCTGCTGGGCCTGCTGCTCGCCGCCCTCGACCAGACCATCGTCTCGACCGCCCTGCCGACGATCGTCAGCGATCTCGGCGGGCTCAACCACATCTCCTGGGTGGTCACCGCCTATCTGCTCGCCTCCACCGCGGGGACGCCCCTGTGGGGCAAGCTCGGCGACCAGTACGGCCGCAAGCGCCTCTACCAGGCCGCCATCGCGATCTTCCTCGTCGGCTCCGCCCTCTGCGGCCTCGCGCAGAGCATGGCCGAACTCATCGCCTTCCGCGCCCTCCAGGGGCTCGGCGGCGGCGGGCTCATCGTGCTGTCGATGGCGATCGTCGGCGACATCGTGCCGCCACGCGAACGCGGCCGCTACCAGGGCCTGTTCGGCACGGTCTTCGGTGCGAGCAGTGTCCTCGGGCCGCTGCTGGGCGGCCTGTTCACCCAGCATCTGAGCTGGCGCTGGGTCTTCTACATCAACCTGCCCATCGGCGTCGTCGCCCTGCTCGTCATCGCCTCCTTCCTGCACATCCCGGCCCGCAGGACCCGGCACACCATCGACTACGCGGGCACCTTCCTCGTCGCCTCCGCCGCCACCTGCCTGGTCCTGATGGCCTCGCTCGGCGGCTCCACCTGGGCGTGGGGGTCCTGGCAGATCATCGGGCTCGGCGTGCTGGGCGTGGTCCTGATCGGCGCGCTCCTCGCCGTCGAGCGCCGGGCCGTCGAACCCGTCCTCCCGCTCGGTCTGTTCCGCATCCGGACCTTCACGCTCTGCGCCGTGATCAGCTTCGTCATCGGCTTCGCGATGTTCGGCGCGATGACCTACCTGCCGACGTTCCTCCAGGTCGTCCAGGGAGTGTCGCCCACGCTCTCCGGTGTCCACATGCTGCCGCTGGTCGCCGGTCTGCTGGTCGCCTCCACCGGCTCCGGCCAGCTCGTCAGCCGGACCGGGCGCTGGAAGATCTTCCCCGTGACGGGCACGGCCGTCACCACCGTCGGGCTGCTCCTCCTCCACCAGCTCGACATGTCGAGCAGCACCGCCCTGACGAGCCTGTACTTCGCGGTCTTCGGCTTCGGCCTCGGCCTGGTGATGCAGGTCCTCATCCTGGCCGCGCAGAACTCCGTCCGGTACGAGGACCTGGGCGTCGCCACGTCCGGCGCCACGTTCTTCCGCTCCATCGGCGCCGCCTTCGGCGTCGCGATCTTCGGAACGATCTTCACCGGCCGCCTCGGCGACAAGCTCGAAGCCGGACTCGCCGGGCAGCAACTGCCGCCCGGCGTCTCCCTGCACGACCTGGAGACCGACGCGCGGACCGTGCTGCGGCTGCCCGCCGCCCTCCGTGCCGACGCACTGGACGCCTACGCGACGGCCATCACCGACGTCTTCCTCTACGCGGCCCCCGTCGTGGCCGTCGCCTTCGTCCTGGCCTGCTTCTTCAGGGAGGACCGGCTGCGGGGTTCGGTCACCTCGCCCGAGGCCAGCGAGACCCTCGGCGGCAACCCGGTAGAGCGCTCCTCGCGCGACGAGGTGTGCCGGGCGCTGTCCGCCCTCGGCAGCCGGGAGGGCCGCCGCGAGGTCTATGTGAAGATCGGCCGCCGGGCCGGGTGCGAGGAGCTGACTCCCGCCGCGAGCTGGCTGATGCTGCGTATCAACCGCGACGGATCCGCCGACCCCGCCCTCCTCGCCGACCGCACCACCGTCCCCCTCGACGTCATCTCGGCCGCGGCCCGCCAGATCGAGGAACGGGGTCTGGCCGTACGGGACGGGCTGCCCCTCGTCCTCACCGACCGGGGCCGGGGTGTGGCCGGCCGGCTCGCCCACGCCCGCGAGGACTCCCTCGCCGAACTGCTCGGCGACTGGTGGGGCCCGGACCGCCCCCGCGATCTCATCGAGCTGGTCCGTGAGTTGAACGCGGAGCTGTGCGGTTCGGACGAGGAGCGCCCGCACGAGCCCGGCCCGCGGCGCACCTCGGGCCCGTACCGCCCGGACCACTACTGAACGTCAGCGTGGCAGTGCCGCCGGTCACCGGCCGCCCGCCGGCCCGAAGGAAGGGGCGTTTGCGGCCCGGAGACGGGGCAACGCGCTGTGAGGACAGCCTCGGCACGAGGGAACCTCTGCGGAAGGGACACCATGTCCACAGGCGTCCTCATCACCTTGGCCATCCTGGCCGTGGCGGCGGTCGCCATCGTGGCGCTCGTACTCGCCCCGCCGGTGCTCCAGAGCAGCGGCTCCGGGCTGCGGCGCCGGTTCGGGCCCGAATACGACCGGACCGTGGAACAGCGCGACGGCGACACGAAGGCGGCTCACAAGGAGCTCAGCGAGCGGCTGCGGCGGTACGGCAACCTGTCGATGCGACCGCTGCCCGAAGAGGAGCGCGTCCAGTACGTGGCTCAATGGGCAGGCGTCCAAGAGCAGTTCGTGGACTCGCCCGCGGCGTCGGTGGCGGAGGCCGACCGGCTGCTCGGCCGGCTGATCCGCGACCGCGGGTTCGCCGCCGACGCGTACGACGAGCAGATCGATGCACTGTCCGTGCACCACGCCCGCCATCTCTCCGGCTACCGCCGCCTGCACGCGGTCGCGAGCCGCGCCGGTGACGGCAGGGCGGACACGGAGGAGATGCGCGAGGCCCTCGTCGGCGCCCGCGATCTCTTCGAAGCGATGGTCGTGGCCCACCCCAAGGAGAAGCGCGAGCGCCTCCGCACGCGCCGCACCTGGCGGTTGCAGCACCGGCGTGACGGTGGCGCGCCGGCTGCTCCCGGGCCGCGCGACCAGGACGGACCGCAGGGCCGCCGTCGCTTCCACCTGCCCTGGACGGGGCCGACCAGGAGTGCGTGATGACACAGTCCCACGAACGCGAGATAGGGCTCTCCGAGCGCGCCGCACCGCCGGCCGGTCCGGCCAAGGGCTTCCCGGTCAACGGCGGATCCCCCAGCGGAGGATCCCGCAACGGCGCATCGCCCCGCGGCGGGTCCCGCAACGGCCGCTCCTCTGACGGACGGTCCGTGAAGGGCACGCCCGCCGGGGCAGGGAGCGGCGCCTTCGCCAAGGACGCGGTGGCACGGACGGGGTCGACGGCGGCACCCCCGGAGCCCGCGGCCGTCCCGCCGCCCCCTCCGCCACCGCCCGTACCGCCCGGCGCGGGGGCCACGCCGGAGGCTCCGGCGAGCGGACGGCGGACGTCCGCGGGCGCGGCGTGGACCGATGAGTCCCGCCGGTCCGCCTCGTCCATGCACACCCTGTCCAGCGGGTCCGGTATGTGCGTCGGCTCGGGCACGCCCGCGGGGCGCGGCCGGGTGACCGGCCGGGGCGGACCGGGCGTACGGCCCGTCCTGGCGCGTGCCGAGAGCGACGATCTGGCCCTCCGGTTGCAGCACGCCGTCGTCGGCTTCGTGGACGACCCGCAGATGTCGGTGGAGGAGGCCGACGCCATCCTGGAGGAGGCCGAGGTCCAGTTCGCCGCGGCGCTCGCCGAACGCCGCCGGATACTCCGTACGGCCTGGAACGCCGCGGCGGATCCGTCGGCGGCCGCTGACGGGAGCTCCGCTGAGGCCGGGACGTCCGGCAGCAACGGCACGGCGCCGAACGGCAACGGGACCGCTCCGGCCGACGGCACCGGGCACATCGGTACCGAGGAGCTGCGTACCGCGCTCCGCGACTACCGCGACCTGGTCCAGCGGCTGCTGAAGGTCTGACGTGCCGTGACGTTCTGACGTCCCGTGAGGCGACGCTCACCCAGGTGGCGCCTCCGCGACGAGGACGGCCCCGATCCGTAAGTCTGCCCCCACCCATGAAGGTGCCCCCGGACCACCGGTCCGGGGGCACCTCTCAGTCCGTCGCGGGGAAACCGCCGCAGCCCGGTCAGCCCTGCTTCGGCGCCGCCTGCTGCACGACCTCGAACGACCACAGCGTGGAGCCCGACGCCGCGGGCTTCTGCTTCGGCGCGTCCCCGCCCTCGCCGCCTCCGCCGCCGCCCTGGTGGGCCGCCTTCATCGGGCCCTCCATCCACGCCTGGAAGTCCTCCTCGCTCCGCCAGCGCGTGTAGACGAGGTAGGAGTCCGTGCCCTCGACCGGGCGCAGCAGCTCGAACCACTCGAAGCCGTCCGAGCTCTCCACCGCACCGGCGCGCGCCGCGAAACGCTTCTCCAGCACCTCGCGCTGCTCCGCCGGCACCTGCAGGACATTGATCTTGACGATGCTCATGGGGCCATCCTGCCCCATCCCCTTCCATGGACTTCGCCCCGCCCGACACCCCTGGTCAAGGTCCGGAATCTCCACCTCTCGGCCTTAATGTTCGACTTCGATGCCCGGCGGTCGTCACGTGACCTGAGGGTGTCGACCCCGCGGAATGACGGCTCGTTCGGTGGCCACTGGGATCGGAGGGGAACAGCAGGGCGTGGCGAACGCACAGAGGCGTGTGGTCCCGGCGGCCGGAGTACCGGATCCGTCCTCATCGCGCATCCGCATGGCGCTGGGCGCGCTCTGGCTCGTCGCGGCGCTGCTCGCGGTACGCCAGACGGCGGCGGTCCTGCGGCTCCCGCCGGGCCGACGGCTCACCGACCTCGAGACCTGGACGGGGCCCCACGGCGTCCTGCGCGTGCACGGACCGCTGTACGAGAACGGCACGTTCACCGGCACGCCCTTCGCCGGTCTGGTCCTCAAGCCGTTCACCCGCGCGGCCGAACAAAGCCTGGGCGTCTTCTGGACGTTCGGCACGCTGCTGCTCGTCGTGGCCCTCGGCCTCGTCGCGGCCCGCATCCTGCCGGGGCCGGTCCCGCGCCGCACGGCGCTGTTCGCCGCACCCGTGGCGATCAGCCTCATGGTGGTCTCGCTGCCGGTCCGCAACACCTTCACCCTCGGCCAGACCAGCATCCTGCCCGTCCTCCTCGTCCTCATGGCGCTGCTCCCGCGGTCGTCCTCCCGCAGCTCCGGCGTCCTCGTGGGCCTCGCCGCAGCGCTGGAGCCGACCGCGCTGCTGTTCACCGCGCTGCTGTGGATGACGGGACGGCGCCGCGCCGCTGTCACGGCGACCGGCACGTTCGCCGTGTGCACCGCTTTCGTCTGGGCCGCCCTGCCCGCCGACTCCGCCACCTACTGGGTGAACCATGTCGCCGGAGCCGGTCTCGGCCGCCCCGCGGACAGTCTCCACAACCAGTCCCTGCACGGCCTGCTGCTGCGTCTCGGCCTCAGCGGACTGCCCGAACTCGCCCTCTACGGCGTCCTCGCGGGCGCCGTCGCCGTGATCGGCCTGCGCCGCGCGGCCCACTACGCGGGCGACGGCCAACTGCTCCTCGCCGCCGCCATGACCGGCTGCGTCGCCGTCGCCGTCTCGCCCACGGCCTGGCTGCACCAGCAGCTCTGGGTCCTCCTCGCCGTCGTCGGCCGCGTGGGCCGCCGCCAGGCCGACCGCGTCGCGTGGCCCGTCCTGGTCGTCATGGTGATGACACTGACCGCCGCCGCCGTCGTCCCCACGACCAAGGGCATCCACCTCATCGGCCAGAACGCGCCCCTGATCGTCGCGATCGCCGCGGCTTGCGCCGTGCCCTTCCTCGACCGAGGCTCCCCGTACTGGCGCCGCGCCGTGCCCACCCCGTACGCGGAGCCGGAGACCGGCCGGTGGCCCCGGCTGCCGCTGCTGCGCCGTCTGCGGCGTCCGCTCGACCGCCCGAACCTGCTGCTCGAACTGCTCCTGATCCGGGCCGGCTACTGGTGCTACGCCTACATCCGCGGCTCCGCCCCCGAGACACGCGGTGTCGCCGAGCACCACGCCCACCAGGTCCTCGCCGTCGAGACCGCGCTGCACATCGACGTCGAGCTGTGGTTCAACCGCCTGGTCGCGGGCTCGTGGATCGAGGGCGGCATGAACTACTACTACACAACGTTCCACTTCCTGGTGCCGCTGAGCCTGATGGGCTGGATGTATCTGCGCCGACCCGTCGCGTACCGGTGGGCCCGGACGGGCCTCGCCATCACCACCGTCATCGCCCTGCTCGGCTTCTGGCTCTACCCGCTCGCCCCGCCGCGCCTGATGCCCGCCTTCGGCTACATCGACACGGCCAACGGCCCGCAGGACCTCGCCCGGCCCGAGTTCGGCCCGCTCACCGAACTGTCGAACCAGTACGCGGCCATACCGTCCCTGCACGTCGGCTGGTCGCTGTGGTGCGCGGTGGTGGTCGTGCTGCTGGCCCCGAAGCTGTGGATGAAGCTCCTGGGTGTGCTCTACCCGGTCCTCACCACGACCGTGATCGTCGGCACCGCGAACCACTTCGTGCTCGACGCGGTGGGCGGCGCGACCGTCCTGGCCTGCGGCTTCGGTCTGCAGTACGTCCTGCTGGGCCGATCGAGGGACGAGGAGGGGGCGGCGCCGGCGGAGGCGCTCGAACCGGCCGCTGCGGCAGCACCCGTCGCCGGGCCCGCCACGGCGGGCGCAGCCGGAGGGACCGCACACGGAAACGGGACAGCGGAGATCAGTCGGGACTGAACTCCGCGGCCCCGTCGGATCGCCGCGGCTTTCAGCATCCGTCGTATCGCGGCGGACCGCCACCGGAGCGGTTCAGGTGCCGTCCGCCCCTGCGTCCGCGGCGGTAGTCCCGGTGGCGCTCGCGCCCCCGACCCGGCACTCGAACCAGACGGTCTTCCCGCCGTCCGGGGCCGGGTCCACGCCCCACGCGTCCACGACGGCCCCGAGCAGTGCGAGCCCCCTGCCTCCCTCGTCATCGGCGCCCGCGTCCCGGACGCACGGCTTCTCGGGAGACCCGTCCGACACCTCCACGCGCACCCCGCCGGGACAGCGCAGCACGAGAACGCCGCACCGCCGGTCCGGCACATGCCGTACGACGTTGGCGAGCAGTTCGGTCACCGCCAGCTCGACCGCGTCCGTCAGCTCCCGCATCTCCCACAGGACGAGGTACGCGCGGACGATCCGCCGTACGTGACCGGCGGAGTGCGCACCCACGGTGAAACGCATCCGGTAGCGGCGGGGCGGGTCGAGCGAATCGACGTCCGGCGTGAGGAGGTCAGTTGTCCATTTCACGCCACCAGCGTGAGGCGTGACGACTACGCTCGGCCACCAAGTGAACACAACCGTCCTGGTTGGCGAGTTGAGCGCATCGCGCGTGCGCACGGAGCGTGGAGGCACGGGCCCGTGGTGAACATCCGAGACCTGGACCCCGGCGCGTCGCCGCTGGACTACTACGGCGCCGAGTTGCGGCGGCTCCGCGAGTCGGCCGGTCTCAGCCAGCAGCAACTCGGCGGGATCGTCTTCTGTACGGGGTCGCTGATCGGCCAGATCGAGACGGCGCGCAAGATCCCGACCCCGGAACTCACCCAACGCCTCGACGCGGCGCTCGACACCGGCGGTGCGCTGTCGCGGCTGCTGAAGCTGGTGCTGCGGAGCCAACTGCCGTCGTGGTTCCAGCCCTACGCGGAGATGGAGGCGAAGGCCACCCACATCTACGCCTTCCAGGCGCAGTTGGTCTACGGCCTGCTGCAAACGGAGGCATACGCGCGCGCAGTTCTGGGCGTCATGGACCAGGACCGCCTCGACGAGCGGGTGGCGGCCCGGATGGAGCGCCAGCGCATTCTCGACCAGGACAACCCGCCTCTTCTGTGGGTCGTCCTGAGCGAGGCGGTGCTGTACCAGGAGATCGGTGGCCGTGAGGTGATGCGAAACCAACTGGCGCACCTGTTGAGCTGTCGGGATCGTCCGTGGGTGCAGGTCCAAGTGCTGCCTTTTGCAGCAGGTGCCCATGCCGGGCTACCGGGCTCGTTCAACATTCTCCGCTTCGACGATCACCCGGACCTCGTCTACGACGAGGGCTATGGGACCGGTCAGATGACGGCGGATACGCACGAAGTCAGGCACCGTGCGCTCCGTTACGATCACCTGCAGGCCGCTGCCCTGTCAGTGGAGGAATCGGCCGAGTTGACTGCCTGTGTGATGGAGGAGCGCTATGGGGAGCAGCCCTGATCCGACCGGAGTGCAGTGGCGCAAGTCCAGCTACAGCTCCGAGGGAGATTGCATCGAGTGCGCCGCCCTCGGAGATGCCCAGTGGCGCAAGGCCAGCTACAGCGAGGAAGTCGGCGACTGCGTCGAGGTCGCGACTGTCCCTCACGCCGTGGCGATCCGTGACTCCAAGGACCCCGACGGGCCCGCGCTCACCTTCACACCGGCCGCCTTCGCGGCCTTCGTCGCCGCAGCCGCCAGCAGTGAGTTCCGCGATTGCCGCTGAAGGCCGTTCAGGACGGCGCTGACGGACTGTCCGTGCCGGACTTGTTCACGGTGCGTCCTCCTACGGCGCCTTCGTGCTGGGCGCCCATTCCAGTTCCCCCTCTTCGGTGACGACCGGACGGTCGGCGTCCAGGGCTTCGCCGGTCTCCAGAGCTGCGGCCGTCGTCTCGAAGAACACCGGCAGGGATGCCCACCACGCGTGCCTGCCGAACTCGCATCCGTGCACTTTGTCGGCTTCGCCGATCCGGCCCCGGTCGGCGGTCGGGCGCTGGTCGATCACCAGGAAGTCCCCGCATCGATCGGTGGCGAAGGGGATCCACTGCCGGTGCCACCACAACGGGACCCCCG
Source organism: Streptomyces sp. NPDC047108 (assembly GCF_040643575.1). Classification (NCBI taxonomy): domain Bacteria; kingdom Bacillati; phylum Actinomycetota; class Actinomycetes; order Kitasatosporales; family Streptomycetaceae; genus Streptomyces; species Streptomyces sp. NPDC047108. The sequence continues at coordinate 687,028 of NZ_JBEYUP010000003.1, forward strand.
GCTCTTCGTCGTGGTGCAACCGCTCATGGACACGCGTCATCATCTTCCAGGTGTCGACGATCCCGTCGGCACTCAGCAGGCCGTAGAACGGCGGCAGCAGGTCGCACCAGGACAACCCCGTGCCGTCGTGGCGGAGGAGCGATTCCACCAGGGCGTCGGGGAAGGAGAGGCCGATGGCTCGTTCGGCCGCCGCGATCGCGGCGCGCTCCGCCGGAGGCGCGAGTTCGGCGTAGGACGCCGGCGCGTGGCGGGAGAGCCAGATTTCGATCCTGACCCAGGACTCCGTCATCGATGCCGTCATGGGCGGATGCTGCCATGCGGGGCAGGCCCTGGCCCACCCTCCGGTGGCCTGGTCGACGCTCCGCTCATGCCCGGCCGCGCATCGCGCGTCCGGTGCGCGCTCGGCGGGCGGCGGGGCGGGGCGTTGGGGCGCGTCCGCTCCCGCCGCCCGGAGCGCGGGGGGTGGTTCGGGGTGACGGTGAACGGCCGTCAGGTGTAGCTCACGCGGAGTTCCTTGATGCCGTTCAGCCACGCAGACCGCAGGCGCCGCGGGTCGCCCGTGAGCCGGATCTCGGGGAGCGTGTCCGCGATCGCGTTGAAGATGAGGTTGATCTCCAGCACGGCCAGGCTCTTGCCGAGGCAGAAGTGCGGTCCGCCGCCGCCGAATCCGAGGTGCGGGTTGGGGTCGCGGGTGATGTCGAAGACCTCGGGGCGGTCGAAGACGTCGGCGTCGTTGTTGGCCGAGGCGTAGAAGATGCCGACCCGGTCGCCTTCCTTGATGCGCGCGCCGCCGAGTTCGGTGTCCTGGGTGGCGGTGCGCTGGAAGGAGACGACGGGTGTGGCCCAGCGAACGATCTCCTCGGCGGCGGTCGCGGGGCGCTCGCGCTTGAACAGCTCCCACTGGTCGGGGTGGGTGAGGAACGCGTGCATGCCGTGGCTGATGGCGTTGCGCGTGGTCTCGTTGCCCGCGACGGCGAGCAGCAGCACGAAGAAGCCGAACTCGTCGGACGTCAGGTTGCCCTCGTCCTCGGCGGCGACCAGCGCGCTGACGATGTCCTTCGCGGGGCACTCCTTGCGCGCGGCGGCGAGGTTCATCGCGTACGAGATCAGCTCCATCGCCGACTCGGCGCCGATCTCCTCGGTGATGGCCAGCTCGGGGTCGTCGTAGGCGACCATCTTGTTGGTCCAGTCGAAGATCTTGGACCGGTCGACCTGGGGAACGCCGATCAGCTCGGCGATGGCCTGGAGCGGGAGTTCGCAGGCGATGTCGGTGACGAAGTCGCCGGTGCCTTCCGCCTTGGCGTGGTCGACGATCCGCGTCGCGCGGTCGCGCAGGGCGATCTCCAGGGCCCGGATCGAGCGGGGGGTGAAGCCGCGCTGCACGATCTGGCGGACCCGGGTGTGCTCGGGCGGGTCCATGTTGAGCATGATCAGTTTCTGGACATCGATCTGCTCGCGCTGGATGTGCTCGTTGAAGCGGATGATCGCGGTGTTGGTGTGGGACGAGAAGATCTCGGGGTGGGTCGAGACGGTCCTGACGTCCGCGTGGCGCGTCACGACCCAGTAGCCGTCGTCCTCGAAGCCGGCCAGATTGTGCGGCTGGGCGTTCCACCACACGGGTGCCGTCCCGCGCAGTTCGGCCAGCTCCGGCAGGGGAAGCCGCTGCTGGTAGACATCGGGGTCGGTGAAGTCGAAGCCTTCGGGGAGCGCTGGACAGGAGGACATTCGGCGACTCCAGGATCCGGTACGTCAAGTTCTGACGACCCATCAGAATGTGTCCGCAAGGTAATAACCAGTTCTACAACTGGCAAGAGAGGGTGCGGCATCCGTTGCCTGCGACGCGCCGACGTCTGGCGTGCACGCCCCTTGCGTACCCGGGGTAGCACTCATAAGACTGCTGACAGAACTAGAACGCGTACTAGTTCTGTCTGCCTGCCCGCAGGCGCCGGGACGCCCTGCGGACGCGAGGAGAGGACGAGTCATGGCCGCGGAACCCGTCATCGTCGAAGCAGTGCGCACCCCCATCGGCAAGCGCGGAGGCGCGCTCGCCAATCTCCACCCGGCCTACCTGCTGGGGGAAACGTACAGGGAACTCCTCGCGCGCACCGGCATCAAGCCGGACTGCGTCGAGCAGATCGTCGGCGGCACCGTCACCCACGCCGGTGAGCAGTCCATGAACCCGGCGCGCAACGCCTGGCTCGCGTGCGGCCTGCCCTACGAGACGCCCGCGACGACCGTCGACTGCCAGTGCGGCTCGTCGCAGCAGGCCAACCACATGGTGGCCAACATGGTCGCCGCCGGGGTCATCGACGTCGGCATCGGCTGCGGGGTGGAGGCGATGACCCGGGTTCCGCTCGGCAGCGGCTCCAAGCACGGGCCAGGGAAGCCGTTCCCCGACGAGTGGAACGTCGACCTGCCCAACCAGTTCGAGGCGGCCGAGCGGATCGCGCGCCACCGCGGCCTCTCCCGCGAACGCGTCGACTCGCTCGGACTGCTCTCCCAGGAACGGGCCGCGCGGGCCTGGGCGGAGGAGCGCTTCAAACGCGAGACGTACGCGGTGCAGGTGCCCACGACCGAGGCGGAGCAGGCGGCGGGGCAGGGGATGTGGCGCCTGGTCCACCAGGACGAGGGGCTGCGCGACACCAGCATGGACGCGCTGGCCGGGCTGAAGCCGGTCATGCCGACCGCGGTGCACACCGCGGGCAACTCCTCGCAGATATCCGACGGGGCCGCGGCCGTGATGTGGGCGTCCAAGCGGATGGCGCGTGCGCTGAAGCTCAAGCCACGGGCCCGTATCGTCGCCCAGGCGCTCGTGGGGACCGACCCGCACTTCCACCTGGACGGGCCGATCGACGCGACGCGCGCGGTGCTCGGCAAGGCCGGGATGACGCTCGCGGACATCGACCTCGTCGAGATCAACGAGGCGTTCGCGTCGGTCGTCCTGTCCTGGGCGCAGGTCTTCGACCAGGATCTGGAGAAGGTCAACGTGAACGGCGGGGCCATCGCGCTCGGCCACCCGGTGGGCGCGACGGGCGCCCGGCTCATCACCACGGCGCTGCACGAACTGGAGCGGGCCGACAAGGAGTTCGCGTTGATCACGATGTGCGCGGGCGGCGCGCTGGCGACGGGGACGATCATTCAGCGGCTGAACTAGAGCCGCGTTCCCGGACGTTCAGGACGTTCCGCAGTTCCAGGCCGAGTCGGGCGACGCGTTCGCGTCGCGCGGCTCGGCCAGTTGCTTCCCGGCCAGGGGCGTCCCCGGTGGCGCGGACGGACGCGGCTCGGTGAAGACCGCCGGCGCGTCGAACGCGGCACGCCGCGTCGCCCGCCGCAGGGCCTTGAGCACGGCGGACCCCAGGGTGAGCGTCGCGACAGCAGTCAGCACGGCGCGTCCCAGATCCCAGCCGAGCGAGGTCGCGAGGCAGTAGGCGGCGAAGCGGACGAGGTTCTCCTGCACCGGATCGCCGGGGACGAACGAGATGCCCGACGACATGCCGCTGATGTAGGGCCAGCCCTGAAGGTTCATCACGGTGCCGTAGAGGAAGGAGACGGCGGCCCCGTACGCGGCGAGCAGGACCAGTTCGCCGCGCCCGCGCAGCCACCGCCGCCGGCCGCCCGCTGTGCGCGCGCTCGTGCCCCCGGCCCCGGGGAGCAGGCCGGCGCCCATCGCCACCCAGCCCATCGCGAGCATCTGGAACGGCATCCACGGCCCGACCCCGCCCGTCAGCAGAGCCGAGGCGAACATGGTCACCGCGCCCAGCGCGAAGCCGAAGCCCGGGCCGAGGACCCGGCCGCTGAGCACCATGAGGAAGAACATCGGCTCCAGGCCCGCGGTCCCGGCTCCCAGAGGACGCAACGCCGCCCCGGCCGCTGCCAGGACGCCCAGCATGGCGACGGCCTTGGAGTCGAGGCCGCCGCCGTTCGTGGTGTCGCCGATCGTCGCCACGACCACGGCGACGAGCAGCGGGAGCAGCGCCGCGAACAGCCAGGGCGCGTCCTGTGCATGGGCGAGTCCTGAGGACGAGTCGGCGAGCAGCGGCCATCCGAACGCGACGACGCCGACCGCCGACACGAGCCCCAGGGCGACGGCTGCGCGCGGGCCGAGGGCGACGGGCCGCGCGGTCCGGCCGCCGCTTCTCCGGCCATCGCTCCTCCCGCCACCGCCCTTCGGGGCGTCGAGGGTCCGCGCCGTCATGACGCCTCCTCCAGAGCCGCGCGTACCTCGCCGACCGTCAGCCAGCGCTGTGGGCTGAGGATCTTCGTCACCTGCGGGGCGAAGGCCGGTGAGGAGAGGACGACGTCGGCCGTCGGGCCGTCCGCGACCACGTCCCCGTCGGCCAGGATCACCACCCGGTGGGCGAGTTCGGCGGCCAGCTCCACGTCGTGCGTCGCCAGGACGATGGCATGACCGTCCGCCGCCAGGCCTCGCAGGATCTCCACCAGCCGGGCCTTCGCCGCGTAGTCCAGCCCGCGCGTGGGCTCGTCGAGGAGGATCAGCGGCGGACGGGCCGTGAGCACGATCGCCAGGGCCAGGGCCAGGCGCTGCCCCTCCGACAGATCGCGCGGATGCGTCGAGTCCGGTACGCCGGGGAGGAGTTCGGCGACGAGCGCGCGGCAGGTACCGGGCGTGGCCTTCGCGTCGTCGTCGGCCGTCGCGCACTCGGCGGCGACCGTGTCGGCGTAGAGGAGGTCCCGCGGCTCCTGCGGGACGAGGGCGACGCGGCGGATGAGGTCGCGCGGACTGCTGCGGTGCGGCGCGAGGCCGCCGACGCGCACCGCACCGGCCGCCGGCTCGTGCAGTCCGGCGAGCGCGCCGAGGAGGGTCGACTTGCCCGCGCCGTTGCGGCCCATGAGCGCCACCGTCTCGCCGCGCCGCACCGTCAGATCGGCACGGCGCAACGCCTCGATCCTGCCGCGCCGTACGGACAATCCGGAGACGTCGGCGGCGGGCTCGCCCCGGGCGTCGCGGAACTCACCGGCGCCCGGGCCGCTGCCGTCGTCCGACGGCGCCGCGGCGGGCGGGATCCGCGCGGCCAGCCGCTCGCGCAGCGCCGCCGCCTTGCGCCGCGCGTCGCGCACCGACAGCGGCAGCGGGGACCAGCCCGCGAGCCGGCCGAGCGACACGACCGGAGGGTGGACGGGGGAGACGGCCATGACCTCGGCCGGTGTCCCGGAGACCGGCGGCTCCCCCGGCGCGGGGAGCAGCACGACCTGGTCCGCGTACTGCACGACGCGCTCCAAGCGGTGCTCGGCCATCAGCACCGTCGTCCCGAGATCGTGCACGAGCCGCTGGAGCACGGCGAGGACCTCCTCGGCCGCGCCCGGATCGAGCGCGGACGTCGGCTCGTCGAGGACGAGGACCCGCGGGTGCGGGGTGAGGACGGAACCGATCGCGACGCGCTGCTGCTGACCGCCGGAGAGCGAGGCGATGGGCCGGTCGCGCAGGTCGGCCAGGCCGAGGAGGTCGAGCGTCTCCTCGACGCGACGGCGCATCACCTCGGGAGCAACGCCCAAGGACTCCATGCCGTAGGCGAGTTCGTCCTCGACGGTGTCGGTGACGAAATGGGCGAGGGGGTCCTGGCCCACCATGCCGACGACGTCGGCGAGTTCGCGCGGCTTGTGCGTACGCGTGTCCCGTCCTGCGACGGTGACACGGCCGTGCAGCGTGCCGCCGGTGAAGTGCGGTACGAGGCCGTTGACAGTGCTCAGCAAAGTCGACTTGCCGACCCCGGACGGGCCGACGAGCAGGCACAGTTCGCCCTCGGGGACGGTGAGGTCGACGCCGTGGATCGCAGGGCCGGGCGCGCCGTCGTGGACGACGGACACCTGCTCGAACCGGATCATGAGGTCTCGCCTTCTTCTGTACGGCCCTGCGCGGCGGCCCCGCCCTGAGGCGTGGTGTCGTCCTGCGCTGCCGTGCCGTCCTGCGGTGTCGTGCGGTCCTGCGGTGTGGTTGGGTCCTGTGCTGCTGTTGCTGTCGCGTGCGATGGTCTGCTGCGGCGCGGGGGCCTGATGTCCCGCGCAAAGCCGTCCCGCGCAATGCCGTTCCGCGGCCCGGCGTCGTCCCGTGACCGGTCGTCCGTGCCGCCCTCCCGCCCCTCGCGGTCACGCGCCCGCCCCGGCGGCGCCGGGGCGACGAACGCCGGGAGCAGCCCCAGAAGGATTCCCGCCGCGGGCCACAGCGGGAACGCGGGCGCGGTGAGCGGAACGACGGACGGCTGGAGGGCAGCGGGGTCCGCGGAGCCGTACCGGATCAGCACCACCGCAACCGCCGCTCCGGACGCGGACACCAGCCAGGCGCGCACGTCCCAGCGGTCCGGCCGGTAGCGGGTACGGACCGCGCGGCGGCCGCCGAGCCACAGCCCGGCGAGGGCGGCGGCGACTCCGGCCAGCAGCACGGGCAGGCCGAAGCCCGCCCCCTCCGCGGCCAGCAGGCCGTAGGTCCCGGCGCAGACGCCGAGCAGACCGCCGAGTGTGAGCGCGGTCGTGGTGTGCCGGACGGCGGGCGGGACATGGGCGGTACGGCCGTACCCCCGGGCGTCCATGGTGGCGGCCAGCGCCACCGAGCGCTCCAACGCGCCCTCCAGCACCGGCAGTCCGATCTGCAGCAGCGCCTTGATGCCCTTGTCGGGACGGCCGCGCAGGCGGCGGGCGGCGCGCAGCCGCAGCACATCGGACACGAGGTTCGGGGCGAAGGTCATGGCGACGACGACGGCCACGCCCGCTTCGTACAGCGCCCCCGGAAGGGACTTGAGGAGCCGGGCCGGGTTGGCGAGGGCGTTCGCCGCGCCGAGACAGGCGAGGAGGGTGGCGAGCTTCAGGCCGTCGTACAGCGCGAAGACCACGCCCTCGGTGGTGACCCGGCCGCCGATCCGTACGCCCTGCGCCCAGTCGGGGAGGGGGACTTCGGGGAGGGTGAAGAGGGTGGTGGAGCCTGGAACGGGCGAGCCGAGGAACACGGAGAACGCGATGCGGATCGCGACGACCGCCACACCGAGCTTGAGGAACGCGCTGTAACTGCGCGCCCAGGGAGCATCGGTGCGCCGCACGGAGACGACGTACCCGGCGACGGTGAGGAGCAGTCCGAGCAGCAGTGGGTTGGTGGTCCGCGAGGCGGCGGTGGCCAGGCCCAGCGCCCACAGCCACCAGGCCCCCGCGTGCAGGGCGTTGCCGCGCGACGAGAGGGCGGGCGGGCGCGCGCCGTTCAACGGGCGCGGGCGCGGTGGACGCGAGCGCGAGGGCATCCCCGTACGCGGGGGCCGGGCGGGGAGCTGCCGGGCGCTCATCGGCGGCGGCGCGCCTGCCACAGCGCCGCGGTGCCCAGGGCGACGACCGCGGCGATGCCGCCGATCAGCCCCCAGGGCTGCCCGCCCGGTTCGACCGGGTCGTCGGACGCGACCTGCCGTCCCTCACCGTTGCCCTTCGCGTCGCCGGACCCGCCGTCGGCCTTCCCTTCGCCGCCCCGGCCGGAGACCTGCTCGGCGCACCCCCGCTCCGGGTAGCCCGCTATCGCGCAGAGGATGGCCGCCGAGTCGTAGCGCAGCGGCTTGGCCACGGCGGCGAGCGCCTCCGCGGACGAGGCGTCCTCGGGGACGCGCGCGCACTCCGTACGGCCCGCAGGAGGGGTCTCGCCGCCGGGCGCGTCCCCGTCCGTGCCGAAGTCGATGAGCAGCGCCACCCGCTTCGTACCGGACTCGGCGGGGGTGTCCGAGCAGATCGCCCCGAACTCGGCCCGGCCGCGCGGCTTCGCGCCGTCCGCGGAGTTCTCGCTCACGGAGAAGCGGAAGCCCAGCACGTCACCGTCCTCCGGCCGCAGCGTGGCGGGGCCCTGGGTGGCGTACGTCCACCGGGCGCCGTCGCGCTCCCAGAACGACCAGTAGCGGTAGCCGCTCCCGGCGTACGCGGTCCCGGACCCGAACACGAGGAGGGCCGTCGAGGCGAGGGCCACCACGGCGGCGGTCGCCACCGTCGTGAAGCGGGCCGCCGCGCGCCGTGCGGCGCGCGGCGTGCCTGCCGGGTCCCTGGTCGTCCCGGTCATGTCTTCTTGCGGTTGCTGAGGAGGAAGCCGATGCCGACGCCCGCCACCAGGCCGACGCCGATGATCCAGAAGACGTTGAAGCCGCCCTCGTCGGACTCGCTCGCCCGCTCGCCGGACGCGCCCTTCGCGGGCTGGGTGCCCTCCGGCTTCGGCCCGGTCGCGTTCAGCTGCTGGACGAGATCCTTGCCGCCGAAGTCGCGCGGGTCGGCGCCCGCCGCGTGCGCGGCGAGGACGAGCGTGCCCAGGGCCGCGGGGTTGCCCTTGGCCCAGGCCGCCGAGTTCTTCTCCAGCCACCGCAGCGGCACCCCGGCCGCGTCCCGGTGACCGCCGGCGGCCAGCGCGATGACGGCGTCGGCCGTGTTGGCGTAGTCGGGCGCGGGCTTGTCGGCGCCGGGGGCGAGCGCGGAGAGGTGGCCGTCCTTCTTCAGCGCGGCGGCCAGGTACGCGGCCGCGCCACCCGCCGCCTCGTCCGGCTCCCGCGCGTCCTTGGAGTCCGTCTCGGCGCAGTCCAGCGCGGTGACGTCCTCGTTGTCGTCCTTGCCGAGCGGTTCAAGAGCCAGGCCCTTGCCGAGACCGGCCAGCGCGGCGGCGGCCGAGGCGTCGGCGTTGGCGGCCAGCCTGCCCTGCTTGTCCGGCTGGTAGGCGAACGCCCCGCTCTCCGCGCCCTTGGTGTCGCAGCCGAGCTGGAACGCCATCAGCGCGTCGTACGCCGACTTGCCCCGCGGGGACTTCACGCCCTCCGGCTTCTCGCCCGCGGCGGCGAGCGCGCCGATGACGACGGAGGTGGAGTTGGCGTCGCTCGGGCCGCCGGGGGCGTAGCCCCAGCCGCCGTCCTCGTTCTGCTTCGACTTCAGCCACTCCACGGCCTTGCCGACCTCGGTGCTGTGGCCGCCGACCGCCGCCAGGGCCTGGACGGCGACGGCGGTGGCGTTGCTGTCGACGGGCGTCTTCACGTCGCACGTGCTGTCCGCGTCCGCCCGGTACGGGGCGAAGCCACCCGAGGCGCACTGCTGTCCGGCCAGCCAGCCGACGGCCTTCCGCGCCGGGGTGACCCCGGCCGTGTCCTGTGCGAGCAGGGCGACGGACTGCCGCCACACACCGTCGTACTGCGGGTCCTCGCCGCCGTACAGTCCGGCCGGCAGCTTCGCCTTCGGTGAGGGCTTCGCCGACGGGTCGTCGGCGAACGCGGCCGGCGCCGCGGCCAGACCGAGCACGACGGAGGCGGCCAGGACGGCGACGCCGCGGTGAGCGGCTCCGGTGACGCCCCGGCGGGCGGTGCTGCGGAGGGCTCTCGACGGCCGGGCAGCAGTGCTGCGGCGTATCTTCACGGGCGGTGCCTTTCGGTGGGCGGGTGCGGGCAGCGGATCCGCTGCGCACCGCGGGGCGTGCGGGATCTCGCACGCGGCGGGGCACCGGGCTCCGGCTCCGTATTCCTCGACAGTGCCGGTCACCGGCCGTGGCCGTGGACGCGGCACGTACGGTGACGTGAGCCGTTCACATCCGGCAGGGCGTTCCGACTCGCCGCCCTCGCAGGCGGCTCACGGTTGCGGGTCAGTGCCGGATTTGCACCGGCTTTCCCCCGTGGGATGCGATATCGACGGGCACACTCTACCGGCCGCCCGCAAGGGGTCGGTGAGCGGTCGTCCGAGGTCCGCGGACGGTTCGTCCGGTATCCGTCATAGGGGTCGTCTCCGCTGTGTCGGGCGTATCCGTACGTAACGCTCGTACGCCGCCCGGGCAGCGGATACGCGGGCTCGCCCCGCGCCACCCTCGCGTCACACCGCCCGGTAGGTCACCGGGTCGGTGCCGGTCACGGGCTCCGCGCGGCCCTGCTTCACCAGGCGGCGCAGATGGGCCGCCGCCTCGGAGACGGCGATGTTGCGGGAGGCGAAGGGGATCTGCTCCCAGGGGCGGTTCCACTCCATCCGCTCGGTGATCTCCCAGAGGGTGAGAGCGCGTTCGGTGAGCAGGGCGCGGAGGTCCGTCAGCCGGCTCTCGTGATGCGCCAGCAACTCCCGTACGCGGGACGGCGCGTCGGTGAACGCGTGCTGGTGGGCGGGCAGCACCTCGGCCGGGGCGAGGCGGCCGATGCGCTCCAGGGAGTCGAGGTAGTCGCCCAGGGGGTCGCCCCGGTCGGCGACGGGGAGCGGGCTGGTGCCGGAGTCGTCGTCCGGATCCTCGTAGAGGCCGATGTGCGGGGTGATCCCGGGCAGCAGGTGATCGCCGGAGAACAGACGGCCGTTGCCGGCCCGGTCCGCCGCCGGATGGGCCTCCTCCAGGTGCAGGCACACATGTCCCGGGGTGTGCCCGGGGGTCCAGATGGCGCGCAGCCGGCGGCCCGGCAGGTCGAGCAGCTCGCCCGGGGTGATGTCCCGGTCGGGCAGGGCGGCCCGGTTGCTCGGCAGCGACCGTCCCTTCCCTGACGCGCGCGCCTTGCGCAGCGGCGCCAGATGCTCGTCCGGGGCGCCGGCGGCGGCCAGGCGGGAGGTCATGTAGTCGAGCCAGGTGGCGGGTTCGGCGGCGCGGGTGCGCTCGACGACCTCGATGTCCGCCGCGTGCATGGCGATCCATGCGCCGGACGCCTCGCGCACCTTTCCGGACAGGCCGTGGTGGTCGGGGTGGTGGTGCGTGACGAGGACGCCGTGCAGCTCCTCGACCGCCGTACCGCACGCGGCCAGACCGGCGACGAGTGTGTCCCAGGAGTCGGGGTCGTCCCAGCCGGTGTCGATGAGGACGGGGCCGCGGTCGGTGTCGAGGAGGTGGACGAGGGTGTGGCCCAGGGGGTTGTCCGGAATGGGAACGGCGATGCTCCGGACGCCGCCGCCGTGATCCGTGACTCCGGGAGTCGCCTGCGCCATCAAGTCCCCTCTCGCACCGCACGGCGCGGCCCGCACGTGCGGGGCCACTATAACTAGAACTGGTTCCACTGGTCGCCGGGGTCGACCGCCGGTCACCGGTGCACCGCGCCGTGCTGGGGGCGGGTCGCGGTGCCGACGGGTACGGCGCGTTCGGGTACGCGCCTATTCCGTGTATTCCATGATCTGCCGATTTCCGGTCCGAGTTGGGTAAATGGCCGATATCCTAGGCTTCTTCGCCCGATGCGCGGAGGACGCGCGTCCGGGGAGACGCCTGGGGGGCCTCTTGATCGATCACAAGGACTTCATGCACGGCGCCGCTCTGGTGGCGATCGCCGATTCCGCGATGTTCACCGCTCTGAACCGGGCGAGTGTGAAATACGGGCACTACGTGGTGAATCACGACCGCCATCTGTTCCTCAAGTACAACGACGGCAAGGGGCCCGGCGACTACTTCTTCACGTTCTCGGCCGAGGACAAGCGGAGGGTCCTGGGGGTCGGGCACGAGCGCGTCTTCGCCGTCCTGGTGTGCGGCAACGAGGTCGTGACCGGAATCAGCAGGAAGGAACTGGGGCAACTCGTCCCCATGGCGCACCCGTTGGCGTCGACGGTGAAGGTGTCCGCTCGGCAGAACAAGCAGCTCAGGATCTCCGGGCCCTCCGGGAATCTGCCGCTCGTCTCCCGCCGTTCTTTTCCGGCGCGCATCCTCGAGTAGCGTGCGTTGAGCGCGCGTTCTCGCCCGCTGCGCGCCCGCGTTCGGGCGGAGCGGGCGTCGTCGAGAGGCCCCGGGTGGTGGAAATCCCTGCTCGGGGCCGTTTCCGTTCCCTCCGTGGACTCCTGGAACTAGAACTGGTATCAGTTCTGAAACGGCGTCAGGAAGCCCCGATCCGCAGGAGGCATGGGCGATGACCGACCTCATCGAGCACGGACAGCTCTACATCGGCGGGGAGTTGGTCGACCCGCTGGGCACGGACACCATCGAGGTGGTCTCGCCGCACACCGAACAGGTCATCGGACGCGTGCCGCACGCCTCCGCCGCCGATGTGAACCGTGCCGTGGAGGCCGCACGGGCCGCTTTCGACCGCGGGCCCTGGCCGCGGGCGAGCCTGGAGGAGCGGATCGCGGTCGTCACACGGATCAAGGACGCCATCGCCGTACGCCATGAGGAGATCGCCCGCGTCATCAGTGCGCAGAACGGCTCCCCGTACTCCTGGAGCGTGCTGGCCCAGGCGCTCGGCGCGATGATGGTGTGGGACGCGGCCATCTCCGTGGCGAGGTCCTTCACCTTCGAGGAGCCGCGGCAGGGCGTCCTCGGACCGATCCTCGTGCGGCGCGAGCCGGTCGGCGTCGTCGCCGCTGTCGTGCCCTGGAACGTCCCGCAGTTCGTGGCCGCCGCCAAGCTCGCGCCCGCCCTCCTCGCCGGCTGCTCGGTCGTCCTCAAGCCGTCGCCCGAGACCCCGCTCGACGCCTATCTGCTCGCGGAGATCGCGGCCGAAGCCGGGCTGCCCGAGGGTGTGTTGAGCATCCTTCCGGCCGATCGGGAGGTCAGCGAGTACCTGGTCGGGCACCCCGGGGTGGACAAGGTGTCCTTCACCGGATCCGTCGCGGGCGGCAAGCGCGTGATGGAGGTCGCCTCCCGCAACCTGACCCGGGTCACCCTCGAACTCGGCGGCAAGTCGGCCGCCGTGATCCTGCCCGACGCCGACCTCGACGCCGCGGTCGCCGGGATCGTCCCCAACGCGTGGATGAACAACGGCCAGGCGTGCGTCGCCCAGACCCGTATCCTCGCGCCGCGCAGCCACTACGACGAGATCGCCGAGCGGTTCGCGGTGGCGGCCGGGGCGCTGACCGTCGGGGACCCCCTCGACGCCGCCACGCAGGTCGGACCGCTCGTCGCCCGGCGCCAGCAGCAGCGGTCGCTCGACTACATCCGGGTCGGGCAGGAGGAGGGCGCCAAGGTGCTGACGGGCGGCGGCCGCCCGGCGGCCCTCGACCGGGGGTGGTACGTGGAGCCGACGCTCTTCGGCGGCGTCTCCAACTCCATGCGCATCGCCCGCGAGGAGATCTTCGGCCCGGTCATCTGCCTGCTGCCGTACGACGACGAGGCCGAGGCCGTACGCATCGCCAATGACTCCGACTACGGGCTCTCCGGCAGCGTCTGGACCTCGGACGTCCAGCACGGCATCGACATCGCGCGGCAGGTGCGCACCGGCACGTACTCCGTCAACACCTTCAGCCTGGACATGCTCGGCCCGTTCGGCGGCTACAAGAACTCCGGTCTGGGGCGGGAGTTCGGCCCCGAGGGCTTCGCCGCGTACCTGGAGCACAAGATGATCCATCTGCCCGCCGGGCACGGGGAGACGGGCTGATGGGGGACCGCTGGCACGTCGAGGTGGACCGCTCGGTCTGCATCGGGTCCGGGTTGTGCGTGAGCAGCGCGCCCGGCGGCTTCCGGCTCGACTCCGCCCGCCAGTCGCATCCGGAGCGGCCGGACACGGACGCGTCGGAGCCGCTGCTCGCGGCCGCCGAGGGCTGCCCGGTGGAGGCGATCGCGATCCGGCTCGCGGACTCCGGCGAGCCGGTGTTCCCGCCCGACGAGGGCTGACGTCCCGGCCCTGACGCGGCCGGTGCGGTGGCTCCGAGGGCGCCGTCACGGGACCGCGCCCGGGACCCGTGAGACCCGACAGCACGCGGCTCCCGCCGTTCGGCGGGAGCCGCGCGCCCATGTCAGGGGCCGGATCTGCGCCGGCCCGTGCGTCCGGCTTCGTGGTGGCCGATGCCCCGGTGCAGGACGGCGAGGACCATGTCGAGGTCATCGCCCTGGTGCGGGTCGTCGGCCACGCGATTGCGGCCGCGCGCACCGCAGCCCTCGCACCGATGGACGATCATGAAGCCCTTGGCGGAGTGATGCTCCACGGCGACCGGGCGCATCAGCGCGCGGCAGCCGTTGGCGCGGTCCCCGGGCGAGACGTCCACGTGCAGCGAGTGCAGACAGTACGGGCAGTGGTTGCGGTAGCCCCCGTTGACCAGGGCCGCAACGGCCCGGCCGCACTGCGCGCAGACGAAGCCGGTGTTCTCGGTTGTCCTGCTGATGGTGCCGCTCCTCGGCGAGTCGAAGGGATCTCAACTCGTCGGGCGCAGGGTTCCGTTCGCTCTCCCCCTGCCGCAGGGGCAAGGTTCGCAGGCTCGGCCGGGGAGTGACCGGTTCACCGCCGCTCGTGACGGCGATTACTTCCGGCTCCAGCTTCACCGGGAGGCGCGTCGTCCTCCCGGATCCGGACCTCGACCGGGTTTGCTTCGTCTGTCCCGGCCACTGTCACGCGGGTCTCCGCCACGTGCCGCCGGTAGGTGTCGGTCCGGCCTCACTGCCGTCGGCGTCGTCCCCCGTCAGGCGGCGCCGGCAGCGGCATGCTCGTATCTGGTCACGCCACCTCCTCGGTGTCTTCCGTGGCCCGGCGGCCTCGTGCGCCGAGGCTTGCCGCCGGACCGGGTCTGAGAGCGTTCTCCATGCTAGGTGCGCGCGGCCGGGAGTCCCACGGGTTTTATCCGGCGCCAGGGGGCCCGTCCGGGTGTGCATTCCTCACGGTTCCCTCGTGACAGACGTGACTGTTCCCGCTCCCCGGCGGCATGGAAATCTCATGCCGTCACCAGCCGAGGGGGAGTGGATGAACCAGGGGTACGCCGTCTTCTGCGACGCCGACCGGACCTTCTACGACGCCCCGCACCGCGTTCCCTCCACCACCGGAGGCAGCGCCCGCGGAGCGCTCTACGAGGCGGCGCAGCAAGAGGCCCCCCAGGGGTGGCAGCGGCACCGTTCCGGCGACTGGCTGGCCTTCCGGCCGCTGGACGCCGAACTCCCGTCGCAGGGCTGGAAGATCCACGTCTCGGCCTGTCTGGACAACGCCGAGAAGGTGCTCGCGGTGGTCCGCGACTACTGCGTCCCCCGGTCGATCGCCTTCAAGTTCATGCCGAGCCGCTATCTGCTCCACACCCGCAACGCCAAGTACGCGGACCGAGCCGCCAGCGGCAAGTTCATCACCGTCTACCCGGCCGACGACGAGCAGTGCCGCGAGATCGCGGAGGACCTGGACGCGCTGCTGGCCGGCGAGCCCGGCCCGTACATCCTCAGCGACCTGCGCTGGAACGACGGGCCGGTGTACCTGCGGTACGGCAGCTTCACCGAGCGGAACGCCTACGAGAACGGCGAGTTGAAGCCGGCCGTCGAGAACGCCGAGGGCGTCCTCGTGCCCGACCGCCGCGAACCCGTCTTCCACATCCCGGAGTGGGTCACCCCGCCGGACTTCCTGGCCCCGCACCTCGCGGCCCGCGCCGCCACCACGACCGGGGACATGCCGTACGCGATCGAGCGGGCGCTGCACTTCTCCAACGGCGGCGGCGTCTACGAGGGCCGCGACACCAGGACGGGCGAGAAGGTCGTCCTGAAAGAGGGCCGGCCGCACGCGGGCCTCGCCGCGGACGGCGCTGACGCCGTGACCCGCCTGGAGCGCGAGAAGACCGCCCTGGAACGGCTGTCGGGGCTCGGCTGCACGCCCGAGGTGCGCGACTGGTTCACGCTCGGCGACCACCGCTTCCTGGTGCTGGAGCACATCGAGGGGAAGCCCCTCAACAGCTTCTTCGCCCGCCGTCACCCGCTGATCGAGGCGGATCCCACGCCCGAGCGGCTCGCCGAGTACACCGACTGGGCGCTGCGCATCCACCGGCTCGTCGAGGAGGCCGTCGAGGCGATCCACGGCCGCGGCGTGGCCTTCAACGACCTGCACCTGTTCAACATCATGGTCTCCGAGGACGAGTCCTCGGTCGTGCTGCTGGACTTCGAAGCCGCCGCGGACGTCTCCGAGCAGCGGCGCCAGGTCATCGCCAACCCCGGCTTCGTGGCCCCGGCCGACCGCCGCGGCACCGATGTCGACCGCTACGCGCTGGCCTGTCTGCGCCTCGCCCTCTTCCTGCCGCTCACGAGCCTGTTCGCCGTGGACCGCGGGAAGGCCGCGCATCTCGCGGACCTGGCGGCGGAGCAGTTCCCGGTGCCGCGCGCGTTCCTCGACGAGGCCGTCGCCGAGATCACCCGCCAGGTGGCGCCGGCGGAGCAGAGGACGGGGAGCACCGAGGCCGAAACGGTGGCCGCCGTACGGGACTTACGAGGGGAGGCTGCCAGGGCGGGGGGCCCGGCGGCCGAGGGCACGGGGGGTCCGCGGGTGGAGGGCGGGCGCTATCTGCCCGTCCACCCCGCCGACTGGCCGCGCAGCCGTGACTCGATGGTCGACGCGATCCTCGCCTCCGCTACACCGGAAAGGGAGGACCGTTTCTTCCCCGGTGACATCGCCCAGTTCGCGACCCCGGGCGGCGGCGCCTCCTTCGGCTACGGAACCGCCGGCGTCCTGCACGCCCTGGCCGAAGCCGGGGGGACGTCCTGTCCGGAGGCGGAGGAGTGGCTGCTCCGCGCGACCAAGGACCCGGCCTCCGGCACTCCGCTCGGCTTCTACGACGGCCTCTCCGGCATCGCCTGGACCCTGGACCGGCTCGGCCACACCCAGCGGGCCCACGAACTCGCCACGGTCGTCGCCTCCGAGGACTGGGACGGCATGGCGACGGATCTGCACAGCGGCCTCTCCGGCATCGCGCTGGCCCTCGACGCGCTGGCCGAGTCCACGGGCGACGCCACCCTGCGTACCCGGGCGCGGGAGTGCGCCCGACGCGTCGCGGACCGGACGGCCGCGGGCGGCACGACCGCACCACGGGCCGGCCGGGGTCGGCCGCGCGCCGGACTGCTCCACGGCGCGTCCGGCGAAGCCCTCGTCCATCTGCGCCTGTTCGAGCGCACCGGGGACGAGGAGCTGCTCGGTCTCGCCGCCGACGCCCTCCGCCGTGACCTGGCCTGCTGCGTGCAGAGCGCGGGTGGCGCGCTCCAGGTCGACGAGGGCTGGCGCACCATGCCGTACCTGGGCGCGGGCAGCGTGGGCATCGGGATGGTCCTCGACGACTATCTGGCCCACCGTGCGGACGCGGAGTTCGAGACCGCGCGGCGCGAGATCGTCGGGGCCGCCCAGGCGAAGTTCTACGCCCAGCCCGGGCTGTTCCGGGGCGCCGCGGGCATGGTCCTGCACCTGAGCCGTACGACGACGGGCGGCCCCGGCACGCTGCCCGCCGACGTCCGGCGCCAGATCGACTGCCTCTCCTGGGGCGCCGTCCCCTACCGAGGCCGGCTCGCCTTCCCCGGCGAGCAGATGATGCGGCTGTCGATGGATCTCAGCACCGGCACGGCCGGCTGCCTGCTCGCGCTGGGCAGCGCCCTGCACGACCGGCCGGTGGCGCTGCCGTTCCTCCCGCCGCCCCCCACCGCCGCTCCGGCGGCCCAAGAGCCGGTCCCCTCCCGGGGGCCGAAGCAAGCACCATCCCTTTGATGAAAGGAACGACCATGTCGCTTCTCGACCTGCAGACCCTGGAGACCCCCGAGCTCGACGGTGACGTCGCCACGGGCGGTCACGGGGGTGGCGGCAGCCGCGCCAGCCTGCTGCTCTGCGGTGACAGCAGCCTGAGCGTCACCACCTGTAACTGACCCGGGACGTGCGTGGGGCGGGCTGCGCTCACGCACGTCGACCGGTCGTGCGGTCCCGGGCGGTGCCTTCGCCCGGGACCGCAGTCGCTCGTACGAACGGCCCGCCGGGGGACGGACGTCATGCCGTCCGGCTCCCGGCACCGGGCCGTCCGCCCCGGACGTGAGGACGGCACCGCGTTATGCCGCGTAGGGCGCGAACGGCCCCCGCCCCGGGCCCGGCCCCGCAGGAGGATCGTCAGGCCACGGCCCCCGCCCCGGCCCCGGCCCCGGCCCCGCAGGAGGATCGTCAGGCCACGACCACGGCCCCCGCCCATGCCACGGCCCCGCAGGACCTTCGGGCCCCGGCACGAGGCACGGGGACGGACCCTGCGGCCGTCCGGCTTCCCGCCCGGCTCGTCCGCCACAACCTCGCCCGCGCGATCGGCATCTGCCTGCTCACCACCGCTTCCGCCGCCGCCACCGTGGCACTTCCCGCCGCGCTCGGGCACACCCTCGACCTCGTGCTCGCGGGACGGGAGGCGGGTCGCTGGATCGCCCTGTGCACCGCCCTGATCGCCGCCGACGTGGTGTGCGACGCGCTCACCGCACTCCTCACCGGAACCACCAACGCCCGTGCGGCCGGATGGCTTCGGGCCCGGGCCCTGTCCCACCTGCTGGCCGTCGGGCCGGGCGGAGCCGCCCGCTTCACCCCCGGCGACCTGGTGACACGGATGACCGGCAACGCGACCGAGGCGGGCACAGGACCCGCCACCGCCGCCGCAGGGCTCGCCGCCCTGCTGGCGCCCCTGGGCGGCCTGGTCGCGCTCGCGCTGACCGACGTGACGCTGGCCGCGGTGTTCCTCGTGGGCGTCCCCGTACTCGTCGTGCTGCTCCGGGCGTTCGCGCGCAGCTCGTCCGACAGCGTCGGCCGATACCAGGAGGTCCAGGGCGACATCGCCGCGCGCCTGGTGGAGGCCCTGGGCGGTGCGCGGACCATCGCCGCCGCGGGCACCGAGCAGCGCGAACGGGACCGCGTCCTCGCGCCGCTGCCCCAACTCGGCGTGCAGGGGCGGCGGATGTGGCAGGTCTACGGCCGCGCGGTGGTCCAGGGCATGATCCTCGTCCCGCTGCTGCAGACCGCGGTCTTCGCCGCGGGCGGCATCCTGCTCGCCGGCGGGGACATCACGGTCGGCGGACTGCTGGCGGCCACCCGCTACGCCGGTCTGGCCGCCGGACTCGGCGGCGTCACCGGCCAGCTCAACGCCCTCGTCCGCAGCCGCGCGGCGGCCCGCCGTACGGCCGAACTCCTCGCCGTACCCGCGGTGTCCCGTGGTCACCGACCGCTGCCCGCCGGAGGGACGGGACAGCTCGAACTGCGCGGCGTCACGGTGCTGCGGGGGGACAAGGCCGTGCTGCGCGGGGTCGATCTGGTCGTGCCGGGCGGCTCGACGACAGCGGTCGTCGGCCGCTCCGGGGCGGGCAAATCCGTCCTCGCCGCCCTCGCCGGACGCCTGACCGACCCCGACGAGGGCGAGGTCCTGCTGGACGGGGTGCCGCTCCCCGACGCCGACCCGGACGCCCTGCGCCGGGAGGTCGGCCACGCCTTCGAACGTCCCGCGCTCTTCGGCCGTACGGTCGCCGACGCCATCGCCTACGGGCCGTACGAGCCCACGCCCGACGTGATCCGGGCAGCGGCCCGCGCCGCCGGCGCCGACGCCTTCATCCGCCGCCTCCCGGACGGCTACGCCACGCCGCTGGACCGGGCACCGCTGTCCGGGGGAGAGCTGCAACGTCTCGGCCTGGCACGGGCGTTCGCGCACGCCGGGCGGCTCCTTGTCCTGGACGACGCGACATCGAGCCTGGACAGCGTCACGGAGCTGGAGGTGGGGCGGGCGCTGGCCCGCGAGGTACGCCCCGGAACCCGGCTCGTCGTCGCCCACCGCGCCTCCTCTGCGGCGCGCGCCGATCTCGTCGCCTGGCTGGAGGACGGGCGGATCCGGGCCGTCGCGCCCCACGAGACGCTGTGGGAACTGGCCGACTACCGGCGGGTGTTCGCCGCCGACGCGACCGGCCCCGCGACCGGCCCCGCGACCGGCCCCCTGACGGATTCTGCCGCGGATACCGGGACGGTATGCGCGACGGATCCCGGGGCGGCGGGCAGCGGACCGGCGCGACGGGAGGACGCATGACCACCGTGCACGAACCGGGTGGACCGGGCCGCACCGGAGGCCCGTTGAGGCGCACCGCACCCCGCGCCCGGCGCTTCCTCGCGCCGCGCGGACGCGTCCTCGTCCGCCTCGCGGGCTGGTCGCTGCTGGAGTCGGCCTCCGCGTTCCTCGGCGGGTACAGCACCGCGCAGGCGCTCGACCACGGGTTCCTGGCGGGCCGTACGGGAACCGGGCTGGCCTGGCTCGCCCTGGGCGCGGTGGTGATCGTGGCGGGAGGCGCGGCCACCCGGGGCGTGTTCGGCGGGCTGGCCGACCTGGTGGAACCGCTGCGGGACGGGCTCGTCCGCGGCGTCGTCTCGGGTGCGCTGCGGACCGCGGTCGCCGGGCCCGCCCGCGGCGGTGACAGCGCGGCCGTCTCCCGTCTCACCCATCAGACCGAGACCGTACGGGACAGCTTCGCCGGACTCGTCCTGGTGGCGCGGTCGTTCGTCTTCACCGCCGCCGGCGCACTCCTCGGCCTGGCCGCTCTGGCGTCGCAGCTCCTGCTCGTCGTCGTGCCGCCGCTGCTGCTGGGGCTCGTCCTCTTCACCGTCACGCTGGTGCCGATGGCGGCGCGTCAACGGGACTTCCTGCGCGCCGACGAAGCCCTCGCGGAACGCTTCGGCGCTGTGGCGGGGGGCCTGCGGGACGTGGTGGCGTGCGGCGCGCGCGAGCGCACGGCGGCCGAGGCGGAGACCCTGATCGCCACCCAGACGCGAGCCGCACGGTCCCTCGCCCGGTGGGCGGCGGCCCGTTCCCTGGCACTGGGCGTCGCGGGCCAACTGCCCGTGGTGCTGCTGCTGATCGCCACTCCGTGGCTGCTCCGGGAGGGGCTCACGGCGGGCGCGCTGCTCGGCGCGCTCACGTATCTGACGCAGGCGCTGCTGCCCGCCCTGCACACGCTGATGCAGGCGCTCGGCGCGGCCGGCACACGGCTGCTGGTGGTGCTGGACCACCTCACGGCGGGGTTCGGCGAGCGGGAGGGGGAGCGGCCGGGAAAGGGACGGGCGGACCGCGACGGTGCGGTGCCCGCTCAGCGTCAGCCCGTCACGCCGGACCGCCCGGCCTCCGTTGTCCGTGCCGCCACTGCTGTCCGCTCCGAACCAGCCGGTGTCCGCTCCGAACAGGCCGGTGTCCGGGTCGAGTTGGCCGGAGTCACCTTCGCCTACGGGCCTGGGGCGCGGCCCGTCCTGGAAGACCTCGACCTCGTCGTCACCCCCGGCGAACACCTCGTCGTCGTCGGCCCCAGCGGCATCGGCAAGTCCACGCTCACCGCCCTTGTCGCGGGGCTCCTGACCCCCGACCGGGGCGAGGTGCGGGTGGACGGCGCGCGCGTGGACGGCGCCGGTGACCCCTCCCTGCGGCGGGTGCTGATCCCGCAGCAGGCGTACGTCTTCACCGGCACACTCCTCGACAACCTCCTGTACCTGTGCCCGGACCGTCCCCCGGCCGCGGCCGTGCAGGCGTCGGTACGGGCCGTCGGACTGGGGCCGCTGGCCGAGCGCCTGGGCGGTCTCGACGCGGAGGTGGACCCGGAGACGCTGTCCCAGGGGGAGCGGCAGCTCGTCGCGCTGGCCCGGGCCCATCTCTCGCCCGCACCGCTGGTGATGCTGGACGAGGCGACCTGCCACCTGGACCCGGAGGCCGAGGCACGGGCCGAACGCGCCTTCGCCGAACGGCCGGGAACGCTCGTCGTGATCGCGCACCGGATCAGTTCGGCGCGGCGCGCGGACCGTGTGCTGGTGCTCGACGGAACCCTCGCGGCCGTGGGCACCCACGACCAACTCCTCGACGTCTCCGGCCTCTACCGGGATCTGGTGGGCCGCTGGGACGCCCGTGTGACGTAGAGACGCGGGCGGCTGATGGCGTAGGGAAACCAGCGGGATGTGCCGTCGGAGGGCAGACGAAGAAGGGACGGTCGTCGTACGGCGGTTGCGTGCCTTGCGCCTGCCTCGCACCCCGCTGGTACTAGACCTCTCCGAGCCCCGAGCCCCGAGCCCCGAGCCCCCCGTGCTCGTTCCCGAGAGTCCCCCGTGATCGCCCCCTGTTACCCCCGTTATGTTTTCCGCGGTCCTGCAAGAGGACCGTTGGCCTCCGGGCCCGGCATGACTGTTCCCCCCTGTCGAACGGATGACCTGGGGGGTGGTGTCACCGGGTCCGGGAGGCGCCGTTGGAGACGCTGATGAGAGGTCCGACTACCGCCTGGCCGA